>NZ_BAABNJ010000003.1:0-468691 GCF_040362265.1 Candidatus Pelagadaptatus aseana
CCGCGACCCCCGGCGTGACAGGCCGGTATTCTAACCAACTGAACTACCGGTCCGTTTTTTTGCAATCGGAACACATTGTAATCAGGCCAGTGACCCGAATAAAAAAGGCCGCTCAACGAGCAGCCTTTTGAAATAGTGGCGGACCGGACGGGACTCGAACCCGCGACCCCCGGCGTGACAGGCCGGTATTCTAACCAACTGAACTACCGGTCCGCATTCTGACGCACAGCCAAATTTCTATATCACGCTTAGAAAATTGGTGGGTGGTGAGGGGATCGAACCCCCGACCCTCGCCTTGTAAGGGCGATGCTCTCCCAGCTGAGCTAACCACCCGCGCTGTCAGTGGATGCGTATATTAATGATAAATTTTTTAGCGTCAACACATTTCTTCATAAATCTGAAAAACTGTATTTAAGCGTGGCAATACGCTGAAAAACCGGCCTAACTGGTTGTTTAGTAACGTAAATTAAGAAGTATTAGCGTTAAATTGCAATGCATAAGAGGCCCTGCTCCGGACATCGATGGGAGCGTGACAAATTAGGAACTGAAACGATCAGGGTAAACTCTTATTCAGGTGCTATTCTGCAGGACGCCGATATCTACATGAATGTAGTGCATGCAGATTTTACAGGAGCAAAAATCTGCCCAGTATGTCTAGTGCCCCAAAATTTACTTAGTCTTAACCCCACCAATCCTGAAAATTGCTCCTGCATTTCCAGGATACAGCCCATCCCTGGGCATAAAAAAGGCCCTAGGTCTTTCGACTTAGGGCCAATGCGATGTGAAATCTTTAAAGGCAGAGAATAATAACTTACTCTCCTGGGTGCTCTTTCATATCCTGCTTGATGTGCTTCCAACCGTAATAGGCGATGGCTCCGGTTGCAGCACAGGTTGCAGCAATAATGATAAGACCGGAAATAACGTACTGATCGATATACATTTTTAATACCCCGTTTGCATAATTCTATATGGGGTTAGATTACCCTCAGCAATAAAAAGGGTATTGATCTCAATCAAGATAACGACTGCTCTCGATTTCTTAATATTTAATGAATGTAAGCCAGCATCATATCCACAGCGGTTTCACACATGGCGTCCACCGCCGAAGAGTCAATATAGATCCCGTCGATCATCAAGCGGCTCATCCCATGCATGGTACTCCAACGCACCTGAGCAAATCGCAACGGATCCAAATCACTGCGAATAGCCCCTCTGTCCTGTAACTCTTTAACCATAACCACCGAATCCCTGAAGGTCGCAAACGACACCTTCTTTAATGACTCGGTCAAACTGGCTGACTTCCAGATCTGTCCACCAAACATCAGATCGTAGTATTCAGGGTTCTCGGTGGCGAATTTCACATAGGCTCGATTGAACTCCATGGCCCCTTCGCGTGAAGCCAGATCCAACCCCCTGTCTACGGCATCGCGGTGCAACTTTTGAAAGCGCTCAAATCCCTCCGCGGCTATGGCGCTCAACAAATCATCCTTATCTTTGAAGTGATGATAGGCCGCCGTTCTGGACACCCCGGCATTGATCGCAAGCTTGCGCATTGATAATCCAGCCAGCCCCTCCTCGCGAATCAACAGAACCGCTTCATTCAGCAGTTGCTGGCGCAGGTCACCGTGATGATAGGAGCTTTTTTTGGTTTTGTTGTTTTCTATATTCATGATTGGCAATTTATCAGACCATCTTGACACCGTCAAAATACAAGGTTAGATTCGGATCCAACAAACTTGACACTGTCTAGTTAAACTCAAAATGGAAAGCAACGGGAGCTCGATCAACATGACGGATTACCAATCTCTGGAAGTCACCATAGAGAACAAAATCGCTCATATTCGCCTGAACCAGCCGGACACATACAACACCTTCACCCCGGCGCTATGGGTCGAACTCCCGAAGGCCGTGAAAACCATCAGTGACGAAGCACAGGCAAGGGTCATTGTCCTGTCCTCTACTGGTAAACATTTTTGCGCAGGGATGGATTTAGCGGTTTTCACCAGCGGTGTCATTGATGTGGATTTTGAACTGGCCCGCAAACATGAAAATCTGCGCCGTCTGGTTTTGCAGCTGCAACAATGTTTTAACGAACTGGAAGAATCCCGCGTACCGGTTCTGGTGGCCACTCAGGGCGGTTGCATTGGCGCCGGTCTGGATATGATTTGTGCCGCCGACAGCCGCTACTGCACCAAAGACGCCTTCTTCTCTATTGAAGAGAGCAAGCTGGGTATGACTGCCGACGTGGGCACCCTGCAACGCCTGCCGAAATTGATCCCACAGGGTATTGTGCGTGAACTGGCCTTCACCGGCCGCCGTTTTATGGCCGACGAAGCACTGGAAGCCGGTCTGGTTAACAAGGTATTCGATACTCAGGAAGCCATGCTGGATTACGTCATGGGCGTGGCCCAGCAGATTGCAACTAACTCGCCCATGGCGATTACCGGTTGCAAAGCTATGCTCAATTACAGTCGCGATCACAGTGTGGCTGACAGCCTCAGTTATATGGCCACCTGGCAGAGCGGTATGTACCAGCCCCAGAACGATATGTTTGAGAGTTTTGCCGCCAAGGCAGAAAAGCGTGCACCCAACTTCCAGGAGATTCCACCTGTGGTGGAACTGGAAACCCTGTTTACCTCCAGCAAGGAGAAATAAATGGACACTCCAACATTTCTGGAACAATGGCACAAAGTGGTTTTCGAGCGGGATATGGAAACCCTCTCTGAACTACTGGCCGATGACGTGGAATTCCACTCACCTACCCTATGGAAGCCCAAGCAGGGTAAAGAGATCGCCCATTACATTTTGCAAATGATCATTCAGATTTTTGAAGATTTTGAATACCACCGTGAATTCCAGGATGGCGATAGTGTGGCCCTTGAATTCTCGGCAAAAGTCGAAGGCAACAACCTTAAAGGTATCGACCTGATTCGTCTCAACGATGAAGGCAAGATCGTGCACTTTGAGGTATTGATTCGCCCCTTAAACACCCTGCAGCTAATCTTTGAAAAGATGACTGCCGAATTACAAAAAGCCGGCTTTTTACCCAAAAGCTAAGACCAATTAATAACTATTAAAGATACAAAAAAAGCTATCAGGAGACAGATCATGTCCAACGCCAATTTTCCTAAAATGATGGAGCCCCTGGATCTGGGCTTCACCACCCTGCGCAACCGCGTCCTTATGGGCTCCATGCACACCGGTCTTGAAGAAGCCCCCAATGGCGCCGAGCGTATGGCCGCCTTTTTTGGCGAACGCGCCCGCGGTGGTGTGGGCTTGATCGTGACCGGTGGCTTCGGCCCCAACGCCCGCGGTGGCACCCACGAGCACCTGACCAAGTTCAATACCGATGAACACGCTGAAGAACATAAGGTCATTACCGACGCCGTTCACAAAGAAGGCGGCAAGATCTGTATGCAGATTCTGCACACCGGCCGCTACGCGTTCAACGAAAACCCCATCGCCCCTTCTGCCGTGCAGGCCCCCATCAACCCGTTCAAGCCGTCAGCAGCCACCGAAGAAGAAATCGAGCAGCAGATTGTCGACTTTGTAAACATCTGTGTTCTGGCCCAGAAAGCCAACTATGATGGCGTAGAGATCATGGGTTCCGAAGGTTACTTCCTCAACCAGTTTCTGGCTCAACGTACCAACAAGCGAGACGATGACTGGGGTGGCACCTATGAAAACCGCATGCGCTTACCTGTAGAAGTGGTTCGTCGCGTCCGTGAAGCCGTCGGCGAAAACTTCATTATTATCTACCGCCTGTCCATGCTGGATCTGGTTGAAGGCGGCAGCACCTACGAAGAAATCGTACAACTGGGTAAAGCCATTGATAAAGCCGGCGCCACCATCATCAACACCGGCATTGGCTGGCACGAAGCTCGTATTCCGACCATCGCCACCAAAGTGCCACGCGCCGCCTTTACCTGGGTTACCGCGCGCTTCAAAGAAGAATTGAGCATCCCGCTGGTAACCTCCAACCGCATCAACACCCCCGAAGTGGCCGAAGAAGTTCTGCAGCGTGGCGACGCCGACATGGTATCCATGGCCCGCCCTTTCCTGGCTGATCCCGAGTTTGTTAATAAAGCTGCCGAAGGCAAGAGCGATGAGATCAATACCTGCATCGGCTGTAACCAGGCCTGTCTGGATCATGTATTCAGCGGCATCATGACCAGCTGCCTGGTGAACCCTCGCGCCTGTCACGAAACTGAGCTGAACCTGATCCCCACCAGCAACAGTAAAAAACTGGCGGTGATCGGTGCAGGTCCTGCAGGTCTGGCCTTTGCCACCTCGGCTGCCAAGCGTGGTCACGAGGTCACTTTGTTTGATGCCGCCAGTGAAATCGGTGGTCAGTTCAATATCGCCAAACAGGTGCCGGGCAAAGAAGAATTCTATGAGACCCTGCGCTACTTCGGTGGTGAAATCGATCGCACCGGCGTAAAGCTGGAGCTCAACAGCCCAATGACCGCAGAACAACTGAACGCCAGTGACTTTGATGAAATCGTCATTGCGACTGGTATCAGCCCTCGTACTCCGGACATTGAAGGCGTCGATCACGACAAGGTTCTGTCTTATCTGGATGTATTGAAAGATAAGAAACCCGTGGGTAAAAGTGTGGCCGTAATCGGTGCTGGCGGTATTGGTTTCGACGTATCCGAATACCTCGCCCACTCCGGTGAAGCCACCAGCCAGAATATCGAAGCCTTTATGAAGGAATGGGGTGTGGACATGAGCCTGCAAGCCCGTGGCGGTATCGAAGGCGTTGAAGCTCAGGTGAAAGCCCCTGCCCGTGAAATCTACCTGCTGCAGCGCAAGCAATCCAAAGTTGGTGGCGGCCTGGGTAAAACCACCGGTTGGATCCACCGCACCGGCCTGATCAACAAAGGCATCAAAATGATTCCAGGCTGCAGCTACGACAAGATCGATGACGAAGGCCTGCACATTACCGTTAACGGCGAGAGCACCACTCTTCATGTCGATAACGTCATTCTCTGCGCCGGTCAGGAGCCGCTGCGAGAACTGGTTGACGGCCTGAACAAGCCCCATCACCTGATTGGTGGAGCCGATGTTGCAGCCGAGCTGGACGCCAAGCGCGCCATTGATCAGGGTACCCGTCTGGCAGCCGAGATCTGATCCCGGCTAACAGATTTGCACAATAAAAAAGGGCTGCCATGGCAGCCCTTTTTTTATGCAGACAACACTCAGCGGTTAATACAACAACGTAAACAGCTTTCGCTGATAACGGATGGCCAGCGGATCGCCCTTACCCAGGGTTGCCAAAACCTCAGTGTAGGTCTTCTTCGCCCCACCCTCTTCAAAATTCAAATCCTTGCGCAGAATCGCCAACAACAATTCCAACGACTGCTCCATTTTATCGCACTGGCTGTATTGCACGGCCAATTGGTGAGCCACAGCCAGATCGTCTGGATTGGCGCGATGCTTTTCTTCCAGAGCCGTTAACTCGGGCGACTGGGAAGCCTCCCGCTTTAACTGCAATTGAGCCATGGCTTGCTCATAATCGCCATACTGATCGGCCATGGGGATCGTTTGCAGAATCGCCTCTGCTTCGTCGCAGCGATTCAAATGCAAGAACACCTGAGCCAGACCTATGCCAATGGACGGCTGCTCACCCGAATCATTGTAAGCCTGACGCAGCAAGGTCAAGGCATCCTTGAAATTGTCATCTTGCATCAATTGATTGGCCTGATCAATCAACCCCTGCCAAGGCGCGGGCAAATACTTTTGCAGCATTTCACGAATTTCGGTTTCAGGCTTGGCGCCGGCAAAACCATCCACCGGCTGACCGTCCTTCATCACCATAACGGTCGGCAGGCTGCGCACCCCGAACTGCCCGGCCAACCCCTGCAGCTCATCGGCATTAACCTTGGCCAGCAAAAACTGACCCGCGTACTCATTGGCCAGTTTTTCCAGCAGCGGCATCAGGGTTTTACAAGGTTCACACCAGTCCGCCCAGAAATCGATAACAACCGGTCGCTGCTGAGACTCCTCAATCAGCACCTGCTGGGCATTTTCCATTGTTACATCGACGACAGTCATCGTACTGGTGTTGGCATCCACGTTAATCCGCTCCATAGCAATAAATCAGCGGGCTATTCTAGCGACAAGCTACACTGCAACAAAGCATTTATCGGTAACTACTGGTAAACTTGCCGCCTTTTTAAATCAGCCCTGCGAGACACCACCGTGAGCGAAGCCACCTTTTCCCAATACCCACTGCACGAGCGACTGCTGAAAGCACTGGATCATAATGGTTTTAAAACGCCCACCGAGGTGCAAAAAGTAACGGTAGAACCCGCTCTGGCCGGTAAGGACCTGCTGGTCAGCGCCGAGACCGGCAGTGGCAAAACCGCTGCCTTCCTGATCCCGACGCTGCACAAACTGATGTCAACGGACGCCCCCAAGGCGGGTACCCGCGCCCTGATCCTTACCCCGACTAGAGAATTGGCACGGCAGATCGTCAAACACTGCAAACAACTGGTCAGTTTCAGCCGCCTGCAGGTGGACACCATCACCGGCGGTGCCGATTTCAAATACCAGCGCTCGGTGTTTCGCAAAAACCCGGAAATCATTGTCGCCACCCCCGGACGCCTGATCGAACACATCGAACGCGGCTCCCCTGACTTTGCCGATCTTGAAGTACTGGTACTGGACGAAGCCGATCGCATGCTGGATATGGGCTTTGCCGAAGACGTTGAAACCATTGCCAAAACCTGTAATCCAGAGCGCCAGACTCTGCTGTTTTCCGCCACACTGGACAACCGCAAAGCGGCACACGTGATCACCGATCTGCTGAAAGAACCACAGGCCATTACCCTGGCAAGGCCACGACAGCTGAATGAAAATATCCAGCAGCAAAAAATTCTGGCTGACGACGAAAAATTCAAACGCAAGCAGCTGCAAAAAATTCTGGAAGTGGAAGAATTCCACAAGGCCCTGATTTTCACCAACACCAAGGCTCAAACCAGCAAGCTGGCCGGCTGGTTGAAATACCTCGACCACAACGTAGGCGTGCTTCATGGCGACATGGATCAGGACGCCCGTAACGATGAAATGAACCGCCTGCGCCGCGGCCGCGTCAATATTCTTGTGGCCACGGACGTGGCGGCCCGGGGTCTCGATATCAAAGGCATTGAGCTGGTGGTTCACTTTGAACTGGCCCGCAACAGCGAAGACTACATTCATCGCTCCGGTCGAACTGGCCGCTCTGGCGAGCAGGGTAAATCCATTGCCCTGATCGCTCCCTGGGAGTGGAATCTGTTGACCATGATCGAAAAACAAGTGGGCGAAGAATTTGAGCTGAGAAAACTGCCGGGGCTTGAATCCAAATTTAAAAAGCCGGCCAAAGCCAAGCCCACGAAAAAGCCGGTTAAAAAGAAAGCCGCCCTCAAGAAAAAGTCTGCACCGGGCAATAAGCCCGCCGATAAAGCCAAGCCGCCCAAGCAGCGCCACAGGGATCAGAAGAATAAAGGTAAGCGCCGCAGTCCTGCATCGGAAAACAAGGGCAACTCCATTTGGGGAGACGGTTTTGCCCCGGCCCCCGTCAAAAAGAAATAGGCAAGTCAGCCAGCAGCAGAGGTGTATTAAAGACTGTCCAGTTTTTCGCTGGCATCCGGGTGTGACAGGAGCAGGTAATCATCCCAGCTCTTGTCCCCTTCACAGACGATGATTGAAACCTTTTTTACCCAGGCGCCGAGTTCGTCATCCTGCAACAACCCCTGTTGTAACTCTCGCCATAACACCGGCAACTCTTCTGTGAAAAAGTTGAGATTCACAAAGCGCTGATCCTCTTCAATCAGATCGACTTCCGGAAACCTCCCCAGTGTTTTAACGCGATCAATCACCTCCTGTTCAGAGTGACTGTCATCCAGATCAGGCTGCATTTGAATGCTTAAACATTTGAGCATAATCCTTCCCCATGGCCCCTAGAGTTTTTCAGCATCAAGTTTGGGATCATAGACTTCGACCCGGTTGCGACCACTGCGCTTGGCCTGATAAAGCGCCAGATCGGCCTGGTGATACAGGGCATCATCACTGTCACCATTGACGTATTGAGCAACACCAAAACTGGCAGTGACCTGACCGTCTATGGAAAATTTATTATTAGCCACCTGTCCGCACATTTTTTCGGCCAGGCCAATAGCGGCAATCAGGTCGGCGCCAGAACAGATAATGGCAAATTCTTCACCGCCTAGGCGATAAAAATGATCCGTCTTGCGTCGCGAAGACTGCATTAACTTGGTGAAATCGATCAACACCTGATCACCGGCTTTATGACCATATTGATCGTTGATCTGTTTGAAGTGATCCAGGTCAATCAGAATCAGAGACAGACTGGCATTGTAGCGGTTACACCGCACCAGCTCCTCTTCCATAACCGTGTCGTACATCCGGCGATTGTACGCACCGGTCAGATGATCTCTGATGGTTTCCTGCTCCAGTTTTCTGGTCACATAAAAAATCAGAATAACGATCACCAGCACCACGATGGTCGCTACAGCAAAAAACATCAGGTACAGGGTCAGGCGAATGCTTCTTACCTTATGCTCGGAATGCTTCTGTACCAAGTGGACCAATTCAACAGCCGTACTCCAGCACACTTCACTTTGCTGAAGGATCAATTGCTGCTTATCCATGGTTGGAGCCTGCTTGTAATCTTCCAGGCTTTCCTTCAGTAGCCGCCACTTTAATTTGAGTTCACCAACACCCCGGTAATCCAGCGCCCCTTCCTTGCGGTAAACATACTGATCTTCAACATCGAGAAAATAATTCAGTCGGTCATCGATATTATCCATTTCACTCTGACTGACCAGATCAGGATTGATCATGATGATTTTGGTAATGCGCTGAATGCCGCCGCGAATCAAACCGGCCTGATTAATAATGCGCGCATCGTCTTGTAAATAACCTTCTGCTTTGTGAATCAGAAATACCGCAAACACACCGATCACCAGCGTCATGGCCGACATCAGGATCAAATAGAAAGAGGGCTTCCTGTTTAACATTCAGGTATCCGGTGAAATTACGCAGAGAGAGAATCCAACATAGCAGAAATGGCTATAGAGAGATACGAACACTGCGGGTTTGGTCATTTAAATTAATACTTTGCGTACTTTGGAATTAATTCAGTCAACACATACTCCATGTGCTGCTGATTAAAGTGATCCTGACACCAGTAATCACCCAAGTTATCTGCTAACAATGACGGTCCTTTCAGGTAAACGTCACTGGCCAGTTGCTCACCACCCTGCAATTCAGCCACTACCGAAACCCGTTGATAAATCCCCTGAGGGACACATTCAAAAACATCCATCTCAGCTGTTGCCCGTGGGGTAACATCGTGCAGGACCACGCCGTCTATCCACTTACCTTCTTCTACAACAGCTACGGCACAGGGTTCAAAATCCGGATGCACCATGGTGCGTCGAATATGACCATACAGTCGTGCGGGTGATTGCTTTGGCACGTAACCGATCAACGGTTTCAGTACCTCTGGGTGTTGCAATAATCCATAAACAAACAGGTTGGTTGTCATTACCGGCTCTACTTAACCACTTGTTGAATGGCCCGGAAGTCGGGATGCTCTGCTGTTTCCATCAATTCAAACAGTGCCATTTCCGTACTGGTTAAAGCAACGCCCCGAGACTTCATTTTCTTCAGACCGACGTCTTTATTGTGAGCAAACCGCGAGGACACCGCATCGGTAACCACCTCAACGTCATAACCCGCATCAACCAGACCCGTTGCCGTTTGATAAACACAGATATGCGCCTCAATACCCACCACCAGAACCTGATTGCATTGGGTGTCTTGCAGAGCCTGATTGAAGTCTTCACAACCGGCACAACTGAAACTCATTTTGCTGACAGGTTTGATATCGGCAAGATGTTGCGAGACTTCAGTTATGGTTGCACCCAATTTGGTGGGATTCTGCTCGGCCCAGACAATCGGGAGGCCCAGAATCCGAGCCCCCTTGACCATTCTTTCAAGGTTGGCAAACAGGGTTTCCTTATCCGACATCATCTGGGCAAGTTTGCCCTGCACATCGACAATGACCAGTGCGGTATTATCAATCTTCAGCATAAGAAAACTCCTGTCCGAATTGTTTTAATTACAGAATGTCCAACAGCTCAACGTCAAAAACCAGCGTCGAATAAGGGCCAATCGCACCACCAGCACCCTGCTCACCGTAAGCCAGGTTGTAGGGAATGGTCAGACGCCACTTGGAACCCACAGGCATCAATTGCAGGGCTTCAGTCCAACCGGCAATCACACCGTTAACCGGGAATTCGGCTGGTTGACCACGGTCGTAGGAGCTGTCGAACACCGTGCCATCAATCAGGGTACCGTGGTAGTGGGTACGAACAGTGGAAGTTGCCACAGGCTTTTCACCGGAACCTTCGGTGATGATTTCGTACTGCAGGCCAGAAGCCAGAACCGTCACTCCGTCTTTCTTGGCGTTTTCTTCCAGGAACTTCTCGCCTTCGGCACTCAGAGTCTTGGCTTTCTCAGCCTGCTCGGCTTGCAGACGACCCTGAATTTCCTGGAATGCAGCGTTGATGGCTGCTGGCTCAACTTGAGGAGCCACACCTTGCAGGGCATCGGTAAAACCGGCCAGAGCGGCGTCCTTGTCAAAACCACCGAAAGGTTCGTTGGCAAATTGCTCGCCCATCTGACGGCCGATGCCGTAACTGGCTTGCTGTTCTACAGAATCAAAATTAGACATAAATAGTTCCAAATTATATTGATAGATAATAATTAACTGTCATCCCGAGAAGCACGGCGCCGAGGGATCTCTGCCAAAGCCTTAAAAACACGGGGGATCCTTCGCCGCTTCGCGCCTCAGGATGACAAGGCGTTGCCTTGTCAATCCACAAACACTCGGGCATTGCGGAACAGACGCATCCAACCGCTGTCTTCCTGCCACTCATCCGGCGCCCAGGAATTGTTCACGGCGCGGAAGATACGCTCGGGGTGCGGCATCATAATGGTGGCGCGACCATCTTCGGAGGTCACACTGGTGATACCCAGCGGCGAACCATTGGGATTGGCCGGATAGGTTTCTGTCAGCTGCTTGTGATTATCCAGATAGCGCATGGATACCAAACCGCTGTGGTGACAATCATCCAGAGCCTCATCGGAGGCAAATTCCGCCCGACCCTCACCATGAGCCACGGCTACCGGCATATAAGTACCCGCCATACCTTTGAACAATACTGACGGTGATTCTTCGATGCCTACCAAGCTGAAGCGAGCTTCAAACTGCTCGGATTCATTGCGAACAAAGCGCGGCCAGTGATCGGCACCCGGGATCAATCCTTTCAGGTTGGACATCATCTGGCAGCCGTTACATACACCCAGACTGAAGGTGTCGTTGCGGTGGAAGAACGACTGGAACTGGTCGCGGACTTTCGGGTTAAACAGAACCGTCTTGGCCCAGCCCTCGCCGGCACCCAATACGTCTCCGTAGGAGAAGCCGCCACAGGCGACCAGTCCTTTAAACCCGCCGCGGGCGCTACCTTTAGTGTCATTAAGATTGACGCGGCCCGCCAGAATATCGCTCATATGCACATCAACCGCATCGAAACCGGCGCGGTCAAAGGCCGCGGCCATTTCCACATGGCCATTAACGCCCTGCTCGCGCAGCACGGCAATGGCCGGACGCGCGCCCTTATTAATGTAGGGTGCCGCGACATCTTCGTTAACATCAAAGCTCAGATTGACACCCAGGCCAGGATTCACCTGAGTAATTTGATCGAATTCTTCCTTGGCACACTCGGCATTGTCACGCAGCGCCGCCATGCGGTAACTGGTTTCACTCCACAGGCTTTGTAAGATGGCACGACCTTCTTCAAAGATCACCTCACCCATGGATTCAATGCGAATGCTGTCGTGAGTGTTCAGCCATCCCAGCTTAGAAGCGCGAATACCGGCACTGGCAAAGCGCTTGATAACCGCATCGGTGTCGTCGCGACGCACCTGCAGTACCGCACCCAATTCTTCATTAAACAGTGCGGCCACCGGGTCTGCGCCCAGTTCATCGATATTGATATCCACACCACAGTGACCGGCAAACGCCATCTCGGCGACGGTGGCAAACAGACCGCCATCGGAACGATCGTGGTAAGCGATAATCTGATCGGCTTCGAGGCTGTCCTGAATAACGTTAAAGAAGCCTTTCAGTTCAGTAGCACTGTCAACGTCAGCCACTTCATCGCCCATCTGGTTGTATACCTGGGCCAGAATCGAAGCGCCCAAACGGTTCTTGCCATTACCCAGATCGATCATCAACAGATCGGTATTACCCAGATCGGTACGCAGCTGTGGGGTTACGGTTTTGCGAACGTCAGTCACCGGTGCAAAGGCAGTAATCACCAGTGACAAAGGTGCGGTCACCGCCTTGTCTTCACCGTCTTCATTCCACGCAGTGCGCATGGACATGGAATCTTTACCCACCGGGATGGTAATGCCCAGCTCGGGACACAGCTCCATGCCCACCGCTTCTACGGTGCGGTAAAGTTTTTCGTCCTCACCGGGAGAACCGGCAGCACACATCCAGTTGGCCGACAGCTTAATGTCGGACATTTTCTCAATACGGGTGGCAGCAATATTGGTTACGGCTTCACCGATGGCCATACGACCGGAAGCCGGGCCATCCAACAGCGCTGACGGTGTACGCTCGCCCATACTCATGGCCTCACCGGCGTAGGTGTCATAAGCCTGAGTGGTGACCGCGCAATCGGCCACAGGCACCTGCCAGGGGCCCACAAACTGATCACGCACCACCTGACCGGTTACCGAGCGATCGCCAATGGTGATCAGGAAGCTCTTGCTCGCGACCGTTGGGTGCTGGATAACCCGTTCGGCGGCCTCGTAAATATTGATACCAGACGTATCAAACGCTTGAGTCTCATAATTGCGGGTTTCAGCGGTGCGATGCATCTTCGGTGGCTTACCGAACAGCACGGACATGGGCATATCGACCGGTTTGGTATCAAAGTGCTTATCATTGAGCACTATGTGCTGCTCGTTGACCGACTCACCGACTACGGCGTATGGGCAACGCTCGCGCTCACAGATGGCCTCAAAGCGCGCCAGATCGTCTGGCATAATCGCCATAACGTAACGTTCCTGGGCCTCGTTACACCAGATTTCCATGGGGCTCATGCCCGGCTCATCGTTGTTGATATTGCGCAGCTCGAAGTTGGCGCCGCAGCCGCCATCTTTAGCCAGCTCAGGGAAGGCATTGGAGAAACCACCGGCACCGACATCGTGAATAAAGGCAATGGGGTTTTGCTCACCCAATTGCCAGCACTGGTCGATTACTTCCTGACAGCGACGCTCAATCTCAGGGTTCTGACGCTGCACCGAGGCAAAATCCAGATCTTCAGAGGATGAACCTGAGGTCATGGAGGACGCAGCACCGCCACCCAGCCCAATCAACATGGCCGGACCACCCAGGGCCACAAGTTTGGCGCCTGCACCAAACTCTTCCTGATCCACATGTTCGCCTTTGATGTTGCCGTAACCACCGGCCAACATAATGGGTTTGTGGTAACCGCGACGCTCGCCGTCAAAATTCTCTTCAAAGGTCCGGAAATAACCGCAAATATTAGGACGACCAAATTCGTTGTTAAACGCCGCACCACCGATAGGGCCTTCAATCATGATGTCGCGTGCAGTAACGATGCGGTTGGGTTTACCGTAGTCCTGCTCCCAAGGCTGGATATAACCCGGGATCTGCAGGTTGGACACGGTAAAACCGGTCAGGCCCACTTTAGGCTTTGAGCCTTTGCCCACCGCACCCTCATCGCGAATTTCACCACCGGAACCGGTACCCGCACCCGGGAATGGTGCGATGGCGGTCGGATGGTTATGGGTTTCCACCTTCATCAGGATATGGATATCTTCCTGGTTGTAACCGTAGGATTTGGTTTCAGGATCCGGGTAGAAGCGACCGGCTTTGGCACCGGCGATAACAGAGGCGTTATCGGCGTAAGCAGAAAGAACGTCTTCACCGCCCTTCTCATAGGTATTTTTGATCATGCCAAACAGGGAGTTGGGCATCTCTTCGCCATCCAGAGTCCAGCTGGCGTTGAAAATCTTGTGCCGACAATGCTCGGAGTTGGCCTGAGCGAACATCATCAGTTCCACATCCACCGGATTGCGGCCCAGTTCGGTAAAGCTGTCGACCAGATAATCAATCTCGTCTTCAGCCAGTGCCAGCCCCAGAGCTACATTGGCGTCTTCCAGCGCCTTGCGGCCACCACCGAGAATATCCACCGACGTCTGTGGTTTGGGCTCTTCGTGACGGAACAATTGCCCTGCATCTTCGAGCTCAGGAAAAACAGCTTCAACCATGCGATCGTGTAATTGTGCAGCGATCACGTTGCGATCACCGCCTGCAACGTAATACACCACTCCGCGCTCAACCCGATTGACCATCTTCAGACCGGCGTTGTGAACAATATCAGTCGCCTTGGAAGACCAGGGGGAAATGGTTCCAGGACGTGGCACCACCACATATTGCTCGCCATTAGTGGGCTGAACGGCAACCGTTGGGCCATAGTGCAACAACTGGGCAAGTACATTCAGCTGCTTTTCATCCAGAGATTCACTGCTGTCCACAAAGTGAACAAATTCAGCGTATACCGAAGTAACGGCAGGGTCCGCCTGCTTCAGAGCGCTTAATAGTTTCTGGGAACGGAATTCGGAAAGAGCCGGTGCGCCACGCAAAGTCAGCATAGTTAAGATAGACCTTTTCAGTTCTGATTGGGCCGGCTGGGAAAACTCCAAACCGGATAGGGCAATTCAGGGACAAAGCCTTCTGACTCGGGCCCCGTTTTAAGAGGCGCACATTGTACTGGATTAGCGCGCAACTGGCAGCCCTTGAGGCAAGATCTTGCGAATATCACTGATAACATGATCCCGATGGCGACAAAGAACGTCTGGCTAAGACATCAGAGCAAGGCAAATTTATTCCACCCTCAGGGGTAGAAGACGCTACAATCAAAACTCCATTGTCAAAAAAGGTCTGCATCCTTTCCTCCACCATGGCAGAAAACAGCACTTCTACCAGCCGATCACCGACTTATCTGGCTATACAGTTTGTGGCCGTAATCGTCCTGTTTGTGATCACCCCGTTGATATTACAACCGGGATCGAAGCTGACCCAACTGGAAAAAGTGCAAAATTCAGGCGAATTAAAAGTTATCTCCCGCAATGGCCCAACCACTTACTATGAAGGCTCCCAAGGCCTGGACGGTTTTGAATATCGGCTGACCAAAGCCTTTGCCGACAGCCTCGGTGTACGCCTGAAAATTGTCGAAGAAGAAGATCTCTCCCGCGTTATAAAAGACATCGGCAGCGAACGTGGCCATATGGCCGCAGCAGGACTGACCGTCACCCGAGAAAGACGCAAACTGATTCGCTTTACCCAACCCTATCTGGAAATTACACAACAACTGCTGTACCGCGAAGGCAACAAAAAGCCCAAAAATGTTGAAGATCTGTACGGCACCAACCTGTTGGTTATCAAAGGCAGCGCCCACGCGGAAAAGCTGCAGGACTTGCGCAAAGAACATCCACAGCTGGCCTGGAAAGAACGTCCGGACATCGAGATGATCGATTTAATGGAAATGGTGCACAACGGCATTATTGATCACGCCATAGTCGACTCCAACGCCTTTGATATCAACCGGGCGGTTTACCCTCTGGCGCAGGTGGCCTTTGATATTTCCGAACCCCAGTATCTGGCCTGGGCCTTCCCCCAATCGGCCGATGACAGCCTCTATGATCTGGCGGACACCTTTATCATTGAATCGGTAGGCAATGGCTCCATTGAAGAGCTCACAGAGTGGTATTACGGCCACGTCAACGAGGTAAATACCTTTGGCGCCCTGACTTTTTCAAACCGGATTCAAACCCGGCTGCCCCGCTGGGAAAGCTATATGAAACAGGCCGCCGAGGAAAACGACCTTGACTGGCGTCTACTGGCGGCCATCAGTTATCAGGAATCCCACTGGAACCCCAAGGCCAGATCCTATACCGGGGTTCGAGGCTTGATGATGCTCACCAAGGTAACGGCCAAAGAAGTTGGCGTCACTGACCGGGTCGACCCCCAGCAGAGCATTGAAGGGGGCGCCCGCTACTTCAAGAGCATTTATGACCGCATTCCCGAAGATATTGAAGACCCGGATCGCACCTGGTTTTCACTGGCGGCCTACAATGTCGGTTTCGGCCATTTAGAAGACGCCCGGGTACTGACCGAGCGCCACGGGGACGACCCCGATAAATGGACCGATGTCATGAAATATCTGCCATTACTGGCTAAGCGAAAATACTACCGCACCGTAAAACACGGATACGCCCGAGGCTGGGAACCGGTGAAATATGTACAAAACATTCGCAGTTTTTACAGCATTCTGGCCTGGCATGAAAAAAGTGAATTCCGGGAAATTTCACTGTCGAGCAGCGTCAACGCAGAGGAACTCTCCTACGACGTAGAAGAGATTCATGCAGAAAATACCCTCTAACCATTTTCATCTTCAGAACTGCGCAAAGCCTTTCGGGCCGCTTTTTGCTCGGCGCGGCGGCGCTTGAAAAACGCCTGAATCATGGCAGTGGCGGCTTCGGCACAAACGCCCCCCTGATACGCCACCCGATGATTCAATTCCTCACCGTCAAACACGCGATTATTACTGATAACAGCCCCTGCCTTGGGCTCGGTCGCAGCAAACACCACCCGGGAGATACGACTGTGGACAATAGCACCGGCGCACATGGTGCAAGGTTCTATCGACACATACAGAGTGGCACCCGGTAAACGATAATTTTCAGCCTGCTTGCCGGCCGCGCGGATAGCCATAATTTCGGCATGGGCAGTGGGATCATGGGCAGTGATCGGCTGATTCCAACCTTCTGCCAGCAACTGATTATCGCGAACCACCACCGCACCTACCGGGACTTCGCCCAGTGCCTCGGCCTTTTTGGCACAACGCAGCGCCTGCTGCATCCAGTACTCATCGGTTTGCTCAGTCATTGTCGCTGGCCACCCGGTAACGCTGCACCCAAAAATCCGCTGTAACAGACAACTCATTGAGTCCGAGTACAGCTTGCTGCCGGGCTTTTGCCGCCTGCCAGACAAAAGGCGTCATGGTTAATAACTGCTGGACCGACTCATTGCTACTCAGCTCACAATTCATGGTAACCCGCTCTTGTTGTAATAATTCAAAACCCGAAGGTGCCGGTGGTTCTGTGTGAGCCTGAACCTTATCATAGAGGCGCTGTTTTAATTCACTGAGGTGATTATCCGCCGGAGCCACTCGCCAAAGCTCACCCGATTCACGCAAAACCCGACGAGCTTCAAGGTCACATCCCGGTGCAAACACCCGCAACAGAATATCCACAGAATCACTCTTCACCGGCAAGCGGAAACTACTGGCTACAACCCACTGACTGTCGGGCTGCGATCTGGCCGCCAGTTTGATGGCCTCCTTGGAAATATCCAGCCCGTGGGCCTGTATCATCTTGTCGCCAGCGTTCCGGCTCAACTGCTGCAGGTAATAGCCTTCACCACAGCCACTGTCGAGCATACTGAGCTCCTGAGAAGGATGCTCTGCCAGCCAATGGCTGAGCAAATCCACCAGAGGCTGGTAAAACCCCTGCCGCAGAAAATCTCTTCTGGCCAGCATCATCTCTCGGGTATCACCGGGATCGCGACTGCCCTTTC
Source organism: Candidatus Pelagadaptatus aseana (assembly GCF_040362265.1). Taxonomy (NCBI): domain Bacteria; kingdom Pseudomonadati; phylum Pseudomonadota; class Gammaproteobacteria; order Cellvibrionales; family Cellvibrionaceae; genus Candidatus Pelagadaptatus; species Candidatus Pelagadaptatus aseana. The sequence goes on from NZ_BAABNJ010000003.1 coordinate 17,750, forward strand.
GATTGGCCTGCATCAGATTAAAGTAACCCTGCCTGGCCTGATCGAAACGATGATTGTTACTGCAGATCAACTGGCGTTGTTGTAACAGCAATGGCTCACTGCATACCGGACAAGCCCAAATCATAGGGAGTTGCCCCTATTCAACCGAATGTCACTCGCCGACATAGGCAAACCGCGGAACCTGCTGGCTATCGACAACCACCGTCTCGGTAAACATAGCCAAAGGTCTGGCCCACCAGCTGTAATCGCCATAGAGGCATTGATAAATTACCAGCTCCTCTTCCGTTTCGCTGTGTCTGACCACATTAACCACCTGATATTCAGGGCCTTTGTAATGCCGGTAACGGCCCGGTTTTACTGACATAAACTGCTCACTCAAATCCTGCGTAAGGTAACTAACAGACTGCTATTTTGTCCGTATTTGCTCTGCGACAGTCTACCATTAACTCATAGAATTTATTCCGAGAATTGATTGTGGCTGACCTTTTGGACAGGCCTGCTCAACAGATAAAAATCAACAAGTGGGAGACATCATGACTGAAGCACTGAATGACATTGTAATGAACCAGAGCGACGACACCGTGGCTCAAATGAATCCGGCCGGCCGCACCCCTGAAGAAGAACGCCTGCATCGCAAACAACGCCTGACCGCAGCTTTCCGACTGTTCGGAAAATTCGGTTTTGATGAAGGTGTCGCTGGCCACATCACCGTGCGCGACCCCATCAAAGAGGATTGCTTCTGGGTCAACCCCATGGGCGTTTCCTTTAAGCAGATGAAAATGTCCCAGCTGCTACTGGTGGACCACGATGGCAATGTTGTGGAAGGCAATGGTTTGCTCAACGGCGCCGCCTTTACCATTCACTCCCACGTTCACAAAGCACGCCCGGACATCATTGCCGCGGCCCATGCTCATTCGGTCTACGGTAAAGCCTGGTCTTCACTGGGCAGAAAGCTGGACCCTCTGACTCAGGATGCCTGCGCCTTCTACGAAGATCATGTGGTCTATGACGACTTTGGTGGTGTGGTACTGGAAATGAACGAAGGCGAGCGCATTGCCAATGCTCTGGGTGACAACAAAGCAGCCATTCTGCAAAACCATGGCTTAATTACCGTAGGCGAAACGGTGGAAGCCGCAGCCTGGTGGTATATCACCATGGAGCGCAGCTGTCAGGCCCAACTGTTGGCAGAAGCCGCGGGCAATCCCATTGCTATTCGCCCGGAAGTTGCCAAGGTAACCTACGAAACCGTCGGCAACCCACTGGCCGGACAATTCCAATTCCAGCCACTGTACGATGTAATAGTGGCCGAAGCCCCGGACATGTTTGAGTAACACCGGCAGAAACCAATGCAGAGCCCGCTTTGATAGCGGGCTTTTTTATACCACCGCTGTTATCGCCTTGCGAGTCGATCCGCAACAGTCATCCAGACAGGCTCCAGCCCAATTAACCAATAGGGCAGTCATTTTGACCATTTGGGTTTGGACAAAAGAGCATTTAATCGGCACAATCCGGGCCGTTTAAACAAAACGTATTTTGAGGTTACTTCATGCCATTGATTAATTACATTGATGCCCAAGGCAACAAATTTGAAGCCGATGTCGCCGTAGGCGAAAACATTATGCAGGGTGCCGTAGACAACATGATCGATGGCATTCTTGGAGAATGTGGCGGCGCTTGTGCCTGCGCCACCTGCCATTGCTATATTGATGATGCCTTTATCAGCAAGGTGCCAGAAGCCGATGCCGCAGAAAAAGATCTGTTAACGGCTGTGGTAGACCCGAAAGAAAACAGCCGCCTGAGCTGCCAGATTGAAGTCACTGCTGACATGGAAGGCTTTACCGTACATCTTCCCGAAAGCCAGTACTGAGCCTGCCAGCACAGTAATTTCTGTCGGGCCCGCTTTTATAATCGACATTTTTGTTGTACAAACTAAAGGCAGTTTGGATTTAACTAAAAGCGGGCTCACGCCATATGATCAAAACCCTCTGGTTTGCAGTGTTTTATGCTGTTATCGGTTTATCACAGAAAACCGTAGCCAGTGCGCCCGATCCCTTTGTCATCTACACCTACCACGATAAACCCCCCTATTACTCAAGAACCCCTGTAACCAGCGGATCCGCCTCGGAATATACTGTTGAAGGGCTGTATCCGGATTTTATTGGGCGCCTGTCCGAGCTGCTGCAACGCCCGATTGAGATACAGTATTTACCCCGCCGGAGGCTGGAACAAAGGCTCAAAGCCCATATTCTCGATGGCGCCGTGATCGGTGTTAACCCGGTATGGTTTAAAGATAAAGACAGAAAGACTTTTCTTTGGACAGAGGCCTTTATGCAGGATAGGGATGTTGTGGCGGTTCGTCATGACGACGATTTAAGCTATAACCACCCCAATGATCTGATAGCAAGAACAGTTACCGTACCCCGTGGCTACTACCTCTGGGGTGTCAGTGAAAACATAAAAAGCAAAAAGCAGAGAGCCATCCTGACATCATCAGAGTTGCAGAGCCTGAAGCTGATTGCCACCAAACGGGCCGACGCGACCATCATCAGTGAAAAAACCCTGCAACACATGATCGAAACCACATTTAGACCGGGGATGTTCAAAGTCCTGCCGGTTGCCCACGACAGTTTTGATCGCCACTTCCTGTTTCCCAAACAGTACAGGGACGATTACGAGCTATTCAATAGTGCTATCCAGAAGCTTATTAACAGCCCGCCTGAGCCAACAAACTAATCGCGATTAGAGGTTGCGATAATGCTTCTCTGGGTTTTTCTTGAAGCGCTTGTAGCTCCACTGATATTGCTCGGTGCCATCGGCATCGATTTTCTTTTCAAAACTCTGATTCATGGCATCAGTGGAAGCCTGCAAATCGTCATCAAAGATGCCCGCTTCAGGCTCTGAAAAGCGAATTTCAAAACCGCTTTCAATCCGTTTGACATGGGTGACCAAAACCACCCCCTCAGGGTTTTTCTTGATCAGATAGTGAACAAACTTTGTAGTAATTGCCGGGATACCAAAAAAAGAACTCCAGACACCGGATTTTTCTGACACCTGCTGATCAGGAAGGATGATGCAAGTCTGCCCCTGACGGTAGGCTTTCATAAAATCGATCACCCCTTTGCGACCAGCCGCCAGCAGTTTAAAACCGGACAGCTCCCTGGACTCACGCATGCGCTGATCCAACAGTGGCATCTTCGCCGATTTGTACATTGCCACACCCACACCAATACGCCTCGGTATATAACTGGCAAACAGCTCCCAGTTGCCATAATGAGGCATCAACAGCAACACACCCTTGCCTTTATCAAGGCCGGCAAACAGCAGCTCTTCATTGATAACATTGGTGATCAACTTATCGTTGGCCTGCAATTGGCGCTCGGATGCCGCCCAGGCAATACCAGCTTCGGCGGCAGTACAACCGGCATGAAACAGAGCGCCCCTGACGATTTTCTCGCGCTCCACTTCTGGCAAACTGGGATAACAAAGTTCAATATTTTTGCGCGTAACTTTATAGGTTTGACTGTTGGTTACTCTGAGCAGCCAGCCAATGAAAGCACCAAAGCGACGCGCACCACCAAGGGTCAGAAAACTAAGGAGCCACAATACGGACAGTACAATACGTGATTTGATATCCATCTCTATAAAATTTCCGCAATTAAACCAGACCAAATACGGCCAGAAGATTGGCGCACATTGTACTCAAACAAGGTCATGCAGGCGAAGACTATCAATCCAGAAAACTGTATTACTCAGTCAATAGCAAAAGTGGCGGTGACCGAAGCACTGATTTTATGTTTGCCCACATTGATTTCAGGCGCTGACTCGAGCTTGGCATCCATCGCCATGGCTCTCTGCCCCATCAACATCGGTGGTTGTTGCCAGTTGGTATTGATCTGAAGATTAATCACTTCACCGAGTTGCTCATCGAGCGCCATAACCGAAGCCTGTGCCCTTGCCCGGGCCTTTTCAGTGGCCTTGGCAATTGCCTGCAGCTCAAGACTCTCCCGCTGACTGAATTTATAACGGGTTTGATCAAGGTTGTTGGCTCCCGAATCGGGCAAGCCACTGTAAAGCTCACCCAGGCGGTCCATATCCCTCAGGGTTACTGTGAACGGGGCACTGGCCTGATACCCGGTAATTTCACGTGGTTTATTGCGCGGATAGTGCCAGGTTGGATGAACCCGGACACTGGCGGCATTGAGATCATCGTTGGCGACATCAAGACTTCGAACGAACTGAATAACCCGCTCCAACTGCTTCTGGGCTTGCCGGGTTGCCTCCTTGGCCGTCTTGGCCTCCACAGACACCCTGCCGGAAACCACCGCAATATCCGGTACCGCCATAACTTCACCATTGGCACTACTGGTAACTTGGCGCTCATCGGCGTGGACATGGGTAACAACAAATAAAGAAACAACAACACACAAAAGATATTTCATAGAAAACCCTTTCCTTTTGATCAACATGACAGCCCTGAGACCCATCGCAGCAGATTTAATTCCCTGACTCGCTTTTTTCTGTATTGGCATCAGACTGGGTTGATTCATCGCTAAACAGAGGATCAGGCAGGCTTCCCAATTTATGATCGGGTGTCTCAACCATAATGGGCAGCCGAAACAGATAAGTAGTGACACCGGCCCCGATCAACATCATAGCCAGAGCCACGTACCACTTGCCAATAATCAACGAAGAGGAAATCATACTGATCCACAACAGGGCGACCACGCGATTGCGTACTTTGCGCGGTATGCCCTCACCACTCTCCCACGCCTGCACAATCAGACCCAGTTTGGGGTGATTCCAGAGCCAGAGATGAAAGCGTTTACTGGAACGGGCAAAGCACCAAGCTGCCAGCAAGATAAACGGGGTAGTAGGCAGAATTGGCAAAAAAATACCGATCACGCCCAACACAATCGACGTCCAGCCAACCGTTATCAGTAACAACTTTTTCAAAGTCCATGGATGATTGTCCATGAGCGGCTTCACCTCACCAATACCTTGCGATGCATTCATAATTGTCACCTGAAATACGGATTATTACAGGCTATCGGCCAAAATGAGGTTGCCTGCAGCCGGATCAATGGGCTGTGCTTATAAACCCCGGGTTTGACCAACCGATCAGTGCTGATGACCACCTACACCGTGGGCGTGACCATGATCCAGTTCTTCCGCTGTAGCATCGCGTACCTCAACTACCTCGATATTAAACACCAAAGTTTTACCCGCCAGCGGGTGATTGGCGTCGATGTCGACATTCTTAAGACCCACCTTAACCACCATCGCATCCTGCGGACCATGCTCAGTGTTGACTTCGACAATCATCCCCGGAGCCAGCTTGCCCTTGGTCAACAAGTGCTTTTTAGGCACCCGCTGTATGGCGCCTTCCTTGCGCTGACCATAAGCTTTTTCCGGCGCCAGAGTCACTTCTACCAAATCACCGGCTGATTTTCCGGCCACGGCCTCTTCCAGACCCGGCAACATGGAACCATGGCCGTGCAGGTAGAGAACCGGAGTCGAATCTTTTGAGTTCTCAAAGATCTCGCCACCGGGCTCATTCAGGGTGTAGTGGAACGACACCACCTTGTCTTTTTCAATGTTCATGATGTTAATTATCCTCATTCAGAAAACGGGCTTTTTTGCCCGCCAGAAACGCTTGCAGTTCAGGTAACTGAGCATGTGGCAATGCCAGCGTTAGAATTACCTGTTCGTGATATTCGTGCTCTGTCACATCACCTTTGTGCCCTGACAACCAATGGCGCAGCGACTGCTCCAACGCAAAGTCGATGGCTACGCGACAGGTTATTCTGGGCTCAAACAGTGTTTTGGGTAGTGCCTCCATGGCCATTTGTGCCGCCTGACTGTAGGCCCTGACCAAACCGCCGGCTCCCAGTTTGATTCCACCAAAATAACGAATCACCACCAACATCACGTTGCCAACCCCCTTGTGCTCAAGCACGTTCAGGATCGGCTTACCCGCTGTACCCGATGGTTCGCCGTCATCAGAGCTGGCCACGGTGGATGGTGACAGAGGTGGTCCCACCAGATAGGCCCAGCAATGATGCCGGGCATCGGGATAATCGATACGGGCTTGCTCCAGTAGATCCATCGCCTCCTCTCGGCTACAAGCCTCTGCTACCCGGGCAATAAAGCGGCTTTTCTTGATTTCGTATTCAACCTCTACGGCTTGTGCCGGGGTGAAATAAGACACGGGGGCAGACACAGACAGACTCGGTGGGATCAATTCAACAGGAGCCGCATCATACCATTGAGTACCGGCGTTTTCCGATCTACGGTTAAAAACAATTGCCACCAAGAACAATCATCTCTAAAAACTACGGTCTCTAAATTCAATCACCACTGAACTTTAAACCTATAGCCGGAGGGCAGAATCCGTTAGAATTCCGGTTTTTGTTGCAGCAAGGCGAAACACCATGGCGATTCAATGGTACCCGGGGCACATGCACAAGGCCCAAAAACAGATCAAGGAAGTTCTGCCACAGGTGGATCTGTTGATCGAAGTCCTTGATGCCCGCATTCCCTTCAGCAGTGAAAATCCAGCGATTGCGACCCTTCGAGGTGACAAGCCCTGCATCAAAGTACTCAGTAAGACCGATCTGGCCGACCCGGAAATGACACGCCAGTGGCAGGAGTATCTGGAGCAGCAAAAAAACGTCAAAACCCTGGGCATCACCACCGAGGAGCCTGGCAAGATGAAGGGCCTGATCGATCTGTGCCGCAAAATGCTGCCGGAAAAAGATCAGGGCTACAGCACCATCCACACCATGATCGTGGGCATCCCCAACGTCGGCAAATCCACCCTGATCAATACATTGGCCGGTAAAACCATTGCCAAAACCGGCAACGAACCTGCCGTCACCAAGGGCCAGCAACGAATCAATCTGGGTAATGGCATCATGCTTCTAGATACCCCGGGAATTCTCTGGCCCAAAGTAGAAAATGACAAGAGCAGCTACCGTCTCGCCGCCAGTGGCGCGATCAAAGACACCGCCATGGAATACGATGACGTTGCCTTCTTTCTCGCTGACTTCCTGTTGCAATACTACCCCGAGCTTCTCAAACAACGCTTTGAGCTATCCGAACTGCCAGCAACCGAGCTCGAATTTCTGGAGCTGGCCGCCGCCCGAAGAGGCTGTCTGCGCCCCGGTGGTCGCACCGATCTGCACAAGATTTCGGAAATCCTGATCAATGAATTGCGCTCCGGCACTTTGGGAAGAATCACCCTAGAAACACCAGAGATGGCCATCGAAGAAGTGCGTCAGGTTGAGGCAGAAAAGGCTCGCAAAGCCGAAGAAGACCGTGCGCGCAAGGAGGCTTTCAAACAACGCCAGCGCGGTGGCCACGCCGAACAGGGCGAACAGCCATTGAAAAAATCCGGAAACCGATCCAAAAACCGCAATCGTAAAAGACGTTAATCATGACCAAACGCTTAATCTCTCTCAGCCTTTTTACACTTGTCTGCCTGCTGGCCTATTTCCTGTTAAAACCAGACCCCAATCAGCAGGTGATGCGATTCAGCCTGCCTTGGGAAATCACCGTCAATGACGACGGAACCAGCGAGGTATTTGGTCTGACTCTGGAACAAACCAATCTGGCACAGGCCATAGCGCATCTGGGCATGGATTATAAACTGGCCATCATCGCCAATCAGGACAATTATGCCGCCCTCGAAGCCTATTACAGCCATTTTTCCAGTGGCCCGATCCGTGGCAAACTGATTCTGGTAGTTGATGCCCCCCAACAGGCACTGGCGGATATTCAGGACAACCCGGCAGCCTCCAAGTATATGGCCTCGGGTGCCCGTCAATTTTTGCTCAACCCCGACGACAAACAACGAGCGGAGCAATGGCCAATCAAAAGTCTGAGTTTTATTCCCGCGGTCAACCTCGAACAGGACTTGATCGAACAGCGCTTTGGCAAGCCGCAGTCAATCATTGCTGAAACTGAAACCACCCGTCACCTGCTCTACCCGAAACTGGGGCTGGATGCAGTGATCAGTGATGAGGCAAAGGAACAGCTGCTCTATGTGGCCCCCAGATCTTTCAGCAGTCTGGAACAACCCCTGCAAACACTCGACAGCGACAATAAGTCAGGGAATGAAATTTCAAACGGTGGCCTTTGATTCATATCAACACAGCACATCGCTCCCAACCTAAAATAAAGACAACAAAGAAATTATTGACCCATCAGGAGATAACCATGGCTGTTGAACATCACGATCTGGCACACGAATTCCCAGAACTGAAAGAGCAAATTCACACTCTGAAAACCACGAACAACCACTTCCGCCGCCTGTTCGACGAGTACCATGAATTGACTATCGAAGTAGAAAAAATGGAAAACGAAGTGGTACCTGCCACTACGGCTCGTGAAGAAGAAGCCAAGAAGCAACGGCTGCACCTTAAAGATGAACTCTATAAGATGCTGACCGCGCAGCCAGCCTAAGCGGCACGTTTCTCAGGCAAAAAAAATCCCGGATATCCGGGATTTTTTTTGCCTGAAGGAAAATGCCAATCAGGAAGGCAGCATCTTCATCAGAATCGCTTCGCACTGCTGACGATCCATATAGCGAGGCACCGGGAAGGTGTAATGGGCTTCAGCCAAAGCGCCTTTGGTGATCAGAGGAATGTCCTCGCTTTTCAATGCGTCCAGCGACTTGGGCACGCCCATGTGCTCACTGATTTCCCAAACCTTATCGATAAATTTGCCGGCCAGCACCCAATCGCTTTCTGAACGGTCACCCAGTTCACATTCAATCGCCAGTTGCGCCAGTCGATGGGCCACAGCAGGTTTGGAGAATTCCAGAATGTGCGGCAATGCAATGGCATTCGCCAGCCCATGAGGTGTGTGGTACTTGGCACCAAATTGATGGGCAATGGCATGCACATAACCGACAAAGGCCTTGGTAAACGCCAGTCCCGCATAGAAAGAGGCCTTGGCCATCCCCTCGCGCGCTTTTAAATTGCTGCCATCATCATAGGAGGCAGTAAGGTTCTTGATGATCAGACGTATTGCGGCAACCGCATAAGCATCGGTCTTGGGGGCAGCAAACTTGGAGATATAAGCCTCGACCGCATGGGTCAGAGCATCCATACCCGTAGCGGCCGTGATTGGCGCCGGCATGCCTTTCATCAATTCCGGATCCAGTGCCGCAGCAATCGGAACCAGTTTGGGATCGATTACGACGCGCTTCTGATCCTCTTCTTTATCCGTTATCACGGCAGCCACAGTAACTTCAGAACCGGTACCCGCTGTGGTCGGTATGGCAAACAGGGGAATGGCCTGATTGCGGGCCTTCAATTTGCCTTCCAGCTGTTTCGGGGTTTTGTCGTTATTGGCCGCCAGCGCCATAACCTTGGCCGCATCGATGGATGAGCCACCGCCGACAGCCAGAACGCTGTCGCAGTCATTTTGCTTCAGCATCTCCAGACCCGCCTCAACCACACCGAATGAAGGGTCTGGCTCAACACCATCAAAGATCACCACATTCACACCCTCTTGTTCGAGACTGTCGGCAATGGGTTTGATCAGACCAAGCTCATTCAGGATTTTATCGGTGACCAGCAATACTTTTTTGGCACCCAGTTGGGCCATAGCCTGGGTCAACTGTAAAGACGAACCGGCACCACTGAATAAGGTGGGTTTATTTTCAGGTAGAACCGCGATCAAAAATCGATTGATCAGCATTAGAAATTTGTAGAACAACACTTGCAGTTGAAACATCTCTCCCCCAGTTATTTTTTTATATGGATTTTGACGGTTTTCTTCAAAGGGCCCGTATAACCTGTTGTGTTAATATACTACCCACCCTCCAATAAAGTTTGACATTTTACGACATGACATCACCCACTTTATCTCAAACCGCTCTGGTGGTTATTGCCCATGGCAGCCGCCGTGACAGTGCCAATCAGGAATTTATGCAACTGGTTGAAAATCTCGCGACCGATAAAGCCGCACAGTTCGCCCGCGTTGCTCCGGCATTCCTCGAGCAAACATCGCCAACTCTGTTGCAAGCCTGCGAAACTGTAATCAAAGACGGTATGAAAAAGATTTACGTGTACCCATTGTTTTTTAACAATGGCCGGCACGTTGGCAAGGACATTCCGGCACAGGTAGTAGAGGCCATGGAGGCGTTTCCCGGTGTCGAGATTGAGCTGATGGATTATTTTGGTCTGGCCCCAGAACTTGGCAGCACCATTGGCAACCACATCACCGACCAGCTCTGAAGTCTCTTGCCAATATTGGATTGTTGACGGTGTCTGCTATTTGCCCGTCTTGCGATAATCCATCGGTGAACAGCCCTGTTGACTGCGAAAGAATCGCGAAAAAGCACTGAGTTCAGAATAACCTAGGTAGGAAGCCATATTGGTCAGGGAAATTTTGGTCTCGAGCAGATACTGCCGGGCCAGATCCATTCGAATACTGTTCAAGATGGTTTTATAGGATGTGTCCTCGTCCAGTAAGCGACGCTGCAAGGTGCGCTTATTCATCTGTAACAGCTTTGCCACATTGTCTTCACTGCAACCACCGTTGGGCAGCAAAACGTGTATCAGATAACCCACCAGATTGGCGTACTTCTCGTTAGCCGAAACCTGTTGCTGCATCTGCTCCAGATGCTGCAACAGACTGACTCGTTTACTTTTATCCGCTTTAGGCTGAACCGCCTGCAACGCCATATTCTCAATGGCTACCCCGTAAAACTCCTGATTAAAGTACAGTGGGCAGCGAAAAATCTCACTGAATGATTCGAGATTCTCCGGTTCCTTGTGGACAAAATAAACCGCCATGGGATTCCAGCCTTCACCAAGACTCTCTCTCGCCAGTTTGGTGGCAAACCCCATGGCAAAATCGCAAATCTGCGGATCACGGGTAAATCGCGGTGCAATATCGTCGTAGGTGAGCAACACCTTATCACTGTACTGCTGGACAGTGACAATGGAACTGGAGTTATGCAAACGCAAGAAGCGGCCAATGGTATCCACACTGCCCCCCAGCAAATCCTCTGCCTCTGCCAACAGACCCACGGCGCCAAGCATATCCACACTCTGACGGGTTGAGAGCAACAAACCAAAATCGCTGTGCCCGGTTGTCGCTGAAGCCAGACGCAAGCAGTGAATATACTGCTCGGTAGGAATCAGATTGTCTTTGCCTTCCAGTAGCCGGGTATCGAAACCAGATTGTGTCCAGATCCAATCAATATCCCCGTTCAGTTCCTCAACCAACTCCGGAAAATACTGAAAAGCACCAGTGCGTATTTGGGGGTACATGTCACCTGACTCGGGATTTTCTGCTGCTCAAAATAGAAAAGGCCTTGTCCATAATGCTGGACAAGGCCTTCTTTTAAAAGCGTTGAAGCTTAGACTCTTGATTTCAACTTCATCAACAGGTTGTAAACGCGAGTGGCGAAGTTACCGTAAGGAGGCGCCAGAAACTTCAGGAAAGAGAAACTGGCCTGATAGAATACCGGACGCATCTTCGACAGAGCAATAAACCCTTCATAGCCGTGATAATGACCCATACCACTTGGACCCACACCGCCAAAAGGCATATCGTGCTGTGCCACGTGTAACAGGGCATCGTTCACACACACACCACCGGACATGATGCGGTCGATGTATCTATCTGCCAATTTCTTATCGTTGGTGAATGGATACATGGCCAGTGGACGGTCGCGCTCGCCCACGTATTCGATTACCTCGCTGGAGTTTTTGTAGGTACGCAGACCAATCAGAGGACCAAAGGTTTCGCGCGTGGCAATGGTCATATCTTCGGTCATATCGGTAATCAGGGTCACCGGGAACTTGCGGGTTTCTTCGTTGAGTTCCTGATTACACAGGTTAACCACACGGGCGCCCTTCTCTTTGGCGTCATCTACGGTGGCCTTCAGGCGCTGCACAGAACGGTCGTCAATAATGGAGGTGTAGTCAACACTCTCAATATCAGGCACGTGTTTCTGAACCCAGGCTTTGGCCGCCTCAATAAAGGCTTCTTTCTGGCTCTCATGGACAAACACATAATCGACGTTGACACAGATCTGGCCCGCGTTGAATTGTTTCACGAACATGATGCGCTCAACGGCTTTCTCCAGAGGGAAATCAGGATCAATAATCGCCGGCGCCTTGCCACCCAGCTCCAGAATAACCGGAGTCAGATTCTTGGCCGCCGAGGCCATAACCGCACGGCCGGTCTGACCGGAACCGGTGAAGAAAATCAGATCAAATGGGATTTGTGAAAACTCGATACCCACACCACCGGTTTCTTCAAAGAAAGCCAGCTTTTCTTCCGGGAAATAGTTACCTACCACGTCTTGCAACAAACGAGACAGAGCCACAGAGTTCTCCGACATTTTCACCATGGCACGGTTACCGGCGGAGAACGCGGAAATCAGGGGTCCAAAACTCAGGTTAACCGGGAAGTTCCAGGGAACAATAATACCCACCACACCCAGTGGCTGAGGAATAACGCGGTTTTTGGCGCCGAAGAACATGGTGATATCAACGTGACGCTTTTGCACCTTCATCCATTTTTTCAGGCGCTTTCTGGCGTCATCAATGCTATCAAGGGTAGCGATAAACTCGGCGAACAGACTCTCATGAGTAGAGCGATTACCGTAGTCTTGACTGATCGCCTGAATGATTTTGTCCTGTTGATCCACCAGCATGCGCTTGAGGTTTTTCAGGTCCTCAATACGCTGTTTGTATTCGGGGGTGGGATTAGCCAGATAGGCACTGCGCTGCTTTTGAAAGGTCGCATTGAGCATATTGGCGATATCAGGTGTCAGATTTTCGTTAACCGCGTTCATCGACTGGTTCCTTTATTAAAATTATCGTATTTGTTTTTTGTTGCCCGGCAGATTGGTAATCAACTTACGGGCCTTTTCCGGGAAAATACTTGCAAAAGTATTCACCGGGCTCTCATCATCGCTTTTGATTCTTTTTCGACCTATTGAATCGATTTTAGCCCAACACCCTGACGGCAATTTGACATTACACGACAGCCAGTAAAGCAAATTCAGAGTAGCAAAAAGCCAAACGACAGTTCTGCCATCTTTACAATAGTTGTCACGAATATTGGAAATACGTCAGCTATTCTACTCTCTATAACAGTGATTTCCTGTCATTTGAAGCCACATCAGAGTCTCTGCATGACGTAAAATGACAAATCAGGGATAAATACAAAAATAAAACAGGAGTGGATGCATGAACCCCTACTTTTCCAAAGCCGGCCATAAGATCACAGACATTAACGATATTCGGGAAATCGAAAGCATTGCACTGGAAGATCTGCCACTGCCAGCCAGTAGCTACCAGCTGTTGAAAGAGTCTGCCGCCAATTTCAGTGACCAAATTGCCCTGCGCTTTCTGCCTTTTGCGACACTGGACGAAGAAAGTATCACCCTGACCTATCAGCAGCTGTTTGCCAGAATCACTCAAACCGCCAACGGCTTGCACTCACTGGGCGTCACCAAAGATGACGTGGTTTCGATGATGCTACCCAATCTGCCCCAGACGCACTTCACCATCTGGGGAGCCGAAGCGGCCGGTATTTTCAACCCGATCAACCCGCTGTTGGACGTTGAGCACATTGCCGCCATCATCAACGAGGCCAAATCCAAGGTTCTGGTTACTCTGGCCCCCACTCCCGGCAGCGATCTGTGGGAGAAAGCCCAGCAGGTGAAAGCTTTGGCGCCGGATCTGCAATATGTTGTTGCGATCAACCTGTTCAACACCCCGGAACAGATGGCGGACTACCTGAGTGCCAGCGTTCTGGATTTCGATGCCCTGATTAACGATAAACCAGCCGGCCATCTGGTCAGTGGCCGCGTCATTGCCAGTACCGACATTGCCTCTTATTTTCACACCGGCGGCACCACCGGAACCCCCAAGCTGGCGCCTCACACCCACGCCAATGAAATCATCAACTGTTATCAGATGTGCAGCTGCCTGGAAATGAACGCCGGTAGCCGTGCCCTCTGCGGCCTGCCGCTGTTCCATGTCAACGGCGTCTTTGTTACCGGGCTGGCGCCCTGGATGACCGGTGCCGAAGTGATTCTGGCCACCGCCGCCGGCTACCGCACACCCGAAGTCATCAGCAATTTCTGGGGGCTGGTTGAAAAGTATCAGATCAGCCTGTTCAGTTGTGTCCCCACGATCCTCAGCACCCTGTTGGAAATTCCATCAGAAGACTATGATCTGTCCAGTCTGGATACCGCACTGTGCGGAGCCGCCCCTCTGGCCACCGAGCTGTTCCGCAAATTCGAAGACAAAACCGGAATCACTCTGGTGGAAGGCTACGGTCAAACAGAAGGCACCTGTTGCACCTCCGCCAACCCCAAGTTCGGAGATCGTCGGATTGGCTCAGTGGGCTTACCCGTACCCTACCTGCAAGTTCGCATCGTTGAAGTGGACGAAAATGGCCTCTGGGTTCGCGATTGCGACACCAATGAATCCGGTGAAATTGTCATCAAGGGACCGAACGTTTTCAGCGGTTATAAGCAACCGTCACAGAATGAGGGCCAGTGGCCACTGGAAGGCTGGTTCAATACCGGTGATCTGGGTCGCCTCGACGAAGACGGCTATCTGTGGCTCACCGGACGCAGCAAGGATTTGATCATTCGCGGCGGCCACAACATCGATCCGCAAATGATCGAAGAAGCCTATTACAAACGCGACGATATCGCTGAAGCGGTAGCCATCGGTAAACCCGACAAGCGGGTCGGAGAATTACCGGTGCTGTTTGTGCAAATGAAACAGGGTTGTGAAGTCAGTGCCGAAGAACTGATCAATTATGGAAATGAGACCATTCATGAGCGAGCGGCCGTCCCCAAGGAGGTTTATTTCGTTGATGCCATGCCGGTAACCGCCGTTGGTAAAATTTTCAAACCCACCCTGCGCAATGATCTGGTAAAACAAATGGTTAGCGAAACATTGCAGGAAAATTTGTCTGAAGGTTTTTCGGTTGAAGTCGTGACCGACAAGAAGTTCGGGCAGTGTGTCACGGTAACCTGTGACGAGGAAGAGAGGGTAACTGAACTACTCGGTGATTACGCGTTTAAATTAAACGTCAGCTCAGTGGCTTAAGCCATAGTATTGCCAGTTTGAATACCGTGATTCAATCTAAAAGCTGTTGTTAAGGCCTGAGCCCAAGACCGATTGCCGCATGGTTGCGGCAATCGAGTTTACAACGAAGCATTCACAGCAAGCTTTAGGCAGATTACAGCAGTAACTTGCTACTCGCTTAAAAAGCTCAAACGCCCATCTTATTTAAAGAATCACCCACTTCCCTTAATGCTCTGGCCAGTTGCGGGTGATCCATTTCAAAATCCACCGCCGCAGAATCAATCTGCTGGACCAATGTATCATGCTCGTCAGGCACCACCGGCTCTGGTTTATCCAACATGGTACTGAGCAGATCTCCCAACAAATCACGCTCTTTACTGGCGAGCGCCGTTTCCATAATGGTTCTGATTTCAGCAATGTTGGCTTTAAGGGCATCGTTGGTCATGATGGGATCTCCTGACTGCATAGAGGTCGGTTAGATAAAGAGCTGATGGACAAGGGCCTGTTGGATAAGGACCTGATGGACAAAGGCCCGATCAACAGAAGCTCACACACTCATTTAAGTATAGCCAATCAACTTCAAAGCGACACAGGATCATGCCAACAAAAAAAGCCCCCTCTGATGATCATCATCGGGGGCAAAAAGGTTGTAATGAACCGAATCTATCAGGCGTGTTTCACGTTCATGCTGATGTCAGCGGTAAAGCACTTGGTACCGGCATCGTCGTAAGCGGCTACCGGGACCACAATTTCACCGGGTTTGGAGAAATCAACGTCGCTGGCATCACAGACCACTTTCAAATCGGTTTTGGCTTTCGCCAGATAGGCCACCGTCATGCCCTGGGGGATCCAGATGGCTCCGGCGGGAATGGAAACATCCGTGGTCATACCACCTACCAGCTCTGCCGCGTTACACATGGCAATGGCGTGTACCGTACCCAAATGGTTATGAACCTTCTTCTGATTCTTTAAACGCATCTCGGCATAGCCCGGTTTCAGCTCCACCATTTCCGGATCGATACTGGCAAAGTATGGTGCGATCTGGCTAACGGCCTGGGAAAAGGCCTCGGGGCCCATTTGATTGTAAAGTTCGAGATTCTGACTCATGGGATCTTCCTCATGCTCTGGTCGGTCCCGGCAAACGCCTAAAAGGTTTCAATCACCTTATTGAGAAAGCGCATCACAACCGCTATTTCATCATCGCTGAAATCAGCGGCAAGTAATTCATTGAGTTGCGCAATCAAGGGAAAAACCTGCGGGAGTGTCTCCCGACCTCGCTCGGCAAGGTATAAGCGGGTTGCCCGACCATCAATATTGCAGGGCTGGCGCTGAATCAACGCTCTCGCTTCCATCCGCTTGGCCAATCCGGTAACAGCGGAGTTATTCAGGCCCAGGGCCTGCGATAAATCCTTCTGTAAACAACCCTCGTTCTTTGCCACATACAACATGGCAGCAACCTGGCTGACCGGAATATCCAACAGCTCAACACTCTTGTTATCGGCGAACCGAAACACCCGATGCTGAGCCATATTCATCAGAAAAAAGAGACGCTTATCCAACGCTTGCTCCTATTTACACCGTCTTGCAACGGCAACTTGTTCACATGTGAAGTATTTAGTTTATATATAAACAATATTAACAGAATAACCAAAACAGCCCAATTTGATATCAAAACAAACCAAGTTGCTGATCCACTATGGACTCAAAAGATTTGCCTTCGAAGTGGAGAATGCCATCCACAATGGGGGCAATCTGACGCTCGATAAACTCTTCGTAATCAAAAGGCGAAACCCGATGTTCCATAGGTTCGGGACCATGGGTGGTCAGAGCGTATTGCACCCAGCCTCCTCGCTGATAGCGTGCCGGCATGCCCTGAGACTCCAGCCATTCATCGGCTTTGCGAGCGGCCTGTACATGAGGCGGTACGTTTTTCTTATAATCGTCCAGTCGCCTGCGAATGCGCTTGCGATACCACAGATCGCGGTCGTGCTCACCCGCCTTAATTGCTTCCACCGTCTCGCGAATAAAAGCTTCAACGGCCTCACCGGCAAACACCTTGCCATAGAGATCGCGTTGAAACTGGCGCGCCATTGGTGTCCAGTCGGTGCGCACGGCCTCCAATCCTTTAAACACCATCTCGGGTTCACGGCCAGCTTTTTCCACCAGACCGGCGTAGCGCTTTTTACTGCCGGTATCGGAGCCCCGAATGGTGGGCATAACAAATCGGCTGTAGTGGGTTTCGTATTCGATCTCCAGGCGGCTCTCCAGATGATAGTGATCCTGAAGATAACTCTGCCAATAGCGATTGAGAGAATCGGCCAGTTGGTGCCCCAACTGATCCACCTCTTGCAGCGAGGCATTCTGCGGCAGTGTTGCCAGGTGCACAAACACCGAGTCGGTATCGCCATAAATCACGCGATGCCCCTGCTCTTCAATCAGCTCCCTTGAGCGGGTCAGAATCTGATGGCCGCGCAAGGTAATGGAGCTTGGCAAGCGGTAGTCGAAAAAGCGACAACCGGGAGTGCCCAACACCCCATAAAAAGAATTCATAATAATTTTGATTGCCTGAGACAAGGCTGCGTTCTGCTGTCGCTTGGCCTGATCACGGGCCATCCACAGCTCGCCAATAATATCCGGCAGCAAGGCCGTTTGTTTCAGGAACACAGCACCGTTAAATCCGGGAACCAGTAACTCGCGATCGACCTCTTCGGTTTCCTGGCGGTCCCATTGCGCTTCGCGCTTGTGACCAAAGGCCTGCTCATGAAATTGACCGGTCACCCGAGCCAGAGGATCGATATGAAAGGTGCGCATGATACTGGGGTACAGGGATTTAAAATCCAGCACCAGCACGTGTTGATAAACGCCGGGAATGGAATCCATCACATAGCCCCCGGGGCTACCAACGCCCACAGGGTTGTCCACCAGTGCCGGGCCAACAAAACCCGAACGATGCAATCTGGGTAGATAGCGATTATCGAATGCCGCGACAGAACCGCCAAAACGATCGAATGTGAGCCCCGTCAGATTAGCCCTCTCAATGGCGAATTCAAACAATCCCAGGCTCTGAAAAATATCCCAAACCAGCTGGCAGTCTTCGAGGTTATAGCGTGCCAGCGCCACCTTATCACTGTGGAACTGTTCGGTAATTTTCTCCGCTCGATTATCAACATCGTCAACCAGCTTGCCACGCTGCAGTACTTCCCCGGCAACATAATCCAGTGAAAAACTTTCAAACTGATAGGTAGCCGACTTTAACGTGTCGATGCCATCGAGAACTGGCCGCCCCGGAATCACCAAGGTGTAATGTTCATCGTCGCTTCTGGACTGACGCCAATCCAGCAGCCTGGCGTTACGCCCGAGGCTCAGCCGGACTCGCCACTGCTCGGCCTTTTTTTGCAGGAAGCGCAAATCAAAATTAATGACATTCCAGCCAATGACAATATCCGGATCCTGCTCGGTAAACCATTGCACAAAGGTTTCCAGCAGGTTTTTTTCATCCGGACAATAGTGCAAATAGTCCGGCCGGGCATCACCATCGTCGCGATCAGACTGAGGGTCAGCCACCATAAAAACCCGCCGCATCGGATCGGCATCCGCGGCGTCAGCCAGTGCCGTCCGATGCAGAGTCACGCCAATGCAATACAGGTAATCCCCGGCAAGATCGGTTTCGATGTCCAGTGACACCACCGTAAAGGCAGGATTGACCGGCGCCGGCTGCCAGCGGGGGTTGATCATTTCCCGATAGCCGTCCCGCTGCCTGATCTCGCCCTTGAGACTAACCCCCGCGGTGACAAAGCGCTCCATCAGAAAGCGATCACTGGGGTGGACATCCGCTTCCAACGGTTCCATCCCGGATTTTTTCAGCGCTTCGCGAGCGCGATACAACACACGCTGCTCGCGGAAGTAGATACCCACCACCCGGCGATTGCGAAAGTCGCGGAGGTTCAGTGGCTTGATCTCCCAGGCGGGTAATACCGAGGGGTGACTTGCCGAGACACCCAACACGCGCAACAGGGTATTGTGCGCTTTGTCTTCATCCTCGGCAGCGAGGAAAAAAACCGCAGGCTGATCATCGACGCGAACCCGAACCGGTCCTTGGGCGGAGGTTAACCAATAATCCAGCGTCAGCTGTTTGAGGCGAAACAGGTTACTGCCCGTAGCGTCATCCCACTGCCGAGTCAGCAGAAAACCGTCTATCTGTTGCTCAGGGACTTTCTGTTGCTTAGAGACTTTCTGTTGCTCAGAAGCTCGGCTCATGATTCAAACAACAGTACTCAGGGACAACGGTAAATGATGAATTGTTGCTGCCCGTCGGTCGCCTCCTGTTCGGGCACCAATGCATTGCCGCCCATGGCGGCCGCTTCGTTGCGGGCCAGAGCCACCAATTCGTTGCGAACGGTTTGCTGATCGCGCTCATACAGCCACAGCTTGTCCTTGGTTTGCGTGCTGGTGGTCCCCAGACGCTGGCAGGATTCAGCCTGAAAACGATCCAGCATAACCACCTGTTCGGAACCGGGCTTGCTATCAACCCAGGCGCAGGCGCTGACAAGGGCTGTCAGGCCAAGGGTATAAATCGTTTTAATCGACATGGTGTTTAACTCCAGATTAGTCACTTTCAATTTTGTCCTGTTGCTGCAGATTCCACATATTGGCGTAGTAGCCGCCAAGAGCCAGCAGCTGGTCGTGATTGCCCTGCTCGACAACCTCGCCTTGATGCACCACCACAATGCTGTCGGCGTCGACGATGGTGGATAGACGATGGGCAATCACCACCGCGGTATGCTCCTGTGAAATTTCCTGAATGGCTTTGAGTATCAACTTCTCGGAGCGGCTATCCAGCGATGAGGTTGCCTCGTCAAAGGCAATAATGGGTGGCCGCTTGAGGATACAGCGTGCAATGGAAACCCTCTGCTTTTCACCGCCGGATAATTTCAGACCCCGCTCGCCCACCAAAGTTTGTTCACGGTTGGGCAGGCGCTGAATAAAATCATCCAGATGGGCCAGACGAATGGCCTGCCACACCTCATCATCAGTGGCCTCCACCCGTCCGTAGCGGATGTTTTCAAAGATTGAACAATTGAACAGCACAGTATCCTGAGGCACGACCCCTATTTGTGAGCGCAGTGACTGCTGGGTGACATCACGAATATCCTGACCATCGATCAACACCTGACCGTTATCGGTGTCGTAAAATCGCAGCAGCAATTTAAGCAACGTGGATTTGCCCGAACCGCTGCTGCCGACAATCGCCACCTTGTTGCGAGCAGGGATGCTGAAGCTGACCTTGTTCAGGATCTGGCGTTCTGGCTGGTAGCCAAAATTTATCTGGCGAAATTCGATCGCTCCCTGATCCACCTTCAATTCACGGGCCTCGGGCTTGTCGGACACCTTGGCCTCCTGCTTCAGCAGGCCAAACATATTTTCGATATTGGCCATGGAGCCTTTCATTTCCCGGTAGACAAAACCCAGAAAGTTGAGCGGCATAAAAATCTGCATCATAAAGGCATTGATCAGGACAAAATCACCCAGCGTCATTTCTCCCCGGGTCACATCATGGGCTGCCAGAATCATCGCCGCTGTCAGGGACGCTGCAATCACAAACGCCTGACCACCATTGAGAGCAAACAGTGACAGACGATTCTGACGTCGGGCCTTCTCCCACTGCGCCAGATCCTGATCGTAGTGGCGGGCTTCGTATTCCTCGTTGGTGAAATAGCGCACCGTTTCATAATTGAGCAAGCTGTCGATGGCCCGGGTACTCGATTGGGATTCAGCCTGATTGGCAGCCCGGACAAAGCGCGTGCGCCACTCTGTGGCAACAAACGAATAACTGGCGTAACAGACCACGGCCACCAGCACGATAACGCCATACCAGAAGCTGTAATTCCACCACAGCAAGCCCACCACCATGCAAATTTCCAGGAGTGTCGGGACAATGTTGAACACCATAAAGCGCAACAGGAAACTGATGCCGTTGGTGCCCCGCTCAATGTCCCGTGAAAGCCCGCCGGTTTTTCGATTGAGATGAAAATCGATATCCAGAGCATGCAAATGCTTGAATACTTTCAAACCAATCCGGCGCATGGCGCGCTCGGTCACCCGACCAAACAGCGTGTCTCGCAACTCGCCAAACATCACATTGGCAAAACGCACCGCGCCATAGGCCAGCAACAATCCGAGAGGCAGGGCCAACATCGGCCCCACATCGGCGTCAAGATCATCAACAATGTGCTTAAGAATAAAAGGCATACCGACACTGGCCAGCTTGGCCATAATCAGGCACAACAGCGCCAGTCCAATCCGGGTTTTAAATTCCAGCAAATAGGGCCAGAGTTGTTTCAGGGTTGACCAGTTGACGTCACCAATGGCGACATCTGTTCTCATACTGCGCATATAGGAGAAGCCACATTCAAAAATCGGGGGGTACACCCAAAAAGGAGGGCGATTCAGGGTGATAAAACCACAGTGCTTAAGAATACCGAAAAACGACCGACAATTTCATGGTATGGGGCCAGTTTTTTTGTACTAAGTTGTTAAGGCTGGCCACCACCGATTCAAGGCGTAAGCCACCCACAGCCAAACCACCATTGAGAGCCAATTGAGAGCCGACTAATGACCATCACACCCCGCCAGATTCAGCTGATACAGGAAAGCTTCAAACAGGTTGAACCCATCGCCGATCAGGCCGCAGAAATTTTCTACAACAAGTTGTTTGAATACGATCCGGCCCTGCGTCCCCTGTTCAAATCCGACCTCAAGGATCAGGGACGTAAACTGATGACCACGTTAAAAGTTGCTGTTAATGGTCTAAATGATCTGGATAAACTGGTGGTGGTTCTGCAACAATTGGCGGAACGCCATGTCGGCTATGGGGTCAAACCGGAAGATTACACTCCAGTGGGCAACGCTCTGCTGTTTACACTTAAAACCGGGTTGGGGCCGTCCTGGAATCCGGAATTGCGTCAAGCCTGGGTGGATGTATTCCGGCTGATGGCAACCGTGATGAAAAAACACGCCTATCAATAACTTAGAATTCTAAAACCACAAGTAAGGAAACAGACCAAACTCATGAAATTACGCTACCTATCCCGTGCATTGCTGCCGTTCATGCTGGCCGCCACCCTTCCCGTTTCGGCTCTGGCCGCCGAGCCTCTGAAAACTCAAACCATCAAACCCACAGCGGGTCATCAGGGCATTTCCGGTGTCAAGGTGGTGTCCGTCACGCCAGAAAATGACCAATGGGTAAAAGTTGAACTCAGCCTGCCAGAAGATTCAGAAAATGAAGCGGTGATTGAAGAAATCATCGTAGTCGGTCACCCCGATAGCGCCGAAGTCAAACAGGTCAAACCCTATGAAGTGATTAACGATCCGGAGTCCGGCCGCAGCGGCATTGTGATCTATATGGACAAAATGCAGGACTTTGCCCTGACCATTAACTACTCCGAACCCCAACCAGACGTAGTGCCTGATCGCAATACCGAGCGATAACAGACGTGAACTGTAACCGGCTGGACCTCAGCCGGTTGCTTCCCTGCCAAAACCCCGTTCATCGTTTGACAACCAAACATTCATTTATTGGTAGCGAAGACCAGCCAGGGATTGGCTAAACTGGCCGCCTGATCCTATCTCTTTTACATTGCAGGCCCGATAATCCATGGTATTGAAATCTCCTCGCTCCGCCATTGCCCTGTTGCTGTTTGTCTCGTTTGTCTGGGGCGCTGAATTTGCGCTGGTGGACCTCGCCATTGAGAAGGTGCCCACCCACGCCTTTAATGCCTTGCGTTTTGCTCTGGCGGGGCTGTGCCTGCTACCGCTGTTAAAACTCGAAGCGCCTCAACCGCAACACACAAAAAGAACCACTATTACCGGCCTGCTACTGGGTTTTTTACTGTTTGTCGGCTTTGCCACCCAAACCGAAGGTCTGCACTACACCAGTGTCTCCAATGCCGGTTTTATCACCGGGCTCAATGTCCCCTTTGTGCCCCTGCTGGGCTTTTTGCTGTTTCGCAGCCACGTATCCCTGAGTGCCTGGGGCGGTGTTGTAGCCGCTACCGTGGGTCTCTACTTTTTGACCATTGGCGATAAATTAAGCTTTAACTATGGCGATGTTCTGGTGCTCATCTGCGCCGTCGCCTTTGCGGCCCATATTGTTATGACCGGCCACTTCGCTGGAGCGCTTCCGGCCATCCGTCTCAGTGTGATACAGATGTTCGCCGTCGCTGGTTACAGTGCTCTGGCCTCAGTCAGTCTGGAGCTGAACCATGATTTCTATCAGGCCCCACTGGCCACTCTGTCAGACCCATGGGTGCTGTCGGCCATTTTAACGGCCGCCATTCTGGGCAGTGCGCTGGCATATTGGGCACAGACCGCTTCACAAAAGATCCTGCAACCCCATCAGGTGGCGTTGATTTTCGCTACGGAACCCCTGTTTGCTCACGGTACTGCCGCCATCTTCCTCGGTGAGACTCTGGGAATGCAAGGTTGGCTCGGAGCCGGTTTGATTGTGGCAGGAATGCTGATTTCAGAATTGGGGGACAAAAAGCACCCAGCCGAAATCCACGCCATTGACCACAGCGCAGCCCCCAGAGATTATTGATTTCGAAAGCGGCAGCTTGAACGGCTATACTGCCGCTTACAACTTATCCCGGCATCACTAAGGTAAGCCTGCGTGGCAAACAAAAAAACAAACAAGCCCAACACATCCCGCAAGAGAAAGCGTGACAATCCGATCTTTGTTATCTGCATGATGATTGCCGCTGTGATTTCAGCGGTGGTGGTCACTGTGACCGTGGTATCCGATCAACAGGCCAAGCCTGCCACCTCCGGCCACAGCGAATTATCCAGAGTTACCGATCCGGAATACGCCTTTACTCAGGCTGAGACCCAGTGTCTGGCTTCAGCCAGACGTTCATTTGAGCACCCCAACGCACTCTATATCGATGGCCGCTCAACCCAGGATCTGGGCGAAGGACAGTTTCGGGTGTTTTTGCGAGTAGATCCCTCGGTTTCAATGGGATCCGAATCCATCCTGGTCTGTGAAGCCGGGATTGATGATGGCTATATGCGAGTTACAGGCATGAAAGAGCAGAAACCCGGCGAGGCCCAGAATATCGGCATTAAAAAATTGCTGGAGGCCTTCAAAACCAACTGATCAGGACTGTCTGTCGGCCTGATACTGTTCAACAAACCAGCAACAGGTGCTGTGCTGCAGCCCGGATTGACTGGCCCAGTTCAGGCCAGCCTCTACCAACCGTTCTGCCAGGCCCTGACCGCGCATGCGCAAAGGCACATAGGTGCGAATAAAATTAATCGATTTCTGATCAAGCCACTCGTAGGTCAGCTCCGCCTCTCCGGTCGGGCCCGCAATCACAAATCGATTGTTCTGCTGCTCGTGAATCACTTCAGCCTCGCTAATCACTTGAGCCACGCTAATCACCTGTACTCATAACCTGTGGCTCAATCAGCAAGGTGGGCACACCCAGATCACAGCTTTTCACAGTTGCCACCCGGGTTCCGGGCTTGCGCCCCTCACGACTTTCAGACATGGCGACACCCGCCTCATCAAGTCGCTTCAGACAGCCATCAAGCAATCCGGTCTGATAGGCAATGCCCCAGAAAAAATCCGGTCGACTCATGCTTTCATTGGGCACAATCACCTCGAGGGTCAACTTGCCGGTACGGAAAAACAGCATCCGACCGCCCCACTCCGGTACGGTTTTATCCAGCGCCAGGCGTAAACCCATGCCCGTTTCGCC
Source organism: Candidatus Pelagadaptatus aseana (assembly GCF_040362265.1). Lineage (NCBI taxonomy): Bacteria > Pseudomonadati > Pseudomonadota > Gammaproteobacteria > Cellvibrionales > Cellvibrionaceae > Candidatus Pelagadaptatus > Candidatus Pelagadaptatus aseana. Next base: position 42,582 of record NZ_BAABNJ010000003.1, read on the forward strand.
AAAGCGTTCAATACAGGCATCACCATCGCGACTGTAGAGCACCAGATGATCCACCCGGGCAATATCACCGGTTTTCAGGGCAGCGTCATCGTGGCCCTCACCTGCCACCAGAGACACTTCAAAAGCTTCATGTTCTGTGGGCACACACAGCAATCGATCTTCAACGCACGAACTGTTGCTGTCGCTGTAGTGACACTGGGTCGCAATCATATCTTCCGCTTTGTTCACGGTCGATAAATCGTCTACCGCCAACACCACGCCGGAGATGCCTTGGCCAGCATTTTCTCTGGAGCTGTCGTAGAGTTCAATGCGGGTGTTTTCCAGATAAAACCAGGCAACGGCACCGTAATCCAATAACCGGCCGGAATCCTCGAGCCAGCGGTACTGACCACTCCAGTAAGGCGCAACGCCTAACAAGCGGGTGTAATCGTTGATCGCCTGAAACAGATCTTCACAACAGATGCGGATGCGGGCAAAGCCGGTTACTGTCATTGCTGAATTCCTTTTTTATACTGCCATTGTTCTATTCTGAGCCGCGGCTCAATACATGGATGTAGCGCCCCAGTGACCGCCAGGGTTCTTCACGCGAAAGAGCCAACTCCAGCGCCAATTGCTGTTCGGGCTCACTGACTAGGACCTCTGGATCCAGAATATAATCGTGAAAGCAGCGGATACCACTGCGACACAAAACTGTCTGATGGCGATCCAGCAGCCACTGCAATACCCGTTCAGGTTCACGGGGATATGTGGGTGTCAGACTGCCGCGATAACCCCGAAAATCATTATCGAGAACTTTCTGGAAATTACCGCGCAGCAGGTTTTTCAGCAAGGTGCCATTCACATTGTAAAAGGTCAGGGACAAAATCCCGTCCGGCGACATCATACTGACCAGCGCATCCAGCAACACTTTGGGATCGGATACCCACTCCAATACCGCATGACACAGAACCAGATCGTAGCCGGCTGAATTTTCGCACGCCAGTGACTGAATCGAACCGAGGTGAAAATTGATTTGATCCTCAAGCCCCAGCTCGCAGGCGTTGTCTCTGGCCAGCGCCAACATATTTTCTGAAATATCGCACAGGGTCAGATAATGGCCCTGTTGTGCCAGCGACAAAGAAAACTGCCCCTGGCCACCACCGGCATCGAGAATTCTCAAAGGTTTGAAGTCCAGGTGTTCCGGATACAGTCCCGGCATAAATTCACTCAGATCCCGGGTCAAAACCTCTAGACGCACTTCGCCTTTCAAACCATCATAGACATTGCGTTTAAAGCGGTGAGCCAGGTCATCAAAATTGCGATCAGCAGGCCAGCTCATAGAGGACATCCAAACCAGTGGTACAGGTGGTTATTATTTCAAGTTCAACATCGAATACAAGCACGAACTCCGGTGACTGGGTGGTTTATATGATCGAGAGCAGTGACCACAGACTCTATACCGGCATCACCAATAATCTGCCCAAGCGCTGGAAGGCTCATACTGAAGGTAAAACCGGAGCCAAATTCTTTCGGGGCCGCAGTCCTTCGCAATTACTCTATGTCGAGACCAACCACGATCGCTCTTCTGCCAGCAAGCGCGAAGCCGCCATCAAGCAATTGAAGCGATCTGAAAAATTATTACTTGTGGCAGAACAACGCGATCAAGACTGGCATCAGGTTTATTCCCTGTGAAGCCACAAGTCTATCGATCGTTTATCGGCATTCCTGTCTGCGGCAAGGTCCATCAGGCACTCGATCAATGGCTAAACCTGCGCCAACAATTGTGCCAGAAGCATGACATCCCTCCCCCCATAAAAGAGCGGCAGATACCGGCTGAGAACCGGCACCTTACCCTGCATTTTCTTGGCGACTTAACCCACCAACAACGGCAAACATTGCATCTGAATTTGCAGCAACATGTGACAACACAGCAGGCGTTTGATCTGGAGCTAAACCAGCTCTGTCATTTCCCCGATGCAAAATCTCCGATACTGGCTGCCACATGTGAAACGACACCTGAGCTGAAGAAGCTTTATTCAGCTACTACTTATGCCATTCAGAAAGCGGGGTTAAGTAGGTTAATGGGCAGCAAAGCATATCGTCCCCATATCACGCTGATCAGGGCCAAAGGAAAAGCCCTACCGGACGAAAATACGCTATTGGAAACAATGGAAAAGTCCGGTATTTGCATGCCCTGCAATAAAGTCGTGCTCTATCAAAGTACAGTAACCTCAACGGGAAGCATTTATAACGAGATAAAGCACTATTGTTTAAAATCGAGACTTTGATCAGTTCTGATTACTTGCACGAGTCGGCTACAGGGCGCCACCTGGCATTGTGCAAACTTGAACCTGGCACAATCGAGTATGGGTGCCGGGGATAGGGGTTTTAGACCCTTACAGACAAGGATGTCTGTAAGGAGCCCCCATGGATGGGTTTACGGCGTGTCTACAACCCCTATCTCCGGTGGCCATACGGCATAAAATAAACTTAGGGATGACGAATCAACCAACACTGATGAATCCGTTTGTTACGCTGAAAATCCGGATCCAGTGTCTTGTGGGTAATGTCTTCAATTTGATAATCGGCCAAGGCGGTCTCATCCAGCTTGAAACTGCGCAGATTATTGGAAAACACCAGAGTGCCTCCGGGCAGCAGCAAATCCATGCAACGCTTGATCATGGCGACGTGATCGCGCTGAACGTCCAACACCCCTTCCATTCGCTTGGAATTGGAAAAGCTGGGCGGGTCGAGCATGATCACATCAAAACCTTCACGACACTCTTTGAGCCACGTCAGGCAATCACTCTGAACCAGACGGTGCTGGGTGGTGGCAATATTATTGGCCTGAAAATTCTTTTCCGCCCAGCGCAGGTAAGTCTTGGACATATCCACACTGACACTGCTGGCAGCGCCACCAAGAGCCGCATGCACGGTCGCTGTAGCGGTGTAACAGAACAGATTGAGAAAGCGTTTACCGCGCACCATCGAGCCAATCATTTTGCGCACCGGACGATGGTCGAGAAACAATCCCGTATCCAGGTATTCCCACAAATTCACCATTAAGGTGGCCGGCCCTTCTTTGACCGCTACCAGCGGATATTTCTGCTCGGCCTGACGCTCATACTGATCACGCCCACGGTTGCGGCGACGCTGTTTAAAACTGATCCGCTCTTCGTCCACCTCCAGGGCCTCGGGTACGGCTGCAACGATTTCGTCAAAGCGTCTGGCCGCTTTATCTTCATCAATGCTTTTGGGGGCCGCGTATTCCTGTACATGGACATAACCGCCATCGGCCGGATCACCATAGAGGTCGATGGCCGCGGCATACTCAGGCATATCGGCATCGTAGAGACGGTAGCAATGAATGTCTTCGCGCTTGACCCATTTCGCCAACTGTTTGCGATTCTTGCGCAGACGATTGGCCAGCATCTGACCACCTTCTGAGAGCTTGGGCTGCTGCTTGGGCTCTGGTGGTGGCGCATCCACAAACTGCTCACTGCGGACATCAATCAATAACAGTTCACTGGGCAAGGGGCCATTAAACAACTTGTACTTTTTACGGGCACGCAGCCCCATATGCTTGCCAAGCTCCGGATTGCCGGTAAACACAGCCGCCTGCCATCCCTCCAGCTCCTCGCGGCACTTGTCACCCAACAGCCGGTAGAGGGATTTCAATTCTTCCACCTCACCAAGGCGCTCACCGTAGGGCGGATTGGTGATCATCAAGCCCGGCTTGAGCACCTTATGGGTTGGCTTAACAAAGGCCTTCAGTGGCTTACAGGTAACCCGCACCAGATCATCAAAACCCGACTGGGTAATATTCGATTGCGCCGCCTGAATCACTCGTGGATCCTGATCGTATCCACGGATCTCGGGAATGTCGCGCGTTAGGCCATCGCGGTAACGCTGCAGGGCCTCATCACGCAGCTCCAACCAGATATCGTTGCGGTGATTAAGCCAGCGCTCAAAGCCGAACTCGGCGCGGTCCACCCCCGGAGCGCAATCAGTAGCCATCATCGCCGCTTCGACCAAAATGGTTCCCGAACCGCACATGGGGTCGATCAGGGCACCGCCCTGCTCTGCAATGTGAGGCCAGCCGGCACGCAGCAGTATGGCCGCGGCCAGATTTTCTTTTAAGGGTGCCGCACCCTGTCGGGTACGGTACCCTCGGCGATGCAAGCTGTCGCCACTGAGGTCAATGCTGATGACCACCTTACCGCGACTGAGTCGGGCATTGATCCGTAAATCCGGGTTGCGCTTGGCCACACTGGGGCGCTGCCCCCAGCTGTCGCGCATAAAGTCGACCACCGCATCCTTAACCCGCACAGCACCGAATTGGGTATTGCGAATAGCGCCACTGGTGCCAGTAAAATCCACCAGCAAAGTGCCCGTGGGGCTGAGGTGATCATCCCAATCGATACTTCGAGCGGCCTCATAGAGTGCGTCTGCCGAGTCGACCGGGAAACTGCCCAAAGGCAGAAATACCTTATTGGCAAGACGCGACCAGAGGCAGGCACGATAGGCGCCACGCTGATCTGTGGTGAAATAGACGCCAGCAACGGTTTCTCGAACCTCGGCAAATCCCAGCTGCTCCATCTCCGTTTTGAGCAAACCTTCCATGCCTTTGGGGCAGGTGGCGAAAAACTGCATCTCTTTCACAGATAACCTCAAGTTAATCAAATAGTTGGAGGGTATTATCCAAGTAAATTGTCCTCGATTATACCCTGCACATATAACATCACTGTCTTATATGCTTAATAATTCGTTCACAAACCGTTCCGGTTTTTGCTCTACTGAGCTTCCACTGCAGGCTTTACCCAAGTCTCAGAAGCTTAGACAACTGCCCAAAAAGCAAAAATAAAAAACCCATATTTTCGGCAATTAAAACAAGGAACTATCCAGTAACACCCTGACCAAAACCACACTTTCACCTAATAGCTACCCATACAACTTGTACAGCTATAATTACAGCAACCAAAGAGGTGCTCTATCTGATGAAACGGCAAAAACGCAATCAAATCGAACGCGCTTTCAGCAAAGGTTATCAAGTAGGTATTGAAGGTCGTTCAAGAAATCTTTGCCCACACGAAAATGCAACCATCCGACAGAACTGGATCAATGGCTGGCGAGAAGGCCGGGAAGACCATTGGAATGGCTTTAACCGGGCCGCTCAAGCGCAAAAGATGACCAACTTTTAGTAGAACAGAATTTTTCCCGGTTAATTTTAATCAACTGAATACATCGATGATCGGTCATCAGCCGATTTAGGGGGCGTCCAGCCCCCTTTTTATTGCCTGAGTTTTGTATCAGGGCTTTAACACTGGCTTTAATAGCCTCACTCAAGATAGCTACCCATTAATGTGCTGAAGTCTATCCGTTAATATGCTGAAGGCTCCTGGCCATATCCACAATCAAATCCGGGCCGTGATAGATAAAGCCGCTGTAGATCTGCACCAGGCTGGCTCCTGCGTCAATTTTTTCCAGTGCATCGGCACCAGAACAGATACCCCCCACACCAATGATGGGCAGCTTGCCCTGCAGATTTTCAGCGAGCAGCTTGATCATGGTGGTGGAGCGATCTTTCACCGGAGCACCACTGAGGCCGCCGGCCTCTCCCGCCAGCGGATGGCCTGCCACCTCTTCCCGTGAAATGGTGGTGTTGGTGGCAATCACACCATCGAGACCGGATTCCAGCAGGATTGTGCAAAATTCTGCGGCACCCTCGGCGTCCATATCCGGCGCAATTTTTACGGCAACCGGAACATAGCGTCCGGTTTTCTCATGCAGCTCGGTTTGCTTGGCCTTGATGGTGCCCAGCAGATTTTTCAAGCTGTCGCCAAACTGCAGGTCTCTCAACCCCGGCGTATTCGGAGAAGAGACGTTCACCGCAATGTAATCGGCATAGGGATAAACTGCGTCCATGCAAATCGCGTAGTCTTCGTCGGCACGCTCCACCGGAGTATCGAAGTTCTTTCCGATATTAATGCCCAGAACGCCATTAAAATTGCGTTTTTTAACCCGCTCAACCAGATGCTCAACACCCTTATTGTTGAAGCCCATCCGGTTAATGATGCCCTCGTGCTCTGGCAAGCGGAACAGCCGTGGCTTGGGGTTGCCGGGCTGGGGTCGAGGTGTGATGGTGCCGATTTCCACATGGCCAAAACCCAATTGGCCCAGCGCATTAAAGCAGTCACCGTTCTTATCAAGACCCGCGGCTAATCCGACCGGATTGGGAAACGTGAGTCCCATCACCTCAACCGGGTTATTCGGAATATTTTTGGCAAACGGCCCTACCAGCCCAAGTCGGCCAGCCGCCCCCATCATATCGATGGTCAGTTCGTGAGCGGTTTCAGGGTCCAGACAGAACAGGGCTTTACGAATCAATTTGTACATGGGCGTGGCCTTTTCATGAGCAGAAAATCGGGGCAAGGATACTGTAAAGGTATTCTTGAGTCGACTGAATAGGAGTCCAGATAGCGCCATAGGTTCAATCCTTCCCCATTTTCACGGCTCACTCACATAGATCGACGCCCATCACACTGACGGCTTACGCTTCTTAATCAATAATTTCTTTGTGGACATTTATAATATACGTATTTTCATATATTATATAAATCTTATATTAGGAGTATCTCTACATGGGACTATTTGAACGCTACCTGTCGGTATGGGTCACCCTCTGCATTGTTGTCGGAGTGGTTCTGGGCAATGTTTTCCCCGGCCTGTTCGAAACCATCGCCTCACTGGAATTTGCTCACGTCAATCTGGTGGTGGCAGTGCTTATCTGGGTAATGATTTACCCGATGATGGTTCAAATCGACTTTTCTTCCATTAAAGACGTGGGAAGAAAACCCAAGGGATTGATCCTGACACTGGTGATCAACTGGCTGGTTAAACCCTTCAGTATGGCCTTTATGGGGTGGCTATTTTTTAAAGTTTTGTTTGCCCCATTAGTCGATCCACAAACCGCCAACGAATACATTGCCGGCATGATTCTGCTAGGCGTAGCCCCCTGCACTGCCATGGTGTTTGTCTGGAGCCAGCTCACCAAAGGCGATCCCAATTACACCCTGGTGCAGGTGTCGGTCAACGACATCATCATGGTGTTTGCCTTTGCCCCCATTGCCGGTTTCCTGCTGGGCATCAGCGACATTCAGGTGCCGTGGGAAACCCTGTTGTGGTCCGTGGTGCTTTATGTGCTTTTGCCTTTGATAGCAGGCGCGATAACTCGCCACTACCTGCAGAACAATCACAGTGAAGTTCGTCTCCAGTCGTTTCTTGACAGTGCCAAACCCTGGTCGGTGGTGGGATTGCTGGGAACCGTGATTCTTTTGTTTGGCTTTCAGGCTCAAACCATCATCGCTCAACCGCAGACCATCGTTTTGATCGCCATTCCCTTGCTGATCCAAACCTATGGCATATTTGCAATTACCTATGGCGCGGCCAAGGCCATGAAACTGCCCCACAATATTGCCGCGCCTGCCAGCATGATTGGCACATCCAACTTCTTTGAACTGGCTGTCGCTGTGGCAATCTCTCTATTCGGACTTCACTCCGGCGCCGCTCTGGCGACGGTTGTCGGCGTACTGGTGGAAGTGCCGGTGATGCTCAGTCTGGTTCGTTTTGCCAACAAGACACGGCACTGGTTTCCGGAAGATAATCGATGATTGCTAGCCGTGACACCCTGCCCAAATAAAAAAGCCCCGCCATTGCATCAATGACGGGGCTTTTTATCAGATCAGGCCTTTTGATCAGACCCACTCTCTGCCATTAGCTGCTGATAGCCGTAACACTCGCTTTACTCTTGGCAGGCTGTTTCTTCGCCGCTGGTTTTTTAGCCGCAGGCTTTTTGGCTGCCGCTTTCTTGGCTCGACCAGTAGGCGACTTGCCTTTGACCTGCTGACCATGTTCTCGGGCCGCAGCCAGCAGCGCATCAAACTCTTCATTGATGCAGGTGCTGAAAAATGCCGGATCCGGCATCATGGCTCGACAACAGGTGACCGTAATCCACAGGGTACCATCGTAGCTGAAACCGGTAACATTCAATCCCGAACCGTCGAATGCCACAGAAACCGGCATAAACATCTGCATTTTGGCGCCCGCCAGATACAGAGGCACATTGGGTCCACGCACATTGGAAACAGTGACGTTACTGGTGTGACCAATGGTGTAGAACAGGGCCTTTTCCACCAGTGCGCCGGGCAATACGTTCAGCAACTGCGAGGGTAACTCGGCACCCACAGAACTGCTGACCTTTTTGGTGGCTTTGGACTTGGCACCCACACGCATCAGGCGTTGAATCGGATTTTCAACGTCGGTAGCCAGAGAGGTGATAGCCAGACCAATTTGATTACCCACATCCTGACCTTTACCGGTACGGGTACTGATAGGCATCATTGCTGACATGCTGGCCTCAGGCAGCTCACCTTTGGCATCCAGATAGCGGCGCATGGCACCACCGGCAACCGTCAGGAAGATATCGTTGATGGTTACCGCCTCAACGTTCTGACGGATTTCCTGACAGGCGTCGAGGGAGACACCGGTTGCATCCACCACCCGGTGTGGCGATACCCGCTGATTAAAACGGGTTTTGGGAATGCCATTTTTGGCATGCTCAGATTCGGTCGTGCTTTTCTCCTGGGCACCCAGCGAACGGGAAAGATATTGTTCCCCTGCTTCCAGAACTTTTGGACCATATTCTTTACCCAAGTCCACGGCCTTTCTACTGATGTTGACCGCCAGTTTGGATGCCGTTACCAGTTGATCGGCGCGATGGCCCACGGCGCGGGTTGCCAGCTCCAGAAAATTGGGCTCACGGTCGGTGATGATGGTGTGACCTTCCATGCCGGCGGATTCAAATTCTGCCTGCAGAGAGTGAATGGCTTCAATCAGTTCAGCCCCCATCTGCCCGTCAATGGCCGCGTGGTGAAACTTGATGTACAGGGCAAAACTGCCCGGGGCAATACCGGGAATATTATCCAGACGCTCAATGATGTAGGCCTCCCAAAGGGGCTTGGTCATATCCAGCGGACGCGAGTGAATTCGGGCAATCTGAATCATCAGCTGGCGCCAATCCCCCGGATGGGGCAGACCAATGTGGCGCACGTGGTACTCGATATCGATTTTCCCACCTTCAATCCAGTAAGGACGATCCATATAAAAAGGCGGCTTAACCAAACGACGGCTGAAAACTTTGGATTTGTGCAACCGACTGGTAAAGAAATCCAGCACTTGTTTGAATCGAACTTTACCGCCCGGCGCGGTGGAAGGATCGTAGATCCCCATGGCGGCAACGTGCATATACTGGTTGCGCTTTTCCTGATTAAGGAACAGGTTATCCATCCCGGATAATTGCTTCATGATAATTTTGCTCTCTATCTGTTGTTATAAATGACCTTCCCCGGTCTGACCATACTGTTGTGATTATTGTTGTGTGTACATAGCCGCCATTATACCTCCCAGGGGTAGATCTTAACAAATCTTAATGCGCCAAAATTTGATTCAGACACGAAAAAATTCTTGTACCCGATCTTTTTCCCACATGGTGTCCTGATACCCAAGATCAAACAATTTATCGATAAAGGGTTTTTCAAACAGCAAATAACTGCTGGTAGAAGAGCCTCCGCCACTGGCACTGCCACCGGTTGAGCGCATAAACACACGAATGGTTTTTGGCATATAGCGCACACAGCGACCGGCAATCCTGTCCACCGGTTTGGAAGGTGAAATAATCAGGGTTTCTACCGGCTTCAGTAAGCGACCGTTGTACTCTCGTTGGTCTTCCGGAATGCGCGCCAGCAATTCATTGATCCGCTCCAGATGCTCAATATCGCCTTCGAGACTGTCGATAAAGGCACTACTGAAGAGATGCCCGAACACCTGAGCAATAGAGGGTGAGTGACGGGCTGATACCAACCGCTTATTCCACTGCACCGGATTGCGGTTGTTACTGACACCGATCACAAACACCTTATCAGCCCCCATATGCAACGCCGGACTGATAGGTGCTACCTGACGCAATGCGCCATCGCCATAGTAATGCTCGCCAATTTTGCCAGCGGGGAAAATACCGGGAATGGCCGAAGAAGCCATCAGATGGTCCAGCGACAACTGCGCTTTTACACCCCGGCGACGATGGCGGTCCCACTCATTGATGGAGTCATTACCCTGAAAAAAACTGATCGACTCACCTGAGGTGTAATTCATGGCAGAAATACTGACGCCTTTGAGGTCACCGGCATCAATGCCCGTCTGCAATCGTTTGAAATCAATGTGCTCGGCCAGAAACTCCCGCAAAGGACTGTTATCGAGCAGCGCGATGGATTTCTTGCGGGCAACCCCCTGATTGAACAGGGATAGAAACAGACGCCCGGCCCCTGCCAATAATGAAGCGACATCGGTTCTGAAAACATGGCTGGTGTTGAGATCCTTCCAGAGCTTGTTGAGATCCTCCACCGCCTCGTAAAAATGTCCCGAATGGGTCGCAAGAGCCAGAGCATTGAGGGCCCCGGCCGAGGTACCACAGATAATTGGAAAGGGATTGTGGGTGGATTTGGGCAAAAGCTCATTGAGCGCGGTCAGTACTCCGACTTGGTAGGCGGCCCGGGCGCCACCACCGGATAGAATCAAAGCGTTGTTGGCCATAGCCGAATCAGTTGCTGCGTTTGCATCAACGTCTGCATCACGGGTATTGATAACGGCAACAGCCTCCTGCCTGATTGGGTATTATTTTTTCCTGTCGGATCATCTATGACCGATCATTCACAAATGTATCGTGAGACGATTGCGGCTTCAACAGCCTGAATCAATTAATGTCTCCCTGTTGCTGCCCCACTACCTGTTGAATCTGATTGCGAATCCACAAATTGGTCTGATCCTGTTCAGCGCTCTTGTGCCAATAGATGTTCCAGTCGATCGCCGCCAGCGAAAAAGGTAATTCCAGCACCTTCAGATTGTGCTGTTGCGCCAGCTTTTTCGGCACCGTCAGGACCATGTCGCTATTGAGTATCAATTGTGGGGCCACCTGAAAATGAGGCACCCGAACCTTGACCCGCCGCTGCCGTCCCAGGCGCTGCAGGGCGACATCTTCAAACCCGGCCCCGGTGCGTCGGCTGGAGACCTGCACATGATCAAATTTGAGGTACTGATCAAGAGTAATGGTTTCGCCAATATCCGGATGATCGGGTCTGACCGCGCAAATATAGCGTTCTTTCATCAGCGGTTGCATGCGGGTCTGAGGACCAAGCACCGTGGTGACATCCAAAGCCAGATCAATGGCCCCGGATGCCAACTCTTTCTCCAGCTGATCGCGGGCAATGTAATAACACTCCAGCCCCACATTGGGCGCCTGATCGTTAATCTGTGACAACAACTCCGGCAGCAACATGGATTGCGCCAGATCACTCATGCTCAGGCGAAATACCTTATTACTGCTTTTCGGATCAAACACCACGCCTTCGGTAACGCTGGCATCGAGCAGTTTCAGAGCCTCCTGAACCTGATCGATGATGTTTTCTGCCATCGGCGTGGGGCTTACCCCGCCTGGAGAACGCACAAACAACTTGTCATTGAGGCTCGAGCGCAAGCGATTAAGGGCGTTACTGACCGCTGGCTGGGACATAAACAGAACTTCCGCAGCCCGAGTCAGGTTACGCTGCTGATAGATGGCATCGAACACCAGAAACAGATTGAGATCGACCTTATTAAGTGACATGGATCATTTCCCCCTGAACGCCACCATTAAAGACATATTATTCATAAAACAAATAATACACCATCACAATAATAAATTTTTAAAATATCAGAAAGCTGCCTATGCTGATTCGATCAACCTAACAGCAAGGCGAGCAATCGGTAATGGCAGAGATTTATATGGTTCGGCACGGTCAGGCCTCTTTTGGTGCTGACAACTACGACCAACTCTCGCAACTGGGGCATCAACAGGCCCAATGGCTGGGCGAGTATTTCAACAGCCTCGGGCTGCAGTTCGATCACATCTATCAGGGTGACCTGGTGCGTCATACCGAAACCACAGCGGGCATTGCCAAAGGTCTGACAACCGAGTTCAGCCGGGTAAATGTCATGCCGGAGCTCAACGAATTCGACTTCAAGGCACTGGTCAATGTTTATCTGCAACAACACCCGGAACTGAGTCTGCCATCAAAGCCTTCCGTCAAAGAATTCTTCCACCTGCTCAAACAAGCCATGATCGACTGGTGTCACGGCACTCTGGTATCGGATCAGCTACCGGAAACCTGGAAGGGCTTTCACGACCGGGTGGCTCAGGCCTACAACCACATCCAGCAACATTGCAGCGGCAAGGTTCTGGTCGTCAGCTCCGGCGGCACCAACGCCCAATTTATTTCTCAGGTTTTGAGAACACCGGCGGAAACCGTGGTTGATCTCAACCTGCAATCGCGTAACACCGGCGTCAGCCATTTTTATTTCAATCAGCACGCTGTGCGTTTGACCAGCTTCAACACCACACCGCATCTGGACAGCGCCGAGCGACAGCAATACATCACTCACGGTTAAGTACCGTATTACTTATTTACACACTGTCAGTCATTCACAACAACAAGGTCAGAGACTATGGATTTCGAATACAGCGACAAGGTCAAAACACTGCTCGAACAGGTTAAAGCGTTTATGGACGAGCACGTCTACCCCAATGAAGATCGAATGCACGAGCAACTGCACGACGACCCATGGTCTACCCCGCCCCTGATGGAAGAGCTGAAAGCCAAAGCCAAGGCACAGGGCCTTTGGAATTTTTTCCTGCCAAAAGAATACGGCCACTACAGTGCCGGCCTGACCAATCTGGAATACGCCCCTCTGGCCGAAGAAATGGGTAAAGTCGGCTGGGCTTCCGAGGTCTTCAACTGTGCCGCTCCCGACACGGGCAATATGGAAGTGCTGGCCAAGTACGGCAATGAAGAACAGAAGAAGCAATGGCTTGAGCCCCTGCTGGAAGGCAAAATCCGCTCGGCCTTTGCCATGACCGAACCGGAAGTTGCCTCCTCTGACGCCACCAACATCGATACCCGCATCGAGCGCGATGGTGACGAGTACGTCATCAACGGCAGAAAGTTTTACATCTCTGGCGCCTGTCGCAAGCAGTGCGAAATCATGATCGTGATGGGCAAGACCGATCCGGACAATCCCAATCGCTACATTCAGCAATCCCAGATTCTGGTGCCAACCAATACACCCGGTGTCAAAGTGATTCGCCCAATGACCGTTATGGGTTATGACGACGCCCCGGAAGGTCACGCCGAGATTATTTTTGAAAACGTGCGCGTCCCCGCCAGCAACCTGATTCTGGGTGAGGGTCGCGGTTTTGAAATCGCTCAGGGTCGCCTTGGCCCAGGCCGTATTCACCACTGCATGCGCAGCATCGGTATTGCTCAGCGTGCCATGGAAGCCATGTGCCATCGCGCCAGTAATCGCATTGTGTTTGGTCAGCCAATGGCCAAGCAGCAATCGGTTCGTGAAGACATTGCCAAATCCGCCTGTGAGATTGAACAAGCGCGTCTGATGACTTTAAAAGCCGCTCAGAAGATGGACACCGACGGCAACAAAGCCGCGAAAGATCTGATTGCCATGATCAAGATCGTTGCCCCGAATATGGCACTGGCAGTGATTGATCGCGCCATTCAGATTCATGGTGCCATGGGACTGAGTCAGGATTCCTTCCTGCCACAGGCCTTTGCCTGGCAGCGCTGCCTGCGTCTGGCCGACGGCCCGGATCAGGTGCATATGATGCAGCTGGGTCGCGATCTGGCCAAGCGCTTCGCGGACTGATTAAGCGAGGAATTACCACCATGTCACAAGTTGATCAGTTGAATGAAACCGCTCTGGCTTCCTATCTGGAAGCCAATATCGACGGTTTCAAAGGCCCATTGACGGCCACCAAGTTCGCCGGTGGCCAGTCCAACCCGACCTTTAAAATTGAAGCGACTTCCGGCACCTATGTGCTGCGTCGCCAGCCTCCGGGCAAACTGCTGAAATCTGCCCATGCTGTGGATCGCGAATACCGCATCCTCAAGGCGTTGGCCGACACCGACGTGCCGGTCGCCAAGGTTTATCACCTGTGTGAAGACCGCGATGTACTGGGCTCCATGTTTTACGTCATGGAATTCTGTGACGGCAACATTCACTGGGATTCAGCACTGGCCGATGCCGACAGCAACGAACAGCGCGCTGCCATGTACGATGAAATGAACCGCGTCCTGGCCGCCATCCACTCAGTGGATTTGGAAAAAGCGGATCTGTTGGATTACGGCAAACCCGGCAATTATTTCCAGCGCCAGTTCGATCGCTGGTCCAAGCAATACAAAGCCGCCGAACTCGAGCCCATTGCCGAAATGGACCAGCTCACCGAATGGCTGGGAAGCAATCTGCCAGAGGATGATGGCAAGGTTTCCATCGCCCACGGCGACTACCGTCTGGACAACGTCATGTTCTCCAAGGACAACGGGAAAATCATTGCCGTACTGGATTGGGAGCTGTCCACTCTGGGGCACCCCTACTCCGATCTGGCCTACCAGTGCATGTGCCTGCGTTTGCCACCCAGTGAGGCGAAAAACACCATGTCCGGTCTGATGGGAGTTGATGCCGCCGCTCTGGGCATTCCTTCGGAAGAAGAATACGTAGCCGCTTACTGCAAACGCATGGGCATCGACAAAATTGATAACTGGAATTTTTATCTGGCCTTCAGTTTCTTCCGTCTGGCCGCCATTGCTCAGGGTGTCGCCAAACGCGCCGCCGACGGCAATGCCTCCAATAAATCAGCCGGCAGTATCGGCGCCATGGTCAAGCCCATGGCGCAAATGGCACTGGCTATCGCACTCAATAAACAATAAGTGCCGCGACCAATAATTTTGAAAGAGAGAAACACATGAGTACAACACTGTTTGATTTAACCGGCAAAGTGGCCCTGGTAACCGGCGCCAGTCGTGGCATCGGCGAAGAAATCGCCAAACTGTTTGGCGAGCAAGGCGCCCACGTCATTGTCTCCAGCCGCAAAATTGATGATTGCCAGAAAGTCGCCGACGAGATCGTCAGCAATGGCGGCAAGGCCGAGGCCATCGCCTGTCATATTGGCGACATGGATCAGATTCAAAACATCTTCAGCACCATCAAAGACAAGCACGGTAAGCTGGATATTCTGGTCAACAACGCCGCGGCCAACCCCTACTTCGGTCATATCCTCGATACCGATCTGGGCGCGTTCAATAAAACCGTGGACGTCAATATCCGTGGCTATTTCTTTATGTCTGTCGAAGCGGGCAAGATCATGCGCGAAAACGGCGGTGGCTCTATCGTCAACACGGCTTCGGTTAACGCCCTGAACCCGGGCCCCGGTCAGGGCATCTACTCCATCAGTAAGGCCGCCGTGGTAAATCTGACCAAAGCCATGGCCAAGGAATGCGCGCAGTTTGGCATTCGTTGCAACGCCCTGCTGCCCGGCTTGACCAAGACCAAGTTTGCCGGCGCCCTGTTTACCAACGACGACATTTACCAGCACGCCATTCAGAATATCCCCATGGGACGTCACGCCGAACCACAGGAAATGGCCGGCACCGTATTGTATCTGGCATCCGACGCCAGCTCCTACACCAATGGTGAGTGCATCGTAGTCGACGGTGGCATGACCATCTGATCAAGCCAGCCATCACTATCGGCTATTACCCACATCCCTGCGCAAGCGGGGATGTGTGGATTTAAACTCCAGAAATAACCAAGAACAGAGAGAGAATATGTCGCGCTTTAACGATCAAGTGGTCATGATTACCGGAGCCAGCGGTGGTCTCGGTCGCGAAGCCGCCCTAAGCTTTGGCAAAGCTGGCGCCAAACTGGTGCTGTCCGATGTCAACCAGCAGGCCCTGGCGGATCTGACCGAAGAACTGCAAGGTTTGAACATTTCTGTATTCAGCCAGACTTGCGATGTCACCAATCCCGAGCAAGTACAAAACTTCATCGACGCAGCCGTAGCCCACTATGGCAAGTTGGATGCCGCCATCAACAACGCCGGCATTGATCCCGCACACAACAAACTGGCTGACACACCGGTCGATGATTTTGATCGGGTGATGGACATTAACGTCAAGGGGGTCTTTCTGTGCATGAAGGCGCAAATTCCTCATATGCAGCAGCAAGGTGGCGGTAATATTGTTAATGTATCTTCCGTTGCCGGTGTCGGCGCCGCGCCGATGATGTCATCCTATGCCGCCAGCAAGCACGCCGTATTGGGGCTGACCCGGTCGGCTGCGGCCGAATATGGCAAGCACAATATTCGGGTCAATGCGGTTTGTCCCTACATCACCCGCACGCCAATGCTGGATCAAACCCTGGAACTGTTCCCCGAAAACGAACGCGAAGCGGTACTGAGAGACATCACCAAAAACACGGCCTTGAAACGCGCCGCAGAACCACACGAAGTCATCGAAGCCATGCTGTTTGCCTGTGACAAGAACAACAGCTTTATGACCGGACACACTCTGATGGTAGACGGCGGCTTTAGCGCCATTTGATTTTTACAAAGGACTAATTTTATGGATCCCTTACTCGATTTTACCGGCAAAGTTGTACTCATCACCGGTGCCGCCAGCGGCTTCGGAGCCCAGTTGGCTGAAGAATTTTCCAAGCGCGGTGCCAAGCTGGTACTGGGCGATATCAATGAGCCCGGTCTGGAAGCCGTTGCCTCCAATCTGCCCGGCGATGCCACCACCGTCCTGTGTGATGTTTCCCACGAGCGCGATTGCCAGGCCATGGTCGAAGCAGCCGTAGAAATCTATGGCCGATTGGACATTGCCATTAATAACGCCGGCGGCGGCCACCCCATGGGCTCTATCCATACCCTGACCGAAGACATTATGGATCAACAGTTTGCCCTCAACACCAAGGGTGTGATGTTTGGCATGAAGCACCAGATTGCGCAAATGTTGAAACAGGAAGACGGCACCATTTTGAATGTCAGCTCCATGGCGGGTCTGGGTGCGTCGCCTAAAATTGGCGCCTACGGTGCCGCCAAACACGCCGTAATTGGTTTAACCAAAACCGCAGCAGTGGAATACGCCAAGAAAGGCATCCGCGTTAACGCCGTCTGCCCGTTCTTCGCGCTGACGCCACTGGTTACCGACAGCGTGCTCGGCGAATCCCAGGACTTCCTGAAACAGGGAGCCCCCATGAAGCGCCTGGGCGAAACCGAGGAGATCACCAACCTGATGGTCATGCTCTGCTCACCGGGCAACAGCTATATGACCGGGCAGGCCATTGCCATTGATGGTGGTGTTTCCGCCCTGTAAGCAAATCAACAGAATCAGAGAGAAGCCAATGGACGTTATTGAAGCCATTCAAACCAGAATCTCGACTCGGGCGTTTACCGACGAGCAAATATCCAAAGAAGCCATTCAGGAAATTCTGGATATCGCCCGCTATTCACCCTCAAGCTCCAATCTGCAGCCCTGGAAAACCATTGTGGTCACCGGTGATGAGAAAAAAGCCATTACCGATTTGGCCCTGCAAACCCTGATGGCCAATCCGGCGGGTGAAGATGATGAGTACCCCATCTACCCCAAAGACTTGCCACAACAGTATCAGGAGCGTCGTGCCGGTGTCGGCAAGGCCATGTATGAGCTGATGGGCATCGAGCGCGATGATGCGGCGGCTCGACAAGGCTGGATGCTGGAAAACTTCAATTTTTACGGTGCTCCAGCTGCGATTTTCTTCACCATTGACCGGGTTCACGGCCGCAATCAATGGGCCTCACTGGGCATGTTTATGCAGACCGTTTGTCTGGTGGCCGAAGCCAAAGGTTACGGCACCTGCATGCAGGAAATCTGGGCCATGGTGCGCAAAACCCTGCACAGTCATCTGCAGTTAAGTGACAATGAAGTAATTTATGCCGGGATGGCGCTGGGCGTACCCGATAAAACCAAAGCGGTTAATACTCTGCGCACAGAGCGTGAATCCGTCGACGACTTTGCCACCTTTATCGGTTTTTAACGATATTGGTTTAGCAGAACGCCATTGACGATCCCGGAGGGGTGGACGAGATTATCGCCCACCCCTTTTTCGTTTCAGGGTAAACTGTGGGGCAAACACCACCTCACTCTGAATTCAGGTATCCCTTGTGCAACTTCACCCCATAGACAAAGCGGTTTATCAACACCGCCACAAGCGTGTAGTCATCGCCCTGATTGCCGCTCTGACAATTCTGTCACTGACTTTCTCAAGCTTACTTATTGCGTTCTATGGCAGCCCGGAAGACGGCAGCAACACCGCGCTCAATGCCGCTGGGGTCTTGCTGGCTGTTGCCGTGCTGCTGGTTCTGGGCAGCAAACTCAAACACAAGCCCTACTTCGCCGAGGTCCTCTATGTCTGGCAACTGAAACAGGAACTCAATCAGATCAATCGACGCATCAGCAAAATCAAAGTGGCAGCAGAGCAAGGCGACAGCAATGCCATGGTCATTCTCAATTATTGCTATAAAGCCTCCGAGCAGCTGTGGCAGCTGGAAAACAATACGCTGGTTATGGAAGAACTCCATAAATGGATGGCCGATCTGGAGCTGTGGCAAAAAAAGTACAATGTGCAACCCTCTCTGGAAGATTATCAACGTGAACTGCTAAGTCGCTATTGAAACAAGACTCTGGATGACAACCCTGACAATTCTGCCCGGAAGTATTATGCGCAAAGGCTTTTGATAGGTCATACTGTAGCCGTGAGGGTTTATATGATATTGGCTAGATTACGCCATAAGGTACTGCGCAGTTCATGGACGACCGCTTGAAAAGCATCCAACTATTTTCGGGGCTATTGCTATACCTGCTTGCCTGTACAGTCAGGGCAGATGCCCTTAATGTTTCAGTGGAATACCAGAGTGCCGTTGGCTACTACGCCAAAGTGTTACCAGAAACCCATCAGACACTCACCGCAAACGACATCCTCGAGCATGATCAAGCCGGTGAACTGAATCGCTATTACTATCAGGCTTTTTTCGGAAAGTTATCCTCTCCTCCCCTCTGGGCATTGTTTCAGATTGATAACGACACAACGGTTAATGTCACTCGGCGATTCAATGTCAAAAATGCCTGGATCGATGAAATCGATATTTATCTGTTCCAAGACGGCGCTCAAATCCGAGCCATCCATACCGGTGATCGCTACCCGTTTCAGCAACGACCTCTGCAGCAACGCTTCTTTGCCTTTGATCACGATTTCACGCCAGGTCGCACCACGGTGATCATGCGTCTGGCAACGCCGGATGCGTTTATTGCCCCTGTGTACTTTTCCACTCCGACCACCGACAACCAACAGCAAGTCCTTGCCGGTTACGGTCACGGTTTGATATACGGCGTGGTCGGCGCACTGTTGATCTACAACCTGATTCTCGGGATCAGTCTGAAAAGCCGAAAATATCTGTTTTACTCCTGTTATATGGCTGCCTTTCTGGCCATGAACCTGACCTATACGGGCCATAGCTACCCACTGTTCTGGCCTGAATCCCCAGCGATTCAGGGCTTTTCGATTCCAGTGCTGATGACAGTACACGTGATATTCGGGCTCACCTTCGCTTCGAGTTTTCTGGCGATATCCCAGCACCTGCCCAAATTGCACTGGGCGATCAGCAGAGGCTGCTGGTTTATGGCCGCCAGCCATTTATTGGCCGTAGTGCTGGACGATCAGAGTCTGGCGATCAATCTGGCCTTTATCTACATGCTGATTTGCACTCTGGGGATGATTGCCATCGGCTTTATTTCGTTGCGCATGGGTGAACGAACCGCGGCTTATTTCCTGCCGGCCTGTATTCTAGGCGCAGGGGGGGCTGCCATTACCTGCATCACGGTTATGGGGGTAATTCCATTCAACCCCTATACTTATGCCGCAGTCGATGTAGGCATGACACTGGAGGCCATTCTGTTTGCCGTGGCACTGGCCAAGCAAATGAACCAGTTCAAGGAAGAGAAACTGCAGGCAGAAAAAATGGCCCGCATGGATCCTTTAACCGGGATCGATAACAGGCGCGGTTTCTTCGAACAATTGACCCCGATCTGGAACGGCATTCTCAGAAACAATCATGCGGCATCGGTGATAATAATAGACATCGACCATTTTAAATCCATCAACGACAATTATGGCCATCATCATGGTGACGCCGTTCTGATCAAGGTTTCCAACGAGCTTCGCAAACTCACTCGTAACAGCAACCTGTTATCACGCTGGGGCGGTGAGGAATTTATTGTTTTTTTACCGGAGACCGACCTGAACAAAGCGCTTCAGGCTGCAGAACGATATCGACAGGCCATTGAAGCACTGGACATCAATATTGAGGGCAGCAAACTGTTTCTCTCAATCAGCTTGGGAGTTGCCGAAAAGCAATCTTTTGAAAGCTCCATTGATGACCTCATAGTGAGCGCAGACAACAGGCTCCTCAAGGCGAAAGAACTGGGCAGAAATTGTATTTATGCAGGCTCAGAAGTCGAAACGTCAAAGCCCGCATAGCCACTTGTCCTGATTACCACATCAGATCATCGGGAATCTGGTAATCCGCGTAAGGATCGTCTTCATCAATATCGGCAGTCTCCTGCCTCGAAATCACACATTCCTGATCGCGCTGACTGATTTTATCGGCCACCGCCGCCGGCACCAGTTCATAATCCGGCTCTTGCTGACCCACATGAACCAACTTAACAATGGCCAATTGGCCTCTTTCCAGCTGCTTCTGAATGATTCCAGTAACGTGAATCTTTTTGATCGATTTGCCATCGGTAAAGTTGTACCCCAACAGATCCGCACCGGAGCCTTTCTCAATCCGATTCATGCTGATCAGCTGTCTTATCTGGGCCTGAATGGCTTTCTTTTCCTGCTCCGCTTTGCGTTCTTCATTTAACTGACGGTCACGTGCCGCTTTATCTTCACGGGCTTTTGCCGCAGCGGCCTTGGTTTCATCCACAACCACCTGTTTGGATTTCTTCTGCACCTTCTGGGCTTTACGCTTGTCTTTACTGGCCTTTTTGGCCTTCTTGGCATCCACCAGCCCGGCTTGCAGTAACTGATCCTGTAATGAACTCATAACATCAATTCCGACTTAATAAACTTTAAAATTTTTAATAAACCTTGATACCGAACGACAACAGCTTGCGAGCTAAAACCTCATCCAGATTGGCAAGATCATCATCCTCCAGCTCAATCAGATTCAGATTGTGGCTACGATATAGATCGAGCTTTGCCAACTTATCGGACAACTGCGCAGGGCTGCTACTGCCACCCCAGTATTCAATAAACACTCTGGCTGATGGCAGGTAAAAATCGCTGCAATGATTGCTGTTTTCAACAGGCAATGGTCTGTCACAGGCATGAGCAAGACCATTGATGTACAGCCAATTATCAATCAGTGTGTACGCCTTGGTATTCGAGCGATGGCCATCCAGACACTGACCACCATCGCGATCATCTTCACCATCAATTTCACCTTCGCCTTCCGACAGGGAAAGTGCCCTGATTCGAGCCATTAAAGCTTTATGTCCGGACAACTCGGCAGGCCAAATGACATAAAGCGCACCGCTCTTTTCATGCTGTACCGGCTGACCACCCAACGCTTTACCGGCGTCAGTCAACTCCCAGCCATTGATGTGCTTTTCCATCCAACCCAACTCCGCCAACACCTGATTCACCAGCCGGCCACTAACACCAAACGGTTTACCCAACGCTGTGGCTGTCACGGGTTTGTCTTGCAGTTCCTGCAACATCGGGTGTTTTAAAACGTCCTCAGGCCAGACGATGTAGGTACCAAACTTATCGGATGTAAAATACTCCCCACCTTCAAACTCGCCCTTGGCCGTCAGCAACCATTTGGAAGCATTCTCACCTTTGGGCTGGTCATTGCGTTTAATCCAGCGGGCACCAGACAACAACTCAAACATATCGCGGCTGTCGAGACCTGCACGTTTGGCTATTTGAGTTGTTGAGATCTTTTTATTTTCCATTGCCTAGTCGCTGCTCTTTATAGTTTGGTCTTGATAGTTGGCTGATTGTTACAGAGCAGCGCTATAACCCTTACAGAACCGTCAACAGCATGGATGCTGTTGTCGAGCGTACAGGGATGTATTCACCGCGTGTTCTGTAAGGGTTATAGCGCTGTGACCATCCCTAGTTCAAATGTTCTTTTAGCTGACTGATCTGATCACGAATTCTGGCGGCTTCTTCAAACTCCAAATCCTTGGCCGCCTGGAACATTTTTTCTTCCAGCTGTTTAACCTGCTGCCAGACATCACCACCGGACAGATCCACATCGTAATCGCCCTTCCTCTCGGCCACTTTCTTGTTACGGCCCTTGGCGCCCGGCACGTAAGTACCTTCCAGAATGTCCGTGACATTCTTCTCGATGCCCTTGGGCGTAATGCCGTGCTCCTCATTAAAGGCCATTTGCTTGGCGCGACGTCTTTCGGTTTCATCAATGGAGCGCCGCATGGAGCCGGTGATTTTGTCCGCGTATAAGATCGCCTTGCCATTGACGTTACGCGCGGCACGGCCAATGGTCTGAATCAAAGAGCGGTCTGAACGCAAGAAGCCTTCCTTATCGGCATCCATAATCGCCACCAAAGCCACCTCCGGCATATCCAGACCTTCGCGCAACAGGTTGATCCCCACCAGCACATCAAATTCACCGATGCGCAGGTCGCGAATAATCTCCACCCGCTCGACAGTATCGATATCCGAATGCAGATACCGCACTCGCACACCGTGCTCCTGCAAATAATCGGTCAGATCCTCGGCCATGCGCTTGGTCAGAACCGTGATCAAGACGCGGTCGCCACGCTCAACCGATTGATTGATTTCCGACAGAGCATCATCCACCTGCGTGGTTGCCGGGCGAACCTCTACGATCGGATCGACCAGACCGGTTGGCCGCACCACCTGCTCTACCACCTGGCCGGCATGTTCACCCTCGTAGGGACCGGGGGTGGCGGAGACAAAAATGGTTTGCGGTGCCAGACGCTCCCATTCATCAAACCGCATCGGGCGATTATCCAACGCCGACGGCAGGCGGAATCCATACTCCACCAGAGTTTCTTTTCGGGAGCGATCGCCCTTGTACATGCCCCCGATTTGCGGCACGCCCACATGGGACTCATCGATCACCAGCAAGGCATCGCTGGGCAGATAATCAAACAGTGTCGGCGGCGGTTCGCCCGGTGCGCGCCCGGACAAATAGCGGGAATAGTTTTCAATGCCGGTGCAGTAACCCAGCTCCTGCATCATCTCCACATCGTATTTGACGCGCTGTTCCAGCCGCTGGGCTTCCACCAGTTTTTCATTGTCGCGCAACTGTTGCAGCCGATCTTTTAATTCGTCCTTGATGTTATCAATGGCATCGAGAATGGTCTGGCGCGGGGTCACATAGTGGGATTTGGGGTACACCGTGTAGCGCTGTAATTTCTGTATGGCCTCACCGGTCAGGGGATCAAACAGGGTCAACTGCTCCACTTCGTCATCAAACAACTCAACCCGCAAAGCCTCCCGATCAGAGTCTGCCGGAAAGATATCGATCACATCGCCACGCACCCGGTAGGTGGCCCGCTGAAACGCTACGTCGTTACGGGTGTATTGCAGTTCCGCCAAGCGGCGCAAAATCTGACGCTGGTCAATTTGGTCGCCACGCACCAGATGCAACACCATCTTCAGATAGGAGTCCGGATCACCCAGACCGTAGATGGCCGATACGGTAGCGACAATAATGGCATCCTTGCGCTCCATCAGCGCTTTGGTCGCCGACAGCCGCATTTGCTCAATGTGCTCGTTAACCGAGGCATCCTTCTCGATAAAGGTATCCGATGCCGGCACATAGGCTTCCGGCTGATAGTAATCGTAATAGGAGACAAAGTACTCAACCGCGTTATTGGGAAAAAACTCCTTGAACTCCCCATAGAGTTGAGCAGCCAGAGTTTTATTGGGCGCCATAATCATGGTCGGTCGTTGCACCTGGGCAATGACGTTGGCCACGGTGAAAGTCTTACCGGAACCGGTAACCCCCAACAGCGTCTGATGCGCCAAACCGGCTTCAATACCCTCAACCAATCCTTTGATGGCTGTGGGTTGATCACCAGCAGGCTGGAATTTGCTCTCGACAGAAAAAGGTTTACTCATAGTTACTCGCCATTTTCCTGTTGCTTATCATGACTTTGCTTTTCCAGTGCCTCGTCCTTCTTGCGTGCCAGTTTTTCACTGCCGGCATGCCAGTCGGCACTGACCTGCAACAACGCCTTGAGGGTCCCGGAATGGAATTCCCGGCGGTAGAGAATCCAAACGACCAGAGTAACCGCAGCCATAAACAGCAAGGGATTGATAAACCAACAAAACAGAGCCATGGCAAAGTAGTATGAGCGGAGCCCGAAGTTATAACTGTGTGCGGCTTTGTCGAGAACTTTACCGGCACTCTCCGCGTAGCGATTGCATTCTTCTTCGGATAATTCAGAGCGCTCTTTGTAAGGCATTGCACCTACCAGAACCCCACCAAAACCAAACTGACGCAGCGACCAGGTAAAGGTAAAAAAGGCGTAGACAAAGATTCCTGACAGCACCAGCAATTTCAACTGAATTACCGCCGGGCTGGTATTGTTAACGAATGGCAATATGGCCAGCAGCTCATAGAGATCGCCACTGCGGGCCAGTACAGTAACCAGACCGGCGAGAACCAGCATGCTGGTAGAAGCCATAAAAGCGACATTTCGCTCCAGGTTGGCAATAATCGAGGCATCCTGCACTCGCATTTCCCGACTGACAACCTGTTTCATCCAATCAATTCGATGATGGTGCATAACCAACGCCAGGCATTCCGTATGCGGGGCTTTATGCCGGGCATACTCTGAATAGCCAAGCCAGCATGCCGCAAACCAGAACAGGCTTAGCAAGTTTAACCACTCGCTGATAGCCCATAGCCATACACCTTCAAAGGTCATTCGTTTACCTCAAACAAGCCTGAATAAAATAAGCCCTCAGTGTACCATTAGGGGCCGGATGAAACCCACAAAACGCTCATCATGCCCAGAGTAATTTGCCCCAAATGCCAAAAACCTCAACGCACCTGCCAATGCGATTTGGTTACCCCTACCGACAACGCCATCGAAGTGGTGATCTGGCAGCATCCGAGCGAGGCCAAACACCCCAAAAACAGTGCCCTGTTGTTGCAACAGAGCCTGGCGAATTGTCGCACCCTGATGACAGAAACCATCAGCGAACAGGATTTTATCGATTGGTGCGGCAACAGTGGAAAAATCAATCTGCTGCTCTCGCCACTACCGGATCAAAAGATTGCAAGTTCAACCTTTTCCACCGATTCATCCCGGCTAATTGTCATCGATGGCACCTGGCGCAAGGCGCGCAAGATCTGCTATCTCAACCCATGGCTGCAACAGCTACCAACCATTGCCCTGCCCGATGACTACCAGAGCCATTACCGAATTCGCAAAGCCGAACAGCCCGGTCAATACTCAACACTGGAAGCCACCTGTCTGGCTTTAAGCCAGTTAGAGCAAAGCTCAGACAAGTATCAACCACTGCTGCAAGCCTTTGCCCAGCTAATGGACCGTCTGGAGCAATTCAGCCGCTAACATCGACAAAGCTGTGATAAACTCGATCGATTGCATTAGTGAATCCGTACAACGTTTAACGGTCTGGGGCATTACACCACGCCCGACCACTCTCTGAGGTAAACCATGACAGCAGCACACCCGGCCTTTGAACACCTGCGCAGCGAAACCATTGATTCTCTGCAGGTAACGGTTGAGGAATATCGCCACAAAAAAACAGGCGCCCAGCACATCCACGTTGCTGCCGACAACAACGAGAACGTCTTTCTGGTAGCACTGCGCACCGTGCCCCATGACTCAACCGGTGTAGCGCATATTCTGGAGCACACCGCCCTGTGCGGCAGTGAGAAATACCCGGTGCGCGATCCGTTTTTTATGATGATACGGCGCTCACTCAATACCTTTATGAACGCGTTCACCAGCTCCGACTGGACCGCCTACCCCTTTGCCAGCCAAAATCGCAAAGACTTCGACAACCTGCTGAGCGTCTATCTCGACGCCGTGTTTTTCTCGCGTCTGGATCCATTGGATTTCGCCCAGGAAGGCCATCGTCTGGAGTTTGCCGAGGCCGGTAACAAAGAATCCGATCTGGTGTTCAAAGGGGTGGTTTTCAATGAAATGAAGGGGGCCATGAGCTCGGTACCCAGCCAGCTTTGGCAAACCCTGTGCAAATACCTGTTCCCCACCAGCACCTACCATTACAACAGCGGCGGTGAACCCGAGGCGATCCCGGATCTCAGCTACGAACAGCTGGTGGCGTTCTACAAAACCCACTACCACCCCAGCAACGCCATTTTTATGACCTATGGCGATATCCCGGCTGCGGAGCAACAGCAGAAATTTGAAGACCAGGCCTTACATCGTTTCGAACGCCTTGATCGTGAAATTTCCGTTACCGACGAAAAGCGTTATCAGGCCCCGATTAAAGTGGAAGAAGCCTATCCGCTGACGGACGCCGACGACCTGACCGCCAAAACCCATGTGGTCATGGGCTGGCTGCTGGGGCAAAGTACCGATCTGCACGCCTCACTCGAAGCCCAATTACTGGCCAGCGTGCTGCTCGATAACAGTGCCTCGCCACTGCAACACGCGCTGGAAACCACCAGCCTGGGCACAGCACCATCCCCCCTGTGTGGTCTGGAAGACTCGCAGAAGGAACTGACCTTTATGTGCGGCCTGGAAGGTACCGAAGCCGAACACGCCGACGCCATTGAAACCCTGATTCTGGAGACCATCGAACAGGTTGCTGACAAGGGCGTGCCCTTTGAAGAACTGCAAGCCTGTCTGCGCCAACTGGAACTGCAACAGCGGGAAGTGGGCGGCGACTCCTACCCCTATGGCCTGCAGATCATTCTGACCGCATTGACCTCAGCCACTCACCGTGGTGATGTGATTGATCTGCTGAACCTCGACCCGGTGTTAGAGCGACTTCATAAGGCCATTGAAGACCCTGAGTACATCAAAGGCCTGGCCCGCAAACTGCTGTGCGATAACCAGCATCGGGTGCGCCTGATTATGGCGCCTGATGAAGCTTTATCAGAGCGCAAACAGCAGGCAGAAGCAGCCCGTCTGGCGAACATTAAAGCCGGTCTGGATGACCAACAGAAGCAGGCCATTATTGATCAGGCGCAAGCCCTGCAAGCCAGACAACTGCAACAGGATGACGAATCCATCCTGCCCAAAGTCGGTCTGGACGATATTCCCACTGAAATGCACTACACCGCCCGTGAAAGTGTTCAGCAACTCAGCGCGCCACTGACCCGCTACGCCGCCGGCACCAACGGTCTGGTTTACCAGCAAATCATTATTGATCTGCCACAGCTGAGTGAAGAACTGCTCTCGGTGCTGCCTTACTACAGTATCTGTCTGACCGAACTGGGGGTTGGCGATAAGAATTATCTCGACACCCAGCGCTGGCAAGCCCAGATTGCCGGCTCCATCAACGCCTTCACCTCCATCCGGGGCGCCAGTGATGACGTACAGAAGGTCACCGCCAACCTGACCTTGTCCGCCAAAGCCCTGAAAGGCGAGCAAGAGGGTTTGTGTGAACTGATGCAGGCAACACTGCAACAGGTGCGCTTTGATGAAACCGGGCGCGTCCGTGAGTTGATTTCTCAGACTCGCGCCCGCCGAGAGCAATCGGTCACTGGCAACGGTCACAGTCTGGCCATGGCCGCGGCCTGTGCTGGCATGAGCCCGTCAGCCCGAATTTCACATCGCCTTAACGGCCTTGAGGGACTCAAGACCATCAAGCTGCTGGATGAAAAGCTGAAAGACGACAACGAGCTACAGGCTTTCGTTGATTGCCTTTCACAACTGCACCAGAAAATACTGGCAGCACCACGTCAATACCTGCTGGTGGCAGAAAAAGATCACCTTGATCAATACCAGCAATCCATTGAAGCCCTATGGCAAGCGGATCAAACCAATGGCGGCAACGCCTTTGAACTGGCTCCTGTGAGCGAACAGATCAAACAGGGCTGGATCACCAACACCCAGGTAAACTTTTGCGCCAAGGCCTACACCACCGTCCCGGTCGAGCACCCGGATGCCGCAGCCCTGAGTGTACTCGGCGGTCTGCTCCGCAACGGCTATCTGCATCGCACCATCCGTGAACAGGGTGGAGCCTATGGCGGCGGCGCCAGCCAGGACAGCAATATTGCGGCCTTCCGCTTTTATTCCTATCGCGACCCGCGCCTCGGTGAAACGCTGGATGACTTTGATAAATCCATCGACTGGCTGATGAACGAAAACATTGAATGGCAAGCTGTGGAAGAGTCCATTCTGGGGGTTATCAGCTCACTGGACAAACCCAGTTCGCCGGCCGGTGAAGCCAAACAAACCTTCCATGCGGAACTGTTTGGCCGTACTCGCGAAAAACGCGAGCTGTTCAGAAAGCGTTTGCTGGATGTCACTTTGGAAGACCTGCGTCGCGTTGCCAGCACTTACCTCAAGCCGGAGTTGGCAAGCATTGCAGTGATCAGTAATGGCGCTCAGAAAGACAAGCTGGAAGCTCTGGGCTTAGACATCAAGAACGTCTAATTGATTCACGTTCACGATGTGTCTTACACATAGACACTTGGTAATAACCACTACCATAAGGGTTCGCCATCGAGGCGAACCCGGTTCTAATAATCCACTCGACCACGATTTTTTTTGATGGCCCCACGCTGGGTTTTCTTATCCATACGGCGCTTTTGTGAGGCTTTGGTCGGTTTGGTTGGTCTGCGTTTTTTACGCACCACATTGGCCGAACGGATCAACGCCACCAAACGCTGTAATGCATCCGCACGATTTTTTTCCTGAGTACGAAACTGCTGTGCCTTGATCACAATAACGCCCTCGCGACTGATACGACTGTCACTCAGCGCTAACAGCTTCTGTTTCAGGGTCTCGGGCAACGAAGACTGGCCTATATCAAAACGCAGATGAATGGCACTTGAGACCTTGTTGACGTTCTGGCCTCCGGCTCCTTGAGCCCTGATTGCGGATATTTCAATATCCTCTTCACTCAGTGACACCGTATTGGATATTTTCAAATCAGCCATAAACATTGCATGCCAGTAAACAAAGCCTGTGAGTTTACGTGTCAGAAATCGTTGAAAGAAGAGAAAAGGTCTATAATTTTGTGACATAAAGTATAAAAACGCCGAATCAAGGCATCACTCTCCCAAGGACTCAATCACCATGGACATGAAAGAGCTGCTCGATCGCTATAACGACCTCTGTGAAGACAATGACTGGAATGTATTCCACACCCCAAAGAATCTCTCAGCGGCACTGAGTGTCAATGCGGCCAAAATTTTGGAGCATTTCCAGTGGATTACTGAAGAAGAGTCCTTTAGTCTTGCAAGAATTACTGACCGAAAAGAAATAATCAGTCAGGAGCTGGCCACCACTTTTTTCAATATTCTGGCTCTAGCCAACAAGCTAAACATTGATTTGGAAAGCGCCATCATTAACAAAATGGATGAGGATTCGGCCCGCTATCAGGGCATGCCTGACGATGAAATCGTGGATGAATAACACCACCACTTTTCACCTAAGGGCACTCAGGGGAAATCGATTTTTATGAGTGATGACAAGCCGCGCCGTTCCGGCGTTTTCAAAACCCTCAGAAATTACACGGGAGCCATTACCTCCAGCGTAGTGGATGTGGCCAAAGCGGGGACAGCCATCCCGCTGATGTACACCGACAACTGGCTGAAAGACGTGTTTATGAAAACCGCGGATCCTGAGCGGATACAGGCCATGGCCGATGCCGGACGTTTTCTTAAAGACGCACGGGAAGTAGCTGGCCTGAATTTGCTTGAGCTATCTGAAGCACTGGGTCTGAAAGACGATGAACTCCTGCGTGAAGTGGAAGAAGGCCGGGCTACCCTGCCCTTCGATATGATTTTGCGCATTGCCGCACTGATTGCACGCCACGACCCCATCCCCTTTATCATCAAATTTGTCCGTACCTATAATCCGGCTCTGGAACAAAAGCTCGATGCCTGGGGCGTAACCATACTGCCAAAGCAGTACGAGCGGGAAAGACGCTTTATCAATCTGTTGCGCAAGCACGATGCCCTGCGCAGCATTACTGATGAAGAGTTCGAGCGACTGATCAATTATCAGGACGCCTCGGTTGAATACGCCCTGACCATTATGAGAAATGAAAAGGAAGTGAATAACCCGGGTTAGACTCCGGGTTATTTTTTGGGGACCTGTCCGGCATCAGGGCAAGTAAATCTTAAATACCCCGCCGCCCAAACTGCCGCCATTGCACAATTCGATGCGCCCCTGAACCTCACCGCGCTTATGCATCTCGGCGGTCTGCTGGGCAAAGTACAAGCCCAGATGAGTGCTGCCTTCACTAAAGCTTACCGACTGCTTAAAGCTCTGATCCAAAGCCCCCAACATAAATTGCGGATAACCGGCACCATCATCTTCAATGGTGATCACCAGCTGATCGTCCTCGACAATGGCTGACATTTTCATGGACTCTTTGGAGTAACGGGCACCGTTGACCAGAATATTGTGCACCACGCCACCAACCAGCTCGGAATCGTAATACCAGTACAAATCCTCATCGCAATCCACCTCAACATTCAGGCCATGCATTTCAAATAACATGTGATTGCGGGCAATCTGCTCTTCCAGTGTTTCGATGGGATAATGCTCATCGACCTGAACCGGCATGCGATTATGTTGCATCCGGTAAATCGACAGCAGCTGAATTAACTCGGTATTGATGCGTGCAGCTTCGTATTGCAGTACGCCGAACTGTTCGGACTGTTTCTCATTCTGGGGTGGCGTGTCACGGATAATCTCTTCCAGAGAATTCAGCAACATCCCCAGAGAATTCTTCATATCGTGAACGCTGGAGGCCAAAATCAGGGAAAAATCCGCGGCCTGGTTACTTTTATCGGTCATTGGGTTTCTCTTACCTTATTTTTAAGCGTGCGCTTCGCGGCTCAACACCCGCATCATATCCTGCAGCTGTCGATAGCGATTGAATTGAGGATGACTGGTAGAAATCCTCGACTCGACTTTCTTGAGAATACTCAGGCAAATATCCATCTGTTCTTCGTGAATACCATACTCTTTCATCTCGGAGGCCATGGCTTGCACCAGATTCAGGTGCACCCCAAGATGATTGGGAAACAGGCGTTTGGCACGGGAGAAGCACTCAATGGCGGCTTTGTAATCTTTGTTTTTGTAATGACCAATGCCCTCTTTATTAAGCCGTGCCACTTGCTTGCGATTGTGATCACTGACCGGCTCTTCCAGCAACTGATCAATTTTGCGCAGTGCTGCCTCATCATCCTTGTACTTCTCGAGCAATTGTTTCAGTAACTGGTCGGCGCGATCTTTCTGATCCAACTGTCGATAGGTACTGACCAGATCCAGTTCGGAATCCAGCGTCAGATCATCACCCAGAGAATCAATCTTTTCCCTGACTTCGTCGTAAAGTTTACTGGCCTGAAGTTTCTCGCCACGATTGTGTAGTAACTGACACTCAAGCATTTGTGTCTGCAGCTGCACCTGACTGTCGAGAGTAAAATGCTTATTGGCATTTTCCAGTGTTCTGAGCGCCTCCCTAGATACATCAGACGCATGTGAATCATGCTCATCAAACAACTTAACGCTGACCCGTCCCAACTGCATGTGATTGCTGAGACGGTCATGACAGGAATGGGCCCCAAGACGCACTGAGCGACTGTAGGCTTTGGCCGCCACCGAGAAGTCGTTATTGGCCTCTGCCGTCTCGGCCAGTGACGTTTGTCGCAAGATTGACTTAGGGGAAACGCCCACCGCCGATTCCAGAATTTTTTGCTTGGCCTCCAGATCCTGCTTGGTATCGTAGGCTTCAGCCAATAAATCATAGGCTTGCATGCAGTACGGATTGTCTTTGAGGATTTTTTTCAACCACTCAATGCTGGTATCCACATCGCCCTGACGCAACTTCACGGTCGACATCCCCACCTGAGCCCAATCCAGAGCCCGGACTTCCAGAATTTTCTTGAAAACCGCTTCGGCCTCGTCCAGATCGCCGTTTTTCAGAAACAGATCACCCAGTAATTTCTGGTAGCTGGTGGCATACCGGCTACCACTGTTAATGGCGGTACGAGCGACAGCAATGGCCGCGTCAGTATTGCCGTCGTTAAGCTGCTGAAAGACAGGCATCATCTCCTGGCGCTGCAGCAGAAGACGATCAAGCCGCTTACGCAGAGTATTACCGGTAATGGGTTTAGTCAGATAGGCATCCGGGGAATCATCATAGGCCGACAGTACAGTGCTGACACTGGATTCGGCCGACACCATCACAAACAGACTTTCGCGCTTAAGCAAGTTTTTATGGCGCAACTCCTCCAGCACCTGCTGGCCATTCTTGCCCTGCCCCAGGTTGTAATCACACAAAACCAGATCATAGGCACGCTCGCCACAATGTTTAATTGCAGCTTTGCCATGAATGGCGCTCGCAACATTCTGGCAGCCGAACTCCTCCAACATTTTAATCACCGCAATGCGGAAATTGTTGAAATCGTCCACTACCAGGACTTGCAGCCCACCGTATCCACCAAAAGCCATATTTGAATCCATACCCCAAAATGGTCACAGCTCAATAGTAGAGTGAAACCACAGAAATTTCACGACAACATTGGCATGATCACAGACGACCCATTAAAATTGCGGCCCAGATTCAACTTCGCGATGATCACCATGACCACATCTAACGACAAACCGGACACGCTTTATGCCAACCCGCTGGAGCAGGTAAAAGGCTTCCGCTTTGACCAGTCAGTGGTGGAAGTGTTCCCCGACATGATCAAGCGCTCTGTGCCCGGCTACGCCACCATTATCAGTATGATTGGCAATCTGGCTGAGCGCTACGCCCGCAGTGACAGCCGCTGCTTTGATCTCGGCTGTTCACTGGGCGCGGCCACACTGGCCATGCGCCACCGCATTCAGGCCGCCAACTGCGACATTGTTGCCGTCGACAATTCTGCGGCCATGATAGAACGCTGCCGGGAAGTGATGGCCGCCGACAGTGGCGAAGTGCCGGTGGACCTGATGTGTGCCAATCTTGAAGACGTAAAAATCAGCAATGCCTCGATCGTTGTACTGAACTTTACCCTGCAATTTATTGCCCCGGAAAAACGCGATGACATCATTCACAGCATCTATCAGGGGCTTAATCCGGGTGGCATATTGATCCTCTCGGAAAAAATTGAGTTTGGCGACAAGCCGCACGACGACCTGATGATCGAACTGCATCACAACTTCAAGCGTGCCAATGGCTACAGCGATTTGGAAGTTGCCCAGAAACGCTCAGCCATTGAAAACGTGCTGATTCCGGAATCTCTGGACAGCCACCTTAAACGCATGCAGCGAGCGGGCTTTGCCAGCTCTGACGTCTGGTTCCAATGTTTTAATTTTGCCTCCATGATTGCCATCAAATGATCGACTTCACAGCCTTTATCAACAGTCTCAAAGGAACTCAACTGGAAGACTGGTGCGATACCCTGCCACAACAACTGGCCGATAACTTCAACACCCGCCGCTACGGTGATTTACCCGGTTGGCTTGATGCTCTGGCACAACTGCCAGAAGTCACAACCGATCAAATCGAACTGAAAGATCGAGTGGCACTCACCAGTTCAGAGCGTTTGCCGGAAGCTTCTCTCAAGCTCATCGATCAAAGCCTGCGCGCACTGATTCCATGGCGTAAAGGCCCCTATCAGGTTCACGACAGTTTTATTGATACCGAGTGGCGCTCAGACTGGAAATGGGACCGGGTTTTGCCCCATCTCGACAAACTGAATAATCGCACCATTCTCGACGTGGGTTGCGGCAACGGTTACCACTGCTGGCGCATGCTGGGTGAAGGCGCACAACGGGTGATTGGCATAGACCCATCACCGCGCTTTATTGTGCAGTTCAATATGATCAAGCACTTTATCGGCGAAGCCCCCGTGGATGTACTGCCTCTGGGAATTGAAGACTTGCCAGCGGATCTGCAGGCCTTTGACACCACTTTCTCCATGGGCGTGCTCTATCACCGTCGTTCACCCATGGATCATCTGCGTGAGCTGAAAGCGACCCTGAGGCCGGGAGGCCAACTGGTACTGGAGACTCTGGTGATCGAAGGCAAACTCGGGGAGGTGCTGGTACCGGAGGGACGTTACGCAAAAATGAATAATGTCTGGTTTTTACCCAGCTGCGACACACTCGTTTCTTGGATGCGCAAATGCGGATTTAAAAACCCCAGAGTCGTGGACATTAATACCACCACCACCGAAGAGCAAAGGGCCACCGAGTGGATGACCTACCACTCACTGGCGGAGTTCCTCGACCCCAACGACAGCTCCCGGACAGCGGAAGGTCACCCGGCACCGGTTCGCGCCGTGATTGTCGCCGAAGCAGGATAACCACCGAAGCCTGATAACCGATGATTGAAACACGAGGGTCCTGACGGCGCCCTACCTCAATGTCGGCAATCAATCGTCCTGAGGGGTTACCGCAAGCGCCAGACCGAACTCGGCCACTACCTGCTCACACCATGTATTCAGGCGAGCAGCGGACATCTCTTCCTGCTGATCTTCATCCAGAGCCAGACCAACAAAATGGGTTTTATCCGGAGTCAGTGCTTTTGAGGCATCGAAATCGTAACCTTCCACCGGCCACAAACCGACGATGGTAGCGCCGTTTGGCACAATCACATCGTGCAACATGCCCATGGCATCAAGAAAGTAATCGCCATAACCAAATTGATCACCCAGGCCAACCAATGCCACCAGTTTGCCCGTGAAGTCCACCTCGGCAATATCGTCCCAGAACTCCTCCCAGTCCGACTGGATCTGGCCAAAGTCCCAAGTGGGAATACCCAGAATCACATATTGATAATCTGCAAATTCCAACTGGGTAACATCGGCAATATCGTGCACATCCACATTATCCTCACCCAGCCGTTGCTGGATACGATAGGAAATGGACTCTGTATTGCCCTCGTCACTCCCAAAGAAAAGACCAATTTTTGACACTGAAGCACCCTGCTGGCTATTAGATTTCGGGGGCGAATTTTCCCAGTTCTAATCGCGATAGGCAACCATCAGCCGGCCAGATGAAAATGGCGGTGTTAAGATTGGTAAAAGCCGGTTATAGCGCCATGACAGTCTCAGCTCAACTGGTTAACCTAGACATATTGGTAAACAAAGATTATTGCGCCAAACTTACGTCAACAGATCAATCAGCCGGACCATACCCATAACAATATGAGCAAACTTCTACTAGTCGATGACGATAAAGAACTGAGTAAACTACTCGGGGAATACCTGATCAACGAGGGCTTTGAAGTCACCCTCGCCCACGACGGTGAAGAAGGCGTTATACAGGCGTCGAAAAGAGACTACGACGCCATTGTGCTTGACGTTATGATGCCCAAACTCAATGGCCTGGAAGCCTTGCGCAAAATCCGCGAACAAAAGCAGACCGCCATATTGATGCTCACCGCCAAAGGCGAAACCATCGATCGTATCGTTGGTCTGGAAATGGGGGCCGATGACTACCTGCCCAAACCCTGTAACCCAAGAGAGCTGGTGGCTCGATTACGGGCGATCTTACGCCGCGGCAACACTGAGGAAGAAGCTGAACCGGCCCAGGATGAAATCCAGGTCAATCAGCTCTATCTGCACAACAAAAGCCACTCGGTATTTTTTGATGAGAAACCCGTCACCCTGACCGGTGCAGAATTCACCGTTCTGGAATTGCTGATGCGCTCGGCCGGTGAAGTGATCAGCAAAGAATTACTGACCGAAAAAGCCCTCAACCGCAAACTGACCCCCTACGACCGCAGCATTGATGTCCACGTCAGCAATATTCGCAAAAAACTGACCAATGCCGGAGCCAACAAAGAGTTGATCATCAATATCCGCGGCGCCGGTTATATGTTGACCATCCAGTGACCAGCTACCCGACCCAGACATGAGCAAGCTCTACTTCAAAATCTTTCTGTCCTTCTGGCTGGTAATGATCCTGACCGTGGTGAGCTCCAGCTTTATTACCCACTGGTTCAATCTGGGCGCAGACAAACATCTGGTAGCAAAGCACGATGATCCTTTTGACGGACCAGGCGGCCGCCTGTTAAGGGAAATAGTCAGTAATGCGGTTAACTTCCCTCTCGAAGAAGTCACTCATGGCTTACAGCAAATGCCGGAATGGGCTATTGAGAGCCTGTATATTCTTGATGAAACCGGTGAAGACGTATTGCGGCGACCGTTGCCAGAAACTGTCGCAACCTTCTCCGGCAAAGTGACCGACAAACACCCCTTCTATCGCAAGCGTCTCAACCAGTACACCGTCTATGTCCGTCAGATTCAGCTGATTGATGGCCACAGAGTCAAACTGATAGCCACTCCTCCCAACGACAACAGCTTTGGCTGGAAACTGTTTTTCAACAACGCCTGGATCTTTCTACTGACCTGCATCCTGATCACGGGGCTGTGTTGTTATTTTATTGCCCGCTATATGAGCAGGGACTTCAACACCATCAAAAAGGCCACCATGAGCCTGGCTGAAGGCGACTGGAATGCCCGGATTTCTGATGGGGTGTGTAGCGGCCACACGGAGTTCAGCAAGCTGGCCCGTAACTTCAATTACATGGCCGACAATCTGCAGAAATCAATGCTGGAGCAAAAGCGCCTGATCAAGGATGTCTCCCATGAGCTCAGATCGCCCCTGGCTCGCCTGCAAGTAGCGCTGGCTATTGTCCAGCAAAAGGCCAACGATGAGATCAAAGACGAACTCTTCAGAATCAAGGACGCTGCCGACTACCTTAATGATGTGATTTCCAACATCCTGTCTCTACCCATCAACGATCAGCAAAGCTGGCAACTCGATGACGTAGTGGAGCTTAATTCCATGCTCTCGCTGGTGGTGGATCAAAACCGTCCGGAAGCCGACGACAAGCAGGTTAACGTTATCTTCAGAAGCAAACTGGATGAAGCTATTGTCATGAGCCGGAGCAACACACTGGTCGGCGTATTTGACAATGTGTTACGTAACGCCGTGCACTATACCGCCGAAGCCACAACCATCGACGTGTTACTCGATCAGTGTGGCGAAAACTACTGCATTCGCTTTCAGGATCAGGGCCCCGGGGTGCCTGAAGAAAACCTTAAGGGTATCTTCAAGCCGTTTTTCCGAACCTGTGAGGCCCGCAATCGTGAGAGTGGTGGCTACGGCCTGGGACTGGCCATTGCCGAGCGCACCATCAAACTGCACCACGGTACCATCAGCGCCAAAAACGTCGATCCGACCGGTCTGGAAGTTGAAATCAACCTGCCCCGAACCAATCTGGATGAATAATCGATTAACCTCAGAATCTATTTATCATCCAGATATTTTTCCTCATCAAAGGTTTTCATCAGATCCGGTCGCAACACCGTAACCACAGTGGCAACGGCACAATTGATAAACCCCTCGGGAAACATCATCAACAGCAGTAAGTAGGCATACTCTTCAAACAGCGCCAACAAACCGGCATTGTCGATCCACAACAGATACAGCCAGCTGGATACACCCACCGCCAGTAATGTGGGTACCGCGCCAAAGAAAGCCGCACCAAACAGATAAAAAAACAGGTTGGAATCGGGGATGCGGTGAATCAGTTTCAATAGCAGGCTCACCACCGCAACCGGAACCAACACCATGGTCACCAATTCAAATGGCAATACCGACCAGGGCTGTTGGTTAAACAAATGCGTGAGAAGCAGTGCGCCACTCCCGGATAACAAGGCAAGAGGTGCGCCGAACATCATGGTCACCACATTCATGGCAATAGGATGCAACAGCAACTCATCCCGTATCTCAATCTGCAACTGCCAGAACAGCGCGAGCAGTAAAATGGAAGCGAAAAACAGATGCTGGCGCTCCTGCCGCTGATGCAACTGCTTCCATGGGGCATGCCATAGCCCCCAGAGCAAAGCGGGAATCGCCAAAATCAAGCCCGGCAGCATCTGCCAGAAATTCAATACCGTTAAAAAACTCAACGAACCCTCTCAGTAACATCTGGCCGACAATTTTTGCCGCCAATATATTGGCAGCGGCAATAAATCACCTGTTAAAACTTGCGCCACCGTCATAAAGCCGTCCAAACAACAAACCCTCAGCCGCCCTAAACAACCTATAACCCATTGTTTTTAAAGGATATTAAAGCCTTTAAATAAAACTGGCACACATTTCGCAGAACAGGCAACACAATAACTCACTGCGGGTGTTTTGCCATCTGGCTTTGATGCCCCAATACAGGAAACGACAGGATCAGGTTATGGTCACATCGGTTAGAACTTTAGGAAGTGTAGCGTCAGCTAAGGATAACGCCGTCCGTTTACGCCCTCCGGTCAGACAGAATGACTCGACGGAAACCCTGTTTCATCTGACCCAGTCGCTGCAGACATCACTGGACATCAGCCGCATTCTGGAAATGTTCTTTGAACAGTTACAGTCCATTGTGCCAGTCAGAGGCATGGTCTACAAAAATCCCATCGCTTTTACCCAGACCTTCAGTCTCGGTAAAGAGAGTGCGCATCATGTCGACTATCGCCTGAACCTGCAGCAGGAAAGTCTGGGCGAGCTGACATTTTCACGCAGCCGCCGTTTTGCTGAACCGGAGCTGGAAACCATCGAAGGGCTGATCAGCGCCCTGATCTTTCCACTTCGCAACGCTGTCCACTACCGTCAGGCACTTCTGAGTGCCTTGAGAGACCCCCTGACCGGCGCTGGCAACAGAGCAGGAATGGATCAGTCTCTCGAGCGTGAAATTCTGCTGGCCCAACGCTATGAGCAGCCGCTGTCGATTCTGGCCATTGATATTGATTTCTTTAAAAACATCAACGACAAGTTCGGCCATGTCTGCGGCGATGATGTACTCAAAGAAGTGGCTCAAAGTATTGCCGAGGTCACACGCCAGACCGATATGACGTTCCGTTTCGGCGGAGAAGAATTTATGGTCATCCTCAGTAAAACCGATCTGCAGGGCGCTTCGCTGATCGCTGAGAGAGTTCGCAAGTTCATCGAATCCCTGCAGGTGGAAAGCCACAAAGAATTGATTAAAACCACCGTCAGTATTGGTGTTAGCACCCTGCATCAGGGCGATGACAACACCAGCCTGTTTGATCGGGCCGACAAAGCCCTGTATCGGGCCAAGCGCTCAGGTCGGAACCGTGTGGTGACAGAGACGCTCCCCAAGGCCTGAGCGTCGCACTGACTTAGAACCAACAACCTCTGATGCTCCGGGTGTCAGGGGTTTTTTATTGCCCGATTGCTGATCATGCCTGCTGTTCTGCCGTAACAATAATTCTTATCAATTGATAAAGCCTCTCCTAAAAGAATGAAAATATTTCTTATTACTATTTACAACCTATTGATTTTAAAAGGTTTTTTTGACAAAGGCTGACACCTGCCCTAGACTTGGTCGACGATTCAAAAAACCAACCGTTTCACTTGGGTTTAGGACAACATCATGAAAGGCGACGCCAAGGTTATCGACTATCTGAACCGGGTTCTGACACTGGAACTCACCTCAATCAACCAGTATTTTCTCCACGCGCGCATGTACCGCAATTGGGGACTGGAAGAGCTCAATAACAAGAGCTACAGGAAATCCATCAAGGATATGAAACAGGCAGACGATCTGATTGAGCGCATCCTGTTTCTTGAAGGTTTACCCAACCTGCAGCATCTGGAGAAGATCCGCATCGGTGAACACACCAAGGAAATGCTCCAGTGTGATATGGCCTTTCAGCAGGAGCAGCACAAGCTACTGAAAGATGCTATTGCCTACTGCGAAACCGCTCAGGACTATGTCAGTCGCGATATTCTTGAAGACATTCTGAGCTATGAAGAAGAACACATTGACTGGCTGGAAGCTCAAGAGTACCTGATCGACAACACCGGTCTGGAAAACTACCTGCAATCACAGATGTAACCATCAGACAGCAACGATTTAAGCGGAGATTTAACAATGAAAGGCAACGACAAGGTTATCAAGGCTCTCAACGGTCTGCTTGGTTATGAACTGGCAGCCATGGACCAGTATTTTATCCACTCTCGCATGTACGACGATTGGGGTATCTCGAAACTGTTTGAGCGTATCGATCACGAGTTTGACGATGAAAAAGGCCATGCCGCAGCTCTGATCGAGCGTATTCTGTTTCTCGAAGGCACACCTGATATGGTCACTCGTACACCCATCAATATTGGGAAAACCGTACCGGAAATGCTGCAAAGCGATCTCGACGTAGAATACGCTGTCGATAAAGCGCTCAAGGACGCCATCAAGATCTGCGAACAAGAGAGCGATTACGAAAGCCGCAACATTCTTGAAAAACTGCTGGAAGACACTGAAGTCGACCACGCCTGGTGGCTGGAGAAACAACTGGGTCTGATCGACAAAATCGGGCTGCAAAACTACATCCAGTCTCAGATGTAAATGGTTGCAGCGCATCGCTGACCAAAACCCGCCAAACGCCGCACCCCGCGGCGTTTTTTTTGCCTTAAATCAATTCCCTCCTCGCTCTGGCCACTTGCCATAACACCTTGGCCGCCAACCATAACGTCTGCCTGTTTGCGCCTTGGAAGAATGCAATGGCCAAAAAACAACCACCGTTTTGCATGCAGCATAGCCAAGGAGACTACAGGTGTTTGAGACAACTCGATCAAAACACGCCACCCTTTCCCTGTCGACCTGTATCAGTGTACTGATCGGTCTGGGGGTCATTGTGGTGTTTGGCTGGCTGACCTTCAGTCTGCCATTGATGCAAATAAGCCCTGACTATGCCCCGATGCAAATGAATACGGCAATCGGCTTTCTGCTGTGCGGGATGGTTCTGCTGGCACTGAAAGACAACTACCCTCGTCTGCTTCAGATCAGTAGCTGGGTGCTGATCGCTCTGTCTACCATGACTCTGTTGGAGTATGTTGCCGGGATTGATCTGGGGATTGATCAGCTGTTACTGGAACATTATCTGGACACCAAAACCTCTCACCCGGGCCGCATGGCACCCAACACCGCGCTGTGCTTTCTACTGATTGGGTTATTCGGCGCCTATGTCCATCATCACTCAAAAAAAAGTCATCGCAAGCAGATAAAAAAAGGCTATATCTACCTGTTGCCTGCCATTCCTCTGGGATTATCCACGGTAACGCTCGCCGGTTACGCCATGGATCTGGAATCGGCCTATGGCTGGGGAACACTGACTCGCATGGCACTGCACACCGCATTGGGTTTTGCCATTATGTGCATCGGTATATTCACCTGGTTACACATCACCCCTGAAGTGAGCGGTTCATCGGCAGGCAAAGAAAAGTCCATTCACAGCCCCTGGTGGGTCTATCCATTAAGCGTTGCCATCCTTACCGCAACGCTGGTTCTGACACTGTGCCTCAACCAGTTCTATCAGGAACTGGAATCGCCTTTTATCAATTATCTGGAATGGGCCGTACTGGCCACAGGTATCAGCATGGCCGCGGGCCTTTATGCGGTGGGCAAGCTGACCCGAAAAAGCTATTACCAAAAAATCACCCGTCAGATTTATGCCGGCTACCTGCTTTTGGCGCTCGGTACTCTTGGTGCCCTCACATTCTATGCCTGGCTGCACAACAACTTTGAACAGGATGTCAGCTCCCGTTTTCATCAGGAAAGCATCGACAGTCGTGAAGCACTGATTGATGGCTTTTATCGCTATGAAAATGTCCTGCTGGAAGCGCGTGATGACCTCGAACTGTTTCCTGATATCACACAGGACACTATGAATCAGGTTTTCAAAGGGGAAATTGACAGGGCCTACAATGATCTGGGGTTTCTCTGGGCCCCCTTTGTCATGCACGAAGACCGCGGTGACTTTGAATCCCATATCCGGGCAAATGGCATCCCCGATTTTCGTATCGTAGATTTTTCAGAGGATCAGACCCGGCGCATGTTGGCGCCTGAACGTCCTTATTATTTCCCAACCACCTACACGGTCATCCATGTACCGGACGTTAACGACTGGATCGCATCACTGTCTTCCGGGCACCCTGGCCACGGCACAATCAAAGGTGGACTGGATTGGGCCATGTTCGATAATTCCATTGCACAGATTGCGCTGGCCATCAATCGCGACGGCGCCAGTGCGGCCCCTTTGGGGCTGACCCAACTACAGTCCAATGTGGTCAAAATTATTTTGCCGGTCTATAACCGCAGCCAGGATATCAGCTCTCTGGACGATAATTTCTCAGCCCTGCGCGGCGCCCTGATAGCCATCGCCAATATCGATCAGATTCTGGAAGAGCTCCTCGACGCCATTAACCCAAAAGGTGTGGGCTTCAAACTGAGCCATGAGCAGTTCACCTTCTACTCCAATGTTCCGGATGATTTTGACCCGGACAAAGTCGGCAATATTTTGCAGAACACGATGGACATTGAAATCCTCGGTACCCATTGGCAAATGACCACCTACGCGCTGGATAAAGACATCTACCCGCCCTGGTCCACCACAAATCTGATTATTGCCCTGATCATGTGGGTTTATATTGCCGGGGGCGTTTATTACATCTGGCGCCAAAGCCTCGACACCATCAAAACCCAATCCTTACAGGCCTATCTGCAAGCGATTGTTGGTGCCCTGCCAATCCCGCTCTACGTACACAAAAAAAGCGGTGAATTATTACTGGCCAATGAAGCAGCGCAACACACTCTGAACAGAGAAAACTTTAATCGACTGATCAATGACGATTTGCACCGACCTCTGAATCCGGGAGAAACCTTCGAAGACGAAATCGAGCTGGTGCATAGAGCGAATAATCTGAACAAACGTTATATCCGCCAGCTGGTCGATTACTCACTGCCTGATGGCACCCAGGGCACGGTTGGCGCGCTGTCCGATATTACCGAGTTAAAACAGGCAGAAGCCCGGGCAAAACTGGCGGCACGCTATGCCGATCAGGTTTTTGATTTGGCCCCGATGGCCATGGTGATAACCGACGAGCAGGGCCGCATAACCAAAATCAATCAGCATTTTACGGAAATGCTCGGTTACAGCTTTAAACAGCTCGAAGGTTCCAAGCTGAGCTCTGTGCTGCCAGGTATCAACATCGCCATCGAACACTTGATGCACAACAACCTTAACCATGGTCACACCATCGAACTGACACGGGCAAAAAACCACAACCCAGACATTGAGCTAAATGCCATCACGGCCAGCCGAGAAGTTCTCGCCATTGAGCTCAGCCTGGGGCTGGTTCACTTTGGCCATGACAACAAAATCATCACTGCGATCAAGGACGTTAGCCAGTCTCTGATCGTTGAAAAGAATCTGCGTAAAGCCAAGCAGGAAGCCGAATCGGCCAATCAGGCCAAATCGGATTTTCTGGCCACCATCAGCCATGAAATCAGAACCCCGATGAATGCCATTA
Source organism: Candidatus Pelagadaptatus aseana (assembly GCF_040362265.1). Taxonomy (NCBI): domain Bacteria; kingdom Pseudomonadati; phylum Pseudomonadota; class Gammaproteobacteria; order Cellvibrionales; family Cellvibrionaceae; genus Candidatus Pelagadaptatus; species Candidatus Pelagadaptatus aseana. Next base: position 86,099 of record NZ_BAABNJ010000003.1, read on the forward strand.
TCGGTATGACTACGTTGGCACTGGAAACAGATCTGACACCCAAACAACAGGATTATCTGAATAAGGCATCCAGCTCCGCCAGAAATCTGCTGAGGTTAATCAACGACATTCTGGACTACTCCAAAGCCGAGGCAGACCATCTGGAAATCGATGTTCACCCCTTTAACTTCCATCAGGAAGTATTGATGCACGTTGCCAACATCATTCGGGTAAGAGCCGAGGACAAAGCCATCGAATTCATTTTCGATACCCCGACTGACCTACCGACAATGATGATTGGCGATGCCCTACGCATCAATCAAGTGCTGATCAACCTGCTGGACAATGCGGTCAAATTTACCGACAGCGGTCAGGTTGAACTGCGCGTCACCGTCAAGGAACTTCATGGCAATGAGGTACTACTGAACATTGCGGTGGCCGATACCGGTATTGGTATGACAGCTCAGCAAATGGAGAAGCTGTTCGACAAATTCACCCAGGCAGACAGCTCCATCACCCGCCGGTTTGGCGGCACAGGATTGGGGCTTTCGATCAGCAAAAAGCTGGTACAACTCATGGGCGGTGATATTCGGGTCTCGTCGGTATTTGGTCATGGCACCACCTTCGAGTTTGACCTGAAGTTGCAACGCTCAGCTACCACCAGCGATACCCCCGTCGACGAGGCCAAAGCCTACCCGAACTTCAGGCGTGCGCTGGTGATAGACAACAATGACACAACCTTGAAGGTGATCAGCCGTCATCTGGAAAATTTCAAGATTGCCAACAACAGCGTAAGCAGTTACAACCAGGCCATTAATGAGCTGCAGGCCGACCACGGTTACGATCTGATCATTGTCGAAAGAAAGTTGGCCACACTGTCCGGTCAGGACATTGTGCAATGGCTCCAACGGCAGGAAAAATCGCTGCCCAGAATCATCATTCTCTCAGGCTCGGACATCCCAGAGCTGGAGAGCGATATCAGACACATGCCCAATATCAGCCTGTTGCGAAAGCCGGTATCACCCTCCTCGCTTTACGACACATTGATGGGGGCTTCTGCAGACAAACAACAAAACCTGTCTACCCCAATCGCCCGCGTCAATCCTCTGGCAGGGTGCCACCTGTTGCTGGTTGAGGACAATGAAATCAATCAGGAAGTTGCCATTGAATTTCTCCGCCACATCGACATCACCACCAGTGTCGCGGAAAACGGCCAGCAGGCACTGGAGATGCTCGAGCAACAGCCCTTTGATGGGGTGTTAATGGATATGCAGATGCCGGTAATGGATGGTCTGACGGCCACCCGTCGCATTCGCGAGTTGGATAAATTTCAGAATTTGCCAATCATCGCCATGACCGCTAACGCCTCGGAACAAGACCGGCACAATTGCCTCGAAGCCGGTATGAACGATCACATTGCCAAACCCATTCTTCCGGAGGTACTGCGAAGCACTCTGGAAAGCTGGGTTCAACCGGCTGGCCGTCACGATAACAAACCAGCCGAAGATTCGGTCCCGGATGACATTCACGACATCGATCAGAGCGCCACAGAAGCTCTGACAATTGAGGGAATCAACTACCAGTCGGCCCTGTATTATATGAACGATGACCATGCCTTTCTGAAAAAAATGCTGCTGCGCTTTGCCCAGGAACAGCGACAGTTACCGGCCATGATTCAATCCGCGCTGGAGTGCGGAGATCAGCAGGAAGCCAAGCGCAGAGCTCACACACTCAAAGGCCTGGCCAAAGGTCTCGGGGCAGACGCAGTCAGCGAACTGGCACTGAACCTGGAAAAAGCCATTGGCGAACACGGCGACACCCAACAACCTCTGGCGCAACTGGAATCCAGCCTCGGACAACTGACAGATAACATCCTGCAGGCCATTAATGCCCATCCTGCAAATGCAGCCGATGGGGTGTCAGCTGATGGCTCAACGTCAAAAGCCAAACCGGAACTGGCAACCGCGGCGCTGGATGAAGCTCTGACAAGATTGCGCGATCAGGTTTGTGACTGGGATACGGCGGCACTGGATACCCTGTCGTATCTCGATGGTTTTGCTTTACCTGATACCATCCAGACGCTGATTTTACAGCTGTCAGAACCGATCAAAGGTTATGACTTTGAAACCGCCTGCGATCTGTTCGACGCCTGTGATTGTAACCTGGGAGGTCAATCGTGATGAACACAACCCAGAACACCATGCCGTTCACAACTAAATACAGCATCCTGATTGTCGATCAACACGCTGAAGATCTGCATAGCTTGCGTAAGGCTCTGGAACCGGAGTTTGCCGTAAACGCCACCACTGACACAGACCAAGCACTGGATCTGACCTGGGAACAGCAACCGGACAGTATCCTGCTGACACTCAAGGTCGATCAGGGCAACAGTTTCAATGTTTGCCAGCAGCTCAAGCAAAACCCGGCCACCAGCCACATTCCGGTAATTTTCGTCGCCGACAGAGTTTGTGACCACAGTCAGGCCAAAGGAATTGAATTGGGTGCGGACGATTTTATTTACAAGCCGGCCCACGCCACCATCATCAACCGCAGGGTCAAACTGCATCTGGACAACGCCCAACAGCGGAATCGGGGGAATCAGTTGCAGGACATGCGGACAACCGTGGCGCAATCGCGGCCGGCAATGTTTCAACGACTCTGTCACACAGCAAAGTTCAAGAACGACACGGATGTGCACCTTGTCCGTATGAGCCACTATGCCCAGGCCATCGCTCTGGAATTGGGATTGGATGAAAGTCAGGCCAGTCTGCTGTTGGAAGCTTCATCCCTGCACGATATTGGCGTGGTTGGCATTCCGGATCACATTCTCAACAAACCCGGCAAACTCACTGCCGAAGAATTCGAGATCATCAAACGCCATCCGGAGATCGGTGCCAAAATCATCGGCGATGACAGCAGCCCACTACTGTCCATGGCCCGGGATATTGCTCTGAGTCACCACGAGAAATGGGATGGCAGCGGCTATCCGTCTCAACTCAAAGGGCGCCAGATTCCACTGCCGGCAAGAATCGTGGCACTGGCCGATGTATTCGATGCCTTGACTTCCAGCCGCCCTCACAAACAGGTTTGGTCGCTGGAACAAACCGTTAATTTTATCCGTGCCGAAAGTGGTCAACACTTTGATCCAGACGTTGTGGACGCGTTCTTTGCCGCCCTGCCGGTACTGGTGGAACTCAGGAATATTTATCATGACTAAACTCTGTACACTGGGGTATCTGCAGCTACCCTGAAGATACCGTCTATGGCCTTTCAGAGGATGATTCATGTCTGCCAGCAGCTTTATTCACCACCTGCGCTATGGTTGCCGGCATCTGCTTCAGGAAGGTCATGACATTGATCAATTGCTGGCGGGCAGCGGCCTCACCCCGGCACACCTCGAAGAAATCTATGGCCTGGCCAGTGCTGAACAGTTTCAAACCGTATTCAGCAATTACCTGAGCTGTGCCGGGCAAGAAGTCTCCTTCCAGCTGGCCAATAAATTGCGGCTGTCGGATCTTGGGCCACTCGGTTATCTGCTGTTGTCGTCTGCAACTCTGGAAGAGGCCCTGTACCACCTGCAGAGGTTCACGCCACTGATCGGCCCGCTACTGCAGTTGGATATGCGATTTGAAGGTGATTGCGCACGAATCCAGTTGCACTCGCCCAAATCACTGGACCCGGCAGTACATCGCTACACCGTGGAATATCTGATTACAGTATTCAACCGCTGTATGTCAGAGTTGCGTAGCGCCCCTTTGATTCCGGTTAAACTGGAGCTGATGCACAGTGAACCGGGCGCCAAACAGACATATTGCATGCTGCCAATCCGGGAAATTCTGTTCGGTCAAAACAGGGATTGCGTCTCCTACGCTCTGGCCGATCTGCGCCAGCCCCTGCCCTTTTCCGATCCGGAAATGAAAGCCTGCACCGAACAGCTCTGCAAACGATTGATGTTGAAACTGGAGCAAACCACCAGTTTTGGAGACAAGGTCAAAGCGATCCTGTCTGATCAACCGGGCGATTACCCGGACATCGGCAACCTTGCCGCTCGCCTGGATATGTCAGCCCGCAGCTTGCGCCGTCATCTGGCCGATGAAGGCACCAGTTATCAGGAACTGGTCAGTGAACACCGCCAGAATCTGGCCATTTCACTGTTGCGTTACGAGCACTTACCCATTCAGTCTGTCGCCTATGCCTGTGGCTTCAGTGAGGTACAAAACTTTTCAGCAGCGTTTAAACGCTGGAGCGGATTATCGCCGACCCAGTTTCGCAATCAACTTCAACAACCGTGATGGCGAATAACAAAACCGAATCGGACGACAACCCCATCGGACGAAAAGCCTTAGGTTAAAGGCGTAAAAAACACCTTATATAACCTGTTTGGCTTTCAGCTCGGCAACAAAGTCCGCATCCCAGCCAGAGGCAGCAATCAGCTCATCGCGGTTGCCACCGGCTATCGGAGCAACACCCACCTCGGGTTGATTCAAGCTGAGCTTGGGGGCCGGTGCCGGCTGTAACACGCCTTCGATTTCCAGAAATGTCTTGCGCTCGACGTTGTGCGGGTGTTCAGCGGCCTCGGTAAAGTTCAACACCGGGGCAAAACAGCTGTCGGTTCCCTCCAGCAATTCACACCACTGATCCCGGGTGCGACGACGGAACAGGGTCGCCAATTCCACCTTGGCCTTGTCCCAGCTGGCCGTATCCCATTGATTACTGAACAGCGGGTTATCGGTCAACTCCAACAGCTCTATCAACTGCTGGTAAAACTGCGGCTCCAGCGCACAGACATTGATAAATCCACCATCGGCACATTCATAGGTCTCACTCCAGGGAGCACCACCATCGGCCCAGCCGGTGCCGAACTCATCGGCAATCTGCCCGGTGTTGTTCATCATCATCAACAGACTCGACAAATACGCCGAACCGTCGGTAATGGCGGCATCCACCACCTGTCCTTCACCGGTCTGACCGGCATGATTCAATGCGCACATCACGCCCCATAACAGCATCATGGTGCCACCACCGAGGTCGCCCACCAACGTGAGCGGTGCAGTCGGTACGCTACCCTTGCGGCCGCCATACCACTGGGCACCGGAAATGCCGGTGTAGTTGGAGTCATGACCCGCCGCGTGTGACAGAGGGCCATATTGCCCCCAGCCCGTCATCCGGCCATACACCAGTTTCGGATTGCGCTGCAGACAGACATCCGGACCAAGCCCCAGTCGCTCCATCACGCCGGGGCGAAAACCCTCGAGCAGAATGTCGGCGTCCTCGATAAATTTGAGTGCAGCCTCGACACCCTCGGGGGCCTTCATGTCGATGCCAATGGATTTCTTGCCGCGGTTAAAGAACATGTGTTTGTTCATGTCATTCGCGGTGCCCATGGCGGCGGCCGCATCGGCGGCCGATTTACGCTCGATCACGATCACCTCGGCGCCCATGTCCGCCAACATCATCCCAGCACAGGGGCCGGGACCAATCCCCGCGATCTCAACTACTTTGATTCCCGCTAGCGGTGCTTTACTCATCTCACCCTCCTCGTGTTAGGCGATCAGAGAACGACCAATGATCAGTTTCATCACTTCACTGGTGCCGCCATAAATCCGCTGTACCCGAGCATCGGCCCAGGCGCGAGCCACCGGATACTCCCACATATAGCCGTAACCACCATGCAATTGCAGGCATTCGTCCATCACCTTGCCCTGCAATTCGGTGGACAACAGTTTGGCTTTGGACGCACCCACCGCATCAAGCTTGCCTTCCAAATGCAACTCCAGACAGCGATCGATAAACACCCGCATGGCGGTGATTTCGGCATCCAGTTCAGCCAGTTTGAATTGGGTATTCTGGAACGCCGCAACCGGACGATTAAACGCCTTGCGCTCTTTTACGTAGTTGACAGTATGTTCCAGAATGCCTTCACTGGAGGCCACAGCGCCGATGGCCACACTCAACCGCTCTTGAGGTAACTCACCCATCAGATAGAAAAAGCCAGCCCCCTCATCACCAATCAGATTCTGTTTTGGCACCTGGACATTCTCGAAAAACAGTTCAGAAGTATCCTGAGCCTTCATGCCCGCTTTTTTCAGATTCTTGCCACGCTGGAAACCCTCTGAATCGGCTTCCACCAAAATCAGACTGAAAGCACCGGCACCAGCTTCAGGATCCATATTGGTCTTACAGACCACAATCACCAGATCCGCCAATTGACCATTGGTAATAAAGGTTTTAGCGCCGTTGACCACATAGTGATCTCCGTCGGCTACGGCCGTGGTTTTAATGCCCTGCAAATCAGAACCGGTACCCGGCTCCGTCATGGCAATGGCGGTGATCAACTCACCGGTAAGGCAACGGGGAAGATACTTCTGCTTGAGCTCGTCGCTGGCATTGTTAAGGATATAGGGCACCACAATATCGGAGTGCAAACTTAAACCGGCCAAGCCGCTCAGGCCCAACCGTGAAATTTCTTCGGTAATAACGGCGTTGTAGCGAAAATCCACACCAACGCCACCGTATTCTTCGGTTACAGTCGGGCATAAAAAGCCATGTTCACCGGCTTTACGCCACAGACTGCGGTCGACCTGCCCACTCTCTTCCCACTGCTCGTGATAAGGAACAGCTTCCGCTTCAAGGAATTTACGAACGCTCTCGCGGAACTGTTCGTGCTCGGATTCAAACATTGATCTTGGAAACATAATTTCTCTCCAAATAATTTAATTTTTAGGTAACAAGAAACGCCAACCAATAATCAGCAACACCAGTGAATCAACAGCGACTTCTGCTCTGCCGAGCGTCTTGCCAGTTGTTCAGCCGTGTCGCCATAGGCGTCCTGCACCATTTCTCTTCGGACTTTCAGGGTGGGGGTTAAAAACTCATTGTTAATGGTCCAACCATCCTTGCAGATAATCACGGCACCAATCCGGGCGTGCTTGTCGGTCGTGGCATTTACCTGTTCCACGGTTTGGGCTATCGAGTCTTCAACATCGAGCTTGTCCTGATCCAAGGCAGCATCGGTTAACACTAACACCATCACGGTTTTAGACAGACCGCGTCCCAATAAGCAGCGTTGTTCCACCAACGCATTTTTCGAAAATTCGGACTCGATGGGCACAGGCGATACAAACTTGCCCTGAATGGTTTTGAAATAATCTTTCACCCGTCCGGTGATAAAGACAAAACCGTCTTCGTCAATCCGCGCCTTATCGCCGGTGTGCAGCCAACCGTCTTGCAGCAACTCCGCGGTTTTCTCCGGTTGCTGGTAATAACCCGGCGTCAGTCCCTGAGCCTTGATCAGCAGCTCACCTTCGTCTGAAAGTTTGCACTCTACTTCACCCAGCGGTTTGCCCACCGAGCCTAACCGGCAGTCTTCCGGGGTGTTGACGATCAGGGTCATGGCTTCGGTCTGACCAAATCCATCCATCAGTTGGATACCGATTTTCTGCCACCATTCAGTCAGGGATACCGGTGTCGGGGCTGATCCGGTCAAACAGAACTTAACGTCATTTAATCCGAGTCCTTCAACAATCAACGCCCCCACATCTTTGGGCATGGCATTGAAGGTACTGTCGAATTTTTCAATCCCGCCAAACTTGTCAATCACCGCATGTTGCAACTGTTCCCAAACTCTCGGCGCACCGAAAAAGAAATGGGGTTTGGCCCGTTGCAGATCGGTAATCAGGGTTTCTTTGGACTCGTTGAAAAACACCTCGCCGCCTTCACACAGAGAGGTAAATTCAACCAGTTGCCTTTCAGCCAGATGCGATAAAGGCAGATAGGAAAAATAACGGGGATAATCACCAAGATTGAGATACTGTTGACCCCTCACAATCGGTGTCAGATTACTTCGGTGGGTTTGTATCACGCCTTTGGGTTTACCCGTAGTGCCCGAAGTGAATACCAGAGAAATAACGTCATCGGCCTCACATTGATAAACACAGGTTTTATCCCTGCCTTCATCCACAAGCTGTTGCCAGGTCAAATCCGCTTCTTCCATCTCCACCCCCGGCAGAGAAATAATCAGGGTGTCGTCAGACAGCACCGGACGGACTTGGGCCCAATTCTCGGTATGGCCAACAAAGATGACTTTGGCTCCGGTAAATTCAGCGATGTACCCGGCGGTATCCGCGGTGTGGGTGGTAAACAACGGCACGGTGATATTACCCGAGGCAATGATCGCCAAATCAGACAGCACCCAATGGGCACAATTAGCGGAAAGCAACAGCATATTGGCGCCGTTACCAAAACGATGTTCCAATGCAGCAGCAACGTCGGTGATTTCGGTTCGAGCATCCGACCAGCTGTAATCGACACAGCTGTCGCCACGAAATTGTCGCAGCCAGATCCGGTCGGGCTGAGTCCTTGCCCAGTGGTTCAAATAATCGATTAAGGTATTGTGTTGCATGTTTGCCTCTCGTTCACTGTCAATTAATCCTGTTGCAAAAAAGGCCTGCTGCGGCCTAGGCCGACAGCAGGCAACACAACACAACTAATTAAACAGTTCACCGGCAGCCAGTTTTTCGGCCACCATGGCAGGCGCTTTGAAACGATCACCGTAGCGCTCAGACAGTTCATCACAACGATTGATGAAACGCTCTAGGCCATAGGTATTGATAAATTGCAGATAGCCTCCGGTCCATGGCGGCGCACCAATACCGAAAATGGAACCGATGTTGGCATCAGCCACAGTGCGCAGCACACCCTCTTCCAGACAGTTCAGGGTTTCAATCACGCAGCTGAACAGCAGGCGATCCTTGATATCCTGATTATCCACCGCTTCGTTGACTTCCGGCTTGAAGTACATTTCACGCAGCTTGGGCCACAGCACCTTGCCTTCATCGGTGTAATCAAAGTAACCACCGTCACCGTGATAACGGCCACCGCGGTTGTATTCGTGCACCAGTGTTTCACGCAACGCCCAGGCTTCGGGGTACTTGTCATCTTCCAGCTTGATCAGACCGGACTCCAGATGCGCTTTACGCACCTTCACCAACAGACTCAGGCTCACCTCATCATTGATGGCCAGAGGACCAATCGGCATGCCCACCGCCTTACCCAGATTATCGATGCGTATGGGGTCAATACCGTCGGACAACATCTGTGCCGCTTCGTTAAGCTGAGCGGCAAAGGCACGACCGGTAAAGAAACCCACCTTGTCGTTAACCACGATCGGGGTCTTCTTGATTTGCTGTACAAAATCGAAACCTTTGGCCAGAGTCTCGTCACTGGTCTTGTCACCACAAATGATTTCTACCAAAGGCATCTTGTCTACCGGCGAGAAGAAGTGCAGACCGATAAAGTTCTCTGGTTTGTCACTGGCTTCAGCCAATTGGGTAATCGGCAAGCTGGAGGTATTGGAAGCCCAGACACCACCATCGGCCAGTTGCGGCTCCAGATCTTTGGTGATTTTGTGTTTCAGACCCATGTCTTCAAACACGGCCTCTACCACCAGATCACAACCCGCCAGATCTTCGTTTTTGTCGGTAGGATGGATCAGGTTGAGCAATTGAGCCTTTTTGGTTTCATCGGAGCGACCACGACTGATGGCTTTATCCAACAACTTCTCGGAGTACGCCTTACCTTTCTCAGCGGCCTCCATGGACATGTCTTTCAGCACCACTTCGATACCCACTTTGGCAGCCACATAAGCGATGCCCTGCCCCATCATGCCGGCACCGATCACACCCACTTTTTTCACCTTGGACGTGTCAATACCCTGCGGTCGACTGGAACCTGCGTTGACTTCATTGAGCTGGAAGAACAGGGTGGAAATCATGTTCTTGGCCTGTGGCGAGGTGGCCAATGCCGCAAACTTGCGCGATTCCACTCGCTGGGCCGCATCAAAACCACTGGTGATGGCTTCTACAGCGGTTTCCAGAATGCTTTCCGGCGCGGGCATCAAACCACGGGCTTTCTGGCGCAGCATCTGGGGTGCTACCAAAGCAACCTGAGCAATTTTCGGGTTCATGATATTGCCGCCAGGGATCTTGTGCCCTTTGCTATCCCAGGGCTGTATAGAGGCTTGCGGATCGTCTTTGTTCTCCAGAATCCAGGCTTTGGCGCGGGGCACCAGTTGCTCCAGTTCCGCCACGGTCTCATGCACAAAACCAACTTCTTTGGCTTTGGCACCGCGCACTTTTTTCGCTTCCAACAGGAACGGCAACGCCCCCTGCAGGCCCAACAGATGGGTCAATCGGACCACACCACCAGCACCCGGCATCAGACCCAGTTGCACTTCCGGCAGCCCAATTTCTACGCTCTTGTCTTCCCAGGCAATGCGGTGGTTACACGACAGACACAATTCAAAACCGCCACCCAATGCAGCGCCATTAATGGCCGCGACTACCGGTACAGGCAGTTTTTCCAGACGGCGGAACATGTCTTTCAGTTTTTCAACGTTATCGAATACTTCTTTTTCCTGACCGGGCTGCATCGCCAGAATCACGTTCAGGTCACCACCGGCAAAGAAGGTTTGCTTGGCCGACGCAAAGACCACACCACTCAGATCCGATTCGTCTTCCAGACGGGCAACGGTTTCGGACATTACCCCTTCAAACTCTTCGTTAACCGCATTGACCGGACCGGTCATGTCCATAGTGATGGTAACGATACCGTCTTGGTCTTTTTCGTATTTGAATACACTCATTTTCTATTTCCTCTCAATTCAGCCTGTCGCTTTTATCCGAAGACTCTTAAACGCGCTCGATCAGGGTTGAAATGCCAATACCACCGGCCGCACAGAGCGACAACATGGCGCGTTTCTTACCGGTGCGCTCCAGCTCATCCAGCATGGTGCTGACCAACATGGCACCGGTGGCGCCCAGAGGGTGACCCAGGGCAATAGCGCCACCATTGACGTTGGTAATTTCAGGGCTGATATCCAGATCTTTCATGTAGCGCAGTACCGCAGAGGCAAAGGCTTCGTTGATCTCCCACAGATCGATGTCACTGGGTTTGAGGCCGGCAATTTTCAGACAACGCTCGGCCGCAGGCGCCGGGCCAAGGAAAATCAGGGAAGGATCGGTGGAAGTCACCGCACCGGCCAGAATTCGACCGCGAGGGGTCAGCCCCAGATCTTTACCGGCCTGCTCGCTACCCAGCAGTACAGCACTGGCACCGTCGACAATGCCGGAGGAGTTACCCGGGGTGTGGACGTGATCAATTTCTGCAATGTGCGGGTATTTCTGTAGCAGATGGTCGTCCATGCCCATGCTGCCCATCAGTTCGAAAGAAGGTTTCAGGGAAGCCAGCTTCTCCAGAGTCGTGTCGGGCTTAACAAAATCGTCTTTGGCCAGAATGGTCATGCCATTTTGATCAACCACCGGTACGACGGATTGATCAAAGTAGCCATTTTCCAGCGCATGAGCCGCACGTTGCTGAGATTGCAGCGCGTAGGCATCCATATCTTCGCGACTCCAGCCACCCATGGTGGCAACCATGTCCGCCGCAACGCCCTGAGGCACCGAGGTCTTCTTCATGACAAACTCGGGATCCATCAGGAAGGCTCCACCGGCCGTGCCCATGGGAATGCGTGACATACTTTCCACACCACCGGCAACAATCAGGCTGTTCCAGCCCGACAGGATGTTCTGTGCAGCGGAATTCACGGCGTCCAGAGAAGAGGCACAGTAACGATCCATCTGTACCGCAGGAATGCTGTTGTCCCAACCCGCGAAATCGGTAATGGTCTTGGCCACATTGGCACCCTGCTCACCCACAGGCGCGGTGCAGCCCATCATCACATCGTCAACGTAGGCAGTATCCAGATCGTGGCGCTTTTGCAGCTCGCGGAACAATCCCGCACCCAGCTCAATGGGTTTCACTTCGTGCAGTGCACCGTCTTTCTTGCCTTTACTGCGCGGTGTACGTACCGCGTCGTAGATATAAACGTGATTGGTCATAGTTATTTACCCGTCAATTGTTGAATGACAAAAGTCGAGCAAATTTTAAAAAGACCGGGGGAGTGTTTTCTATGATTCTGACAAACACAAAAAATTGATATAAAGTTACACCATGAGCATTGACAACACGCCCCTGAAAAAAGACAGAATCACCACCAATCCGATCCTGTTTGCGCACCTGATCACCGGTGTCAAAGACGCCGGTTACGATATCGAACAGATTTATACCGCCTGTGATATTGATGTTAAGGCGATGCAGAATCCGGATTACCGGTTGCCGGTCACCTCGGCGGTGAAACTGTTACATCAATGCGGTTATCTGCTGCAGGATGAATTTCTGGGCATGCTCGAATCACCCATTCCGCTGGGCTATTTCCGCCATTCGGTGCTGGCGGTAATCCACCAGAACACCCTTGGTCAGGCGCTGCAACGCTATATCGAATTCAATAACACCTTCTTTAACAGTCTGAGTTTTCAGTTCAAAAAGAAGGGGCGCTTTGTCGAAGTGGTGATGGTCAGAGACCCCAGTAAACGGATTCGCGATAACGTCGCCATTGAAAGCGCCATGGCCACCCTGCACCGAACCGCTGGCTGGCTGTGCAATGAATTGATCTTTCTGGACAAGGTCACACTGGATTACCCTCCGCCAAGCTACCACAAAGAGTACAAGCACCTGTTCTATGGTGCACCGGTGCAGTTCGACCACAAACTCAACAGCATGGTTTTTGAAGCCCGGTATCTGGATCTGCCCATCGTGCAAAATGAAACCTCGGCCGAGAGTTATGTGCGCAGGGCACCGCTGGATATTTATCTGCCACAGGACGTGCACGGTGAAACCAGCCGGTTGATTCGGGAGAAATTAAAATCCAGCGTTGCCAGCAGACACTTTACCCAGGAACTGCAGGATATAGCTCTGGATATGGGTATCAGCTCACAGACCATTCGCCGCCGCCTGGCCAAAGAAGGCACCAGTTTTAACGCAATCAAATCCCAGGTGCGACGCGACATTGCCATGAACGCTCTGGGTAACCGTGATGCCAGTATCGAAGACGTGACCATTCAGGCGGGCTACTCGGAACCCGCCGCGTTTATTCGCGCGTTCAAGAGCTGGACCGGGGTGTCACCGGCCAGGTTCAGAAAGATGATCAATGCCCCGGGTTAACCCAAACCATCAGCGCTTGGGCAATGCATCATCAATGGATAACATGCGACGGTCATAGAAAAAGTGGGCATTGGCCTGCAGCGCGTCCGGTAACTGATCGTTGTTGCACTTGCGGTACATCCACTGCGATACCAGTTTCCAACCCATGGCATTGGTGTTGTACAGCACATCCCCACAGTGTTTGCAGAATATTCGCTTCATCCGCTTGGTGGGATGCTGAAACTCAATGATGTCATCGGCCCCTTTACTGATACTCAATTGATCGGCCTCCCAGGCCAGTACCGAGTGAAACGGCACCTGCAGTAATTCCCGACAATCCTCACAATGGCAATAGGCATGCACTCGCGGCTCATCGGTCATGGTCAGCTCTACCGAGCCGCAATCGCAATGCACATGATGTTGTTCAGTCATAATCATTCTCCTGAAAACGGTTATTGATTACTGATGGCCATGATGGGGCGTCAGGTAATCATCCACATTGACTGACAGAATCCGGGTAAAAGTCAGGTACACATACACCAGCATACCCAGCGTCATACCAATCAACGAATATTCCAGTCTGGGTAAAAAACAGCTGGCGGCGGTGATACCGACACACACCAGAGTGTTGCCAATAATGGCTTTACGCCAAGGCGGGAAGGCATACCAATAGGGAATCTGCTTACCCAGATAAAAAAATGTCAGACCGGTCAGTGCCAACAGGCCAAAGGTAGGTCGATCCAGATCCCCCAGGATTGCATGGCGAATCATATTGGCCAGAATCAACAGGCCCATGCATACCAGCAAATGGGTATATATCAGAACATTGCCCGTATGCAGTCGCTTGGCGCGCTCGAGCGTGGGAAAACTGTCAAAGTAAATCCACCAAATGGCACCAATCAACAGAAAACCGGTTGCGGCAGAGACGATGTCATAACCATCCCAGACACTGTGGTTGAGAGATCCCACCATGGCGATCACAGATTCCCCGAGAATGATGATCGCCAACAGGCCGATGCGCTCAACAAAGTGCTCCTGATCAATCGGATCGGCCGTGTTGTCTCGTCGAATAACCGCTTGCCACACCGCATCAAGCAACAGACCACCGTGAAACAGAACGTACTTCACGGGGCCCTCGAAGAATAACCCACTCAAACTGATCAGCGCACCGACGCCGATGGCAATCGACATACGGCGGGCAAAATGCACTCCCTCTGCTGCGGCATGGTGTACCCGCCAATACAACAGTGCCATCATCAATCGAATCAGACCGTAAAGACCAACGAAATAGACAAAACCGTCCGCCTGAATATCCAGAGCAAACACGGACATCAGAATCACCAGCGTCATAATACTGAGGCTGAACAGGCGATGCTCGCGGCTGTCTTTATCAAACCGATTGGCCCACAGGGTATGGGTCATCCAAATCCACCAGACCGGAATAAACACCAACGGAAAACGCAGTAATTGCTCGACCCCGATATGGCCATGGTGGGTGTGCGCCAAATCATGGGTAATCACACCGATGACGGCCACGAATACCAGATCGAAAAACAGCTCCAACCAGGTGGCGTGCCGGGTTTGTGACAAATACAGAGACTGGCTCAAGACGCTCCTCCCACCCTGATCAGGGTTTCTGTTCCACGATAATGGCAACCACTTCGCTATCGCCGATATTGGTCACCTGATGATTCCAGGCCTTGTGCCACATGACATGACCATCGGGCACCGCCACTTCCATAGCGCCCTTTCCGGGTTCGCTAATCTTCAAGGTACCACCCTTTTGAAAATACACGGTTTCATTGTGGTGACTGTGGGCAGTGTCCTGTTCTCCCGGTTGCAGCACCATTTTCAATACCAGTACGTCATCGGTTTCCAGCAACAACTGGTATTGATCCGGTGACGCATGATGCGCTGCGGGCAAATCGCCTGCCTTTGCCGCCATCACACAAAAAACAACCACTAGAGAAACCATAGATCGAATAAACATTCTTGCACCCCTCGCTATCGCAATAAGTTAAAAACAAATCCAATTAACGCTCTGAGGGATGAGTCCAGGCGTACTTCTGAAATGCCTGATCCGGCTTGGTATGAGCCAGGGCATTGGTAAAGTTTGAGATCAACTTGGAGGCCAGACCGGTTAACACCTCGAGCGCCTGACGTTTGTTGTAACCGGCATCCAGAAATTCCTGAAGTCTGTCGTCACCAATATGGCCACGGTTATCCAACAGTTGCTTGGTGTAATCGTGCAGCGCCTGCAATTTGGCATCGGGAATTTCTGTGCCTTCACGCAGAGCCTCAATAACGTCTTCAGGCATCTTGCCTGCGTGCATCATCCAGGTGTGTCCAGGTACACAGTAGTGGCAATTGTTTTCATAGTTGGCTGTCATAAACACCACCTGCTGCTCTAGCGGGCTCAACGTGGTGTTTTTCATAAACAAACCGAACACGGTGTTATAGGCTTCGTAGGTTGCAGGCGCTTCGGCCAGCACCTTGTGCAGATTGGGGACCATGCCAAAGCCCTGTTGTGATTGCTCTAACAAAGGTTGGGACTCTTCCGGTGCGGTTTGGGTATCGTGGTAGGTAAACATTGCTCTTGCCCTCGAGGTAATCGTCGATTTATGGGATGTTGTCATTAAAAGTTTTCATGGATATGGGCAGCAAAGCGCTGCAGATCCGATTCCACATCCGCGTTTTTCATCACGTCGTAACAGGCGAACGTAGGCAGTGATTCCATGCCAAAAAAGCGGAAGTTCATGTGCATTGGGAACCACAGGTCATCCACGCTCTTGCCCTGGAACAAGTACTCATTGGCGTCATTGAAAGATTCTTCCGGTGCATTAAAGGTCAGCGACAGCAGATAGCGCTTGCCTGTCAGAGTACCGCCTGCACCGTAATTTGCTTTAGGACTGTCATGGTGACGACCATCGCCATTACACAAGGCACCGCCCATGCCGGCGGTGTAAACCTCATCCATATACTTCTTGAACGTCCAGGGCACACCCATCCAATTCACCGGTGATTGCAGCATCACCACATCAGCCCACTGATGATTTTGTAACTCCGTCTCTACATCCCAGCCATCATCGATGACAACAACACGGGTATCGTGGCCCTTGGCTTTTAACAGCTCATCAGCGGTCTGCACCAGAGTGGAATTAAGGCGCCCTTCTGAAAACGGGTATTGATGATGAGCATTGATAATCAAGACATTCATGGCGGTCTCTCCTGTAATATTTCTTCAACAAGGTATATAATCGGTTACAGGTTTATTATGGTTACCTGTAAAACAGATTCAATTAGTATACTTTTGGTAACCTTGTCTTTTGGGTGGGCTCGTCAGGAGAAATTCTTTGGAAAGTTATGTAGAAACAGACAGTTACGGGCGAAAAAAAGCGTTCAATGTTTGTCTTGAGCCCTGCGCAATCGAAAAAGGCATGCGCCTGATTGGCGGCAAGTGGACCGGTTCTATCATCTATCACCTCAAAGATGGACCGGTGAGATTCAATGATTTGACCCGTATGCTCGGTGGCGCCAGCAAGAAGATGATCGACCAGCGGCTTAAAGAGCTTGAGAGCAGAAATATGGTGATCCGCAAGGTCATCAATGATCGCCCCATTGCCGTGACCTATGAACTGACAGATTTTGGCCGATCAGCACTGGGGATTCTGGAAGACTTAAGGGTATGGTCCGAGTCCAATAAACTGTAATCATCCGCTGACATCTTGGGACCTTTACCAAACTTCATTTAACCCCCGGCAAGAATCTATGGCAGTCGACTACACCTTTTTACAACAAGAACTGAACACGAATCTAAAAAAATACCCCAATCGGATTGCCCGGGTATTCCACGGTCGGGGGCGGTTTTTTCCCTCGCTGGAGGACATCAATATTGAATGGTACCCGCCGATTCTGTTTGTTCAGTGTTATCAAGAAACATTGAGCGATGACGCTAAACAAGCACTGCGACAGGTGTTTGAAGCACACGAGTCAATCGAAACCATTGTGCTGCAATCTCGCCCCTGGCCCGATGTAACCAATGAGATTCTGTGTAGCCGCAGCACAGCTGCGCAGACGTTGCCAATGGAGTTTACTTCCCCCCTTGATGAAGGAATTGAGTGCCAGGTGAGCCTGGGGGCCAATCGCAATACCGGCGTATTTCCGGATATGCGCAGCGGCTGGGACTGGGTTAAAACGCACGCCGAGAATAAGCGCGTGCTGAATCTGTTTTCCTATACCTCAATTTTCTCCCTGTTTGCTCTGCGTGGCGGAGCCAAAAAAGTGGTCAATATGGATATGTGTGGCAGCGCGACCAAAAACGCCAAAGCCAATCATGAGCTAAACGGTTTACTGGGGGACAATGAATCAAACGCAAGTAAAGTATCCATCTGGAAAAAGGACATTCTCAAATCCAACAGCCAGATCGCCAAGCAGTCAAAATTTGACCTGATCATTCTCGATCCACCGCCGTTTCAGAAAGGCTCATTCAGAGGCTGGCCCGATTATCAGAAGTTGCTGCGTCGCTGCCCCAATTATCTTAAAGACAATGGCGTTATATTGGCCGCGCTCAATCACCAGCAGGTAACTTTTGCCGAGTTTAAGCGAGACATCATAGAGACCATGGGGGAGGTAAAGTCCGTCAGCCAACTCCCCCTGAGCGATGAAATTAAAGAACTTGAGCCGGACAAAGGATTAAAACTGGCGTTGATTACCCTGTAGTACTTCTCTGGCCATGGCTCATGGCATGCAGCAGGAGATTAGACCATGGTATAAATCCCATAATTTAGCCGCCGGGGCCTGCTCACTTTACTGGATTTTAGAGCGGGCTTCTTATAGCTTTGTCATACTGTTTCAGGATGCATAAACACCATGGGCCGATGCCAGCCCCTCAACAGATTCAGCCTTCATCAGACACGACAGATTGCCGTATTGAGATACCTGCAACTTGCGCTGGTGGTTATCGGTTCGTGCTTATTTGCTGTATCGGCCCCTGCCACCGCGACCAAAGCCTCCCCTGCTGACGCCACAGCCTGCAGCTTCCAAACCTTTGCAACCAGCAACCCGGAAACCTTGCATGTGGGCTACTTTGAGCTGCCCCCCTACGCCGTTACCGGCACCAATGGCTCTGTCACCGGGATTTGGGCCGACTATTTTAAAGAGTTGCTGGGCAGAAGTGGCATCCAGTACACCGAAGCCATGTACCCTCCCAACCGACTGGCAAGGAAAGCCTTTACCGGGCAAGTAGACATCACTCTGGTGGCCAACAACATCCTGCTGACTGAGGGACAAAAAACGGTGATCTTTCTCCCCACTCCCGCCATGACCATGAATCTGGGCCTGATTTCATTGAAACACTCGCCCGTGCTTTCCATTGAGGCCATGCAAGGTAAAAATCTTGGGGTAAACCGGGGTTATGGCTATGGCGGTTATATTCACCAGTTAAAACAGCCCGACATACAATTGAACCTCTGGCCAGAAGACTCCGAAGTGCAATTGATCAAAATGGTTCTCAGTCAACGCCTTGAAAGCGCCCTGCTTTACGAGTCTGTATGGGAGAGCCCTCCGAAACACTGGCAGGTGAACACAGACCCTCTCCACTTTGAACCGCTGAAGAAAAGTAATTTCCACATCGCCATCAATCGTCAGATCGATAACGTCGAATCGCTACAGCGTGTGTTGATTCACAATATGGGATTATTTGACAAGAACCTGAAGCTGAAGCCCTGCATCAAACAGTAAGAGATTCTTCAGCTTGCGTAACAAGCCTGAAGAACCTCCTTCGTCGTATAAATTACAATTCAGTTTTGTTTTTACCCACACGTCCCTTATCGGCAAAGTTTTTCAGTAGCTCTGCAACTGGCGGGTTGGAGGCACCGGTGTAACCCATATAGGCCTCGTAAGCGAGCTGATCATCCAGCTGGCGACCAATCACACCCATAATGGTTTCTTTACCGGAGCGAACGGCCCACTGATCGTTGCGCAGAATCTTGGCGGCCATTTCTTCGGCGGCCTCCATCAGCTGATCGTGTGGCACAACTTTATTCACCATATTGCATTGCAGCGCGCGCTGGGCATCAATGGGCTCGGCCGTCAGATTCATTTCCATGGCAATGCCCACACCACAAGTGTTCACCACGCGAACGATGCCACCGTCACCGTGGTGGTAGCCTCGACGAGGTTCAAAAGAACCGAATTGAGCGCGGTCAGAAGCGATACGGATATCGCAAGCCATCGCGGTTTCAAGACCGCCGGCCAGAGCCCAGCCGTTTACCGCGGCAATTACTGGCTTGTAGATGCGGTGCAGACCACGTGTCAGGCCGCCCAGACCGTCCTTGATTTTTTCGCGAGGGAACAAGGCGCTCTGGGAGCGTTTCACCCAGTCAGTCGCGTGCGTTTTCAAATCCGCGCCAGCGCAGAAGGCTTCATCACCGGCGCCGGTCACAATAGCCAGATCAACACTGTCATCGGCATCAAACTCCTGCCAGATTTCCCACAATTTCAAATGCATTTCTTCGTTAATGGCGTTCATATGCTCGGGACGGTTCAGGGTGATGTAAGCAATGCGACCACGTTTTTCATACAGTACAACAGACATAACAGTTTCCTCTCTCAGGGGTATTCACGAATTACGTGGGACCATAGTAGGCCGATAGAGAGAGGCTGACTCTGGGCTAAAAACCCCATTATTAGGACAAAACGGCCAAACTGATTACACTGCTGTTGAACTCCGAGTGTTAAGCAATACCATCCATCGTCAAACGCTGACAGGCCAATGAAAGATGACCACCAAGAATCAACCGAACCACATCAATCGCGTTGCCATACTGGCCTTTGATGGCTCTACCGAGATGAGTATTTCCATGTCGCGGGATATGTTCTACGCCGGTGCCATTGCGTTACAGGACAAACAACAGCAACCATCACCCGGCGATCTGGTGAAGGTGGTCAGCCAGAATGGCAAACCGGTTCAGACATTCAGCGGCTCCCTGTCTGAAGTGGATGGCGCCATCACTGATATAGATCACGCCGATCTGGTGATTGTGTCGGGCATCTGGCGCAAGATGGATGAGTTTATCAAACAGCATCAGACCACTGTCGAGTGGCTGCGGCAGCAACACCAGCGCGGTGCGGTCATCGCCTGCATGCACACTGGCGCCTACCTGCTGGCCGAAACCGGCCTGCTGAATGATCGCACGGCCACCATCTACTGGCGATTGGTCGATCAGTTCAAAGCCCGCTACCCCAAGGTCATCCTGCAACCGGAAAAAGGCATTACCTCTTCAGGCAACCTCTACTGCTCGTCCGGGGTTACCTCTGGTGTGGAAATGGGCATCTATCTGCTGGAAAAAATGTGGGGAGTCAGTGTCGCTGCCAAAGTCTCGCGTCATTTTCTGATGGACATTCCCAAGGCCCCGCTGGAATTTCAGCTCGCCCTTGAACAGCAGAAAAACCACAGCGATGAAAAAATCCAACAGGCGCAGGACTGGATGGAATCAAACTTCTCTTCAGAATTTATGATCGAAGAAGTGGCCGACAGGATGGGGCTGAGTATGCGCAGTTTTCGTCGTCGCTTCAGGGACGCAACCGGTGAATCCCCCATTCAGTATCTGCAACATATCCGCATTGAAACCGCCAAGCAGATGTTGGCTACCAGCAGTCTCGGTATTGACCAGATCGGATATCGGGTGGGCTATCAGGATGGCAGCTATTTTACCCGGTTGTTCAAACAGAAAGTCGGCATGACCCCCAGTGAATTTCGCCTGAACGAGCACGTCTGACAGCAGTTTTGTTAAGTTCCACTAAGATGGATGAGACAACCGAGGCTTTGAGCTAATGTAATAGCCAAATAACAATAAGGACAGAGACAATGACTGCTGCAAACACAGACATAGTGATTATTGGCGCCGGCATCTCAGGTATCGGATTTGGCTGTCATATTGCCCAGAATATGCCCGCCAAGAGCTTCCAGATTCTGGAAGGCCGTGATAACCCCGGTGGCACCTGGGATCTGCATCGCTATCCCGGCATTCGCTCTGACTCCGACATGTACACCTTCGGCTATCGCTTCAAGCCCTGGAACAAACCCAAGGATATCTCGCCGGCCGGTGACATTCTGGACTACCTCAACGAAACCATTGATGAATTCAAACTGCGCGACCACATCCAGTTCGGCCAGTCTGTCATTGCCGCCAACTGGAGTTCATCGCACAAGCTCTGGCGCCTGACCGTTAAGGATAAAGCCAGTGGTCAAACGCGTGACATTGAAGCCCGTTACGTGATCGCCTCCACCGGCTACTACGACTACAACAACCCCTTTATCCCCCAATTTCCAGAGATGGATAAATTCACGGGTCCGATCATTCATCCCCAGCTATGGCCTGAGGATCTGGATTACTCCGGCAAGCGGGTGCTGCTGATTGGCAGTGGCGCGACAGCCGTGACCATTCTGCCGGCCATGGCCGGTAAAACTTCCCACATCACCATGTTGCAACGCTCGCCCAGTTATATGTTACCGCTGCCCGAGCAATCACTGTTTAACCGAAGCCTGCGCGCCTTGCTGCCAGAAAAAATGGCCCATGCGGTCATCTGGCGCAAACAGGTAGGTTTACAGCGCTTGCTGTACCGCCTGTGTCACCACTTCCCCAATATGATGAGCAGGTACATGAAATCACAGGCTCGCCGTCTGACCGAGGGCAAGGTCGACGTCGACAAACACTTTACGCCCCACTACAAACCCTGGGATCAGCGTCTCTGTTATATTCCGGATGGCGATTTTTATAAGTGCCTGGCGAGCGGCGAAGCCTCGGTGGTCACCGACGAAATTGCCCACTTCAGCGAAGACGGTGTGGTGCTTAAATCCGGAGATAAAATCGAAGCCGATATTATTATCTCTGCCACCGGGCTTAACGTTAAAATTCTACAGAATTTTGATATCAGTAAAGATGGCGAGGCGGTAGACACCAGTCAGCTACTCTCCTACAAAGGCATTATGCTCAGCGAACTGCCTAACATGTTTCCCGTGATCGGTTACACCGCGCAATCCTGGACGCTCAAGGTGGATCTGGCCGCCCAGTATTTTTGCAAGCTGGTACAGCAAATGGACGCTCAGGGACATAAATCGGTGGAACCAGACAAGGTGGATACCGAGGGCCAAACCCTGCACGGCATGTTTGGTCGGCGCATTGAAAGCGCCTCTTACCTGCAGCGCTCTTATGATCAGGTTCCCAAGCAAATCGACAGCCTGCCCTACGGCAGCCATGACATGATGCAGGAAGACAGCCAGTTACTGTCTAATAAAGCATTGGACGAGCAGTATCTTATTTTTAACTGACTGCGTCAGTATCAAGCCGGCCAACCTTGTCACCAGTGACCCTGCTGGCGACAAGGGCCGGATTATTTTAAGGTAGGTCTCTTTTAATCGCCTCGCCGACGTTCGCAATGACACATCTTGCCAATTTTATTCCCTTCAGAAAGCGCGACATCATCGAGATGTGCCTGCATCAGACACCACTCAATGCCACGCAGCAACAGCAGTTTCGCCAACTGGCGCAGGATATTCAGCGCTTTTACCACGCTGACTTCCATCAATTACTGGAACAACTGAAAGACAGCTACGCACCCATTAACCCCGATGCGGATACTCGCAATCCACCGCCTACCTTGGATCTGGAACCGACGGCCGATTTTTCAGCGCTGTTGAAATCCCTGCTGGATAAAGCCAATTATGACCAGTTGTCAGAGCAGGATATCCAGCAAGCCTTTGAAGAATCGTCCCTGTTTGATATTCGTTTAAGTGTCGACTTTTCGCCCTATGAAGAAGTGTTGCTGTTTTGTCGTGGGGCATCCGAGCGCGAGGAGGTGGTCAATCGACTGGGAGGGCTCTACAAGAAAAAAATACGTTTTACCAATTACGATCGGGTGGTGATCTTTATCCGTTTTAAACAGGGGCTGGATTCAATTCACAGTCAGGCAACAAACTGCCGCCCCGGTGCCACACTGCTAAAATTATTTCAAAATGTACCCAAAGCCGATCTGGAAATGTTATTCCCCAACACCCGTGTGGGGATGCGTTTAATAGATAAACTGATGATTGGTGTGCCAGCGGCAATCAGTGGCGGCATAGTACTTACCACCAAGCTGGGAACCACGCTGGTGCTACTGGGCTCGCTGTTGGGTTATTGGTTGGGAATGCACCAGCAAAGTGTTGAACTGGATAAACCGGCACTGCTTGCTTTGGCGGCAGGATTGGGAACTCTAGGAGCCTATCTCTGGAAACAGTTCTCCAGCTTTAAAAACAAAAAGCTGCGCTTCACTCAAGCTCTGACCGAAAACCTGTATTTCAAATCACTCGACAACAATGCGGGTGTGTTCCACCGATTGCTGGATGCCGCAGAAGAGGAAGAGTGCAAAGAAGCCATCCTCGCCTATTATTTTCTGCAAATATCTGAAGTCCCTGTGACTCAGGAGCAACTCGATCAAACCATTGAACAATGGTTCAAACAGCAATGGGATTGCGATCTTGATTTTGAAGTCGATGACGCTCTGAATAAGCTGGAGCGATTACAACTGGTTAATAAATCCGGCAATCATTATTCAGCAAAACCCCTGCCCTGAAAGCCTAAGGATATGGCTTCCGGCCAGCCAACTGATAGAGGCAGGCCTATCAGGCATTAGCGAATGGGTACCAGTACCACCGAATCCCAGTAACCGACAAATTGACCTCGCCCCTGCACACTCTGAATCAACTCAACCCGGGCCGAGCGGGCATCCGCAGGTGCGATCAGATCATCAACCTTCAATGATTGCCAACCGGCAATATCCTGCGGGTCCTTGTGACGCCAGACCGGACTGGAAGAACCACGGCAGTCTGCTTCACCATACCAGGTTAAGCGCAAGCGTCCCCCACCCTTTTGGTTAGACTTATAATCGCGTAAAAATCTCGCACTGAGTGAATAATGTCGCTGCTGCCCCAAACCAACACACTGATTGGCCACTCCGGTCCCCAGCCCTTTCTCAGACGATTGGACTTTGGTTTTCAAAGCACCAAAGCCGGCATCTCTCGACCATCGACCTGAAGCGGTTTTACCTTGACTCACATGCCAGCCTTTAACATTGGAATCAAAATCACCGTTGCGGATGAGATTCACTCTGGGAGTCAGTCGGGGCAGATTTTTCGGGCCTGATGCCGGATTTTGTCGCTGAGTTTTCTGCAAAGGATAAAACTGGATATTGTCCCACAGGACTTTACCATCGGCGGAGAAGCGCCCATTTTGTGTCAACTTGATCAGGGCCGCCACCGCCCCCATGGTTGGCTTTAACTGTTTGCGAGAAAGGGTTTGCCAGCCACCTTTGGCTTGGGGTTCAAGATAATCGGCAAAGGATCCCAAGGATTCACAATCGAGGGATTTATACCAATAGAGGTTAAGCCGGATGGCCGATTTTTTAGCCGGCATCCCCAACAGTTTTACATCCGCCGACAAACCATATTTACCGTTGCCCCGGAGGGGGACGCATTGCTCAAGGGCTGTTTCATGAATGTATTGATCATCCGCCGGCTTGATCGCCTGAATCGCTGCAGACCCGAGATTGTATTTGCCATCGGTTGCTTCCCACCAGGCGTATTTGGGGACTTGCCACTGGGCCAGATCTTTATCAAAGCCCGGATTCAAAATCAGATTATTGGAATGAATGTAGCGACTGGGAAGGGTGCTGTTAACCAGAACCGGCAGCTCCAGCTTTTTGACAAATCCCTCGCCAGCCTCGCATTCGCTGTCCTTGAAGATGGTTTTCCCAGATGAACTGGTGCACTCATAGATTTCGGCATGGGCCGCTGAAATCAGCAACGCTAAAACTAAACTTATGATTCTCATAACAGTGTGATCTGATTTCATGGCAACCGCAGTTACGCGAAAAGAAAAAGCCCGACATTCATTGGGAATCTCGGGCTTTATTTAAATCAATCACACAGGTTTAACAACATCAGCGCCCTGCACTTTGGACATCCGCCATACGGCGCACCCAGGGACTGTTACGCTGCACCTTCATCGGCAGAGAATCCAATGCCTGCTGAGCCTCTGCAAAAGTCGCAAAGCTGCCATAAAACAGGTTGTACCAGTTCTGCCCCCGGTACTGGCTGACATTGGCCGACAGAGGAAATTGTGCCAACTGCTCCGCAAAGCGGTTGGTAAAACCAATCACCGAGCCCTCCCGATAGACACCCACCAGCTGGATCACATAGTGCTCGGGGTTTTGGGCCTGTATCCAATCGTTGTTATGAATGGTCAGCGCGGGCGTGGAGAGCGATCCGGCCTCTTCTGGTGCGCCGTAGAGACTCAACTCAAGCGCAGCAACCTTGTCTGCCACCTGGCTCAGGGATTCCTGCAGGGCGAGGGATTCAGAGGCTGTCGTTGAATGATGACTCGCCACCTGATCACCCAGAACTGCCAGCGTGGTTTCCAGTGACATAATGGCCTGATCCGTTTCAACCTTGCTGGAGAAACGATCACTGATGTCTGCCTGGAATGCTGCCAACCTGGCATCCAGCATGGCCACAACAGGTGCATTGCTGTAATGCAGATACGTCATGGTGGCAGCGATGGTCAGGGTCACCGCGGCGGCAACACCGGCTGCAACTTTCTGCAGCTTGGTGGTCTTGCGTTTATGCTCCGACAAATCGGTTTGCAGTGAATAAACGTCATCCGCTGTGGCATTGGATTTGGCTCGTAATTCGTCCAGATGCTCGGCAAACAATTTCTGGGTTTTTTCCTGGCGGGTATCGGCATCAACCAGTGCTTCTATTTGGGCACCCGTTGTCTGACTGAGCTGGGCAATGCGCCCTGCCAAATTCTGATGGGATTTATCCAGCTCCTGCTGTAACAGATTTAAGTCCGACTGCTGGTTTTGCAATTGCTGGAAAATTGAGCTTATCTCATCATCGATAGAAGCCTCAGTTTGTTTGAGGTGCTGTTCCAGACCGCTGATCAACTCTCTCTTTTCTGCGTCGCTGACCGAAAAGCTTTTCTCCAGCTCATTAATCAAAATCAGATTTTTGGCACTGGTATCCCTCAATCGAGCTTCCAGCTCACTGATGAGCGCATGCTTTTCTTCGTCGGATTGTCTCAGTTGCTCAGTAACCTGTTTGGCTTCGGTACTGATGCGTGCCGCCAAAGTTTGCAGTGAATCGGAAAATGTCTGTCGGGATATTTTGAAACCCTGAGTCAGCTGTTCAAGCTCCGCATGGAGTTCATTTATCTTGTGATTGATATCGAATGCAAAGGTTCTGGTTGCTTCAATCTGGTGCCCGTTTGTGTCCATTGCCTCGTTGTTGTGCTCGGATTCATCGACCGAATAGGCAACATCCTGTATTAACAAGTTTTTGGCTTCAGTAGACATAGCTTGCTCCATTTCATGTAGATATTGAACTTTGACAGCACGTTACCGGCAAGATGGTCCATTTATGTCACTGACAACGAAACCACAGCAACGGCTGAGAGAGTGTGTGAACGGAAAATTACGCTAAATAAAAAAGTAACAATAAAAGACACAGCAATTTTGACGCCACAAACACACCATTGCGTTCAAAAATTAAACAAACTGTGTGAAAGCCAGAGGGGGATTAAACAAAACAAGCAATGGATAAAATAAAAAAAGGCCCGGTATTGATTCAATACCGGGCCCTGAATTTGGCAGGAGCAGATTAGCGTTTGCGACCTGGCCGCTTGGCCTTCCCTGCTCTCAATTTCTTCTGATGACGCTCGCGCTTTTCTTCGTGTTTGCGAGAGGTCGGTGCAGGCTTGGGTGGTTTCACACCCGCGGTCAGACACAGGTCGGTAATTTCTTTGTGGTTCATTTCGATCCACTGACCAACCCGAACATGGGATGGAATAAAAATACTGCCATAGCGCACGCGCTTGAGTCGGCTGACCTTAACCCCCTGAGATTCCCACAGGCGACGAACCTCGCGATTGCGGCCTTCCATGACCACGCAATAGAACCAGCGATTGCGACCCTCGCCCTGTCCATCGACGATATCGGTAAAGCGGGCCTCACCGTCTTCCAGCAGCACACCTTTGCGCAGCCGATCTTTCATATCATCGTCTACATCGCCCTGAATACGCACCAGGTATTCACGATCGATATTGGAGGACGGGTGCATCAACTTATTCGCCAACTCACCATCGGTGGTAAACAGCAACAAACCACTGGTGTTAAAGTCCAGACGACCGACAGAAACCCAGCGCTCGCCCTGCAATTTAGGCAAGCGATCGTAAACCGTAGGACGACCTTCCGGGTCGGAGCGGGAACAGATTTCACCTTCGGGTTTGTTGTAGAGCAAAACGCGAATGGGCTTGGCTTCGACACTGCCTGGTTTTAAACGCTTGCCATCCAGAGCAATGGTATCGCCAGCCTGGACTCGATCACCCAGCTGGGCGGGCTTGCCATTGACAGTGACCCGGCCACTGGCAATCACCTTTTCCATTTCCCGGCGAGAACCTGCACCGGCGCGAGCCAGTACTTTCTGCAGTTTTTCGCCTTTTACTTCCGGAATTTCAGATTCATCCGGGATATTGTGCTCGTCTACCATAAATTGTCTTACTGAATATGTTCTTTCAAAGAATCACACTGTCAGGAATCAAACAGTGAATTCCCATGATTACTCCAATCCTTATTAGAGGAGTTTGTTTCGCTCTCATCGGAGTCCGGGCCATCGACGTCTGCAACGACCGGCTCTTCGCTAACGGCATCTTCCTCGGATGGTATGTCTGTTTCTGGACGTCCATCATCGGCCCCATCATCTTCGATTGGATCCGATGCCTGTTCTTCTGCCAGTGCCTGAGCCAGGGATACGGATTGGCTACCGTCCTCGTCGGTTTCAAGCTCTGACTCGCTGTCTTGTACTTCCGCGCTTTCCGTTGCCTCTACCACTACTCCATTTGTCTCAGGCTGTTCTGCCGGTTCGGTGCTGCCCCCCTCGGCCTGTAGCTTCTGATCGGTTTCAAAGTCCAACTCTTCGTTAAGTTTTTCAATGTCCGCCAGTTCATTCAGAGAAGGCAACTCCTCCAGACTCTTCAAATTAAAGTAGTCGAGAAATTGTCGGGTTGTCGCATAGAGAGAAGGTCGACCCGGCACATCACGGTGCCCCACCACTTTGATCCAGTCACGCTCACTCAACGTCTTGATGATGTGCGAGCTTACCGCCACACCGCGAATTTCTTCGATATCGCCGCGGGTAATAGGCTGGCGATAGGCGATCAAAG
This sequence comes from Candidatus Pelagadaptatus aseana, assembly GCF_040362265.1. Taxonomy (NCBI): domain Bacteria; kingdom Pseudomonadati; phylum Pseudomonadota; class Gammaproteobacteria; order Cellvibrionales; family Cellvibrionaceae; genus Candidatus Pelagadaptatus; species Candidatus Pelagadaptatus aseana. Next base: position 114,373 of record NZ_BAABNJ010000003.1, read on the forward strand.
CCAGTGTTTCCAACATCGCCCGCGAGTACTTCTGAGGTCTTTCCTCCCACAGGCGATTAACCCAGGGAGCAACGTCTTCAACAACCTGAAAACGCCAACCACTGGCCACCTGCTTCAGCTCAAAGCCACGACCTTTGCAATCGGCCTGAATCTCTTCCAGAACCGCCATCAACTCATCTTTTTCAGGCTGCGCTTCATCTTCGGGAAACAACGACAGTAATTTATCGCGACTCAGTGGCTCACCGGCGGCCAACAGGGCTCCCTCAACAATTCGACGTAACAGGCTTTGATCAAAGCTCATGGTTTCTCTACTCGCTTGCGACTCTTGTTTTCGTTATTAGACGTTTATTTCGACATTAAGTGGAACGGGCTTTGACATGAATCGGACCGAAAGCGTCACTCTGGACGATTTCCACCAGAGATTCCTTGATCAGCTCCATAACAGCCAAAAAGGTCACCACCACACCCAGTCGACCTTCTTCCACATGAAACAGGCTGACAAAGGGCACAAACTGAGCACCTGAGAGGCTATCAAGCACCTGAGTCATGCGCTCACGGGTTGATAACTTCTCTTTTTCCACATGGTGACTTTCAAACATGTCGGCACGACGCAACACTTCGGACAACGCCAGCAACAGCTCTTTGATATCCACTTCCGGTTCCGGACGGGACAAATTGCGATCCGGCGCCTGAGCCTTGGCCTGATGGATATCGCGGCCAACCCGGGGCAGCTCATCGAGATCTTCGGCGGCGACCTTGAAGCGCTCGTACTCCTGCAATCGACGGATCAACTGGGCTCTTGGATCCTCTTCATCCTCTTCGACCTCGTTGGAACGAGGCAGCAGCATTCGCGACTTGATTTCCGCCAGCATGGCGGCCATCACCAGATACTCGGCCGCCAGCTCAAAATGCATGGCGTCCATCAGCTCGACGTACTTGACGTACTGATGGGTGATATCAGCCACATTGATATCGAGAATGTCGATATTCTGCCGACGAATCAGGTACAACAAGAGATCCAGCGGCCCCTCGAAGGCCTCCAGAATAACTTCCAGTGCATCGGGCGGAATATAGAGATCTTTGGGCAGATCGGTCATGGCCTGACCATGGACAATGGCAAAAGGCATTTCCGACTGTTCAGGCTTAAGGGCCTCTTCAGCAGCGGATTCCGCCGCCGCGTCCGTCACGTCGGCTGAGGCACCCACATCAGTCTCACTGGAAGCGGAAACAGACTGAGCTTCTTGGGCCGTCTGCGCTTCAACGCTGATTTCTTCGATGTCATCACTCACTGTTAATCACCACTGGGGATCCGGATTCAGGCCCTGATCTACAGGCCCGTTAACAGGCGGACTTTCGCCGCCGGAAAAAGCGCACAAGTATAGCGGTTAAACGCCTGAGCTTATAGCGCCGATTAACCTAAATCACGGGGTTTTAAAGGAAATCCGCCGGATCACCACAGCCCTTGCGGATAACTTCCGGGTAATCGCCGGTCATATCCACAACCGTGGTCGCCTCCATACCGCAATAGCCGCCGTCGATCACCAGTTCCACATGGTGTTCCAGCGTCTCGCGCATCTCGTAGGGGTCAATGGGTGGATACTCTTCGTTGGGCATGAGCAGTGAGCTGGACATCAGCGGTTCACCCAACTCCTCCATCAATGCCAGAGCAATGGCATTGTCGGGCACACGCAGACCAATGGTCTTGCGCTTGGGGTGCATCAGACGCCGGGGAACCTCTTTGGAGGCTTCCAGAATAAAGGTGTAGGGGCCGGGGGTGTGATTTTTCAGGGCCCGATAGGTCTGGTTATCCACTTTGGCGTAGGTAGACAGCTCCGAGAAATCACGACACATCAGGGTAAAGTTGTGGTGCTTATCCAGCTGACGAATGGCGCGAATGCGATCCAGCGCCTGTTTGTCTCCAATATGACACCCAAGAGCGTAGGCCGAATCGGTAGGGTAAGCGATCAACCCGCCAGAGCGAATAATGTCGACGGCCTGACGTATCAGGCGAGCCTGGGGATTATCCGGGTGAATCTGAAAAAATTGCGCCACTGAGGGTCCATCCTTATCGGTTTAAAGTCAGCCACCTAGTTTATGGCATATCACCAGTGACACCAAACGGGATCACACTTTTCAGGCAAGGGTGTAAAACTTCCAAGCTCCTGCCATGGCTGATTGGGAACGTGAAAATCGCTGCCACAGGATGCCCACAGGCCATAGCGCTCGGCAAGAACGGCCATATCCCGGGTAACTTGAGATTGCTGCTTGCCACTGACCACTTCAATGGCCTGACCACCCGACTCCACAAACAGATCCAGCAGAGCCCGCAGCTTGGTCCGGGTCATATTGTATTTATCCGGGTGAGCCAACACCGCGACACCACCACTGGCACGAATCCAGCCAACCGCAGTGGCGATATCAGGCCAAAGCTGTTTGACATCGCCGACCTTGCCTGCGCCCAGATAGCTTTTAAAGGCTTCGGCCTCGTTTTTGACATGCCCCGCGGCAACCAGATGACGGGCAAAATGAGGGCGACCAATGATGCCGTCACCGGCAAATTGCGCGGCCCCGGCGTAGGTGTCGTGAAACCCGCATTTCTCAAGCTTCACCGCGATCTGCCGGGCCCGCTGCTCACGGGATTCCAGTTGCTGCTGCACCGCCTGCTGCATGACCGGATGTTGTGAATCGACTTTGAGCCCAACGATATGGATTCCGATACCGCGCCAAAGACTCGATAACTCAATGCCCTCGATCAGCTCGATCTGCAACTCCCCGGCCATTTTCTTGGCTTCGCTCAGGCCGGCAGTGGTATCATGGTCGGTCAGCGCCAGAGTGGTAACGCCCTGCTCTTTAGCTCTCGACACAAGGTCCTGAGGCCGTAAAATACCGTCCGAGAAATTACTGTGGCTGTGCAAATCGTACAACTGCTGAACCCTTTTAAATGCCCTGTGTGGCCAACGCCACTGATCGTGAGTGGCCATTATCTCCGAGATCATCCATGACGCAAATAGCGCCTGATAACAAACCGAATCAAACCGAACATCCTGTTGACGGCAAACCGCCAGAAAAGAAGGAAAGCCTGCTGGCGAACCTGTTGCTCAACATTATTATCCCGACGTTGATTCTCACCAAACTCAGCGGCGCGGACTATCTGGGCCCGAAATGGGCCATCGTGGTCGCACTGGCCTTCCCCATTGGCTACGGCCTCAATGATTTCCGCCGCACCAGCAAGGTCAATCTGTTCTCGGCACTGGGTGTTATCAGCATCTTTCTCACCGGTGGCATCAGCCTACTGGAGCTGGACCCCAAATACATCGCCATCAAGGAAGCGGCCATTCCGGGCCTGATCGGTCTGGCGACCCTGATTTCCATCAAGACACCTTACCCGCTGGTCAAAACCTTTCTGTACAACGACAAGGTGATGCAAATCGATAAGGTCAATGCCGCACTGAAACACTACAACAATGAATCCGATTTCCAGAAAGCACTGCAAAACGCCTCCCTGCTGGTGGCGGCATCCTTTTTCGTTTCATCGGTTTTAAATTACGCACTGGCCAAATACCTGCTGGTGAGTCCTCCGGGTACCGAAGCCTTCACGGCAGAGCTGGGAAAGATGACCGCACTGAGTTTTCCGGTGATTGCAGTCCCCGCCACTCTGGTGATGATGGTCGCGCTGTTTTATCTGTTCAAGAGCATCAAGAAGCTGACCCATCTGGATCTGGAAGACATTCTTATTCACCAATAACTGTTTGATTTTCAATAACCACTTGAACCACCTGATTTCAAAGGAACCGCCATGTTTTACGCCATTATCAGTGAAGATATTCCCAACAGCCTGCCATTGCGCAAGCAGTCCCGTCCCGATCACATTGCCCGCCTCGAAAGTCTGCGCGATCAGGGTCGCCTGCTGATTGCCGGCCCACACCCGGCGATCGACAGCGAAGATCCCGGCGAAGCAGGCTTCACCGGAAGTCTGGTGGTTGCCGAATTCAGCTCGCTGGAAGAAGCACAGAACTGGGCCGACGAGGATCCCTATATCAAAGCCGGCGTCTACGCCAAGGTCATCGTCAAACCCTATAAAAAAGTACTGCCCTGATTGAGGTCTGCAGATTCCGGCAGCTCACCTCGGTGAACCCGGCATCATTGTGACGAAGTTGACAGTCAAGTTGATAATATTAGGGTAAGATCAGCGATATTTACTGACAATTAACCCCAAATAATAACAACTGCCCAAAACCCCATAGGAACCACCGTGAAAAAGATCTTTGTCGTTTTTGCCCTGCTTGTGTACGCCTCCGCCAGTTACGCTGAGTACCGCTGGATTCGTGACACCCTTTACGTCCCTCTGCGCAGCGGCATGGGCAACTCCTTCCGCATTCTGGACAAAGGCCTGATTTCAGGCACCCGTTTGACTCTGATTGAAATCACCGAAGACGCCAACGACTCCTGGGCCAAAGTCAAAACCGAGGAAGGTGTAGAGGGCTGGGTTCGGGCACAGTATCTGATAGACACCCCGACTGCGGCCCAAAAATTGGCAACGGCGAACAGCCGAATTGCCAAACTGGAAAAGCAGAATGGCGAACTGCGCGACAACCTCAGTGGCAAGTCTTCCTCCAACAAAACCCTGAATGCCGAATTAAAAGCCGCCCAGAAGCAGGCCAAAGAGCTGGCGAAAGAGCTTTCCGAGTTAAAGCGCATCTCCGGCGAGTCCATCAGTCTGTATGAAAACCACCAGAAACTGATGGAAACCCACCAGCTGGTTCAGACCCAACTGGATATCCTCAAGGCCGATAACGAACGACTGCGCGGTAACAACGATCAGCAATTTATTCTCGCTGGCGCTGCGGCTGTCCTTCTGGGCGTTGCCTTAACCTGGTTGATTCCGAAAATATTCAACCGTCGTAAAAAATACTCTGAATGGGGTTAAGCCAATGATGGCCATTGCTCGACTGCTAATCCTGATGACCATGATGCTGTTCAGCCTGAACACGCTGGCAGACAACCCCAGACTGACTCTGACCACCGATCTGGGTGACATCACCCTCGAACTCTACCCGGAGCGGGCACCTCAAACCGTCGCCAACTTTCTTCAGTACGTTGAAGACGGTTTTTATATTGGCACCATTTTCCATCGGGTAATCCCCGGCTTTGTAGCACAGGGCGGCGGCCTGACCTTTGATTTTGTCAAAAAGAAAACCCGCGACCCGGTCATCAACGAATCCATCAATGGTCTGGCCAATCACAAGGGCACCGTAGCCATGGCTCGTCTGCCTCATCCGGACAGTGCCACCTCACAGTTCTTTATCAACCTGGAAGACAACCCACACCTCAATGCCAAAGGCGATAAACCCGGCTACACCGTGTTTGCCAAAGTGGTTAACGGTATGGACACCGTCACCAAAATCACTCAGGAACCTCAGGGCAGATTCCGCCCTCAGGCACCGGATACGCCTGTACGCATCCTCTCCATCCAATACCCGAAAGACTGATTTATGACCCAGAAAACCCCCACTGCCCTGAGCGTCAATCTCAATAAAATCGCACTGTTAAGAAACTCTCGTGAAGGCAGTTACCCCGATGTGGTGGCCCACGCCAGAACCTGTATCGCCGCCGGCGCCGATGGCATCACCATCCACCCCCGCCCGGACCAGCGTCACATCCGGGTTGGCGATGTGGTTGATTTGCACCAGATGCTGCAGAGTGAAGCCACCATTGAATTCAATATCGAGGGTAACCCTTTTGCCGGGGCAATGGGCAGCTACCCCGGCTTTATGGAATTGGTTGAGCAGAATATTCCAGAGCAGTGCACCCTGGTACCTGACAGCAACGATCAACTGACCTCCGATCACGGATTTGATCTGACCCAGTCCGGTGACCGACTGCTGCCGATTATTGAAAAGCTGCAATCTCTGGGCTGCCGCATCAGTCTGTTTATGGACCCGGACATCGAACAGATCAAGCTGGCCAAAGACATCGGAGCCGATCGCATCGAGCTCTATACCGGCCCCTACGCAGAGGCCTACAAAAACCAGTCTCCCGAACTCGAGGGCATTTTTCAAAGCTACTACGAAGCCGCTGTTGCCGCACAGGAAATTGGACTGGGCCTTAATGCCGGCCACGATCTGAATCTGGATAACCTGCCAAAGTTTCGCGAGATTCCCAATCTACTGGAAGTTTCCATTGGCCACGCTTTGACCGTGGACTCGATTGCCATGGGCATGAGCACCGCCGTTGCCCGATACAAAAACATCTGCATCAGTTAATGCCAGGCGATGTTTAAACTGGCATTTTTTTATTAGCCTGATAGCTAAATACCAAGGTCCATATTGTTCCCCTAACTCTTTTTTTTGGTCTAACCTCTTAGTAAACAGCAAAGCCAAAAAGGAGCACGAGAATGCAATCCATTCTGGTCAAAGATTATATGGACCATAACCCCCATGCGATCCCGAAAAGCACCAACATTAAAGACGTTGTTGAGACCCTGCTAAGGGACAAAATTATCGGCGCCCCCGTAGTTGATGAGAACAACCAGTTGATCGGCTATGTGTCTGAACAGGATTGCGTTAAAGACTTGCTGAACGATGCCTTCTACTGCGAAGAACCCGGTAATGTCGCTGACGTGATGAAAACCGAAGTTGCCACCGTCACCCCTGACACCTCCATCGTCGAGATTGCCCAGTCAATTCTTGAAAAGAAACACAAGAACTACCCGGTTGTGGAAAACGGCAAGCTAGTGGGTCTCATCAGTCGCAGCCTGATATTAAAAGCCCTGCTGGAAAACGATAACGACTGCTACATCAAACATTAGTCTTTAACCGGACTCTCGCCGTATAATTGCCGGCACATCCTGTGCTGGCAATCTTCTCACCCTACATGAAACCCACTCTCAACATCATTGGCTGCGGCAAGCTCGGTCGCACTCTCGCTCACTTGTGGCACACCAGTGATCTGGTCCGCATTGGCAACATTCTTAACCGTCGCATCGACAGCGCCCGGGAAGCCACAGATTTTATCGGTGCCGGTACAGCCATCGAAACCATCGAACAGTTATCCGCTGCCGAGTTGTGGTTAATTGCCACACCCGATGGCGAAATTGCCAGTACTTCGAAAGATCTGGCAAACCAGAGTTTACTCAGTGAGGACAACATCGTATTTCACTGCAGCGGCGCACTCGGCAGTGACATCCTGAAAAATCCTCGGCAGAACCCGGTTGCCAGTGTGCACCCGATTCACAGCTTCGCCGATCCCAAAAAATCCATTGGTTCTTTTGCAGGCAGCTATTGCGCCTGTGAGGGTGACCCCATCGCACTGCAACAACTCAAACCTCTGTTTGCCCACCTGGGGGCCCACCTGTTTGATGTCGACGGCCAGGCTAAAACCGTTTATCACGCTGCCTCGGTAATGGCCTGCAACAATCTGGTCGGACTGCTGGATGCCAGTCTGCAATGCTTTAAACAGGCCGGTGTTGATCCACAACTGGCCAAGTCGCTACTGCTGCCGATTGTGCATCAAACCGTGGATAACACCCTGCAGGGCTCACCAACCCAGGCACTCACCGGACCGGTATCGCGCGGCGACCAACAAACCGTTACTCACCAACAACAGGCTCTGGATCATTTCGATTCCGACATTCTCGACATCTACAACAGTCTGGGCCGGCAAGTACTCAAAGTTGCCAGACAACAGGGCCTGGATGACAACCAAGCCAATACGCTGCAACAGCTTTTCAGCAAAGTCCCTCAATGAACAGCGAAACCCTACAGATTGAAACCGTCGTTATCGGCGCAGGTGTGGTTGGCCTCGCCGTGGCCAGAGCACTGGCCATGCAGGGGCAGGATGTGGTGTTGCTGGAGCAGGAAGCCAGAATTGGTCATCACACTTCTTCCCGCAACAGCGAAGTGATTCACGCTGGACTCTACTACCCTCAGAACTCCCTCAAAGCAACACACTGTGTTGCCGGCAAGCACAGGCTCTATGAATTTTGTCAAAGCCATCAGGTCGCTTTCAAACAGTGCGGCAAGTTAATCGTTGCCAACAATTCGCAACAGCAGGAACAACTGCAACAGATCGCGGTTAAGGCTCGCAATAATGGCGTCGACGACTTGAAACTACTGCATGGAACTGAACTGCAGGAACTCGAGCCGCACCTTAACGCCACCGCAGCGCTGCTGTCCCCCTCCACCGGCATTATCGATTCTCATGGGTATATGCTGGCACTGCAGGGAGACCTGGAGCAGCACAGTGGTCATCTGGTACTGAACAGCCGGGTAATCGGTGGCCGGGTTGCCCCCACAGCCACAGATCATCACCGGTTGTTGATCAATACAGCGGACGGTGACATCGAACTGTTGAGTCGCAATGTCATCAACTGCGGCGGATTGTTTGCGACCGCCATGCTGCAAACCCTTGAGCAGTTTCCCAACGAGCATATACCCACTGTGTATTTTGCTCAGGGGAATTACTTTGCCCTGCAGGGACGAGCGCCTTTTTCCCATCTGATATACCCGGTACCGGAAGCAGGTGGCCTGGGTGTACATCTGACACTGGATCTCGCCGGTCAGGCTCGCTTTGGTCCGGACGTTCAATGGTTACCGCAAACCAATCCGGACGAGCTTGAATATCGGGTCAATACCGATCGTGAATCCCACTTCTATCAAGCCATTCGCTGTTACTGGCCCGATTTGCAGGACGGCAAATTAACTGCCGATTACTGCGGCATACGCCCGAAACTCACCAGCAAACACAGCCAGTCGCCAGCCGACTTCCGCATAGATTGCCAAGCACAACACGGCATTCCCGGCTGGATCAACCTGTTTGGAATAGAGTCTCCCGGATTGACCGCCTCCCTGTCGTTGGCCGAAGCGGTTTGTAATATACTTGCCCGCAATTGAAACCCAGCGGAAAAACACCATGTCCCAGACTGACAGTGAAGCCTATCTGAAGAAGAAACAATTTTTTGATTCGCTGCTGACCGTCTATGGCCGCAAACCGGTTTTGGAAGCGTTGCAAGACCCTCACACCCGGGCCCACCGTTTACACTTGTCGGACAGCAACAAGCCCGCCGTCATTCTTGATCAGATTACGGAACTGGCCAGAAGCAAGGGCGCCGAGGTGCTGCACCACGATAAAAAAGCCCTGTCTCGAATTTCCAGAAACAGCAAACAGGATCAGGGCGTGGCCGTGGATCTGGTGTGCCGTGACAATCAGGATTATCAGACTTTTCTTGAACAGAATCAGGAACAGAACGTCGAGCTGATTGCGCTGGATCGAATCACCAACCCACAAAATCTGGGCATGATCATCCGTTCCGTCTGCGCCGGAGGCAGCCGTGCATTGCTCTTGCCAGAAAAAGGTTGCGCCCGTCTGGACGCATTGGTCATCAAAGCCAGTGCCGGCACCCTGTTCCGCACGCCGATCCTGCGTTGCAAAAGCCTGTCAGCGGCACTGCAGGATTTTCGTCAGCGTGACTATGATATTTACGGGCTGTCATCTCATGCCGACGCGGGTCTGCAGCAAATACCACCAGCGGGCAATAAAATATTTGTTCTGGGCAACGAAACCGATGGCGTATCAAAAGAAGTGGAAACACTCTGCAACAAAATGGTGTCTATTCCCATGAACAATGGCGTGGAATCATTGAACGTTGCGGTAACGGCGAGCCTGTTGGCCTATCGAAACCTGCTCTGACACTTCAAGCCTTCCACAAAGAGCGCGCAAATAAATACCGCACAAACACCAACAGGGTAAAACAGCCGCCCACCCAGAACAGCTGTAAAGGCCCGGTAAACTGCATGGTATAACCACACACCAGTGCCCCCAATGGCGCCGCGCCAAATAACGCCAGCAAATACACCGACAACGCCCTGCCCCGGTACTCTTCCTCCACCTGCTCATGCAACAAGGCTTTACCCAGACTGGCAGAAATACCGGCCACCACACCCCAGCAGAAAATCAAAAAGAACAGACCCCGCTCATTGGGACCGGCGGACAAGGCAATCATAATCAGTCCCGTATACAGCAGACAAAAAAGGATCGACTGCCCCGGTTTATGGGTATCGCCTTTTTTCAACAGCCCCAGTGTCGCCACCACATTGCCAACCACAAACGCCAACTGCAAACCGGCAAAAAAAGCGCCGGATTCACCATAGGCATCGCGTACCAGCAATGGCATGGCCACCACATAAACACCAATATGGGTAAAGCCATTAAAGCCCACCAGCACAATCAATTGCCTGAGCACCTTGTGGCCGAAAACAAAACGCAATCCCTCACGAACGGAGGAATCCTCAGCGGTACTGTCCGTAATAACCGGGCCTGTATCAGTTCCTTGTTTGCCCAGATTGAGGGAATACATCAAGGCGGCCACCAGCATTACGGCAACAATCTGGATCGTCAAAATCCACTGAATTCCCAGATGCTCTCTCTGACCTGCCAGAGCCACACCCAGTGCCTGAGCAACGTAAATGGCCAGACTCATCTGAATCACACTGATCTGCAGCGAGGTTTGCCCGCTGCGGTCCTGAACCTCTGGCAATACTCTGTCGCGAAGCGGTTGAATCAGAGTGGAAACCGATCCCGCCAACATCGCATAGACAAACAGCAAGGGCACAATTAATGCCTGCTGATTTATCAGCCAGAGCAATCCCAAGTGCAACACGGCCAGCGTCAGATACAGGTAAGGCAACAGTGGAGCACTGCCCTGGCGGTCAGCAAAAGCACCGCCGGACAACATCAGAATAACAACCGGAAACAGACTGAAAAATTGCAGCCACCCCATCTGCAAAGAGGACAATTGCAAATCACCCACCGCGATCCAAGGCACCACCACGGTCTGAACGCCCATGGCAAGCGCAGCCAAAGCGGCAGCAAGGTGATAGCGCATTAAAGGATTGGAAAGTAGCGAGTTCGGGGAGGAATTGTTCATGGCAGGCATTCTACCATCAGAATAACGCAACAAACATCGCCGCTCCTGCGCATCGACCACCATGGATGGTGGAAATGCAGCTTATGCAGGAGCAATCAGCTGCCATGCGCCCGCGGCATACCGTACATCCTGTACATAAAAAAACCGGCATACCCCAAAGGCTATGCCGGCTTTTCAAGACGATAACAAATTGAATCAGAACTTGTAACCAGACTCTTCGTGCAGAACCAGATCCAGACCTTCGGTCTCCTGCTCTTCGCTGACGCGAATACCGGAAGTCATAATGCCAGTAACCTTCAGCAGGATATAAGTCGCCACAGCGGTATAAACAAAAGTAGCCACCACGCCGATCACCTGCACCTTGAACTGCTCGGCGATGCTGTTGATGCCATCGGCAAAACCGAAGCCGCTGAAAATACCCAGATCCGGAGAGGCAAAAACACCCGCCAGCAGAGTACCCAGAATACCGCCCACGCCGTGCACCGGGAATACATCCAGAGAATCATCAATCTGCCATTTACGCTTAATGGCCTGAGTCATGTAGAAACAGATCACACCAGCACTCAGACCGATAACCAACGCCCCCGCAGGACCCACAAAGCCGGAGGCCGGAGTAATGGTACCCAGACCAGCAACCATACCGGTTACGATACCCAGTACGCTTGGCTTACCAAATTTAACCCACTCCATGGTCATCCACGCCAGAGAGCCCGCCGCCGCGGAGATATGGGTAACCGTCATCGCCATGGCCGCATCGCCATTGGCTGCCAATGCCGAGCCGGCATTAAAACCAAACCAGCCCACCCACAGCATACCGGCGCCGGTTACGGTCATGGTCAGGTTGTGGGGCGGCATGGCAGTGGTCGGGAAACCACGACGATTGCCAATCATCAGTGCCGCAACCAAAGCAGCCACACCCGCGGTGATGTGCACCACGGTGCCACCGGCAAAGTCCAGCAGCCCCATGCTGCCCAACCAACCGCCGCCCCATACCCAGTGGCACACAGGGAAGTAGACAACAATCAGCCAGAAGGCACTGAAAATCAGCATCGAGGAGAATTTCATACGTTCAGCAAAAGCACCCACGATCAGAGCCGGGGTGATGATGGCAAACGTCATTTGAAACATAAAAAACAGAGATTCGGGAATATCACCCGAAAGATCGCCTTTGCCCATACCGGCCATAAAGACGCGGCTGAAATCACCGATCCAGGCATTGCCTTCACCGAAGCTCAGGCTGTAGCCAACAATCAGCCAGATCAAAGAGGCCATGCAGGCAATGGCGAAGCACTGCATCAGAACAGACAAAACGTTCTTGGTACGCACCAGACCGGCGTAAAACAGTGACAGACCCGGCAGGGTCATAAATAGGACCAGAGCCGTAGCCGTTAAAATCCACGCCGTATTGGCACCACTCAGTTCATCGCCCGCCATCGCAACAGGCGAAAGGGCCAGCAATGCCCCCATTCCCAGCAACTTTTTCATAGTTGAAATACCTTAAATAAACACACAGTCGATTATTGGTGGCGGCTTGATAAGTCTGCCAACCACACTTTATTTTCCGTCAGCGATGTACCCCGCCGATCGTGAACGCAAGCCATTCTGCACAGACATGGGGCACGCCTCAAGCGCGTTTTTTAACTATCTCAAAAACGCACCAATCTTGAACATTTATTATCAGGCAAAAATTAAAAGGCACAGAATTTGTGCAATTTTAGGATTAATTAAGCTGCCGACGCCTGGGTATCTGCTGCTTTAATTGCTTGAAAAGCAACTGCCACTCCTGCGGCTGAAATTCGCCATTGCCATAGAGGGCTTGCTCCATCATCAGCACCATCTTGGCCACAATACTTTCCACGGAAGGATTCGCTGACGCCACCCGGCGAAGAAACTCGCCCACAGGTTCACCTCGGGCGCGCTGAAAGCCGCGCCGCTCAAGCACCCTTTCAGTGCGAGCAAACGCTTTCAACGCCGGAGCCATGGGTTTGGGTCTGGACCGCCACCACAGGTGCAGCGTCATAAGCACCAGAATGGCGCCACCTGCACCAAGTACAAATAACACCATTTTTAATGGGGTTACACCGTTAAGCCAGTTATCCAACAACTGATCCTGAGCTCGACTATCGAAGCCCATCACCGATTTGTGCCAACGGTAATTGAGGGCATCCCACTGCAATCGTAACTGATTGAAAAACTCCAGATGACGGTAACGCCCCAGCGACCAGAAGTTCTCCACCAGACTGGCCTGCAGATCCCCGAGGCTTTGCTGGACCCTCTCCGGGGCAACGGCCGCAGTCGGATCAAAGCGCACCCACCCCTCCCCTTGCAACCAGACTTCGGTCCAGGCGTGGGCATCGTACTGATGCACCACATAATAATTTTCCAGCGAGTTGTACTCCCCGCCCATATAACCGGCCACCACCCGGGCAGGAATGCCCGCGGCCCGCATCATCACGACAAAGCTGCTGGCGAAATGCTCACAGAAACCCTGCTGAGTCTCCCACAGGAATTCATCCACGGTGTGCCTGCCTAACAGAGGCGGGTCCAGCGTGTAGACAAAACTGCGGTTGTAAAATTGCATCAGGCGTTTGATATAGGCTCTATCTGACCCCGCTTCTCTGCGCCACTGCAGCGCTTTTTCCTGAGAGTCAGGATTAAAGCCCTCAGGCAACAGCAGATTCGTCCGGCGCACAATGTCCGGCAAGCCTCCGGCTTCCACCCGGTAATCGAGGCTGGACTGCACCGAGTACACCATCCGCTGACGGATCGGATCTTGCGCCACCAGACGCTGATTGGTGGTTTGCACAATACTTTTATCGGCTGGGCTTTCGAACTCAGTGGCCAACATCAGACTGAATAACCAACGCTGTTGAGTCGGCTCTAGGATAATTTCATAGGAGGTATGGCGCCCAAGCGGTTGTTCATTGTCATTGGCATAATTGAGGACCGAAGGCGTATTTTGGCTCTCCCCCCAGCGGATCCAGTTTTCTCCCTCGGTTCCCAGCTGGTTTTTGGACGGTTGCCATCTGCGCCCATCAAAATCGGAAAATATCAGTCCCCGCCAGTACAATTCCTCCTGTCTGGGCAACTCCCCATCAAACGTTGCTCGAAACGCCACGCCACCGGCACGGGAAAGATTGCTGAAATCCCCGGGTGACATGCTGTCGCTGACCCCGGTGGTATTACCGTGATTTTCCAATGGAATGGACCACAGCGAGCCAATGCGTGGCATCACCAGAAACAACAGAATCATCAAGGGAATGCTGTGCAGCACCAATCGCCCCCCCAGCCAGAAACTTCGTTTGGGCTGCAGGTGTCCCTGAGGCTGATAGACCACCAGCAAAGCGGTGGTAATGACCCAGATACAGGCACCACTGATCAATAACGCACTGATGGATTGATCAAACAGAAATTGGGTACCCACCACAAAATAGCTCAGGTACAACAACAGCTGGGCATCCTTGCGGCTTTGCATCTCCAGCAACTTGAGCAGTATCGCGCACACCAGCAGCGACACCATCGGCTCCAGCGCCATCATTCTCCCAAAGGTAAGATACAGCCCACAGCTACAGACAATAACCAGTACGACTTTGTTCAGCGCCGATGGAGCCTGCCACCGGCCACGAAACAGCTGCACCCGCCAGGCCACAACAAAAATCCAGATGGCCGCCAGCCAGCGCGGCAATTCTCCGGCGATGGGCAGGATACTCAGTGACAATGCCGCCACCAGCCACAGCAGACTGTTGCGCGGAGGTAAATAGCGGATCGACTTGCCTGCACTCATAACCCGAGTTTCCTCATCGATTCAGCCCTCGAACAAGGCCAGTGCTTTTAACAGCTGCTGTTTATGCTCTATCCCGGTATCAGGGTCAAAGCTGACACCGGGCAAGCGCAGGCCGAAGGGTTGTTGGGTCGCGCTGATTTTCAGCACCCAATAACACAGAACCGACAGGCGCTGTTCCCTGCCCATGCCATCGAGCGCATCCCAGTCCAACCACAGTTTCTGTTCCCGGTAGGCCACGTATTCCTTACTCAGCAGCTGCTGTCCGCGAGCGTATTGTTTCCAGGCGATATGCCTTGGCGACATGCCATCGTGGTGGCGTTTGAAACCGTTAAAATCTTCAGAGCCACTGTCATCCAGTACATTGCCCTCCGCCTCCGATCCGGCACCACTGACTGGCATCTCGATACCCGCCAGTGGCTTGGGGTACACCAGAATTCGAGCGTCCAGATGCGGGTAACTCCAGCAGCGGATAATCCCCAGGGGAAAGCGGCTGCTCACCGTGATGCGACCGGGCTCGAACCAACCCCGGCGCGGGGTATCAACAAACAACTTGACCCTGACCTGCTTGTCCTCGAGCAGATTGACTCGAACTTCAGAGCCATGAGGGTACTGCAGCACAATATTTTCTTTTTCCTGCGTCTGCGGGCAACTGACCAGCACCTCCACCTCACCCTGCTCTCCGGCGTAACAGGGTGCCGATTTCAGGTATTCCAGTGTCAGCCCCGACATATTGAAAAAGGTGTGATGAATAGAAATCACCAACAGGGCCACCATAAAGTAAGCCAGCCCCAGCACCATATTGTTCTCATAGTTGGTGCCCATCAGCCACATCAAAAGATTCACAAACAGGAATCCGAAACCGGCCATACTCGGGAAAATATACAGATTCTTATTATTGAGCTGCTGTTTTCTTGCCGGTTGCTGGCGACGGTTGACCCACTGCCTGAAGCGCTCATTGAGGCGCTGTCGTATATTTAGTGTGGGTTTAATACTGGCTGACACTGTTTTGCCCAACTGTTCTGTCTTATAAGATTATTCTTAAAAGCTAATACCTTAAAAGTAAGGTGCCTGATAAGATTGGACCGTTTTCGGCACCCAAACAACCACTTTGGTGCTTTTTACACAATATTTACAAACCATTAACCCGATAGCACTTTATGTCGCCTCACTTCCCCGTACATTGGCAGAAGATCGCCTTTATCGCCTCTCTGGCCTGCCGCCATCAGGGTAATTACATCCTCTTTTGCGAAGCCATCGAACAACCCGATAACGCCGCGAGCTATCGAAAAATTTTACATAAAGTCTGGGAGTATCTCGCCGGACAGCTGAATTCCATGAAGAATCTGGAAAAGGCGCTGTTGTTGTTGGAAGAGATCACACCCAATCCTGAAGAGCATGACAACTACGGGGTCTACCCGGCACTGGACGCCTGCACCCTGCTTACCAGTGCCCTGCAAATGATTCTCGACCACGACATAGATGATTTGCAGGATGCCGCGCAACTGTCGCTGGGTACCGTTGCCCAATTTCTTGAGGTCTCGGTTGAGGCAGACGCTGACGAGATTGCCCAGCACCCGCTATTTGAACGCGAACAGCAATTGCAGGATGAGGTACAGAGGCAATTGCTCAACGGTGAAAAACATAAACATGAAACCATCCGACAGTTGCGCAGAATGCTGTCGGAACTGGACTGCAGTAATCTGGGAATACCCAACTGACGTATCATCAAACGTCATACAATTAATAAGTAGAAACCATGCGGCCACGGATATCAGGCATGGAAGCCAACTGAGGGACCATTGTGACACCAGACCAAAACACCACTCCCAGCCCAGAAAATTTTATTGCCAGCTTTTTCAAAATGGAATCCGCTGGCGGCATCCTTTTGTTTTTTGCTGCAGTGCTGGCCATCATTTTTGCCAACACTGGCCTGGAACCCTTCTACCAACTGCTGCTCTCTACCCCAGTTGAGGTTCGTGTTGGCGCTCTGGAGATCGCCAAACCTCTGTTGCTGTGGATCAATGACGGTTTGATGGCCATCTTCTTTTTTCTGGTTGGACTGGAGCTGAAACGAGAGCTGATTGAAGGCGAGCTTTCCGACAAGCGCAATATCATTCTTCCCGGTATTGGAGCCGTGGGCGGCATGCTGATCCCCGCCCTGATTTACGTGTATTTCAATCACGACAATCCACAAGCCATTCAAGGCTGGGCCATCCCTGCCGCCACCGACATAGCCTTTGCCCTTGGGGTGCTGACACTATTGGGGTCACGCGTACCAGCTTCCATCAAAGTCTTCCTGACCTCGCTGGCCATCTTTGATGACATCGGTGCCATCCTGATCATCGCCTTCTTTTACACCGATAACCTGTCATTTACTTCGCTGATGGTGGTGGCCTGTTGCGTTCCAATCTTGATCCTACTGAACCGCAAGAACATCACCTCCAACAGCCCCTACATTCTGATTGGCGTAATCATGTGGATTGCCACCCTGAAATCCGGCGTGCATGCCACCCTGGCCGGTGTGCTGCTGGCCATGTTTATTCCCATGTACAGCAAACAAGACCCGAAAATTTCTCCGGTAAAAATCATGGAGCACGATCTCCATCCAATTGTGGCCTTTTTTGTTCTTCCCGTTTTCGCGTTCGCCAATGCGGGCCTGAACCTAACCGGTGTCGGCATGGAACAGATTGCTCACAGTGTCCCGGTAGGCATTGCTCTGGGCCTGTTCTTTGGCAAACAGATTGGCATCTTCGGGCTCTGCGGCCTGGCCATCAAAATGGGCTGGGTGAGTTTGCCAAAAGGCATGTCCTGGGCCAGCCTCTACGGCACCGCCGCACTGTGTGGCATAGGTTTCACCATGAGCCTGTTTATCGGCTCACTGGCGTTTGAAGGCAGTGGCGTTACCCTGTTTGACGATCGTTTGGGCATTATTCTGGGATCCCTGGCCTCAGGCATTGTGGGTTATCTGGTGTTGAATAAGAGTTTGCCAAAAACTGAAAAGACGTAAGACCGGACTCTCAAGGAAGTACATATTACACATGGCCAGTTTCAAGGTTTTTCAAAACCTCAATATACTCTTAGCCCCAGTCATATTAATCAGCTGTGTGTCCGTACATGATGCCAACACCGGTATGGCCAATCCAGTACAGGCTTACCTTCTGAATAAAGAGAACGTTACCCAACACAATATGCTTGGTACGACTAACAAAACTTATTTATACAGAGTATGCAATAGAACGTTTGCCGCTGTTTACAACAATCCATCCGAGGAAATGGATTATTTAAGCTTGCGATTTAATCATAAGCTGGTTGATGAACTCACGAATGGCGACCCTGCTATTCAACCAGAGAATCAATTTGACAGTATCAGTTGGATAAAAATTAAATTAGACACAAACAAAGAGCTGTCTGAGCTTTATAGTCTGATTGATTATTCGTATTCATTTTATGGGTGTTGATCCTAATCCTGTCAGAGAAATTCAATAGCCACGAACCCTACGCCTACCTGAAAGATATGCTGACCAGGATGTCGACTCAGAATAATAATTGATTTAAAGGCGTCTACCGCATAATTGGAGTGGGCCGGTCAACTTGTGACGCCCGGACACTTACGTTGAATTTTACTAATATTCAAGTGAGACGCTTGAGCTGACAATGCAGTAATTCAGCTTTGATATACCCGCTGAATTACTACCACTGCACTTAGGTCTGTCTACAACTCTTATGCCAAATATTCTTTATTTTAAATGCTTTAAATAGAGTAACTGATTTTCATGATTGTTATCGCAATGAGGCCAAGTTCCAAAAGAACCTCCATTACGCTTACCTCCAGCTAAATCTACACAGTGCCCTGATGCTGAACTTTGAATAACGGCAAAATGGGTGCCATGGTTATAAGAAGGCTTTATTTTAAACCGTTGATTAGGGTCATCAATATTACAATCCACAAGCTTAAGTTGATTGTGTTTATTACCGTGCCATTTTTCCCCTGTATCACTTAAACAGAAATTATGATCGTTTCGCTTAATAAGATACTCATTAAGATTTCCTGAAGGCTTTAGTGACCAAACTCTATTACGATTATTACGGTTTTCATCATCACAATTACCGGCAATAGGAGATTGACCTTTCTTCCTTGAAACTAAACAAGTTTTTAATCCCCCCATAAGAAGATTAATTTTTTGATCAGTAAAACGTGAGATATAGGCATCAAAGTGAGCTTGATTGTGGCACCCTCTTAAATAAACATCATCAACCAGGAATTGATCGTATTTATTAAATTTATAGGTGTAATAACCGTCAGGACAATGCTTTAAGTCCCCTCTATCTCCGTCTCTATCTAACTTATGCTGCCAAGGCCGACCTGAACAGCTCGAATCCGGACAGGACAAACAATCGTTCGTACCACACAGCATATAGTTGTTTACTTTTTCAGCATTCTTTAAGCCTTCTGGATCAGGGTATACCTTGTAAGTGACATAATAGATGCTGCCATCTTCGTCTCTGGGAGCTAAGACTAAAGCATTTTCCACTCGATACTGATCTATTGTGTCACCGAGCGAGGCACTGCCTTTTAATGGCTCTATACCTTTTCCCGGGTGGTATGAAATATGACTATTAATATTAATTGAACCCAGATCGTCATTATCACTACCACTATCGTATTCAATTAACTGTAAATACGCCGAGCCAGAAAAATATATTTTGTCCTTGTATGAAACCACGTCTTGAGCATTCATGCCGTGATATTGATGACCTATAGGGATAATTTTATCGCCATTAACTCTAACAATAAGATCATCTTGGCCGGGGTAATGATCCAACAATTCAAAGGTACCCTTCTTGGCCAAATCCATTGCAAATTTAACAGCTTTTGCAGTTGTTGGACCGGCCTCTGGTGCGGCTGGTCCCTCTTCTGCAACCACCGCAGCCTGAATGGCTTTAGTTGCAGCCCAAAATCCTGCTTTAATTGCTGCTTGGCCAGCACTATCTATAGCTCCCGCCGGCTTAATGTTTTTAATTCTTTCTATTTCCAGAACATAAACTACATCTTTTGCCTCACTTGCCGAGACCTGAAATTGAAAAAATGAAAAGGCTAAAAGTATTAATACTATTCGCTTCATAAAAATTCCCTTTATAATTTTTTGATTAAGTCGACTTTTACTAAAAGAATTCATCCTGACTGTGATATTTGAATAACTATTAAGCCGGATTGCTACAAAGATCCGTCGTCTGTATCATCTTCATAGCTATCATCATCTTCATAGCTATCATCATTTTCATTATTTGATGGTTTAGAGTTGAGTCCAATTGATCCAACAACCGGCGATGAATCCATTGGTGAAGTGCCTTTATCCTTTTCATGCTGAAGCATTTGTTCAGTCGCATCAAAAAAGAGACTATAAATATTTATCGCTTCCTGTTTGTTTGCATTGATATTAATAGAAAGCTCACAAGCTCGATAAAGCATTTCTCTAACAATAAGTACACTCGGAGATCTGCCTCCAAGAGACAGAGCCCCAACCGAGTCTTGCTCACCAAGGGAATCCTTCTCGATCGAGCTGGAAAAACCTGCTGTCACTCCATCATACTGAGTTTCAGCAAAATCAGATTCCCTTGGCGCACAGATCCTATTCGGATTATCACTCTCCTTTATTAGAGAGATCTCCAGACCCGGTCTGTTCTCAATAATGAGCATACCGTCTTCTTTTATGGATTTATTATGCAGTGAGTGTGTGCAGCCTGATAAAACCAGGACAAATAAAGCCACACCACTCCTTAAGCGGTATATAGATTTCAATTGAGAGCCCCCAAAGGATGATTATTGTGCCAAAGTCTAATATGGCAAGTGTGTTACAAACAATACCTTTTTTAATAATCACACTTTTGGGTGATACCTAACCTATAAATAACGGCTGCACTTGCCATCAAACCACAATATGTTAGGTTACTTTCGAACTGCTATCCGCCCAGACTAGGCGGTAAGCCTAGATGTATAAAAACAGACATACAAAATAATGAAAAAAATAATAATAACTGAATTCACCACACTTCTTATCCTGCTGCTGTGCAGTGTTGGCTTTGTAAACCACTTCTACGCCGTCAGATCCCTGCAAAACGATGCCGATCAACTGCTGTATCAACTTCACGATGCCCTGACAGAATCCCACGCGGTACTAAAATCACTGTCGGGATCCATGGGCGATGAATGCGATGCCACAGCCAAAGGCAGAACATCGACATTAACCTACAGCCACCCATCGGTTCGCTTTTTAGGCTTCCTGGATAGCAACGGCAGCCTGTGTACTGACGATACTCACCAAAACAAACTGATCGATCATCAAAGTGCCAGCCACCATGCCCTGTCAGAAAGCCTGTTGTTGTCTCAGGCCTCAACCGATGGAAAGCTGGACCTATTGATGATTCTGGAACAAAACGGTAAGCGTTACATATCCAGTATTAACCCTTTTATGGTTGATAATCTGGCTGAATTTGCCTGTACCGATTGCCTACAATACAGCTTTACCATTCGCGGAAATCCGGATCTCAAATTTAACAGCCCGACCATGGGCTCAGCTTCATTTATTGATTACCAGACAGCCCGTAATGAAATGGGATTATCCGTCGGGCTGCAAGTCAGTGCCTCTCGCGAGTTTTATAACTACTACAAGGAGCTGAGCTGGCTCAGTACCCTGATACTTTCGGTACTGATCTCCGCATTGGTTACCTACCTTACCTACAAGGTACTGGTCTACAGGCTTTCTCTTGGACGGGTTATCACCAGCGCTCTTGAAGACAATGAATTTGTGCCCTACTACCAACCCATTGTGGATAGCCGCAATGGTCAGGTTGTCGGTGCAGAGCTATTGGCACGCTGGCAAACCCGTCAAGGCAAGCTCATTCCTCCCTACCAGTTTATTCCCTATGCCGAAGACAGCGGCCTGATCATTGATATTACCAACCAGCTGTTGGAAAAAGCGGCGGCGGATATTGTGGATCTGGGCTGGGCCTCTTCGGGGCAGTTTGTCAGTGTTAATCTGGTTGCCGATCACTTGCAGGATGACACACTATTTGAGTTTATCGATGCCCTGCTGGAAAAAAATCAACTAGCGCCTTCGGCGATCTCTCTTGAGATCACCGAGCGCAATCAAATCGATGACCTCCAATCGGCCCGCACCCATCTGGACAAATTCTACGACAGGGGTATTAACCTGAAACTGGATGATGCTGGTACCGGCTACGGTGGCTTTTCCTACGTTCAGGAGTTAGGGGTTAACACCTTAAAGATCGATAAAATGTTTGTTGATACGATTGGCAGAGATGACATCAAAGGCTCGGTACTGGATGCCATTATTGCCTTTGCGCAATCTTCAGGATTGCATATGATTGCCGAGGGAGTGGAGGATCAACATCAGGTCGACTATCTGAAAGAGCGAGATGTCTACCTGATTCAGGGCTATGTCTATGGTAAACCCATGCCCATTAAAGAATTTAAAACCTGGCTTAATAAAAATTAAGTAATGACAACGAGGTAATTACAAATCCGGAAATGGATTATCCTCATCCTCTTCCGGCTGATCATCCTCAATAGACTCCAGAGATAAACTCAAGCCACTCTTGGTTTTCATCTCACCGGAGTCAGAGTCAGCTTCAGCCGTGGAGAGATCGCCACCACTTTCATCCAGCTTGATGCGCAGACGCAGATTATTGGCCGAGTCAGCATTGCGAATCGCCTCGTCCAACGAGATACGGCCTTCTTTGTAGAGATGGTACAAAGCGGAATCGAAGGTGCGCATACCGAGGTTCTCCGACTTTTCCATGATCTCTTTGATGTTTTCAAACTCGCCTTTGATGATCAGCTCTTCAATGGTTTTAGTACCCAGTAATACTTCAACGGCCGCACAGCGTTTACCATCCACGGTGGGCACCAAACGTTGAGAAACAAAAGCACGTAAATTTTGCCCTAGCCCCATCAATAGCTGAGGGCGACGCTCCTCGGGAAACAGGTTAACGATGCGATCCAAAGCCTGATTGGCGTTATTGGCATGCAGCGTTGAGATCGCCAGATGACCGGTCTCGGCAAACGCCAAAGCGTGCTCCATGGTTTCGCGATCGCGGATTTCGCCGATCAGAATCACATCGGGAGCCTGGCGCAGGGTATTTTTCAGAGCGTTATGGAAGCTGCGGGTATCAACCCCTACTTCGCGCTGATTGATGATGCACTTCTTGTGTTTGTGGACGTACTCAACAGGGTCTTCAATGGTGATGATGTGACCGCCACTGGTGCTGTTGCGGTGATCAATCAGGGCGGCCAGTGAGGTGGATTTACCGGAGCCGGTCCCGCCGACAAACAGGATCAAACCGCGCTTGGAATTGATCACCTCCTTCAACACAGGCGGCAGTTTCAGGTCTTCAAATTTGGGTATTTCCGTATTGATGTTACGCGCAACAATAGAAACCTCATTGCGCTGTTTGAAGATATTGATCCGAAAGCGGCCCACCTGGGGAATGGATATGGCCAAATTCATTTCCAGTTCGTGTTCAAACTCTTCCTTCTGCTCAACATCCATGATGTCGTTGGCGATCTGTGAAATCATGCCCGGCCCCAAAGGGTCTTTGGCCAAGGGTTTTAACACCCCCTGAAACTTGGCACAGGGTGGCGCACCGGTGCTCAGATACAGGTCGGAACCATCGTTTATTGCCAAGACCTTGAGGTACTCTTCTATCTTCACACCCTGCTCCTGTTTCTGACGGTGTTAAAACGGCAGACTTAATTACTGATGCCTACCAATCATTAATTGATAGGCAATCCTGAACCGGCTTACAAGTCTTTCTGCGGACACAGCAAATATTTTTCGCCCGTAAGTTTGGCGTTGTATTGTCTGGCCATATCGGCATCGAGCATTTCTGCAAAAGACAATTCGCGGGTGTAGT
Source organism: Candidatus Pelagadaptatus aseana (assembly GCF_040362265.1). Classification (NCBI taxonomy): domain Bacteria; kingdom Pseudomonadati; phylum Pseudomonadota; class Gammaproteobacteria; order Cellvibrionales; family Cellvibrionaceae; genus Candidatus Pelagadaptatus; species Candidatus Pelagadaptatus aseana. The sequence goes on from NZ_BAABNJ010000003.1 coordinate 138,015, forward strand.
GACTGGCGAAAGTAGTTTGCAACTCACTGGCAACACGAGTGCGCATTGCAATGACTTTTTCCATACCGGCGCGGGCCAGAAAGTTGGGTAGCAGCCAACCACCGACGCCCCAGGACATGCCGTAAGCCCGATTCAGAGTCGTGGGTGACATATCGAGACTGCCGTAGAGATAAACCTGTTTGTGTACCGTGGTGCCATAGATGCTGTAGTCCGTAGCCGAGCGCAACTGAGCCTGCTCCATAGCCGTGAGGATATCGCTGGCCAACTGTCCGCCCCCCGTTGCATCAAAGGCCAGGGTGGCACCTGTCGCAGCAATGGCCTCGATTAACTCGGCCATATAATTGTCTCTGCTGCTGTTGATGACATATTTCGCACCCAACGCCTTGAGAATGTCTTCCTGCTCCTGCTTGCGAACAATATTGACCAGCTCAACGCCATCGGCGATACAGATTTTATTCAACATCTGCCCAAGATTTGAAGCCGCAGCTGTGTGCACCAGTGCCGTGTGCCCTTCCATTCGCATGGTTTCAAGCATACTCAACGCCGTCATCGGATTTACAAAACAGGATGCGGCATCGCGGGCCGGTGTACCTTCTGCTACCGGCAGACACATCATCGCCGGGACCGCGCGGTACTGAGCGTAGTAAGAACCACCGGAAACGCCCACGGTCTTGCCCATCAGGGCCTGAGCTTCGGGGCTGTTCCCAGCCGCTACAACCACGCCAGCGCCTTCATTGCCAACGCTCAGCGCTTTACCCAGCCGCTCTTTAAAGCGTGGCAATACCTGAGGGTGCACGGGTGCGGTTAAAACGCCCTCTGCGGAAGTTTCTACCTTGCTGATATCGGCAGGGCCAAACAGTACACCCAGATCGGAGGGGTTGATCGGCGATGCCTCAATGCGCACAACCACTTCATGATCGGCCGGGGTGGGAATATCAGTTTCTTGTAACGACACATTCAGGCTGCCGCTTTCCTGCAACAGTGAACGAATTTCCAGTGCTTTTGACATAAATCCTGCGCTTATTATTTTAAATCACGTCTTATTTTAAATAACGTCAACGCTGCTCAGCGCTTTTTCTACCAATGCGTAACCGGTTTGATCGGAAAAATCTGCCGCATCCCTTAACCGATGTCCCGCTACCGCCGGCATCACCGCCTGAATATCTTCCGGTAAAACGTGTTTGCGACCATGAATCAGAGCCCAGGTTTTGGCACAGCGCAGCAGGGCCAGAGCCCCGCGGGGTGATAAACCGAAGGCAAAGTCCGGAGCGGTCCGGGTAAAGTGGACCAGCCGCTGTAAATAGCCCAACAGATTGTCGCTGGCTTCGATGGTATCCACCGCTCGCTGAATCTTGCCCAACTGCTCCAGTGAAATTTGAGGTTTGATGGTGTTTAGCTTGCGCGACGGGTCCAGCCCCCTGTACATGGCGACCTCCGCCTGCGCATCAGGGTAGCCCAGTTCAATCCGCATCAAGAAGCGATCAAGTTGAGATTCCGGCAGAGGAAAGGTGCCGGACTGACTAATGGGGTTCTGGGTGGCAATAACAAAAAACGGGTTGGGCAGTTCGCGAGTTTCACCGTCTACCGTGACTTGATACTCCGCCATGGCTTCCAGCAAGGCACTTTGAGTTTTGGGTGTGGTACGGTTGATCTCATCAGCCAGCAGCACCTGGGTAAATACCGGACCGGGATGGAATTCAAACTGGTTGTTGTTGCGATCAAACACCGAGACACCGACGATGTCGGCGGGCAGCAGATCACTGGTAAATTGCACGCGGTTATAGCTCAGGCCCAGGACATTGGCGAGCGCATGAGCCAGAGTGGTCTTGCCCATGCCGGGTAAATCTTCCAGTAACAGATGGCCGCGGGCCAGCAGGCAGGTCAATGCCATCTTGACCTGCTCTTCTTTACCCAGCAGCACCTTGTTAACTTCACCAAGCAACGCCTGAATCAACTTTTCCATACGGCCGGGTACTCCTTTTAATGGTTACAGGGCATCGATACCACGTTGTAAATCTGCAATCAGATCATCGGCATCTTCAAGACCTACCGCAATCCGAATCAGATTATCGGTAATACCGGCCTGAGCTTTTTCCTCCTCCGACAGGCGACCATGAGTGGTGGTGCCCGGGTGGACGATGGTGGTCTTGGCATCGCCCAGATTTGCCGTTAACGACATAATCTGAGTCGCATCGATAAAGCGCCAGGCGGCGGCCTTATCACCCTGAACCCGGAAAGATAAGACACCACCAAAACCCCGCTGCTGCTGCTTGGCAAGTTCGTGCCCCGGGTGCGCTTCAAGCCCGGCGTAAAACACTTTTTCGATGTGTGGCTGAGCATCCAGCCACCGGGCCAGTTTCAGGGCATTGGCACTGTGGGCGTCCATCCTCAGCCGGAGCGTCTCCAACCCCTTCAGGAAAACCCAGGCATTGAACGGGCTCATGGTTGGGCCTGCGGTTCTCAGGAATATCACAATATCTTCGATGATGCAGGCATCACCAACGACAACACCGCCAACGCAGCGGCCTTGTCCGTCCAGATACTTTGTCGCCGAATGCACCACCAGATCCGCCCCCAGTTCCAGTGGCTTTTGCAGAGCCGGTGTACAGAAACAGTTATCCACCACCAACAGACATTTATTGGCTTTGGCAATGGCAGACAGGCCTTGCAGATCCACGACATCGCACAGCGGATTGGAAGGCGTTTCCAGAAACAGCATCTTGGTATCCGGGGTAATGGCCTGCTGCCACTCATCCAGAATGGTGGGTGTGACAAAAGTCACGGTGACCCCAAACTTTTTCAGATAGCGATTGAATAACGCGGTCGTGGTACCAAACACACTGCGGGAACAAACGACATGATCACCCGCCTCGAGCAACGCCATACAGGTACTGAGAATCGCCGCCATACCGGATGAGGTGGCCACAGCCGCCTCTCCACCTTCCAGAGCGGCAATCCGGTCTTGAAACATTCTTACGGTGGGGTTGGTGTAGCGGGAGTAAACATTGCCCGGATCCTCACCACTGAACCGTGCTGCCGCCGCTTCGGCCGAATCAAACACATAGCTGGATGTGGTAAAGATGGGTTCACTGTGCTCCCCTTCCGGCGTGCGAATCTGGCCAGCGCGTACCGCCAGTGTATCCAGTCCGGCATTTTCGAAAGGGTTTTGGTCCTGCTTGCTCATTGTGTTTCCGCTTTAAATAAATGGTATTGCGATCAATCAATTGGCCATGATAGCTCAAAAGTTATAGCCGCCAACAGTTTATCCTGATCTATAAACAACACAGGCCGCCTTGCTACAAAGTAGCTACAGCAGCCTGTATCAATATAAACAACAATCGGGGTTAGCTAGCTTCAGCGGACTCGTCGTTGTGCAGACCAACGACCGCATTGTCACCCTGATCAATGCCCTTTTCCTTATTGGCCTTGGAACTGTCATTACGCGCCTCATCCAGACGGTCCAGATAGGCCTGATCGACATCGCCCGTGACGTATTCACCGGTGAATACCGAGCAATCAAACTGATCAATTTCCTGCTTGCCACCGGAAGACGCCGTAATCAGATCTTCCAGATCCTGATAAATCAGCCAGTCTGCACCGATTTCTTCACAGATTTCTACGTGAGTTCGACCGTGAGCGATCAACTCTTTGGCGGACGGCATGTCGATACCGTATACATTGGGGTACTGCACCGCAGGGGCCGCTGAAGCAAAATACACTTTCGCAGCACCGGCATCACGTGCCATCTGGATAATCTGCTGACAGGTTGTGCCGCGCACAATAGAGTCATCAACCAGCAGCACGTTTTTGCCTTCAAATTCCAGATTGATGGGGTTCAACTTCTGGCGTACCGATTTCTTGCGCTGCTGCTGACCCGGCATAATAAAAGTTCGACCAATATAGCGGTTCTTCACCAGACCTTCACGGAATTTCACACCCAGCACCTGAGCCACCGACTGACCGGCTACACGGCTACTGTCAGGAATGGGAATAACCACATCAATATCGTGATCCGGGCGCTCTCGCAGAATTTTTTCTGCCAACTGTTCACCCTGACGCAGTCGCGCCTTGTAAACAGAAACGCCATCCATGATGGAATCCGGGCGAGCAAAATAGACGTGTTCGAAGATACAGGGGGTCAGCTTGATTTGCTCAGGTGAGGCACACACCTGACGATGCAGCTCGCCATCACCGGTAATAAACACGCCTTCACCGGGCTGAACATCACCGATCAACTCGTAACCGAGCACGTCCAGTGCCACACTTTCGGAGGCGATCATATATTCTTCACCAGCCTTGGTTGTGCGCTTGCCAAATACCAGCGGTCGAATACCGTGAGGATCGCGGAAGGCCACCATGCCATAGTTGGCAATCAGTGCGACGCAGGCATAGCCGCCACGCACACGACTGTGAACACCTTTGACCGCGGTAAAGATATCTTCCGGGGTGGGCTGCAACTTATTGAGCTTGTGCAGCTCCTGGGCGAAAACATTCAGCAGAACTTCTGAGTCGGAATCGGTATTCACATGACGCAGGTCGGTCTTGTAGAGATCCTCACTGACTTCCTGAGCATTGGTCAGATTGCCATTGTGGGCCAGAGCAATACCGTAGGGAGAGTTCACATAAAAAGGCTGAGCCAGAGCTGGTCCGGAGCTGCCCGCAGTCGGATAGCGCACATGACCGATACCCGCTTTACCAATCAGGCGCTGCATGTGACGCGTGCGAAACACATCCTTCACCAGACCATTGGCTTTTTGCTGGGCAAACTTGCCCTGGTGGCAGGTCAAAATACCGGCAGCATCCTGCCCCCGGTGTTGCAACATAGTAAGCGCATCATAGAGCTGAAGATTCACATCGCTCTTGCCAACGATACCGACAATGCCACACATACAAAAACCTCTAAAATAGATTCACAAAATAATCGGTTAGCCGAGCAGTAATCAGCTTAGCCCAGTCTTCCATTGCCTGAAAGTGAGGGATCAATTTTGATTGCTGCCACCAGGAGTCCTGATCGATGGCGATCAGGGGCGGTAAAAGAATAATAATGGCCAGCACCACGGCAGCACCTCTGGCGACACCAAACATCATGCCGAACAGGCGGTCGGTTCCGGACAGGCCGGTCATTCGCACCAGCTCACTGATAAGGTAATTGACCATGGCACCCACGATCAGGGTAGCCACAAACAGGATTGCAAACGCTGCCATCTGCCTGACCGATGGGGTATCAATCATATCCACCAGCAGTAATGACATGGGGTCCCTGAATGTCATGGCCAGCACAAAGGCCACCACCCAGGTTAATAGAGACAGAGCTTCCTTGATAAAGCCCCGGTACATTCCAATCAGGCTGGAAACAACCAGTATTGCGATAATGCTCCAGTCAGCCCAATTCATAAAATGTCCAAAATTCCGGTATCAATCAGTCCGCAACTGATTCGTCCGGTCACTATCGAGGCGGGCATTCTAACAAAACGTTTACCTCGTAATACAGTGCTAAATTCAGACATTTCCACTTACTTTTCAGGATCTTCAGGGCTGAAAACGAGCCACAAGTGTTTTCAGGCCATACTTCTTGTTTAGCTCCTGCTGCAATAATACGGCAGAGTCTTTACTGATTTTGGGGCCTGCATAGATACGGGTAACTGTGCCCTTGCGGGTATCCAGTGTTTTGGTAAACGCCGGATAGCCGGCCTTTTGCAGTTTACCCAGGAAAGATTTAGCCGCTTGAGGGGTATTGTAACTGGCCACCTGAACCACCCATCCCTGCGGCACGCCCGCATCGGACAGCTTAACCGCCTTTTGGGGGGCAGGCTTGGCTTCTTTAGCAGCGGTTTTAACAGGCTCCGGTTGTGGATCTTCCACCGGCAACAGACGATACATGTCTTTGGGTGACTTGGCCGGTTCTATATCAGGATTACTCACCGGTTCGCGAATGGTCAGCGGCTCGATCGTCGGGGCCACGGGCACCTGGGGAGTGCGATCAATCTGGCGACGATTTTCCGGCTCAAATAACGCCGGGATAAACAACACACCCAGCGCAATCAGCACCAAAGCTCCAACCAGCCGTTGTTTTACACCATCATCCACAAAGCGATCCTCACCTGCCTTACATTCAGACTCAGAATTCTACATCATTGAGAAGCTTCTGTGCGTCGGCCACGGTAAAAAATGAACCAAAAATCACCAGACGATCACCGGCATCAAGGCTCGGCAAGATCGCTTCCACGGCCTGCGGGATAGATTGATACTGCTGACAGGGTCGCTGCAATGCCTGCGCCATTGTCTCCACATCCGCAGCCCGGTCATTACCGGGCAATGCTGATACATGCCATTGATCAATACAGGCCAACAGAGGGCTGAAAACTCCCGTCAGGTCCTTATCCGCCATCACTGCCACCAAGCCATGAGTTTGCCCCTGTACCGGTTGATCCATCAGGGTTTCTGCCAACAACTCGGCGGCCGCCGGATTGTGGGCAACATCCAAAACGACATCGACACCACCCACAGCGTATTTCTGGCCTCGACCTGCCAGAGTCAGAGACCCCAGTATATCCACCAGTGATTCGGGTAAATCGGACCAGAGTAGCTGATAAGCCTTGAGTGCAGCCGCCACACTGGGCTGCGGCAGGCCCGGTACCGGCAGCCCATCAAGCTGCAGATCAGAACTGCGCCAGAACCACTGGCCTGCGGTAATTCCCCAGTCAAACGCCTCACCAACACGATAGAGCTGTGCACCACATTCACCCGCATAAGCAGCAACGCTTTGCGGGGCATTTTTATCGGCACAGATTGCCGGCTTGCCCTGACGGAAAATGCCGGCTTTCTCACGACCAATCACTTCCCGATCTGAACCGAGCCAGGCTTCGTGATCAATCGCAATGGAAGTCACTATGGCAACATCGGCATCGATGATATTGACCGCATCCAGACGCCCGCCCAGCCCCACTTCCAACAGCGCCACCTCTACCCGGTGCCGGGCAAAAACTTCGAGTGCCGCCAATGCGCCAAATTCAAAATAGGTCAGACTGATGTCACCACGCGCCTGATCAATGCGCTCAAAAGCAAGACAGATGTCCTCATCGCTGGCCATTTCGCCGTTGACACGAATGCGCTCGTTGTAATCATTCAAATGCGGTGACGTAAACGCCCCAACAGTCTTGCCATCGGCCAGACACATGGCTTCAAGGGTGGCAACACAGGAACCTTTACCATTGGTTCCGGCAACTGTGATAACCGTGGACTCAGGTCGCAAAAGATCCAACCGCTCGGCTACCTGACGAATACGATCCAACCCCATATCAATTTCTTTGCTGTGCAGGGATTCCTGCCAGGATAGCCATTCATTCAGGGTTTTATAGCGCATAGTAAATACCGTTTTTTATTTCTGTCAGGTGCTAATAACAGAAGCAAGGCGCTTTCTCTCAAGACACGCCGTGAATACATCCCTGTAGGCTCGACACAGGCATCCATGCCTGTGACGGTCCTGAGAGAAAGCACCTTACTTCCCTAACATACGACTGTGTAGAAAGTTCTATTGGGTAGTATTTGGGGATAGAAGGGAAGATCTGTGGCAGGAATTGTTTCCCGAGACCGTTTGCCGCATGGATGCGGCAAACGAGCCTACATGGAAGTATCTACGGCGTGTCTCGGGAAGCAATTCCCGCTGCAGATCGCCACAGTCTAATTAAATAGCAATTTAATTTAAGCAGCCGGCTGTTCAGTAAACTTGGCCAGCAAACCGCCAATACGGTCACGCATCTCATGGCGGGGAATGATCATATCGATCGCACCGTGCTCCAGCAAAAACTCACTGCGCTGAAAGCCCGGTGGCAGTTTTTGACGGATAGTCTGCTCAATAATATTGGGGCCAGCAAAACCAGCACGTGCACCAGGCTCTGCGGCATTGATGTCACCCAACAGCGCCAGACTGGCGGAAACACCACCATACACAGGGTCGGTCATGATTGAGATGTAAGGTGTCCCCTGCTGCTTCAAGCGCTCGATTACCGCACTGGTTTTGGCCATCTGCATCAGCGAAATCAAAGCCTCCTGCATACGAGCACCACCGGTTGCTGAAAAGCACACCAGCGGAATATTCTGCTCCAGAGCAACCAGAGCCGCGCGGGTAAACTTCTCACCTACCGCATAGCCCATGGAGCCACCGTGGAAGGCGAATTCAAACGCTACAGCAACCACAGGCTGACCGTGCAACTCTCCCTTCATGGCAATCAGGGCGTCTTTCTCACCGGTGTTCTTCTGAGCCGCGGTGAGACGATCCTTGTACTTTTTGGTGTCTTTAAACTTAAGGCGATCGATTGGCTCTACATCGGTAGCCAGCTCTTCGCGGTTATCCTGGTTGAGAAAAATATCCAAACGCTTACGGGCGCCAATGCGCATATGGTGCTCGCACTTAGGGCACACATCCAGATTACGCTCCAGCTCAGGCCGATACAGAACCGCGCTGCACTTCACGCACTTCTTCCAAAGACCTTCTGGTACCTTGCTGGCACCACGCTCTTTTCGCTCTGAGCGGGCTACATTGGGAACAATTTTATCCAACCAACTCATAATGAATCCTTTATCCTGTTAAAGACTGATGTCTCGTTAATAGAAAACTTACAGTTCATCCAATCCTGTACGGATCGGCTTCAGCAATTCCGCCACGGCAGACGCCACCTCATCGGGTTCTGCATCAGCCAATTCACCCATCCGATTCACCAGCAGACTGCCCACAACCGCTCCATCTGCCTGAGCGGTAACCGCCTTGGCAGACTCGGCATCTTTAATGCCAAAACCTACGCAGATAGGCGTATCCGCCATGGCACGCAAACCCGCCACCTTGGCGTTAACCTCTTGGGTATCCAAATGACCGGCACCGGTTACGCCCTTGAGCGACACGTAGTAAACAAAACCGCTAGCCAGCTCCAGAATTTCTCTGGAGCGCGCCTCTGTAGTGGTAGGTGCAACCAGGAAGATGTTATTCAAATCAACCGCTTTCAGCTCTTTGTCGAAGTTGGCGGCCTCCTCTGGTGGCAGGTCAACAGTCAGGTAACCGTCGACACCGGATTCTGCAGCAGCTTTTGCCGCATTGGCATATCCCATCCGCTCAATGGGGTTAGCGTAACCCATCAGCACGACCGGGGTATCGGTATTGGTTTCGCGGAAACGTTTTACCAGCTCAAAACTTGAGTGGAGTGAAGTACCGTGCTCAAGGGAGCGTTCATGGCCCAGCTGAATGGTCGGACCTTCCGCCATGGGATCAGAGAAAGGCACACCCAGTTCAATAATATCGACCCCAGCAGCTACCATCGCATGCATGGTAGGCAAGGTGGCCTGTGGGTAGGGGTCGCCATTTACAATGTAAGCAACCAACGCTTTGCGCCCTTCTTTACGGGCAGAATCCAAACAAGAAGCAATACGAGTCATCTGTTGTTAAACCTCAATACCGTCGATGGCTGCTACGGTTAAAATATCCTTGTCACCGCGGCCAGACAGATTGACCACAATACTTTGTTCCGGGGAAAGCTGTTGAGCCAGCTTGGCGGCATAGGCCAGTGCGTGACTGGACTCCAGTGCCGGCATAATACCTTCAATGCGAGTCAGATCGCGGAAAGCAGCCATGGCCTCATCGTCGTTGATAGCAACGTAGTTAACCCGGCCAACATCCTTCAACCAGGCGTGCTCAGGACCAACACCCGGGTAATCCAGTCCGGCCGAAACCGAATGAGTTTCAATAATCTGGCCGTTTTCGTCTTCCATCAGATAGGTGCGGTTGCCATGCAAAACACCCGGAATGCCATCATTCAACGGGGCCGCGTGTTCACCGGTTTCAACCCCGTGACCACCGGCTTCTACGCCATACATGGTCACGCTTTCATCTCCCAGAAACGGGTGAAACAGGCCAATGGCATTGGAACCACCGCCCACACAGGCCACCAGGGCATCCGGTAATTTGCCGGTTTGTGCCAGGTGTTGCTCCCGGGCTTCACGACCAATAATGCACTGAAAATCCCGAACCAGCTGTGGGTATGGATGTGGGCCGGCCACAGTGCCGATGATATAGAAGGTATCATCCACGTTGGTCACCCAGTCGCGCATGGCTTCGTTCATGGCGTCTTTCAGGGTGCGTGAACCGGACGTTACCGGGATAACTTCGGCACCGAGCAATTTCATACGATAAACATTGAGTGACTGGCGCTGAACGTCATCGGCGCCCATATACACCTGGCACTTCAGGCCCAGACGAGCGGCGACGGTTGCTGACGCCACGCCGTGCTGACCGGCACCGGTCTCGGCGATAATTCGGGTCTTGCCACTGTACTTGGCCAACAGCGCCTGACCAATGGTGTTGTTCACCTTATGAGCGCCCGTGTGATTCAGGTCTTCACGCTTAAGATAAATCTGCGCACCACCCACCTTCTGGCTCCAGCGCTCGGCATGATACAGAGGGGATGGTCGGCCAACATAGTGGGCCATATCCTTGTCGAACTCCGCCTGAAAATCAGGATCGGACTTCAGACGGTTGTACATTTCTTCCAGTTCATCAAGGGCGTGCATCAGGGTTTCTGACACAAAACGACCACCATAGGGGCCAAAGTGGCCTTTACTGTCTGGAAACTGGGAATAGTCGATAGACTGATTCTTACCGTCACTCATTATTGATTCTCTAACTTACATCACGATTATTGTTTAAAACTTGCCTGCACTGCTCTAACCGGCTCTAGCGTTGATAATAAAAGACTCAATCAACTGCGCCGATTTGATCCCTGGAGCCGACTCAACGCCGCCACTGACGTCCACACCATAGGTACCTGTCGTAGTTACAGCCAACGACACATTTTCCGGCTCAAGTCCGCCCGCCAACACAATGGGGCGGGACGAGCGTTTTGGCACCCGGGTCCAGTCAAAACTCTCCCCTGTGCCGCCGGGCACCCCTTTGCGATAGGCATCCAGCAAAATGGCTGAAGCGGATGGGTATTTAGCCATCTCGACCTCAACATCCAACTCCGGACGCATACGCAGCGCTTTCATATAGGGGCGTTGGAACTGCTGACAGAAGGCTTCGGTTTCGTCACCGTGGAACTGCAGAACATGCAAATCTACCTGCTCAAGGGTGTTACGCACCAATTGTTCAGTAGGATTTACAAACAGACCCACCACAGTCACAAAGGGACCAACCGACCGGGCAATTGTCGCCGCCTGGTCAATCGTCACCGCTCTTGGGCTGGGATCATAGAACACCAATCCTATGGCATCAGCACCGGCTTGCACCGCGGCTATGGCATCGTCAGTACGGGTAATTCCGCAAATTTTGACCCTGCAAGGCATCACGCAAATCCACGCTATTCTCTCACCGAATGACCGATTAGTCACGCAGTAGTACTAATGGGAGGCGGAAGCTTATCAGATTAATGCCAAAAGTGCTTGATTTTCACTGGCTTAGACAGCATCAGAGAGACACAAGTGGACGAGGAACAAACCGCGGCCCAGGCGCGCAATCGGGCAAACCAAACTCGTCAGAATAAGACACAGAAACAAGATACAAACCATCCGGCCGAGCCGTCACACCGCCCTGACGCCGGTCACGCGCAGCAAGCACCTCCGAGGCCCAGGATACCGGCTTCTCGCCCGCACCAATGGCCAGCAACACACCGGTAATATTGCGCACCATATGATGTAAAAAAGCATTGGCGCTGATCTCCAGCACCAGCAGATCACCCTCTTCGAAAAGCTCTATGTAATGCACCCGCCGAACCGGACTCCGAGCCTGACACTGCGTCGCCCGAAAAGACGTAAAATCGTGCTCACCCACAAGCTGTCTGGCAGCCTGTTTCATGGCATCAATATCAAGCGTCCGACGTTCCCAGGTGAGCAGGCCGGCACCAATGGCAGGCCGCGAACTGGATTGGCAAATCAGATAGCGATAGGTACGATCCCGCGCCGAAAAGCGGGCGTGAAAATAAGGGCTGACAGGCTGAGCCCAACGCACACTGACGCCATCTGGCAGCAATGCGTTCACCCCTCGCACCCAGGCCTTCTCCGGCCGCTCGGCCAGCGTATCGAAATGCACCACCTGATTGGTCCCGTGCACTCCGGCATCGGTTCGCCCCGCACACACCAGTGTCACTGTTTCGTTGGCCACCTGCGACAAAGCCTTCTCAAGACTTTCCTGCACGGTAGCCACACCACTGGGCTGCTTTTGAAACCCATGAAACGCCGAACCATTGTATTCAACCCCCAGAGCAATGCGCCGCATGCCATCAGGAAAAACACCCTCCTGAAGGATTTCACCGTTGCGAGTGTAGGGTTTTTGAACTGGCGGATAGAATTCTGACATAGAGAAATGGATACTTGGTGCACAAAAAAGGCTCTGCACATTACTGCACAGAGCCTTATTTGAAAAGTCCCAGGGACTCAGAAACAATCAAACTCGGGAGAGTAGCTCTTCGGCCTGTTGCTTCTGCTCGTCATTACCATCCTGAACCACTTCATCCAGAATATCCTTGGCACCTTCCTTATCACCCATATCAATGTAAGCACGCGCCAGATCAAGCTTGGTGGACACCTCATCGGTTTCAGACAGAAAATCGAGTTCAGCTTCAAGCTCATCTTCTGCCACTAAGCCATCAGTACCGGCAGCAAGATTTTCCGCACTGAAATCCAGATCACTGGCATCCGGAAGATCAGACAAAGCCTGTGAAAAGACCTCATCTTCGGTTTCCGCCAGATCCGTCTCAGTTGCCGATGCATCGTCAGCAGACTCGCCCAGAGACTCAGCCGTTTCAGGCTCGCCATCCTCAGATTGAATATCTGCAGCCAAATCCAACTCAACATCGTCGGTTTGATCCAACTCGACACCTTCCGCTTCAATGTCTGAAGACTCATCGACCGCGGACATATCAAGACCCAAAGAATCATCGCCCAGATCCAGATCTTCAGCCGCCAAGTCGACACCCTCAACCGCAGACAGATCTGACTCAGACGCCAACTGCTCGCTATCAAAACTGGCGATGTCATCCGACTCAGTGTCCGATTCTACCGACAGCTCCTCAATATCTGAGAGGTCGCTCTCCAGATCGGATGAGATATCCATGTCGAAATCTTCACCCAGCGACAACTCCCCAGCCTCTTCATGCTGCTCTGCAACAGACTCAGCCAAAGACTCCAGCGCTTGATCAGCAGAAACATCAGCGTCCGGATCAAAAGAGGTATCCAGTTCCACAGCGACATCCAGATCATCTGACACCGCGCCCTCATCACCTTCCAGACTCAAATCAAGATCCGAACTCAGATCGAGATCACCATCCAGATCCGCCTCTGGCACTTCCAGTTCTGCCTCTGGTACTTCGTCTTCAGATGCCTCCAACTCGCCGGACAATGCCTCCAGATCTTCATCCAAAGAAGCCAAATCGACATCACCACCAAGCTCCAGATCAAAGTCTGCTTCCTCTGAATCTTCGGGAACATCGGGCTCCAGAGCGTCTCCACTCAAATCAAAAGACTGAAACTCATCCGCCGGCTCAGCGTCGGCGTTTTCAGCTTCGCTAACAGCCGTGGCCTCTTCCAGATCCAGTGAAATAGCATCCAGACCGGGCTCTTCATCTGTAGCCACTTCCAGTGAGCCTTCATCCAGATCGAGATCCAGCTCAACACCCTGATCGTCAATCTCACTCAGAGCATCGACATCGAGTGCAAAACCTTCGTTGAACTCTGCTTCCTGTGACGGACCGGCATCCTCGACGGAGCCGCCATCCATACCCTCAATTTCACTCTCCAGATCAAGATCGAGGTCCAAATCCAGCACAGCGGACTCGGAATCAGTTACAGCCGACTCACCCAATTCGAGATCAAGTGACTCCAGCTCAAGCGCGCCATCAGAATCCAGATTAAGCTCAAATTCATCGGACTGAGCAACGTCTGTACCGGCATCTGCCTCGGTACCTGAATCAAAATCGAAGTCCAGATCCGGCAGACCATCACCAGCTTCCGCGGTCTCAGAATCCAATTTCAAATCTTCATCCAGATCCAGATCAAAATCGAACGTCTCGGTTTCTTCCTGACCTGCATCAACCGCAGTATCTTCCGCAGCCTCCAGCTCACCGAAATCGAAATCCAACCCTTGATCGCCCTCGGTTTCAGCCAACTCAGCTTCTGCACTTTCAGCCTGATCAAGCTCCAATGCAGACGCATCAAATTCTGGTGCATCAGCAAAATGCTGACGCAACTCAGCCGCTCGAGTCGCAGCTGAATCATCACCAAGCCCCAATACTGTTGCGTACTGGCGATCAAATTTATCGAGGTTATCTGACTCTGCATAAACTTCGAGAAGCTTCAAATGAGCATCAACGCCAGCATCGCCTTCGTCGATTGCCTTAACCAACATTTCTTCGGCCTGATCGAATTTGCCGTAGGCAATGTAAATATCCGCTTCAGCGACAGCATCACCGGTTTCAGAACCAGTAACACCATCATCTTCGGACAGATCTTCCTGATCGACATCCAAATCCAGATCTTCACCCATATCGTCGGATGCAAAATCTTCCGCTGAACCGATTTCCTCACCAGAATCGAAACTGTCATCCATTTCCGAAGCCGTTGTGGAATCCAACGACTCCAAAGCAACGTCTTCATCTTCAGATTTACGACGACGCAGAATCAGAAACAGCGCCAACAGCAAAGCAGCCGCACCAGCAGCCACCAACTGGATATTGGCCATAATGGTATCCATTAGGCCAGTCTTAGGTTGAGGTATGACCTGAGTCTGAGGGGTCACCACAGGCTGAGCCACCTCGGCTTGCTCTTGGGCAGACATTTCAGGTTCAGTGACAGCAATTTGATCTTCTTCAGCTGAAACAGTCTCTGTAGACGCCTCAGAATCATCCGCACCCTCTTCCAACAAGGCAGAATCCTCGGCAACAACACCTTCAGCGGCGTCAGCCTGCTGCAGAGCGTCATCAGCAGCAGCGACGGCTTCTTCAGCCTGAGCTTTTTGCTCACTGGCCAACTGCAATGCACGCATTTCCTGATTTGAGACCTCAATCAGGCGCTCCATGGTAGAAATCTGATCTTCAAGCTCGTCAATGCGTTCTTTTAATTCTTTATTCTCGCGGCTGGCTTTATCCAGCTCCTCCAGAGAAATGGCGAGTTCGTTTTGCAGAGCTTCCGTGTCGGCACCATCACCACCAGAACCCATTTGTCCGTTGCCTGAGCTATCAGTAGCGGAAGACGACGCCAGAGTCAGACGCCCTTCCACTTTTTCGGCCTGTGGACGACTCTGGGCCACCGGCTTGCTGGCATCCAATTGTGGACCTGCAACCGATGCAGCACCTTCCCAGGCATTATTTTGAACCGCCACCTGACTGATGGCCTCACGGGCACTCATAGAGCGAATATCATCCGCGCTTGGAACACGCAGAACCTGACCTTTGCGTAACAAATTGATGTTACCGCGAATAAAAGCCTCTGGGTTAATGCGCTGAATGGCCAACATGGTCTGCTGTACTGAAAAACTGTTATCCGGGCGTACCTTCAGAGCAATTTCCCAGAGAGTGTCAGAAATTTTGACGGGCCCATAACTGTCTGAGCCATAGCTTTTACTAGCCCGCGGCTCTGCAGCAGCCTGGCGAGGCTCAGGTTTTGACTCGACCTTGGCTGGTTCAGGGGTTCTGGGAGCCGGGGCTGGTTGGGGTTGTGACGCTTTTGGCTTTGGGGCAGCTGCAGCACGCACCACCGGCTTGGCGGTGTCCTGACTGAACACGGGCAAGTCCATCAAAAGAGTGTATTCACGCAGAATACGCCCATTGGGCCACTGAGTCTGGATCAGGAAATTCAGATAGGGCTCACGCACAGGCTTCTTGGAGGTAACCCTAACAACGGCACCTCTGGGACTGTTGAGATCAACTTTGAACTTGAGATCATTTAGGAAGAATATGCGCTCAACTCCGGAATTCCTGAAATCATCCTTGGATGCCAGAGAAACAAGAATTTCACTGTCAGTGAGCTCTCTTGTTTGCAGCAGCTTGATTTCAGCATCCAAGGGCTCATTCAAGTCTGAATTCAGCTTGATTTCCCCGAGTCCCAGAGCGCTTGCCATTTCGGCACTCAAAGCTCCTGCCAACCCTACTGCCAACGCCAGCTTACGAAGACGCATAATACTCTTCCTTTATATTTGTTTTCCGTGGCGATACGCCATTCATTATCTTCCGGATTCCCTACCGGCTTATCCCCAAAAAGGCTTATCAAGCATGCACAAATTCACCCCAAGTCATGCAGCTTAGACGACAAACCTAGAATACTTCTTCACTAATCGTCGTAAGTATTCATTATAAATAGCTTTTTCGCAACAAACGGGGGTAAACAAAGCCCTTAGAACGCAAAAATCAAGAAGCACAACCCAGTGGACTCTGACCAAGCGCGTCAAGCGTATGGTTAAGCTTGCAGAATTCGGCACTCAATCTCCTTGAATTCGCGCACAAAAAAGCCCGCATAAGCGGGCTTTCGAGGAATTCGAAGAAGGTTATGCTTAACCCTCAACAAGAATTCGTAACATTCTACGCAGCGGCTCTGCAGCCCCCCACAATAGCTGATCTCCCACGGTGAACGCATTCAGATAATCAGATCCCATATTCATCTTACGCAAGCGACCCACAGGCACATTCAACGTACCGGTGACTTTGGTTGGCGTCAGATCACGCATAGTTGCTTCCCGCTCATTGGGCACAACCTGAGACCAGTCATTGGCCTCAGCCAGGATCGACTCTACCTCATCCAACGGCACACTTTGATTCAGCTTGATGGTTAACGCCTGACTGTGACAGCGCATGGCACCAATCCGTACACAGGTACCATCGATGGCAACCGGGTTGCCGGAGCGACCCAGGATTTTGTTGGTTTCCGACTGACCCTTCCACTCTTCTCTGCTCTGGCCATTATCGAGCTGAGTATCAATAAACGGCAGCAAACTGCCGGCCAGCGGATGACCAAAATTATCCGTCGGGAAGTCAGCCGAGCGCATAACATCGGTAATTTTCTGATCGATATCCAGAATGGCACTGGCCGGATTGGCCAGTTCATCAGCCACGGTATCACGCAGCACGCCCATTTGTGAGATCAACTCACGCATATTCTGAGCACCGGCACCACTGGCGGCCTGATAGGTCATAGCCGAAACCCACTCAACCATACCCTGTTGGAACAAACCACCCAGCCCCATCAACATCAGGCTGACCGTACAGTTACCACCAATGTAGTTTTTAACACCTTTGGCCAGACCGTCCTTGATCACATTCATGTTGACCGGATCCAGCACAATAATGGCATCGTCAGCCATGCGCAGACTGGAAGCCGCATCAATCCAATAGCCATCCCACCCACTGGCGCGCAAGTCAGCAAATACTTTCTTGGTGTAGTCACCACCCTGACAGGAAACAATGGCTTCCAATTTGGCCAGCTCACTGATGTCGTAGGCGTCTTTCAATGTAGGAATATCCTTACCAATAGACGGTCCTGTACCACCTACATTGGAGGTGGTAAAAAACACCGGTTCGATATCGGCAAAGTCATTGGATTCGAGCATACGCTCCATCAATACGGAGCCAACCATGCCCCGCCAACCAACAAATCCTACACGCATTATTACTGCTCTCTAAATAGATTAAATCAACTGAAGTGAATGAGCCGGCGATGATACCACATAGCCGACTCATCAGTCGCCTACACCAATTTACAGTTCGGCAACCGCTTTGGCGACGGCATCACCCATCTCAGATGTGGACACCCGGGTCATACCCTCCGACATGATATCGCCCGTGCGCAAGCCCTGATCCAACACATTGGAAACCGCCTGCTCAACCTTGTCAGCAGAAGCTCCAGCACCCAGGGAATAACGCAGCATCATGGCCGCCGACATAATCGTCGCCAGTGGATTGGCAATATTCTGACCGGCAATATCGGGCGCTGAACCGTGAGACGGCTCATAGAATCCCTTATTAGACTCATTCAATGAAGCCGATGGCAGCATACCAATGGAACCGGTCAGCATGGAGGCTTCATCCGAGAGGATGTCACCAAACAGGTTACCCGTCACAATCACATCAAACTGCTTGGGATTAACCACCAACTGCATGGCGGCGTTGTCCACGTACATATGGGTCAGCTCGACATCCGGGTAGTCCTTGGCCACCTCTTCCATGACTTCACGCCAGAGAACCGTCACTTCCATAACATTGGCTTTATCGACAGAACAGACTTTCTTGTCGCGCTTCTGTGCCGCTTCGAAAGCAACCTTGGCAATGCGGCGGATTTCGGACTCAGAATAAACGTCGGTATTGAAACCCTGACGCTCACCGTTCTCCAGAGTGCGAATACCTCGAGGCTCACCAAAGTAGATACCACCAGTCAACTCGCGCACGATCAGAATATCCAGACCGGCAACCAATTCAGGTTTCAGCGGCGAAGCATCGGCCAGTTGGGCAAAGGTAATAGCCGGGCGCAGATTGGCAAACAGATCCAGATGACTGCGAATATCCAGCAAGCCAGCTTCCGGACGCAGATGGCGCTCGGTCTTGCCATCCCACTGCGGACCACCCACAGAACCAAACAGGATGGCATCGGCAGCCAGCGCCGCTGCGCGGGTCTCTTCCGGGTAGGGATGACCGTGCTTATCGTAGGCGCGACCACCCAGCATGGCTTCAGTAAATTGCAGGCCCAAATTGTCCTGCTCGTTAACCACTTCCAGCACCTTGCGGGCCTCAGCGATGATTTCGGGGCCGATACCGTCCCCTTCCATAATCAGTACGTTCTTACTCATTTTCCAATTCTCAACAATTATTCAGGCTGGATTGCGCCAAACAACCAGGGCGCGGATTGCTTACGCTGTTCTTCGTAAGCGCGAATGGCGTCGGCATCCTGCAGGGTCAGACCGATATCATCCAGGCCATTGAGCAGGCAGTGCTTACGGAACTCATCCACCTCAAAAGAGAAAGACTCACCGGACGGTGTGGTTACGGTCTGGGCCGCCAGATCCACGCTCAGCTCATAGCCTTCGGTTGCGTACATTTCCTCAAACAACTGATTGACAATCTCTTCGGAGAGAATGATCGGCAACAAGCCGTTCTTGAACGAGTTGTTAAAGAAAATATCGGCGTAGCTCGGCGCAATCACGCAGCGGAACCCATAGTCATCCAGAGCCCAGGGCGCGTGCTCACGACTGGAACCACAACCAAAGTTTTCACGGGCCAGCAAAACCTGAGCACCTTGATAGCGCGGGAAGTTCAACGGGAAGTCCATATTCAGCGGACGACCACTGCAATCCTGATCCGGCTGTCCCTCATCCAGATAGCGCAGTTCGTCAAACAGGTTTTTACCAAAACCGGTACGCTTGATGGATTTCAGGAAATTCTTGGGAATGATCATATCGGTATCGACATTGGCGCGATCCATAGGCGCGGCGATACCTTTGATTTGAGTAAAGCTTTTCATCAGTTATCCCCTATTAAAGATCACGAACATCAACAAAATGACCGGCAACCGCCGCAGCAGCAGCCATGGCCGGGCTCACCAGATGGGTGCGGCCACCGTAGCCCTGACGACCTTCAAAGTTGCGGTTAGAGGTAGACGCGCAATGCTCACCATTGCCCAACTTGTCGGCGTTCATCGCCAGACACATGGAACAACCGGGCTCACGCCATTCAAAACCGGCCTCAACCAGAATCTTGTCCAGCCCCTCTTCTTCAGCCTGAGCCTTAACCTCACCAGAGCCCGGCACAACCAAAGCCTGAATCACATTGCCAGCCACCTTGCGGCCCTTGGCCACTTCAGCAGCAGCGCGAACATCTTCGATGCGAGAGTTGGTGCAGGAACCGATAAACACACGATCAACCTTGATATCGGTGATCTTCTGGTCCGCTTCCAGCCCCATATATTCCAGCGCGCGTTCGATACCGGCTTTCTTAACCGCATCGGACTCATTGGCAGGATTGGGTACAGAGGCGTCAACCGGCAGAACCATCTCTGGAGACGTACCCCAGCTCACCTGAGGCTTGATCTGGCTGCCGTCTATTTCAACCACTTTGTCGAATACCGCATCGTCATCACTGACCAGATTGCGCCAGTCGGCAACAGCGGCTTCCCACTGATCGCCTTTTGGTGCGTAGGTACGGCCGTTCACGTAGTCGATGGTAGTATCATCCACCGCCACCATGCCGGCGCGAGCGCCCGCCTCGATGGCCATATTACAAACGGTCATGCGACCTTCCATGGACATATCGCGGAACACCTGACCGCCAAATTCCATGGCGTAACCGGTACCACCGGCAGTGCCGATCTCACCAATAATGGCCAGCACCACATCTTTGGAGGTCACCCCAGCGCCCAACTGACCTTCAACCTTGATCAGCAGGTTTTTCATCTTCTTGGCCACCAGACACTGGGTCGCCATTACGTGCTCAACTTCAGACGTACCAATACCATGAGCCAGAGCACCCAGTGCGCCATTAGTCGCGGTATGAGAGTCACCACAGACAATGGTCATACCCGGCAGACAGGCGCCGGTCTCAGGACCAATCACATGGACAATACCCTGGCGGCGGTCGTTAATCTTGAATTCAGTGATACCAAACTCGTCGCAGTTATCGTCCAGGGTCTGCACCTGAATACGGGATACGGAATCTTCGATACCTTGCACACCAGAGGCGCGTTCTTTCGAAGTGGTAGGCACGTTGTGATCCGGCGTAGCCAGAATACTGTCCACCCGCCATGGCTTGCGATCGGCCATACGCAGACCTTCAAACGCCTGGGGCGTGGTCACTTCGTGAATAATGTGACGATCGATGTAGATCAATGCGGAACCATCGTCGCGCGCTCTGACCAAGTGGGCATCCCACAATTTGTCGTAAAGGGTTTTACCTGCCATGACAGACCTCTGATTTGATGTTTTAACTATCGATATACCGCTTAAGAAAGCGTTCGAATTTCTTTTCCCGGTCGGCCACCGGGGTGAGGGTTGGAGACACGCCGTTAACCCATCCATGGGGGCTCTTTACAGACATCCCTGTCTGTAAAGGTCTCCAACCCTCACACCGACACCCGCCCTGCTATGAACCAATTTCGAGAAAGGCACAATGCAAGGGAGGATGCTGGGTGGTGCTTTCTGGGACCGTTTGCCGCAGGGATGCGGCAACCGAGCCTACAGGGATGTATTCACGGCGTGTCTCAGAAAGCATTACCCAGTAGCCGACCGATGGCTTGAAAGCCAAAGTCACTTTAATAAGACTAATTTTACAGCCGCCATAATATTCACAGGCCAACAATAAAACAAATTCATAATTTTCATAAATTGAATTCCTTTTTGGAATAGAATTTAATAACCCATGAATTCCCTGCGAATACAAAAAACGCTATGGACACATCCCAACTCAAAGCCTTTGTTACGGTAGCCGACTGCCAGTCCTTCTCGGTGGCGGCAGAAACGCTGCACCTGACCCAACCGGCGGTGAGCAAACGGGTGGCCAGCCTCGAACACAATCTCGACAGCAAACTCTTGGACCGCATTGGCCGCAATCTGCAATTAACGGAGGCCGGCAAAGCACTGCTGCCCAGAGCCAAAACCATTCTGGGAGAGCTGGAGGATGCCCAACGGGAAATTCACAACCTAAGCGGCACCGTACAGGGCACACTGCGTGTGGCCACCAGTCACCATATCGGCCTGCACCACCTGCCGGCGATTCTGAGCCGCTACACCGAGCAATACCCAAACGTTCAACTGCAACTGGAATTTCTCGACTCCGATACCGCCTATGAGGCAGTGCATCGGGGTGATGTGGAATTAGCCATCATTACCTTAACCAGCGGCACCATCCAAGGGATTGATACCACCCCTCTCTGGACCGACCCACTGGAATTTGTGGTTGCCAAGCACCATCCGCTGGCAGAACACCCCCACCCTCAACTCAGAGATCTGGTCAATTACCCGGCCCTGCTTCCCGAATCCGGCACGGAAACCACCCGCAAAGTAGAGGCCCTGATGCACCGCCACAAACTCTCGCTCAACCAGACCATGCCCACCAATTATCTGGAAACCATCAAGATGATGGTCACTATTGGTTTGGGTTGGAGCGCCCTGCCCACAACCATTATTGACGATCAGTTGCAGCCATTGACATTTAAAGAGGTAAAGCTGGAGCGCACACTGGGTTGCATCAGCCATTCGGGGCGATCCCTGAGCAATGCCGCCGAAGCTTTTCTGCAGGAATTGCGGGCTTAGCCCACTTTTTCAATGCGCTCGAATTTATTGTCTGGCGAAAAATGAATATGAAAACGCCCTTTGATACCGTCTCGGGTAACAAAAGGGCGCAAGATATTGGCAGGAAAACGGACTGTGCGCCCATCGTGAGCGCGAGTAATCACATCCTTGACCGTGCCCGCATAGCTGCGGACGTATTCATCAGCACTGATATAAATATCAACCTGTAGTACAGACATAAGTACTGCCATAAAACCTGAATGGTAAACACTGCTCTATCAGGGGTTAATGCTACAGGCGATTGAACCATCCTCCAAGGTCTGACAGTGCTGACTGGCTTGCGCCAGATCCAGTAATTCACGTAAGGCCACTGAGAACATGGCGTAGTCGGTACCAGGAGCTGCCTGCAACTCAGTGATCATGGCGCGCCAGCGATCCACCAGCAATTGATGCTGCTCAATCCACATCTCGATCACCTGCTCCAGATTTTCATTGCCTCCCGACAGGCGCAAAATGGAAACCGCCAGGGTTTTCATCTGCGATTCCACGTCGTCCATAAAGGCTTCACGCGCCATCGCCTGCCAAAAGCTTTCAACCGTGACATCGGCAATCTGTTTGGCAAACCAATGCAGCCCCAGTTTATCGGCTAACAGAAAATACACCCGAGCCACCACCAATGGGTCGGCATCGATGGTTTTCGCGGCATCGACGATGCTCAGTCCGGAGTAGAGAATCCTTGGCAAAGCCGTTTCAGCAGCCAGCTTTTTCGGGATGCCCTTATCCATCAACTCCTGACATTTTTCCTGCCACTCCTGCTGGGGTGCACCGCACATCACATCCGGCATTTTTGCCACCACGTTCTGGACCGCCTTGGCATAGGTGGTTACTTCGATTTTCGGTGACAGATGCCCCCGGCGATTGCGCAGCAACCAACGGGTCGCCCGACGCATACGGTGCATAAAGCGTGACTGAATATCGTGCTGCAATGCGGAATCCACCTGATAGTCGAGACTTTCAATGGATTCAAAAACATCGTGCATAGCGTAGATATCGCGGGCAGCCACATAGGCCTTGGCCAGATCAATCAATCCCGAGCCGGTTGACTCCGTCAGGCGATGGGCAAAGTTGATCCCCATGTGATTGACCATATCATTGGCCACCTGAGTCGCCACGATCTCCTTACGCAGGCGATGATCAAATATCTGTGGCGAATATTTCTTGCGCAACACCGGTGGAAATACCTCTTCCACGGAACGGGCTACGTATTCGTCATTAGTCAGTTCTTCATCGGCCAAAGCCTCTTTGAGCATCACCTTGGCGTAGGAAATCAACACCGACAGTTCAGGACGGGTCAGTGATTGACCGGCTTGCAGACGCTCCAGCAGATCATCGTCGGAAGGCAGGAATTCCAGCTCACGATCAAGATGACCGGTCTCCTCCATATAATTCATAAAGCGCCGGTATTCACCTGCACGGGATTGCACCTGGCTCTCCGCCAGAGAAATCGCCTGCGTCTGCTTGTAGTTGTTATCCAATACCAGCTCTGCCACGGTATCGGTCATATCTGCCAACAACTTATTGCGCTGTTTGGAGGTCATATCCCCCGACGCAATGATGCCATCAAGCAGGATCTTGATATTTACCTCATGGTCAGAGCAATCAACCCCGGCGGCGTTATCAATAAAGTCACTGTTACAGGCGCCGCCATTGAGACAGAATTCGATCCGGCCCAGCTGGGTCAGCCCCAGGTTGCCGCCTTCACCAAACACCCGACAGCGCAGGTCTTCACCGTTGACCCGAAGCGTATCGTTAGCCTTGTCTCCCACGTCCGCGTGACTTTCGGTTTTGGCTTTGACATAGGTGCCAATACCGCCATTCCAAATCAGATCCACCGGCGCCTGTAACAGCGAGTGAATCAACTCGGTAGGTGTCAGGCGATCCTCTTTGATATCGAATCGCTGCTGCATCTGCTTTGAGATGGGAATGGCTTTCGCCGCACGGGAGAACACACCCCCACCGGCCGAGATCAGCTTGTCGTTGTAGTCTGCCCAGGTCACCCCCGGGGTATTGAACATCCGCTGACGCTCTTTAAAGCTTTTGGCCGCATCCGGATTGGGGTCGATAAAAATGTGGAGATGATTAAAGGCCGCCGTCAACTGGATATGCTCAGACATCAGCATGCCATTGCCGAACACATCACCGGCCATATCGCCAATACCAATAACCGTAAAGTCTTGCTTCTGGACATCCAGCCCCTTCTCTTTGAAATGGCGCTGCACCGATACCCAGGCACCCCGCGCGGTAATACCCATACCCTTATGGTCATAACCCTGACTGCCTCCGGAAGCGAAGGCATCACCCAGCCAGTGGTTGTACTCCAGCGAAATTTCATTGGCGATATCGGAAAAGGTGGCCGTGCCCTTATCCGCCGCAACCACCAGATAGGGATCATCGGGATCGCGGCGCACCACGTTTTGTGGCGGCACTATTTCACCTTCGATGATGTTATCGGTGACGTCGAGCAGACCGCGGATAAAGATCTGATAGCAGCGCACCCCCTCTTTCATAAAGGCTTCGCGACCGCCTTCTTTGGGTGGGCGCTTGACCACAAAGCCACCCTTGGCACCATTGGGAACAATCACCGCATTTTTTACCTGCTGGGCTTTGACCAGACCCAGAACTTCTGTGCGGTAATCCTGCAGGCGGTCGGACCAGCGTAAGCCGCCACGCGCCACCTGACCGCCGCGCAAGTGCACACCTTCAATGCAGGGCGAAAACACAAAAATTTCAAACATGGGCCGCGGTTCTGGCACATCCGGGATATCGCGAGTGCTGAACTTGAAGGAAATATAATCTTTATGCTCCCCGTCTTTATCCATCTGGAAAAAATTGGTGCGCAAGGTGCCACGTATGACGTCCAGATAACGGCGGATAATGCGGTCTTCATTGAGATTTGAGACGTCATCCAGACTCTGGATAATCTTGCTCTCCAGCCGGGCAATTCGCTCCAGATCTTTTTCCGTACCGTGATTCAGGCGGGGATCAAAGCAGGACTTGAACAGTGCCACCAGATTGCGGGTAATCTCCAGATGATTGGTCAGGGTAGCCGCGATATAGGTCTTGCTGAAAGGGAAATTGGTCTGCTTCATATAACAGGCATAAGCCCGCAAAACAGACACCTCACGCCACTCCAGACGCGCCCCCAGCACCAGATGGTTAAAACTGTCACTCTCGGCACTGCCCCGCCAGATGGATTCAAAGGCATCCTGAAAGTGTCCTCGGGCCTGATGAAAATCGATACTCTCGGAATTGGCGTACTTGAGATCAAAATCGTGCATCCAGACATCGTCACCATCGGCACTGCGAATCCGATACGGGTGCTCACCAATAACCCGAAGCCCCAGATTTTCGAGCAGCGGAATGATGTCGGACAACTCCAATTGTTCGCTCAGACGAAACACCTTGAAGCGCACCATATTGGTCTCGGCACCAATGGGCTGGTAAAAGCTCATCGCCAGGGTATCACTGTCATCCAGCTCACAGATGGAATCTATGTCATGGACTGCGGCACGGGCTTCAAAGTTTTCCTGATAGCCGGAAGAAAAAGCATTCTGATACTGCTCAAACAGGCGGGCGCCACTTTCCTCTCCATGGGAATCACACAGGGAGTCTCGCAAACGATCTTCCCAGCTCCGGGTGATATCAATAACCTGAGACTCAAGGCGTTTTACATCGTAATCCAGCTCTGCGCCGGCTTGTAGCTTAAAAACGATGTGGCATCGTGCCAGCACCGACTCGGAGAAATAGGTGGTAAACTCCAACTCTTCGGAGTGAACAGCCTCACCAATCAACGCCTGAATTTTTTCCCGAGTCTGGGTATTAAAGTCATCCCTCGGAACATAAAGAGTGCAGTTGACGAACTTGCCGTAGGGGTCGCGGCGCATATACAGACGCACCATATGGCGCTCCTGAATATTGGCCACATCCAGCGCCGTTTCAAACAGCTCCGATTCACTGCTTTGCAGCAACTCGTCGCGGGGGAAGGTTTCCAGTACGCGTCTGAGGGCCTTGCCGTCGTGGCTGTCGTTATGCAGACCCGAGCGCTCCATTACCCGCGACACCTTTTCGCGCATCACCGGAATCAGGGATGGCGACAAACTGTAAACCGGAGACGTGTAGAGTCCCAAAAAGCGAGACTCGCCAATCACTTTACCGTTCCCATCAAAACGCTTTACCACCACATAATCGGAATAGGCGTAGCGGTGCACTCTTGAGCGCATTGAGGATTTGGTAAATGACAGCACCTGAGGGCTCAGGTAAAAGCGCGACATCCCGGGGTTAAAATCATCCACCGCGACAGGCTCGGTAGTGGTGTTACTTTCGCGGAAGATCCCCAGACGCTTATCGGGAACCTCGCGCAGCAATTTCTCACCGCCCTGCTCTAAAAATTCATATTCGGAGTAGCCCAGAAAGGTGTAATGGCCCTTTTCCATCCACTTGAGAAACTGCTGACTCTCTTTCACAGCAGCAGGCAATACCGACTCTCCCGCCTGCTTGAGACCCTTGGCGACTTCGCCACAGGCCTTGATCATAGGCTTATAGTCTTCGACCGCAGCGTTGACGTATCGCAGTACCTGTTCAATCCCCTTTGCCAGCTCCGACATAGCCGACTCATCCGTGTGAAGA
This sequence comes from Candidatus Pelagadaptatus aseana, assembly GCF_040362265.1. Lineage (NCBI taxonomy): Bacteria > Pseudomonadati > Pseudomonadota > Gammaproteobacteria > Cellvibrionales > Cellvibrionaceae > Candidatus Pelagadaptatus > Candidatus Pelagadaptatus aseana. The sequence goes on from NZ_BAABNJ010000003.1 coordinate 164,941, forward strand.
TTGATTTCAAAATACACCATGGCTTCCTGATGGTGTTTTTTGTTCTTGGTGTTTTTGTAGTCACCATCACGGGGCAACAGGTCAAGCAACTCGCCCTTGGCATCACGTGCCGCGGTGACCAGCGTGCTCTTCACCGCATGTATTTCAATATTTCTGCGCTTGATTTCAATGCGGATGGAGTCCACCAGAAAAGGCATATCCTTCTGCGCGACAACAATAACCGTGTGCCCGCAAAGCCAGCCATCCTCTTCGAGATTGGGGTTAAAGACACGAACCTTGGCGCAGTCATCGGGGCGGGACTGGACATAATTCCACCAGAAGTAAAGGCTGCCGAACACATCGTTAATGGCACGCCCTTCCAGCTCGCTCAGAGGGTATTTATCAAAATAGATGCTGGAAAAAGTTTTCAGTTGCTGAGCTTCTTTTTTCTCGAGCTTTTCATCAATACACTCTCCCAACTGGCGCAACAGTGATTCTTTTGATTCTGACGCCACCATGCTTATATCCATTCAATCATTCCTTAAACAGTCCATCACTCATTATTATCGGCAGCCCACTTCTTAGAATTTACATTAAGAGTTGGCCATAACTGTGTCTAAGCATAGACCATGAAATCATCATCAAAGGGAACCTGAATCAAAAAAATCGGCCTACCAAACCAGCGTGACACCGGGTAAATCGCTGGAGACAATGCACTTCGCCCTGTAGAATCCTTCGCTGCCTAATAAAACAAAATAATTTCCGGAAAAGGACAACTGAACGACATGACCCAACAAGCGGCTCTCGACTCTCTGAAACAATGGCTGGAAGCTCAAATTATTGGCCAGGAGCACTTGATAAACCGCCTGCTGATTGCCCTGCTGGCCGATGGCCATCTACTGGTGGAAGGCGCCCCCGGGCTGGCCAAAACCAAGGCCATTAAAGATTTGTCCAAGGGTATTGATGGTGAATTCCACCGCATCCAGTTCACCCCCGATTTGCTGCCGTCAGACGTCACCGGTACAGATATCTACCGCCCGGAAACCGCCACCTTCGAATTCCAGAGCGGCCCGATCTTCCACAATCTGGTGCTGGCCGATGAAATCAACCGGGCGCCTGCCAAGGTGCAATCAGCATTATTGGAAGCCATGGCCGAGCGCCAGATCAGTGTGGGACGTCACACCTATCCCCTGCCCGAGCTGTTTCTGGTGATGGCGACCCAAAACCCCATTGAGCAGGAAGGCACCTACCCTCTGCCAGAGGCACAGCTGGATCGCTTTCTGATGCATGTCCCGGTCTACTATCCCGGTGCAAGTGCCGAAAAAAATATTTTGCGACTGGCTCGCAATGAAGCCGCTCATGTCGAAGCCGCTGCGCCACCCAAGTTGAGCCAGCAAGACCTGTTTGCCATGCGCGAGCAGGTTTTAAATATCCACATGGCTGAGGCGGTCGAAGACTATATCGTGCAACTGACCATCGCCACCCGGGAGCCCGCGCAATACGGTGAGCAGCTGGCACAGTGGATCGAGTTTGGCGTCAGCCCCCGAGGCACCATTGCCTTGGATCGCTGTGCCCGTGCCCACGCCTGGTTGCAGGGCAAGGATTTTGTCAGCCCCGACGACGTACAGGCCATCTTGCCCGACGTATTCCGCCACCGTCTGTTATTGAGTTTTGAGGCCGAAGCCAGTGGCATCAATGCCGACCAGGTGATTCAGGCACTGCTGCAAGCGGTTCCCGTTGTCTGATTCGTACCCAAGTATGAACACCAAGCTGGACTTTCAAAAACCCGCCGAAGGGGCCTATACCCGCCTCGAGGATTTGCTCAACCTCCGATTTGTCGCCGGTGATCTGCGTTTATCGCCTCTCCAGCTGAGTCGCTCACAACTGGCCGGCGGCTTTCGCACCCGCTTTCGCGGTCGCGGCATGGAGTTTGAAGAGGTTCGCCACTATCAGGCCGGTGACGATATTCGCAGCATTGACTGGCGGGTAACCGCCCGCACTCAGGTGACCCACACCAAGCTGTTTCGCGAAGAGCGTGAGCGTCCGGTAATCCTGATGGTCGACCAACGCCCGGGCATGTTCTTTGGCAGCCGTACCTGCTTCAAGTCGGTACTGGCGGCCCATTGCGCCGCCATTCTGGGCTGGGTCGCTCTGGGCAACAACGATCGTATCGGCGGACTGATCTTTAACGATACCGAAGAGCGTGATTTGCGCCCTCAGCGTAACCGTCATGCCCAGCTCAGCCTGCTGCAGGAAATTGATCGATTCAATCACTCGCTTACAAGCCCTGTTGACGATGATCAGGCAATACCACTGGCCATTCGGCTTAACGATCTGCGCCGCATCGCCAAACCCGGCAGTGCCGTGGTGATCATCAGTGACTTCTCAGGCTTTGACAGCGAATGCGAAGAACGACTCTACCAACTGAGTCGCCACTGCGATGTGACCCTGTTGCACATTGTCGACCCACTGGAACAAAACCTGCCCGCCAGCAACCTGCTGACCATCAGCAACGGCCGCCAGAGGAGACGACTCAATAGCCATAACCGGCAATTGCGCGACCAGTACCAGCAAGCCTTTGAACAAGAACGGGGAAAATTGCAGCAAAGCGCCAGAAGACTGGGTTTGCCTCAACTGTCATTGACCACCGAGCTGTCGGCTTACAGCCAACTGCAATCAATGTTCGGGAAAAAGCCATGCCGACGTTAACACCCGCAATGACACAGCAAGCATTAACGCCGGGCATGCCACAAGCGCCTCAAGCGGCTGATCCTCTGGCGCAACTGCGGGACATTCATCTGCCTCAGGAAGCCATCAGCAATCTGCCTCTGGCACCGGGCTGGTGGCTGCTCGCCCTGTTATTGATTACGGCCATCAGCACCGCCATTGTACTTTGGCGCCGCCAGCGCCAACGCAACCGCTATCGGCAAGAGGCACTGACGCATTTGGGCCGGATTGAAACCCAGCAAAACAGCGATCAGTCTCTGCTACAAGCGATTAACACTCTGCTCAAACGAACCGCAATCGCCGCTTACCCCTGCCACTTCAGTGGCAATCTGCACGGTGAATCGTGGCTGGATTTTTTGCAGCACAGCAGTGGTATCAGCATCCCCGAAGATCTCAGACAATTTTGGATTGATAGCAGTTACGCCCGGCCCAAGGCAGACAATCATCAGGCCTTGCAACAGCAGATCTGCCAGTTTGCCCGAAGCTGGATTAGGCAACACAGGCACAAACTGGATGACTCGGTCAGCAACGGAGGGCAAACGACATGCTGACTCTGGAATGGCCGCAATTACTCTGGCTGTTACCCCTGCCCCTGCTGGTTTACTGGTTGGTGCCGGCAGCGAAAAAGGACTCCGCCGCCCTGCTGGTACCTTTTTATGATCGTCTGCAACCCGACAGTGGTCACAGCCTAAAAGCCGGTAACAGTTCCAAGCTAAAGTTATTCGCTCTATCGCTCATCTGGACAGCAACCCTGCTGGCTTGCGCTCGCCCCATGTGGATCGGTGAGCCCATCAACCTGCCCGCCAGCGGCCGGGATCTGTTACTGGCCGTGGATATTTCCGGCAGTATGGAAACCCCGGATATGGAGTGGCAAGGTGAAACCATCAATCGCCTGATGACGGTGAAAAAAGTCGTGGGGGATTTTGTCCAGCGCCGTGAAGCCGATCGCCTGGGCTTGATCCTGTTCGGCACCCGCGCCTACCTGCAGGCGCCACTGACCTTTGATCGCAATACCGTCGACCGCCTGCTTCAGGAAGCCCAGCTGGGTTTTGCCGGAGAGAAAACCGCCATCGGCGATGCCATCGCCCTGAGCGTTAAACGCCTCAGGGAACGGCCACAGGAAAGTCGGGTATTGATTCTTCTGACTGATGGCGCCAACACCGCCGGCGAAATCCAACCGCTGAAAGCGGCGGATCTGGCCACTCAGGCTCAGGTAAAAATCTACACCATCGGCATTGGTGCCGATGAGATGATCAAGCCGGGGCTGTTCGGCACCGGCTTTGGTGCCCGCCGGATCAATCCTTCGGTGGATCTCGACGAAGATACGCTGCGCACCATTGCCGATAGCACCGGGGGCCAGTATTTTCGGGCACGCTCACTGCAGGACCTGCAACAGATTTACGCTGTGATGGATACTCTGGAACCATCCGAGCAGGACAGTGAGGTATTCCGCCCCACCAAATCCCTGTTCCACTGGCCACTGGGGTTGGCTTTTGCTCTGAGCCTGATATGGCTGTTGGTGCACGTTGCCAGCTTCGCCCGGCCGCGGCTATCAGGATCATCGGAGGCCGCCCATGACTGAAGGCTTATCCGCCGCCATGGATATTTTTATTGAACACTTTCACTGGCAAAGACCGCTCTGGTTGCTGGCATTGCCCCTGTGTCTGATAGCTGTCACCCTGCTGTGGCGCCAGCAAAGTCGCCACAGTGGCTGGCAGCAATTAATTCCCGAAGCACTGCTGCAACATCTGCTGCAAGGCCAGCGGCAAGCCATCAGCCGCCTGCCACTGCTGGGACTGGCACTGATCTGGACCATCGGATCAGTGGCCATGGCGGGCCCCAGCTGGGAAAAAATCCCGCAACCCATTCACAAATCCGAGCGCGCCATGGTGGTCCTGTTGGATCTGTCGCCCTCGATGCTGGCACAGGATGTCAAACCCTCACGGCTGGTTCGGGCCCGACTGAAATTGATTGATTTCCTCAAAGCCCGTGAGGAGGGCCTCACGGCTCTGGTGGCATTCGCCGGTGAGGCCCATGTCATCACCCCGCTCACCGATGACACCCGCACCATAACCAGTCTGGTGCCATCCCTGTCACCCAATGTTATGCCTCTGGCTGGCAGCAACCCCGAAATGGCGGTTGAGCTGGCACTGCAATTATTTTCCGACAGTGGCATCAGTCAGGGTGAATTGCTCATGATTACCGATGGCATTGATCCTGCTGGCATCAGCACCATTAATGACCAAATCGGCAACCAGATTACGCTGTCGATTCTGGGCGTAGGCAGTGACGCCGGCGCCCCCATTCCGATCAGCAGTGGTGGCTTTGCCAAAGATCGCAATGGCGGCATCGTACTGGCGAAACTCAACAGCGGTGAACTGCAGCAGTTAAGTCGCGCCCACGGTGGCATCTACCGCACGCTGGCAGCCACCGATGCCGACATCAAAGCACTGGCGCAGCCGCCGAAGTTGCTGGATCAAAATACCCGGGAAGTGGAACGTGAATTTGACCTCTGGCAGGACCGCGGTCCCTGGCTGGCCCTGCTGTTGTTGCCGCTACTGCTGCTGGGATTTCGTCGCGGCTGGCTTTTGTCTGTGGGTTTGCCGCTGGTCCTGATTACCCTGCCCAACCCGCAACCAGTCTACGCATTCGACTGGCAAGACCTGTGGCAAACCGCCGATCAACAGGGACAGGCGCTGCTTGAACAGGGGCAACCCAGCGAAGCGGCCAAAACCTTTAAAAACAACGACTGGGCCGCCGCATCTCATTATCAGGCGGAAGAATTCGAGGCCGCCGCCGACTCTTACGCCCGTCAGGACACCGCCAGTGGCCACTACAACCGGGGTAATGCTCTGGCCAGAGCGGGCAAACTGGAGGACGCGGTTGAGGCCTATGAACAGGCTCTGGAGAAAAATCCGGAGCTGGAAGACGCCCGGTTTAATCAGAAACTGATTGAAGACCTGTTACAGCAACAGCAAAACCAGCAGCAAAACCAACAAGGCGACTCGCAGGAAAATTCTGACCAGCAGAATCAGGATCAACAAAACCAGCAGGGCCAACAACAAAACCAACAACAAGGCGAACAACAGCAGAATCAGGGCCAGCAGTCACAATCCGATCAGCAGTCGGGCAATCAGAGCGATTCTGAATCACAAAATCAGCAATCGGAAAATTCCCAGCAACAAAATCAACCGCAACAGCAAGCCAAACCAGACCAAGCTGAGCCACAAGATTCAGAGCAATCGCCCGAACAGCAATCCCCTGAACAACAGTCACAGCAACAAGCCGACCAGCAAAATCCTGCTCAAATGCAAGCCAGTGAAGAGCTGACACCGGAGCAGAAAGAACAACAACAGGCTCTGGAGCAATATCTGCGCAAGGTGCCGGACGATCCTTCCGGGCTGATGCGCAAAAAATTCGAATACCAATACCACCAGCGTCGCAAACAGTACCAACAGGGCACCTGGCAACCCCCAGAAAACAATGCCACCGAGCGCTGGTAATACCATGATGAAAGATTATATGAACAAAAAACGCCCGCTTATTGTGTCACTGGCATTACTGCTTGCCATATCGATGGTCAATGTCGCCAATGCGACAACCCAATTTACAGCGCAAGTGGATCGCAACACCCTGTCAGTGGAAGAGACTTTGACCTTACAACTGCGCTATTACGAGCAGGTGCTGTTTGGTGAACCGGACCTGAGCCAACTGGAAAACAATTTCGATATCCTCAGCCAACGCCGCAACCAGCAATACCACAGCGTCAACGGCAAAGCGGAATCCTGGACCCAGTGGAAAATAACCTTGGCACCCAAGCGTGAAGGCAAGTTACTAATCCCCTCTTTCGAGTTCAAAGGTGCCTTTACCGATGCCATTGAGGTGCAGGTGAAAAAATCCCCGGTTTACAGTGGGCAGGTCGCCAATCAACCGGTGTTTATGGAAGTCGCCCTCGATAAAACATCGGCCTTTGTGCAAGAGCAAATCATCTACACGGTGCGGCTGTTCACCTCGGTCAACCTGCACAGTCTGGATCGAACCGATTTCGATGTTCAGGGCGCTGAAGTTAAAAAGATCAGTGAGAACCAGTATCAGAAAACCATCAACGGCAAAGCCTACGGCGTTGTCGAAATCAAGTACGCTTTATTTCCGCAGCAAAGTGGCAGCTTAACCGTACCTTCAGGTCTGTGGAGTGTGGTGATCAATCAACAGAACTATCGACGCGACCCGTTTTACTCCGATCCCTTTGCCCGCAATGGTAAAAAAATCAATCTGCGCACCCCGGAGAAGACCGTCAATATCCTTGCCCAACCCGGCACCTATGATGCTGACGTCTGGCTGCCTGCGCGTCAGATTGAGCTGCAGCAAAGTTGGAGTCAGGCGCCAGACACCTTTAAAGTGGGTGAGCCCATCACCCGCAATATCACCATCAAAGCCGAGGGCGTGACCGCCGCCCAATTACCGCCTCTGACCATTGAGCCCATGACCGGATTGAGCTACTACCCGGATCAACCGCAGAGCGACGAACAATTGTCTGCACAAGGCGTCACCACCATAAAGCAGGAAAGCTACGCCATCGTCGCCAACAAACCCGGCACCATTACCCTACCCGCCGTTACCTTGAAGTGGTGGGACACCGAAGCCAAACGCATGCGAGAAAGCCGACTGCCAATACAAACCATTCAGGTCGAAGGTACTGCGGCACCCGTCGCAATTCTGGAACCAGAGCCAACTGCAATCTCCGCCGATGAAGCAAATCCGACACAAACGACCAACAGCAACCCTGTCTGGTTTTACACTACGCTTCTCACCACCCTGAGTACCCTGCTTTTTGCGGGCTTGTGGCTCAGCGCACGCAGATCCGGCCACCCCATGCCAACCCCTGACAAAAAACCAGTCAAACCCGCCATAGACCCAAAAGCCTTACACCAAGCTCTGGAATCCGGTGATCCTACTCAGGCACGCCAAGCGTTAATTCAGTGGGGGCAGACACACTTTGACGATTCAGGATTGACCGGCCTGCAACAACTGGCCCGGTATTGTGACGACACAGATTTTTCTGAAAGCCTCACAGCACTGGATCACCAACTTTATGGCAGCGAAGAACAGCGCCTGCCTCCGGCGTTGATTGATGCTTTAAAGCAAGGCATCGGCAGAGTAAAAATCAACACCGCAGAGCAACCGGAAAAGAGCTCATTACCACCACTGTACAAGTCAGCCTAGCTAGACAATACAACTAACATATTGGTTACTCGCAGCAGCAAGTCTTGAGCAAACCTCATATAACATTGACGGCAAAACCCCATGATCCGCTATTCCATTCTCGACCTCTGCCCTGTAGCCGACAACCAAACCCCTCGAGAGGCGCTGGCCAACGCCTTGTCTCTGGCCCAGTTTGCCGAAAACCGGGGTTTCAACCGCTATTGGCTGGCCGAACATCACAATATGGAAGGCATTGCCAGCGCAGCCACATCGGTGGTGATCGGGCACATTGCAGCCGGCACTGAACGGATCCGGGTTGGCGCTGGTGGCATTATGCTGCCCAACCACGCCCCGTTACAGATCGCCGAACAGTTCGGCACCCTCGAAACCCTGTACCCCGGCAGGATAGATCTGGGGTTAGGCAGAGCCCCCGGTACCGATGGCGCCACCGCCTATGCCCTGCGCCGAAATCTGCACGGCGATGACAACCGATTCCCGCGTGATGTACAGGAACTGATGCATTACTTCGATCCCCTAGAACCGGGCCAGAAGGTTATCGCCGTTCCCGGAGCGGGCTTGGACATTCCCGTCTGGATCCTCGGCTCCAGCCTGTTTGGGGCCCAACTGGCCGCCGCCCTCGGCCTGCCTTACGCCTTCGCATCCCATTTTGCTCCGGCACAACTGCACGAGGCCATCGAACTGTACCGACGCCAGTTCCAACCCTCAGATAAGCTCCGCGAACCCTATGTTATGGCCGGTTTCAATGTAATCGCGGCGGATACCGACGATGAAGCCACTTACCTTGCCACATCATTACAACAGAGCTTTTTGAAATTACGTCAGGGCAATCCGGGTAAATTGCCCGCTCCCAGAGAAGGATTTATGGGAACCTTGGCGCCGCAGGAAAGAGCACTACTGAACCAGGTACTGGCCTGCTCGGCAATAGGCTCAAAAACCACTGTGGAGAATAAAATCTGGGATTTTATCGATCACACGGGTGTCGATGAACTGATGGTCACCGGCAGCATCCACGACCATCAGGCACGATTGAAGTCATTTGACATATTGTCTCAAGTCATGGGCAACCCCTGAGCCCTGTGATTGAATAGGGCCATAAGCACATCAAAAAAACAAACGCGGTTATACTGAAACTCTATCGCCAAGATGGGGTAGCGGACCATAAATGATTAATTTGATCGCACAATACGAGCAGCGGGATCATATGGAACTGAGTAGATCAAACAGGACGTCTGCAACGCTGAGAGCTGGCTTGCTGATTGTTTTTCTGGGGTTGGCCATAATCGCCAATAGGATTAATGCGGACACAACCGTTAATGACACTTCCTCTGACTTGCTCCGCTCTACCCTCACTGACGCAGAACAGCAATACATTGCCTCCCTGCCAACGTTAACCATCCCTCTGACTGACGATCAGCCGCCGTACACTTACGCCATCAATGGCAGACCGACCGGTTATTTGAATGAGTTACTCGACTTAATCTTGGACCAACTTGGAGTCAAATATGAACGAGTACCCAACCTAACCTATAACCAAACCATCCAGGGCATGAAAGGTGGGGAGTATGATCTACTCAATGATTATTCGGCTTATGGTTCTGAGCGAGACTACATAATCGATACATCGCCGGTTCTGACCGTACCCTTTGTTGCGGTGGGGCGAACCAACGAATCCCTGATTAAAAGCATCGATGACCTAACAGGCAAAAGAATCGCACTTGTTAAAGGTTATCAGCAGACGTTAGCCATCGAAAACAAGTACCCGGCAATTGACATTGTGTATGTGGATAATATCGATGCCGGCTATCGTTCCTTGAGAACAAAAGAAGCCGATTACTACATTGATAATGCAACTCATGCTGGCTATAAACTGATCGATGGTCTGTATCACGACCTGCAAATTGCCGGTCAATTACCGCAACAAGAGCTGGGCGTTCTCGAATTCAAGTTTGCGATCCATAAAGACCACCCGCTGCTGCATTCGGCCATTCAAAAAATTCTGCAGCAACTGTCTAATACGGACATTATCGAGCTCAAAAAGCGTTGGAGTTATTTTGATTTTGACTCTGACAGTAACCTGCAAAAACTGGAAAAAAAACAACTAGATCTGACAGATAAAGAACAAGCATGGCTTGAACAGCACCATCAGGTGCGGGTGCATATTCTCGATTACACGCCGTTCAGTTTTATATCCGATGGCGAACCCAAGGGGCTCGCATTTGAGTACACCCAGAAAATTCTTTCCGATTTGGGGTTAGAACTGATTCCTGTTCCTATGACCTGGGTCGAAGCAAGGGAGCGCATCAAAAGTGCCGATGGCATTGATCTGGTTCCCATGTTGTACCACACCAAGGATCGGGAATCGTTTGTTAATTTCTCATCGGATTATCTGACATTCCCCATTGTCATTTTCAATAGAAAAAACACCCCGGCATTAACCAGCCTGAAAGATCTTAATGGCAAGACGGTAGCCTTGGAGAAGAGTTTTATTGCCGAAGAGCGTCTGCGTAAGGAATACCCGGAGATTATTCTGGATACTCGTGTGTCTACAGCCTCAGCCATGGAAGCTGTTGCTCTGGGCAAAGCGGATGCCTACGTGGGTAATCTGGTATCGGGTGTCTATTACATTGAACAAGAAGGCTGGACCAACCTGCAAATTGCGGCCCCCACGGGGTTTAAAGATGCGTCATGGGCTTTTGCCACCAGAAAAGATTGGCCCGAATTGGCCTCTATTCTGTCAAAATCTCTGGAGCAGCTTAGCCATCAGGATCATGCCTACCTGAGAAGTAAAGTGTTAAGTGGTGACTACCAACTGGGGGTTCAATGGTCAGCCATTTTCAAACTCGGCGGCCTGTTCATTTTGCTCGTCTGTATTGCGTTTTACTTTATTGTTTCCTGGAACCGTAAGCTCAGTCGCGAAGTTCAGGCGAGAATCGAAATTGAGACCGATCTGAGGAAGGCCAATGACACCATCGAATCCAGTGCCAAACGCTTTCAGACTCTGTTTGAAGGGTCTGAGACAGGTTTTTTGATTGCCGATGACGACAGCTTTCTGGACTGCAACAGAAAAGCCGTTGAAATGCTCGGGTATTCATCCAAACAAGAATTATTATCCAAGTCACCGGCAGAGTTATCCCCTGAATTTCAACCCGATGGTCAAACCTCTGTCGAGCATAAACGCCAAGCTCTGCAAGCGCTTCAGGCTGCAAATGGCAAGCAGGGCATTTCATTTGAAAAGCATTATCAGAAGAAAGACGGCACAACCATACCATTCAATGTAACGGCATCGACCATTGAACTCGATGGCAACAATTACGTCCTTTTAAATTGGCATGATCTGTCTGACCGTTACGAAACGGAAAGAAAACTGCTTGAGAGTGAGCAACAATTTCGAACTCTGGTTGCCAATATTCCCGGGGTTACCTATCGCTGTCTGGGGTATGCCCCTTGGACCATGTTGTTTATCAGTGATGGCATTGAAGAATTTGCCGGCCATCCTGCCACTGATTTCCTTGGTGACAACCCTAAAATCAACTTTGGTGATTTGATTCATCCCGATGATGAAGAGCAAATCGAGGAGGCCATGGAACGAGCCATTTCCAGCCGTTCAACCATCAGTAACGAATTCCGGTTTTACCATGCAAACGGCGAGATTCGTTATGCCATCGATAAACTGCAAATCATCTATGACGATGATGGCAGCATCCTCTATATGGATGGTGCCATGTTTGACATTACTGACAGAAAGCGCGCCGAACAAAATGCAGAATCGACATCCCGGAGACTGTCAACGCTGGTGGATGCCATACCGTCTATTATCTTTATGAAGGATCTGGATGGCCGTATGACATTGGCCAACAGCTATCATGAGCAGGCTATTGGCATCAAACCTGAGGACGTAACCGGAAAAACCTGCCACGAATTCCTGCCCGAAGCAGCCGCAAAGCTTATTGAACAACAGGATAATCGGGTATTACTGGACGGCGAAACGCTCAGTTATGAAGAAATATTACCAAGACCGGATGGCACACCACGGGATTATTTGACCTACAAAGCCCCACTGAAAGACAGTGATGATACCATTATTGGTCTGGTTGGCATTGCCACCGACATCACCGAAAGGAAAACCGCAGAAACTGAACTGCAAGTTGCAAAAGGCAATGCCGAGTCCAAAAGTATTGAGCTCGAAAAACTCAATAGAGATTTCATTGCCATACTTCAACACTCGACAGATTTTCTTTACATAAAAGACATTGAACATCGCTTCACCGCGGCAAGTCTGAATCTGGCCAAACTGACAGGCCATCAAAGTTGGCAAGATTTGAAAGGTAAAACCGATTTTGATCTTTACGATAGGGAAATTGCCGCAACCTATTATCAATCTGAAAGGCCGGTGATAGAGCAAGGCAAACCGCTTCTGGATCATCTGGAGCCCTACACTCGTCCTGATGGCTCGCAGGGCTGGTTGAAAACCAACCGCCATCCCTTGTTTGACGAACACGACAAGGTGATTGGCCTGTTCGGTTTTTCCTCAGATGTCACTGAATTGATCAATGCAAGAAAGATGGCGGATGAGGCCAGTCAGGCAAAATCCGATTTCCTTGCCAATATGTCCCATGAGATACGCACTCCAATGAATGCCATCATTGGTATGTCTTATCTGGCACTGCAATCGGGTCTGAACGCCAAGCAGCATAATTATGTCATTAAAGTAAATAATTCCGCACGCGCCCTATTGGGAATCATCAATGACATTCTGGATTTTTCAAAAATAGAAGCCGGCAAACTGGCAATCGAGAAAATACCCTTCCAGCTCGATGATCTACTGGAAAACCTCGCCACAGTCATTGGCTTGAAGGCAGACGAAAAAGGTCTTGAATTGCTATTTGACATAGAGCCGAATCTGCCACTGGCTTTGGTTGGTGATCCCATGAGGCTCAATCAGATATTGATCAACCTTTCCAATAATGCCGTCAAATTTACCGACCAGGGTGAGATCATTATCCGGGTTCGGCTAATTGCCTCGAGCACACAACACGCAGAACTTGAGTTCCAGGTTCAAGATACCGGCATTGGTCTGAGTGATACTGAGAAATCCAAATTATTCCAATCTTTCTCTCAAGCAGACACCTCTACCTCACGGAAATATGGTGGCACCGGGCTTGGATTAGCGATTTCCAAAAGTATTACCCATATGATGCAGGGCAAAATAGGCGTAGACAGTAAACTCGGAGAAGGCAGCACATTCTACTTTACTGCCAAATTAGGGTTACAGGAAAATCCTGCCCAGCTATCTACCAGCCAACAAGCGTCTCTCGAAAATCTGCGCGTTCTGATCGTCGAAGATAACGTCTCTGCCCGAACCATTTTATCGAGCATGACATCGAGTTTTGGCATGATTGTAAACGCGGTCAATGATTCCGAAAACGCCATGGTTGCCATTCAGAAAGCCATTGCCGATAACAATCCCTATGATGTATTGATCATCGATTGGAATCTGCCCAACACCGATGGCATAGACTGCATCAAGCAAATACAGCAGGAACAGCATCAGCAGGCTCCGGCAATACTGATGGTCACCGCATACGGTAAAGACAACGTGTTGCAGGCCGCTCTGGAGAAAGGCGTCACCCCACCGTTAACCCTGACCAAACCCGTAACCCCTTCTCACCTGATGGATGCCATTTCACAAGCGTTAGGGCGCGGCATCACAAGGACAACCGATTTACCGCATCACTCAAAGACCGATGCTGCGAGCGCAAGTCTGAAAGGCGCCAAAGTATTACTGGTTGAAGACAATGAAATTAATCGTGAACTCGCCATGGAGTTATTACTATCGAAAGAGTTATTGGTCGAGTGCGCAGAAAATGGGCAAATAGCGTTAGACAAGTTGAACGCCGGTCAAACATTTGACGGCGTCTTGATGGATGTCCAAATGCCGGTTCTGGATGGCTATGAAGCGACACGTCAAATACGGCAGAACCCCGAGTTTGACTCATTACCCATTATCGCGATGACTGCAAATGTGATGGCCGGTGACCGTGAGAAGGCAATTACTGCAGGCATGGATGATCACATAGGCAAACCGATTAACATTCATGAAATGTTCAGCACCATGGCCAAGTGGATCACACCATCGCGACCTCGCCACACAGAAAAAAATGAGAGCAACAGAGAAGGCGCTCATCAGCAAACGCTGCCATTACTTCGCACCATTGATACAGATTTTGGATTAGAAATAACCCAACATAATGTCGCCTTATACAGAAAATTTCTGGTGAAATTCAGAGAAGCCCAGCGAGATTTTGAGTCGCGTTTCAACGTCGCAATCAACAGCGACCATCTCGAAGACGCTCGACTGATATCCCACTCCCTGAAAGGTGTCGCAGGTAATATTGGTGCCAAAAGTATTCACGCATTAGCCAGTGAGCTTGAAGCGGCATGCCAACAGAGCGTTGTCGCAACCAAAGCGCCACTGGAGAAACTTGTGACCGCGCTTAATAACGTTATCGATGAACTGGAGATCATTACCGAAGAAGAACCGCGTGTTGATAGCCACAAACCTGAAACATCTCGGGAAGAATTGCAGCCATTATTAGCACAGCTTTCCAAGTCATTGAGTCAGTGCGATGCGGATGCCATCGATATCATTGAACAGATCATCAACCAAACGAACAACCAGCAACTGCTCACAGGGCTTTTGAAAATCAAAACCCTGATTGATCGCTTTGATTTTGAAGAAGCCGAACAAGAGCTCAATAAAATATAGAAGTCTGGCCCATGCAGGGTATGCCTACCCTGCTTTTCCATGACTGATAGCGACTCTAAGTGATGCATCACACCTTAGGCGTAGCCCGTTCAATGATGGCCTGACAATCCACCGCAGCCGGCAGCGTGCCATAGACCCAACCACTGTTGTCGGGGCTCAAGCGTCCAGCGCAAAAGGCTTCCGCTATCTCGGTATTACCATACTGAAACAGGGTCGACGCCTGTACAGCAAGCGCCATCTGCTCCACAATGCCACGGGCCCGATACTCCATATTATCCTTTTGGGTAAACTCTTTACCGATCTTGGCAATCGCCCGATCCAGAAAATCATGGGCCCCCTTGGCGCGGTTCAATTCGGCCATAAAGGCCTCGAATGAAGCCGGTGTTTTCGCCAGCGCACGCAGCATATCCAGACATTGAACATTGCCACTGCCCTCCCAAATGGCGTTCACCGGGGACTCACGAAACAGCCTGGGAAAGATACTGTCTTCCATCACCGCGCTGCCACCAATGCACTCCATAGCCTCATAGGCATGACCCGGGGCACGCTTGCAGATCCAGTACTTACCCACAGCCGTGCCCATGCGCATCAGCATTTTTTCATGCTCATCATCGAGCGAGTCCAACGACCGGGCTATGCGCATGGTGAAAGCCAGAGCGCCTTCATTTTCCAAAATCAGGTCTGCGAGTACATTTTGCATTAATGGCTGGTCGCTCAGCTTGGCACCGAAGGCCTCACGCTGCTGGCAGTGATGGGTCACATGGGCAATGGCCTGACGCATGCCGGCACTGGAGCCTACCATGCAATCAAAACGCGTCATGGCCACCATCTCCAGAATCACAGCCACACCACGTCCCTCTTCTCCAACCAGGCGGCCCTGGGCGCCTCGCAGTTCGGTTTCGCTGGAGGCGTTGGAGACATTGCCCATCTTGTTTTTCAGGCGCAGTACCTGCAGCGGATTTTTGCTGTCATCGTCACGCCAACGCGGCACCAGAAAACAGGAGATACCGCCGGCTGCCTGCGCCAGCACCAGAAAGGCATCGCACATGGGCGCCGACACAAAATACTTGTGGCCCACCAGCTCATACAGCTGCCCCGGCCCCGGCTGAGCAACCGGATAGGCCCGGGTGGAATTACGGCGCACATCGGAACCACCTTGCTTTTCCGTCATGGCCATACCAATGGTCACACCCGACTTGTGGCGATGATGGATATTGCGAGGATCGTACTCACCGGAAAGGATTTTAGGGGCCCACTCCTGAAACAATTCCGGCTGATTTTTTAATGCCGGAATAGCCGCAGACGTCATGGTAATGGGGCAGCAGTGTCCCGCCTCAACCTGATTAATCAGGTAATATTTGGCCGCCCGAGCGACATGGGCACCAGCTTTTGGCTCACGCCAGTGGGCAGCGTGTGCCCCTTCGCGAATCGAGAGATCCATCAGGTTGTGGTAAGCGGGGTGAAAACGCACTTCGTCCACCCGCCGACCGTAGCGATCCTGAGGGTGAAACACTGGTTTATTGTCATTGGCCTCAAAACCCCAATTGGCTACTTCGGCACTGCCGGTAACCTCACCCAATCGCTGCAGATCCGCCTCAGCCCACTCGGCTCCATGGGCTTTGGTTGCCTCCTGAAGAGCCTTATCCTCTTGATACAGATTGTAATTCTCCAGTGGCCACGACTGGTTTTCTACTTCATGGGTTTCCGCCCAATAGGGAGTGGAAGGTTGAAAATCACAACCTGGGGTTTGCGGTTGATTCTCTTGCAAAATAGTATTGCCGGTCATAGCTCAGTCCTCTGGAATGCGATCAGCCTGAAGAAGTGAATTTAAATTCACACCTTCAATAAAGTGAATCATTATTCACACCTTTGAGTCAATCGACATTTCCTGACAGAATGGCCATTGTTATCGCTCATGCAATTACTCAGGCCAACAAGCCAGAACCAGTGAACCAGCCCCAAGCAACCGGAAAAGTATCGACCCCATGCCCTACCGCCCCACGGAAAAAACCCGAGCCCACAGAGAAGCTCAACAGAAAAATTTGCTGAAAAGTGCCGTCAAGTTGGTTGCAGAAGAGGGATTTAAAGGACTGAAAGTAAGTAAAGTGGCCAAACGGGCCGACATCGCCACTGGTTCTGTCTACAAGTACTTTGAATCCAAACAGGCACTGTGTGCCGAGGTGTTCAAAGTCGCCACGATTAAAGAAGTGGAGAAAGTCAGACAGCAGGCCCTGGAAGATAAAACCCTCAGCTGCACCCAAAGATTGCTCAACACCATCGAGATCTTTGCCCAAAGGGCCATTCAGGGACGCCGATTATCCTATGCCCTGATCGCCGAACCGGTTGACCCGGCTGTCGAAACCGAGCGCCTGATTTACCGCAAGGCCTATGCCGATATCTTTACCCAATTGATTGAGGAAGGTATGGCACGGGAAGAATTCCGGCCACAACCGGCCAGTATCAGCGCTGCAGCCATTGTCGGGACCCTGTCTGAATCACTGGTCGGCCCGCTGACAACCGCCGTTGAAAGCAACCGGGATATTGAAACCGGGGATTTGATTGCCGCCATTCAGAACTTTTGCCTTGGTGCTGTCACCTAGCAACCGTTATCCAGGATAATGCGACCTAGGATCCATCACCCTATGGACTTGCAGACCAGCCTGTTGCAAGCCCGCGTTGTTGTAATAGACGACTCAATTCACTGGCGAGCTGTTGTTCAAACCGGGGATCACTGCCGCACATAATGGGTGAGAAGCCAATATTCTGATTCGCCGGCACCACAGTAAACTCACCCTCACCGGTCAACTGGGGGTCGACTTGAGTCATAAGATCGTACTTCGCCGCCAGAACCAGCACCACATCAAGACGCCCTGCGCGAAGCATCTTAAGTCCCTGCTCCAATCCCTTGGTTTCAATCACCTGCTTCTCTGCCATCAGGCCATCCACCGTTTCCAAAATCCAGTTAGCACTGGACTCAACACCAACGGAACCCTGGGATGACAAATTAGAGAAACTCACCGGTACGGGGCCGCCATCAAGAGAGATAGCATAGATATCACTGCGTGCCAGTTCGACCGGCAGCGCATTTAAATCATTGTTAATCGCAAAACTGAGATGTCGGGCACAGTCACCATCTACCTGACGATTATCCAGCATATAGTGGGCCCGCATGGGTGGTGCGTGGATCATCTCAAAAGACTTACCCAGATTGGCAAACGCCTCTTCATAAATACTCCAGAGAAACTGGCCAACAGCAGAATCTTTTGGTGCGGTGCAAACAAAGCGGTATTGATGCTCTGCAAAACTGTGAGATGGCAGCAACATAAGCAAGGCCACACAGATTCGGCAGCAGCCGGCCAGCCTTAACCGCCCCGGGTTAAGGCTCTGAATCATAAATCTGCAAACAACATCTGCGACATGGCTAAATTGCATAGATGCTCACTATCAAAAAGGCGAACTCATAATGGCATGCCCATCTTAAAAAGCAACCAATGACGCCTGCATGCGCTATCAGACAGAGTTATAATCTCTTGATTAATGTCCGTTTATCGGCCAAAACATCCAAAAAGTGCTGAACAACAAACAGAGCAAAAGCCCTTATGCGATGCCCTCCTCTTGCAACACCTGTCATTCGTTTTTTGCTGGCTACGCTTTATGGCCTGTTGCTGCTCCCCTTATCCGCTTCGGCAATGGTGACTGTCGGTGACGGTGAAAACGGCACACAGAAAACCGGGCTCCAACAGGTGTTGCATGATCCCCAAGCCAACCTGTCCGTTGCCGCTGCGGATCGGGAGCGTAAAGCCGGCCGCTTTTTCACCCTGCAGTCGGCCGGCTCTACCCGTTTACAACCCGGTGCCTACTGGTCCTTCTTTCAGCTTCACAATGCCCAGAGCCATGCCATCACCATTCATCTGGAATACGTTGATCATCAATTGATCCATCTGGATGCCTACGCCCGGGAACACCCAACGCGACCGGAGGGTGGCAGTGATCCTGCGTTTGAGCCGCTGGTGCAACTGTCCATGGAGCGCCCTTTTTCCCACAGACCGGTAGAACACCACCGGTTTGTTGTGCCCGTAGAGCTGCAGCCAGCTCAGACGCTGGACCTCATGATTCGCTTCGGCTCCAATGAAACCGGCTACACCTATCCCAGCATGAGGATCTGGTCCCCGGAGCAACTGCAGTTGAGCTACCTGCGGGAAACCATGCTGATGAGCTTTCTGTTTGGCAGCTTTTTTCTGATCTCGGTTTTTGCCTTGATCGCAGGCTTGGTAACAGGACAGAAAATTGCCTTCCTCTATTCCGCCTATGCCCTATCGAAAATTTTTTGCTGGGCCACCATTCTTGGCTACACCCATCAATTTATTCTGCGTGATAATTTTCACTGGAGCCTGATGTCCACCGGTGGCGCCATCACCATTCTGCTGGGACTGATTTTCGCGCGAAGTTTCCTGCAAACAGGCCGCCATACCCCGCATCTGGACCGGGTTATCCAACTGATGATTATCAATGCCGCTCTGCTGTTGCTGGCGGCGATCTTCCAAATCAAACCACTGGCACTGATTACCATCACCCTGGCACTGTTGCTCTATCCCGTGGTGGTGGTTGCCGCACTCAGGCGCTGGCAGCAGGGAGTACCGGAGGCCGGGGTATTTTCCCTCGCCTGGGGGATTCTGGTGATGGGCCTGATTTTTCAGGCGCTGCGGGATCTCGGCGTGGTGGAACACACACTGACCAATTATTACTGGCCACCGGTAGGCTCGTTTATAGAAATGCTGACCATCATGTTTGCCATGGGGCTGCAGATTCGCCGCCTGCGCCAACGCAAAGAAGCGGCCGAGCACCGCTACCTGCAACACCTTGAAAACTCGCGCGACCTGCTCGAACAAGAAGTCAAAGCCCGGACCAGAGAACTGGAACAGGCCAAATTCAAGGCCGAACAGGAAGCCCGTACCGATCCCCTGACGGGCATTCTCAATCGGCGCAGTTTTGTCCACGATGCCACGCTACGGCTTAAGCTGGCCGATCGTAAACAGCAAACCAGCTCTCTGCTGTTGTTCGATCTGGATTATTTTAAAAGCATCAACGACCGTTTCGGCCACAGTGTCGGGGACGAAGTTCTGTGCCGCTTTGCCGAGACGGTATCCCTGGTTGTGCGTGAAACCGATGTGTTTGGGCGACTCGGTGGCGAAGAGTTTGTGCTGCTCGTCAGTGAAACCGCAGAATCGGCCAAAGCGCTGGCCAAGAGGCTACAAGAGGACATCAGTACCATACACCTGAGCAGTCTTGATCAACCACTGGAGCTGACCGCCAGTATCGGTCTGGTGAGATGTGATGGCAGTACCGACATCAACGACTTGATGCATCGAGCCGACCAAGCCATGTACGAAGCGAAAGCACAGGGTCGCAATCTGGTTGTCGAGGTCAATTGATCAACCTGTAAGCCTCATCTTAAACAACCACTGCTATACTTTTTCCAGCTTCAGAATCACACGGCATCAGTCTCTTGATGCCTTTAACAGGATAGTTTTCCATGACGCCATCCACTAAATACCTTATGCGCTCAGTCACCCCGCTGTTTATGGCTCTCACGACAGGGCTTGCCTGCAACGCCCTTGCCGACACGCCCCCAAAGCTGGTGCTGCAGATTACCGTTGATCAGCTCCGGGCCGACCTGCCGATGCGCTACCTTGAGCGGATGCCCAAAGGCGGGCTGCGCTACCTTTATGATAAAGGCACGGTATTCACCGATGCTCATCACAATCACGCCAACACCGAAACCGTAGTGGGCCATGCGACCCTGGCAACAGGGGCAACGCCGGCAGTTCACGGCATGATTGGCAATGTCTGGTTTGATCGGGATGAAGGTCGGCTGATTTACAATGTGGAGGATGCCGAATTTCCGCTACTGGATAAGAACGCCGATGTGAACCGTAAGACGGAGATCGATCCCACCCAGAAGAAAGCCAAATCCTCGGGTCGCTCACCCAATAAAATTGCGGTTTCAACTTTCAGCGACGAACTGGTTTTACACACCAATCAGCAGGCCAAGGTGTTTGCTGTATCCGTTAAGGACCGTGGCGCCATCACCATGGCCGGACAATCCGGTAAAGCCTTCTGGTTCTCTAAAAAGACCGGCGACTTCGTTACCAGCCGTTACTACTACGACCGCTACCCTCGCTGGGTCAGTCAGTGGAACGATGAAAACCTCAACCTGAAATACGCCAACCAGAACTGGCAACTGCTGCACCCGGTGCAAGACTATCAATTCAAAGATCAGGATAACCAGCCCTGGGAGATCAATATGCCGGGCTTCGGGCGCACCTTTCCCCACGCCTACGGCAAGGCCAATCATCCCTATTTCAATACTTTTCTGACTCTGTCCCCGGCCGGAGACGAGCTCACCACCAGTTTTGCCGAACGCCTGATTTTGGAAGAGCAACTGGGGCAAGATAACATCACCGATTACCTCTCGGTGAGCTATTCATCAACCGACTACGTCGGGCACATGTTTGGCAGCGCCAGTCTGGAAATGGAAGACAACCTGTTGCGTCTGGATCGAACCCTTGCCCGTCTGCTGAAAACCGTGGACAAACAGGTCGGGCTCAAGAACACCGTGATTGTGCTGTCGGCAGACCACGGTGGTGCAGACTCGGTCCCCTACTCTCAAAAGCTGGGCATGAATGCTCATTATATTGCTCCCGATGCCTGGGATACCCAACCGGCATTTAATCGCCTGAAGAAGACTTTTGCGGTCGGTAAAAACATCATCAGTGCCTATTTTCATCCCTACGTGTATCTCGATCGACCGGCACTGGAGAAAAAAGGGCTGGATGTGAACACCGTGGCCGATGCCGTCGCCAAAGAAGTGTCGAAGATGCCGGGTGTTGAAGTCGCTATTGCCAGTCATCAGATCGCCAGCGGCAACCTGCCCGACACACAGCTGTACCGGTCCATTATCAACAACCACAACCCACAGCGCAGTGGCGATGTGTTTGTGGTGTTTGAAGCCCACAGCTTTATCAACGACATGGACGGTTTAAAAGTCTCCGCCCATCATGGTTCCCCCTGGCGCTATGACACCCATGTCCCCATTGTGTTTGCCGGCTATGGCATTCGCTCACAACAGGTCAATCGTCGAGTCGAAACCGTGGATATTGCAACCACATTGTCTATCTTGATGGGCACCAAGCTGCCCTCCGGGGCAGACGGAAATGCCCTCAGTGAAGTGCTGCCAGACTGAGGCGGCTAGATACCTCTGAAGAATTAAAAAAGGCTCTAACAATTAGAGCCTTTTTTATAAGTAGCCACGGTATTAGTGCAGCTGAATCATTCCCACTCAATGGTAGCCGGTGGCTTACTGGATACGTCATAGGCAACACGGGATACACCAGAAATCTCATTGATGATCCGGTTGGAGACGGTTTCCAGCAGCTCATAGGGCAAGTGTGCCCAGCGAGCGGTCATAAAGTCGATGGTTTCTACCGCGCGCAGTGAGATGACCCACTCGTAACGGCGGGCATCACCCACCACACCCACGGATTTCACTGGCAAAAATACCGCAAAGGCCTGGCTGGTCTTGTGGTACCAGTCGGCGCGGTGCAGTTCTTCCAGAAAAATGGCATCGGCTTCACGCAGAATATCGGCGTATTCTTTCTTCACTTCACCGAGAATACGAACCCCCAGTCCGGGTCCCGGGAACGGATGGCGGTAAACCATATCGTAAGGCAAGCCCAGTTCCAGACCGATCTTGCGCACTTCGTCTTTAAACAGTTCACGCAGTGGCTCTACCAGTTCGAAGGCCATATCTTCCGGCAGACCACCCACATTGTGGTGAGACTTGATCACGTGAGCCTTACCGGTTTTGGCTGCGGCCGATTCAATCACATCCGGATAGATGGTGCCCTGCGCCAGCCACTTAACCTCTTTCAGCTTGGCTGCCTCATCATCGAACACTTCAATAAAGGTGTTACCAATAATCTTGCGCTTCTTCTCCGGGTCCGCCTCGCCTTTCAACTTACCCAGAAACAATTCTTCAGCATCGGCACGAATGACCTTAACGCCCATATTCTTGGCGAACATGTCCATCACCTGATCGCCTTCGTCCTTGCGCAACAGGCCGTTATCGACAAACACGCAGGTCAGCTGATCGCCAATGGCACGATGCAGCAGCGCCGCCACCACCGATGAATCCACCCCACCGGACAGGCCCAACAGCACTTTGTCGCTACCCACTTGCTCCTGCACGCGCTTGATGGCGTCTTCCACGATATTGGCCGGGTTCCACAGCGCTTCACAGCCACAGATCTCCAGAGCAAAGTGTTCAAAAATTCGCTTACCCTGTTTGGTGTGGGTGACCTCCGGGTGGAACTGCAGACCATAAAAGTCTTTTTCTTCCCAGTACATGCCGGCAATTGGGCAGGAATCGGTGGATGCCATCAGCTCGAACTGCTCCGGCATCTGGATCACCTTGTCACCATGGCTCATCCACACGTCCATCAGGGCACTGCCGTCGTGATCAATGTGATCGCGGATGTCATGCAACAGTTGGCTCTTGCCGTGAACTTTTACCTGAGCGTAACCGAATTCGTGTACGTCGGAGTTTTCCACTTTGCCACCGAGCTGCTCGGCCATGGTTTGCATGCCATAGCAAATACCCAGTACCGGGATACCCATGTCAAACACACACTCTGGTGCGCGTGGCGACTGACCCGCGGTTACTGATTCAGGGCCACCGGCCAGAATGATGCCGCGCGGATCAAAGTCGGCGATCTCTTCGGCGGTCATGTCAAAGGCACGAATTTCAGAGTAGACGCCCACTTCGCGGATGCGACGGGCAATCAACTGAGTGTACTGGGAACCGAAGTCGAGGATCAAAATTCGCTGAGCGTGAATATCCTGGGTCATGGAAAACTCTCGTATTACAACAAAAAGTGGAACAAAAACTGTTTCTAAAAATTAACGCTTTCTAAAAACGCAAATCGCCGAGACACAGCTCAGCGATTTGGCGATTCAATTACGGCGTAGGCTTAACGGCCACCCACCGGATAATTGGGGGCTTCCTTGGTGATCTGCACATCGTGAACGTGAGACTCACCCATGCCGGCCGATGTCACCCGAACAAATTCAGGTTGAGTGCGCATGGTGGCAATATCAATACTGCCGGTATAGCCCATGGCCGAGCGAACACCGCCCATCATCTGGTGTACGATCGCGGCAATCGGTCCTTTGTAAGGTACACGGCCTTCGATGCCTTCCGGCACCAGCTTTTCAGCGCCTTCACTGGCGTCCTGAAAGTAGCGATCGGAAGAACCCTGGGTACGCGCCATGGCGCCCAGAGAGCCCATGCCACGATAAGCCTTGTAGGTACGACCCTGATAGAGTTCAACCTCACCCGGTGCTTCTTCGGTACCAGCAAACATGGAGCCCATCATCACCGAGGAAGCGCCTGCCACCAGTGCCTTGGCGATGTCGCCGGAGTAGCGGATGCCGCCATCGGCGATCAGAGGCACACCGGCATTCTTCAGGGCTTCTGCAACATTGGCAATGGCAGAAATCTGGGGGACACCCACACCACTGACGATACGGGTAGTACAAATGGAGCCAGGACCAATACCCACTTTGACGCCATCGGCACCGGCATCCACCAGAGCCTGAGCCGCCGCCGCGGTGGCGATGTTTCCACCGATCACATCCACTTCAGGGTGATCTTTCTTAATTTTAGCGACGCGATCAATCACATTTTTGGAGTGACCGTGAGCCGTATCAACAACCAGAACGTCTACGCCAGCGGCCACCAGAGCTGCGACGCGATCATCGGTATCAGGGCTGGTGCCCACGGAAGCGCCCACTCGCAAGCGACCTTCGGGGTCTTTACAGGCGTTGGGGTAGCGTTCGGCTTTGTCGATGTCCTTAACGGTGATCAGACCTTTGAGATCAAAGTCATCATTAACAACAAGAATTTTTTCGATGCGGTGCTCGTGCAACAGGCGACGAATCTGGCCCTTGGAACAGTTTTCAGTGGCGGTAACCAGCTTTTCCTTGGGGGTCATGATGCTCGATACCGGCTCACCCATGTCTTCCTGACGTTGGAAGCGGACATCGCGACCAGTGACAATGCCGACCAGATTGCCATTTTCCATCACTGGCACACCGGAGATATTGTTTTTCTTGGTCAGGGCTACCAACTCGCGAACAGTGGCGCTGGATTCAATGGTAATAGGGTCACGCACCACACCGGCTTCGTATTTCTTCACGGCAAGCACTTCGGCAGCCTGCTGCTCGATGGTCATGCTTTTGTGAACGATACCAATACCACCTTCCTGAGCAATGGCGATCGCCAGACGGGCTTCGGTAACGGTATCCATGGCAGCGGATACCAGCGGTATATTCAGCTGAATATTGCGAGTCAGCTGGGTTTTGAGGGAGACGTCCTTGGCCGTTACCTGAGAGTAACCCGGCACCAATAGAACATCATCAAAGGTAAGCGCTTCTTGAGCGATCCGTAACATAAGTAATCCCAACCCATTACAATCGATATAAAATCAGCCAAGGCCTTGATTTGTCTGCTGATGCATCCAAGGGGCCGATTCTGAGAAGCGCGCCATTATAGGCTAAAAGCAGTGCAAGATAAAAGCATTGTGAGGCTTATCTACGCCTTGCTTTCAAACTCGTCGCCACGTAGCCCCAACCAGACCACCAACAGAGCCAGAGCGGCAAACAATGCGCTCAAGGCGAATGACAACACCGGACTGAGAGCCCATACCAAACCACTGATAAAGGCACCCACAGCACCACCCGCACCAAAACTGGCAGCGGTATAGAGAGCTTGTCCCTGCCCCTGAATTTCGCCATGGAAATGCCGCCGCACAAACTCAATGGCCACGGCATGACAGCAGCCAAAACTGAAGGCATGCAGGCCCTGGGCAAAAATCAGAACGGCGGCACTGTCGGCGTAACAGCCAATCAGCCACCACCGCACTACCGTCATACTTAAGCTAAACAGCAGAATCTGACGCAGAGAATAACGATGCATAACCCGGTGCATCACCAGAAACACCAGCACCTCGGCCACCACACCCAGAGCCCAGAGCACGCCGATGGTGCTGCGACTGTAGGAGAGCGCTTCCAGATAAACGCTGTAGAAGGTGTAGTAGCTGCCGTGACTGACCTGCAGCAGAAACACACAGACGAGAAAGCTCAGCACATGGGGTTCACAAATGGTCTGCCATAGCGGCTGATGTTTGCCATGGCCTACGGTAAAAGGCTTTTCAGACACACTCAGAGAGCTGAACCAAATCAGGCACAGCATAAACAGCATCACCCAGGGCAAATAGCGGATATCCACCACATCGAAGAACAACCCAAGCCCCAACACAACCAGCACGAATCCGATGGATCCCCAGACCCGAATACGGCTGTAAAACTGGGGGCTGTTACCCAGATGCGCCAGCGTCACCACCTCAAACTGAGGTAATACGGCGTTCCAGAAAAAGCTGAACAAGGCCACACTCAAGGCCACCCAGGCAAAGCTGTGCTTGAACAGGATAATAAGAAAACAGATGATCGCCAGTAGGCACCCCACCTGCAGGATGCGCAATCGCTGCCCCAGCCGATCACCCAGCCAACCCCAGAGATTGGGAGCGACAATTTTGGTGCCCATCAGAATGGCACCGAGATAACCGATTTGCAGCGCGCTGAACCCGAGAGACTGTAGATACAGTCCCCAGAAAGGCACGATGGCCCCCAAGAGGCCAAAGTAAAAGAAATAAAACGCCGACAGTCGCCAGTAAGGCAGACCTTCAGGAATCATTCAGAATCCGCTTGCGAAGGAATCACGGGGATAGTGTGATTTACACCGCCATTTTGAGCCCGGTGACGCATAACGTGATCCATCAGAACCAGAGCCATCATGGATTCGGCAATGGGTGTAGCACGAATACCAACACAGGGGTCGTGACGCCCTTTGGTTACGACCTCTACCGGCTCGCCATGGACATTCACGCTGCGTCCCGGCAGATGCAAACTGGAAGTGGGCTTCAGGGCGATATTGACTACTAGATCCTGACCGGTTGAGATACCACCAAGAATGCCGCCGGCATGGTTGGAGAGAAATCCTTCCGGCAGAATTTCATCGCGATGCTCGGTACCTTTTTGCGCCACGCAATCAAAACCATCACCAATCTCAACACCTTTCACCGCATTGATGCTCATCAGCGCATGGGCCAGATCGGCATCCAGACGATCAAAAATGGGCTCACCCAGCCCCGGAATCATACCGGAGGCAGTCACGGTAATTTTGGCACCGACAGAGTTACCCTCTTTGTTCAGGGCTTTCATATATTCTTCCATCTCCGGCACCTTGCTGGCATCTGGAGAGAAAAACGGATTGTTGCGCACCTCGGTCCAATCCACGGTTTCAATTTTGATTGGCCCAAGCTGGGACAGATAACCGCGCACTTCAATACCCAGCTCTTGCTTCAGGTATTTCTTGGCAATGGCACCGGCGGCGACACGCATGGCCGTTTCACGAGCCGAAGAGCGCCCACCACCGCGATAATCGCGCACGCCATACTTTTGCATATAGGTGTAGTCGGCATGGCCGGGGCGGTACTGATCTTTGATATTGGAATAATCTTTGGAGCGCTGATCGGTATTCTCAATCAACAAGCCAATGGGGGTACCGGTGGTTTTTCCTTCAAACACACCGGAGAGAATCTTCACCTGATCCGGCTCACGTCGCTGGGTAGTAAAACGGGAAGTACCCGGCTTACGACGATCCAGATCTTCCTGAATGTCGGCCTCGGAGATTTCCAAACCAGGAGGGCAACCATCAACAATACAGCCCAGTGCTAGACCATGGCTCTCGCCAAAGGTAGATACGGTAAACAGTTTTCCAAAGCTATTGCCGGACATAATTCTCTCTTAATTTGTGCTTATAGCACGTGATCAAAATGCTTAGATTCGAGTTTTGGTTATTTTTTGGCGGTCGGCCACCGGGAAGTGGTGTTGGAGACACGCCGTAAACCCATCCATGGGGGCTCTTCACAGACATCCCTGTCTGTGAAGGTCTCCAACACCACTCCCCGGCACCCGCCCTACAACGTGCCACATTGAAATATGGCATCACACAAGGACGGATGCAGGGTGCTGCCTTCTGAAACCTTCACAGACAGGGATGTCTGTGAAGAGCCTACAGGGAAGTATTCACGGCGTGTTTCAGAAGGCAGCACCCTGTAGCCGGCCGACAGAAGTAATCAAAAGCCGACTATCAAAAAGTGCGCAGAATTATACGCACAAATGCCAATCAGTTCGACGCCTTAAACTCTTCAGCAAATTCGTCAAGTTGTTGGGCCGTTAGCATAAACACCCCATGACCACCGGCTTCAAAGTCCAGCCAGGTAAAAGGCACTTGGGGATAAGCCGCCTCCAGACTTGGCCAGCTATTACCGACTTCAACAACCAAGAGCCCATTATCGCTCAGATGGCTGCGGGCTTCACTGAGCAAACGCCGAGTAAAATCCAGGCCATCATCACCACTACCCAAGGCAATTTCGGGCTCCGCCTGAAACTCCTCGGGCATGTCCGCAAGGTCTTCCGCATTAACATACGGCGGATTGCTGACAATCAGATCAAATACCTGCCCCTGCAGGTTTTGAAACAAATCGGACGCCACCGCAGCTACCTGATCCTGTAACTGGTGGCGCTCAATATTGCGATTGGCCACGGCAATGGCTTCAGCCGAAATATCACTGAGCACCACCTCGGCATCCACAAATTGATCCGCGCAGGCGATACCGATACAACCGCTGCCGGTGCACAAATCCAAAATCCGGGCCGGATAATCCTGCAACCAGGGTTGAAACTCGTTGGCGATAAGCTCGGCCAAGGGTGAGCGCGGTACCAGAACCGACTCATCCACATAAAATGGCAAGCCCGCAAACCAGGCTTCACCGGTGATATAAGCTGCCGGGATGCGCTCATTGATCCGACGCTCAATCACCTCTACCAAGTGGCGGCGCTCATCCATGGTCAGTCGGGCATTGAGCAAATCCGGTGGCGCATCCCAGGGCAAATAAAGGCTGGGCATAATCAACTGCACCGCCTCATCCCAGGCGTTGTCCGTGCCATGACCAAAAAACAAGCTGGCGGCATTAAACCGGCTGGCCGCCCAACGTAAATAGTCGCGAATGGTCAGTAGCTCCTGCACCGGAGATTCTCTCTTTTCTATCATGTTCTACCCAAATCAAAAGATTAATGCGGCACCACTGGCACACAATGTCATCACAAATAAAAACCATTTTAGGCTGGATTGGCTCATGGACAACGCCAAATTCACGCCAATCTTCGCACCAACCATGGTGCCCACAGCGAGAATCAAACCGGGCACCCACATCACCTGATCACGCACTACAAAGACAGCCAGAGCGACCAAAGTAAAGGCGCCGGTACACAGCATTTTCAAGGCATTGGTCTTTACCAGGTCGTAACGCAGGGAACCGGCCAGAGCCGCAATCAGGATAAAGCCAACCCCTGCCTGCACAAAGCCTCCATAAATCCCAGCCAAAAACAGTGACACAAACGCAACCCGGTTACCCTGCACCTTTTTAGGCAACTCTCCCTCTGCCGGCATAACCGTTGATGGCCGGATCAGAATCAACAGTGACATAGCCAACATACTCAGGAGCAATACCGGTTTAAGGTAGCTAACGGGCATATAAGAAGCCGCCAGAGCCCCCACTGCGCCACCAACTAAAGTGGGCAACAGAATGCCTTTGAGGTCATCCCGAGGTAGCTGATTGTGCTGATCAAACGCTTTAACACCCACCAGATTTTGCAGAAACACACCCACACGATTGGTGGCATTGGCGACATCGGCAGGCATACCCATCACCATCAGGGCCGGTAACGTCAGGTTGGATCCTCCGCCAGCCAGAGTGTTGATAACACCGGCAATCAGACCAGTCACCAACAAAAGAATGATAAAAAAAGGGGTTATTTCCAAGGGTATAGAACCTGTGGCTAAGGGCGTTCAAAACCGTAAAAAAACTTTACGCTAACCGGCAGTTCACGTAGGGTTACGGCCCTTTTGTAATATAATGGCAATCGTTGGTTATTTATCGATGCCAGTTAAACAGAAAATCCAGCACAAGACCAAGCAAGTAAGACAAGGGCAACCCAATGAAAGACCACTACGAAGCCATTCTGCGCAGCATCGGTGAGGACGTATCCCGGCCGGGCCTGAAGGATACACCTGAGCGCGCCGCCAAAGCCATGGCTTTTTTAACCCGGGGTTACAACCAGTCGGTCGACGAAGTGGTCAACGATGCGCTGTTTCCTTCAGATTCCGAGGAAATGATCATCGTCAAAGATATCGAGCTCTACTCGATGTGTGAGCACCACATGCTGCCCTTTATTGGTAAGGCTCACGTAGCCTATGTTCCCACCGGTCAGGTGCTGGGCTTATCCAAGATCGCCCGCATTGTTGACATGTTCGCTCGTCGCCTGCAAATCCAGGAACAACTGACGGTGCAAATTGCTGAAACCGTGCGCGATGTTACTGGCGCGGCGGGGGTTGGCGTAATTGTCGAAGCCAAACACATGTGCATGATGATGCGGGGCGTTGAAAAACAGAACTCCTCAATGAAAACCTCAGCCATGCTGGGCAGCTTCCGAGATAATCAAGCCACCCGCACCGAATTTCTTTCTCTGATCCGCTAAATCAGAGCCCGTATTAATCCACTGCCCGCAATACTGTGATCATACGGCTGTCACTTTTCTGACCACGCTCACCCGGTGCCAGACCGCCAACTCCGTAAGCGGATAAGCGACTGGCATCTACGCCCAACGACTGCAGTTGGTTCATGATGGCTTCGGCGTATTGCAGTGACCGTTGCTGACGCGTCACTTCGCCGCCACGACCAAAATCGTGTCCGACCACAAAAAACCGGCTACCACGTTGCAGACGAATCACATTCACCAGACTTTTGGCGTGGGCGTCAGCCAAAACCGGTTGGTCCCCCTCCCATTGCAAACCGGGCAGGACAAAACTGTTACCCTTTTTCAGCTCATTGGTGATGACCTCTGAACTGCTGTGCAAATCCAGCTGCTGGCGGGTTTTAATCACTTCCAGCTGAACATAATTGCGCTTATTACCACGAGTGACCGCATAGATAACCACATAGGAGCGCATGGCATTGCCGTGATCAACCTCCAGTGCGCTGTACTCCTGACGATCATCAAGCCCATACAGTAATTTGACCTGAAAGTGATTATTGGCCCAGCTGTTACTGCTGCCACAGGTTCGGCCTTCACAGGCAAACAGTTCCCGACCGCCCAGCTGCTTAACCTGCTGCAATAAATAGGCGAACACTTCACTGGCTGTGTGCCCTTCATCAATGGCATAGGTCTTTTTCAGTAGAGAGCCACTGAGACGCTGTTCTCTTTCCGGGTTCCAGCGATTATTGATCTTTTCCATCGCCCCCAGCGCCAGACGATAATCGTCCAACTGCAGCGACGACTCATAGATGGTGTTGGCGTGTGGGTAATCTGCTATCGGTAAAGCCCCCGCCTGCCCTACAAATCCCAAACCGGCAAAAACGGTAAACCACCTCAGAACCCTAAGCATTGACGCCCCCTTGCGAAAAAATGGTTTGGTAAAACTGATTGATTTCTGCTGCCACCACATCCACTTGCTGCTCCATATGAAAGTGGTGACCGCCCGAGCAGTGCTTAACATCAATCATGGGAAATTGTTGTAACAATGATTCTAGCTGATCAAAACGCCTGTAGAGTCCCTCTTCGGCTACCAGCAATTTAACCGGCATCTGCAAGCGCTGGAGAAACGCCTTAACCTGCCCCAGTGATAACTTCAGTGGCGAAGCATTCAGCAGACGGGGATCGCTGCTCCAGGTGTAACCGTCGGGCTCACGACGGATGCCCCGACGCAATAATGCTTCAGCCGCGTCACGGGACAAAGGCCAGTAACTGCTCTGTCGGGCCTTGATAATGCGCTCTATGTCGGGATAAATCGGCTGTGAACGCTGACGACTATGATCGAGTATGGACTGCTGCAACTGCTCTGGCACTTTGGTTTCATCCAGAGGCTCTGGCACGATACTGTCGAGCAGCAGGACGCTGTCGATCACGTCAGGAAAGGTCCCCGCCACCAGGCAACTGATCACGCCGCCGCGGGAGTGCCCCAACAATGAAAATCTTTCCCAGCCCAATTGCTGAGAAATGCTGTAAATTTCTGCCACATCTTCCCAGATACCGTAAGGTGTAAAACCCGAACGATGATCAGATTCACCATGGCCGGCTTTATCAATGGCCACCAAGCGCACACCATTCAATAAAGGCGCCAACCGATAAAAGCTGTTGCTGTTATCGAGCCAGCCGTGCAACGCCAGAACCGGGATGCCTTCCGGATCACCCCACTCCTGAGCGGCAAAGGTCATACCTTTAACATCAAAACGCAGTTCAATGGGTTGTTGGATTGTCATATCGTTACATTTTTTCTCGGGTCGATGCTGTCATTTCAAGGCTGTTTTAATGACACCAGATCGGCACAGCCTCGAGCCAGAACGGATACCGACAGCTGCGCCAGGGCACTGGTGCCCATGATGTAACGACCCGGTTCAAAATCACCCAGCCAGTCAATAAAGCCACCAACAAAAGGTTGGTGACTGACCAGTAATGGCACCTCATCGGCCGCAAAGCTGCTGAGGAATTGGCACACTGATTCAATACGACCTTCCGGTGTAATCAGATCACAGGTTGTCACAGGCAAATCGAGCAACTCAGAGGCTATGGCAGCAGTTTGCTGGGCACGAACATAGGGACTGGCATAAATGCTGGTGACGCTGCTCAGGTCGGTAAGAGAGGCCTGTAAAATGGTTGAGGTTTCAGCCATGCCCCTATCGGTCAGATTACGCTCGGCATCAGTATTGGCATAGAGTTCGGCATTGCCATGGCGCAGAACAAATAATTGCATGCATCCACTCCAGTCTATTGCGTTGGCCAGTCTTCAAACGGAAAGGGCTTTTCATCGGTATTGTAAGTCAGAAAATCCATGGTTTGCCGCACAAACATTCCCAGAGATTTGGCAAAACCACGCACCTGTTCATTGTCACTGCCGGTGAACAGGGCAAAGCCGAACTGAACAACAACGACCGGCCAAAGCACCATCAAAGCCACCTGCAATAAAAAGGCATAAACCAGCATAAACACCAGACGAATCAGGTGCTGTAACATTGTGTCTTTATCCATTGCGATTGCTCCCGTATTTACTTGCCATCGGCGGTTTTATTGGAATATTCCACATCGGTATTTTGCTCGCCCAACATAAGACCTTTGATCACCTCTTCAAGGTTACTGTCTTCAAACAGCAGACCGTAGAGCCCGGTTACCAGAGGCATGTAAACATCCAGCTCATCAGCCTTCTGTTTGACCGTGCGCACGGTATTCACACCTTCGGCCACCTGCCCCAGTTCGGCTGTCGCTTCTTCCAGGGTTTTACCTCTGCCAACTGCCGCGCCAACACGATAATTGCGGCTGAGATCTGACGAGCAGGTCAGAATCAAATCGCCAACGCCGGCCAGCCCGAGAAACGTCATGGGGTCCGCACCCATAACCTGAGCAAAACGCCCCATTTCGGCGAGGCTTCGGGTAAGCAACATGGCCTGTGTATTCTGGCCACACCCCAGAGTCACCGCCAATCCGGAAACGATCGCATAGATGTTTTTCAGAGCCCCCGCCAGTTCCACACCGTATTTATCGGTATTGGAGTAAACCCGGAAACTGCTGGAGCAAAGGATATCCTGTACGGTTTTTACCACTTCCGGGTCGTCACTGGCGATCACGGAACCGGTCAAATGCTGTTGAATAATTTCCTTCGCGAAATTGGGACCACTCAAAACACCAACTTTGACGTTGTCGAGTTCCTGCTCAAGCACCTGACTCATCAGGTTAAAACTGCCCGGCTCAATGCCTTTGGTGGTACTGACCACAATGGCACCATCGTGCAGCAATGGAGCCAGTCGTCTGGTGACATCGCGAAAAGATTTACTGGGGACGGAAATAAAGACCACATCGCAGGCTTTGATAACGCCTTCGAGGTCGGCGGTAATGGTCAGGTTATCATCGAGTTTATGGCCCGGCAGGTAATTGGCATTTTCCCTGACTACCTGAGCCTGTTCGGCACGCTCTTCGTCGCGCATCCACAAAAAAGTTGGATTGCCATTAACGGCAATAATATTGGCGATGGCGGTGCCAAAGCTGCCACCACCGAGAACCGCTACCGTGGGTTTTTCGATCGTCATGAGGATCCGTTTGTTGTTATCTGTTAAGGCTTACTAAAGCACAAAACGGGTGCCTAAGCACCCGTCATGTTGTAATTTCATTGAGGCAACAGCCCGCGATCAATTACTGAGTTCCAGCAGCAACTTGTTCAGGCGCCCAACGTAAGCCGCAGGATCTTCCAGCTGCCCGCCTTCGGCCAGATTGGCCTGATCAAACAGAACGCTGGCAAGGTCGGCAAAGCGATCTTCATCCGGCTCC
This sequence comes from Candidatus Pelagadaptatus aseana, assembly GCF_040362265.1. NCBI lineage: Bacteria > Pseudomonadati > Pseudomonadota > Gammaproteobacteria > Cellvibrionales > Cellvibrionaceae > Candidatus Pelagadaptatus > Candidatus Pelagadaptatus aseana. Next base: position 199,193 of record NZ_BAABNJ010000003.1, read on the forward strand.
TGATCCAGCTTACTGACCAGCGGATGCTCAGGATTGATCTCAAATACCGGCTTGGAATCCGGAACCGATTGACCTGCCTGCTCCAAGATACGGCGCATCTGCGCGCCCATGTCGTGCTCACCCACCACCAGACAGGCCGGTGAATCAGTCAGGCGATTGGTAACGCGAACCTCTTCAACCTTATCGCCCAGAGCATCCTTAACCCGCTTGGTCAGATCTTCGTTCTGCTTGGCAGATTCTTCCTGAGCCTTCTTGTCCTCTTCGGTCTCCAGCTCACCCAGATCAAACTGGCCTTTGCCCACATCCTGGAACTGCTTGTCTTTGTAGTCCAGAAGATGGCCCATCAGCCACTCATCGACCCGATCAGACAACAGCAGCACCTCAATGTTCTTCTTGCGCAGGGCTTCGATATGGGGGCTGTTCTTGGCGGTATTAAAGTTCTCTGCACAGACGTAGAAAATCTTTTCCTGACCTTCCTGCATGCGCTCTATGTATTGATCCAGTGACTGATCCTGCTCGGCAGAATCGGTGTGGGTAGAACTGAAGCGCAACAGTGAGCCAATTTTCTCTTTGTTGCCAAAGTCCTCGGAAGGCCCCTCTTTCAGGACCTGACCAAAGGCTTTCCAGAAGGTGGCGTAATCTTCCGGCTTGTTTTTGGCCATTTTGGTCAGCATGTCCAATACGCGCTTGGTCAAAGCACTGCGCATGGCATCAATGTTCGGGTCTTTTTGCAGGATCTCACGGGAAACGTTCAAAGACAGATCGTTGGAATCCACCACCCCTTTGATAAAGCGAAGGTACATGGGCAGGAATTGCTCGGCGTCATCCATAATAAAAGTACGCTGGACGTACAGCTTCAACCCGCGAGAGGCATCGCGGTTGTACATATCGAATGGCGCACTGGTCGGGATGTACAGCAGGCTGGTGTAATCGAGCTTGCCTTCTACTCGGTTGTGGCTCCAGTTCAGGGGCTCAGCGAAATCGTGAGAGATGTGCTTGTAGAACTCTTTGTACTCTTCTTCACTGACTTCACTGCGAGAACGAGTCCAAAGCGCCGTGGCGGTGTTGATGGTTTCATCTTCGGGCTCGGCAGGAGCCTCTTCACCTTCGGCGGCCGGTACGGGATCTTTTTTCATGATCACCGGCAGAGAGATATGATCGGAATACTTCTTGATGATGCTTCGCAGACGCCAGCCATCGGCAAAATCGGCATCGTCGGCTTTCAGGTGCAAGACGATTTGGGTACCACGGTCTGCTTTCTCCACCGTCTCAACGGAATATTCGGCTTCACCATCGCAGGACCAGTGCACGCCCTCAGCGGCACTGGCACCGGCGCGGCGGGTAAAGACGTCAACCTTGTCGGCAACAATAAAGGCCGAGTAAAACCCGACACCAAACTGGCCGATCAACTGGGAGTCTTTCTTCTCGTCGCCGGTCATATTTTGCAGGAACTGGGCGGTACCTGACTTGGCAATGGTGCCAAGGTGCTCAACCACTTCGTCACGGCTCATGCCAATGCCGTTATCGGAGATAGTAACGGTCTTGGCATCCTTGTCGAAATCAACGCGAATCGCCAGCTCAGAATCGTTCTCGTACAGACTGCTATCAGAGAGAGCTTCGAAGCGCAGTTTATCGGCGGCATCCGAGGCATTGGACACCAGTTCGCGCAAGAAAATTTCTTTGTTGGAATACAGGGAATGGATCATCAAGTGAAGCAATTGCTTCGCTTCTGTCTGAAAGCCACGCGTCTCTTTTTGAGCATCTACAGTCACAATACAACTCCTGAAATAAGCTGGGTTCTACATACACCGGTTTACTGGCCTTATCCGGCTACCGGCATTTTGATTGTGAATAACAGATGGGGATAGATGGCGCCTTTTTCAAGACGCCAAAAAAGAAAAGTTTGTGATTAGTCGATCAAAAATTGAACGCGGGCTTTGGCAATGGACTTACCCTCTTCTTCCTGCCAGCAATCGACCGCGATATTGACCAGTTTGTTGCCAAATTTTTGAATGGTGCAGCGGGCATAAAGTTCTTTAAACAGCCCCGGACGCAGGTAATCGATACTGAAATCAACCACCTTGGGCATTTTAGCCACATCCATGGCCATAATCAGATGCAGCGACGAGACCATTTCCAGAAAGCCACCAACCGCACCACCGTGCAATGCCGGTAATGTGGGGTTGCCGATATTGCTCTTTCTCGGCATCAACACAAACACCAGATCATCACTGTGGTCTGCCTGAATACCAAGGGTTTTTGCATAAGGTATCGCGTCAATCAGAATATTGACGTCGCCTTTTTCCCGGGCCTGCTCCGCCGCCTCTGCGAGATTACTCATGGCCAGACTCCAGCTCGTCGTATTTTTCAAGAATCACCTGACGAAATCCCTCAAAGGTCTCAGCCCCCATATTCACAAAGTTACCAATGGCATGGGCAATGGGCTTTTCCGGATCCCCCTGATGGGCAATCCCCTTGGTGAAGATAACGGTTTTGGTGTTGCGATAGACTTCTGCCACCGCGTAAATGGTTTTGTGCGGCTCGGCCGGGCGCATATAGTCAATGCGCAAATCAATAGTGGGAGTCAATCCCAAGTGCCCTAAGGCCGTAGCAGCCGCAAAGCCACAGGTGGTATCCAACAGGGAGGTAATCACTCCGCCATGTATCACACCGGTATCTGGGTTGCCGACGAGAGATTCTTTGTATTCCACCTTCATGGTCATTCGATCTTGCTCGATACTGACCGCCTCAATACCCAGCGCGTGAAAATGATCGTCGTTCTGGGAATGGATCATCACATCCATTAATTTTTTGAGTTCCTGGAGATGCTTTGCCATAAATAAAACCGGAAAGAATTCAGTGTGATTTTACAACGAAAAAGCGGCCACTAGGGCCGCTTTTCCATTCGAAAGAATTGATTGATCTTACCAACCAGTCACTTCTTTCAGTGCGTCACCGATACCCGCCAGAGAGCGAACGGTTTTAACACCAGCGGCTTCCAGAGCAGCGAACTTCTCATCGGCAGTACCTTTACCACCGGAGATAATGGCACCAGCGTGGCCCATACGTTTACCCGGAGGTGCCGTTACACCAGCAATGTAGGAAACAACCGGCTTGGTTACATTGTCTTTAATATAAGCAGCGGCTTCTTCCTCAGCGGAACCACCGATCTCACCGATCATAACGATGGCCTCGGTTTGAGGATCGTTCTGGAACATTTCCAGAATATCGATGAAGTTGGAACCAGGGATTGGATCACCACCAATACCAACACAGGTAGACTGGCCGAAACCGTAATCAGTAGTCTGCTTAACGGCTTCGTAAGTCAGAGTACCGGAACGGGAAACGATACCAACCTTACCAGGCAGATGAATGTGGCCAGGCATAATACCGATCTTGCACTCGCCCGGGGTGATCACACCTGGGCAGTTAGGACCGATCAGGCGCACACCCAGCTCGTCACACTTAACTTTGGCTTCCAGCATATCCATAACAGGAATGTGCTCGGTGATACATACGATCAGCTTGATGCCAGCGTTAGCGGCTTCCAGGATGGAATCCTTACAGAAAGGCGCAGGTACGTAGATAACAGAAGCATCAGCACCGGTAGTTTCTACGGCTTCAGCAACGGTGTTGAACACCGGCAGACCGAGGTGAGTCGTGCCACCTTTACCCGGAGTTACACCACCAACCATTTGAGTACCGTAGGCAATGGCTTGCTCAGAGTGGAAAGTACCCTGACCACCAGTGAAACCCTGACAGATGACTTTAGTGTCTTTGTTGATTAAAACGCTCATTAACTTGTCCCCTATTAACCTTTAGCCGCTTTAACAACTTGCTCAGCAGCGTCGGTCAAGCTAGTTGCAGCAATGATGTTCAGACCGCTCTCGGACAGCACCTTGGAACCCAGGTCGGCATTGTTACCTTCCAGACGAACCACAACAGGTACTTTCACGCCTACTTCTTCAACGGCACCGACAACACCTTCAGCAATCAGGTCACAGCGAACGATACCGCCGAAGATGTTAATCAGAACAGCTTCAACATTGGCGTCGGACAAGATGATTTTGAACGCTTCGATAACGCGCTCTTTGGTTGCACCACCACCAACGTCCAGGAAGTTGGCTGGGCTACCGCCGTGCAGGTTAACAATATCCATGGTACCCATGGCCAGACCAGCACCGTTTACCATGCAGCCGATGTTGCCATCGAGAGCTACGTAGTTCAGGTCCCATTGGGCAGCGTGAGCTTCACGGGCATCTTCCTGAGTAGGATCGTGCATTTCTTTCAGTTCTGGGTGACGGTACATGGCGTTGCCGTCGATAACCACTTTGGCGTCCAGACAGTGCAGGTCGTCTTCAGGGGTAATAACCAGAGGATTAATTTCCAGCAGCGCCAGGTCTTTTTCCTGGAACATTTTGGCCAGCCCCAGGAAGATCTTGGTGAATTGACCAATTTGCTTGCCTTTCAGGCCCAGTTTGAACGCCAGATCACGGCCTTGGTATGGCTGAGCGCCTACCAGAGGATCAACAGTGGCTTTCAGGATTTTTTCTGGCGTCTCTTCCGCAACGGTCTCGATTTCAACACCACCTTCGGTAGATGCCATAAATACGATGCGACGGCTGGAGCGGTCAACTACCGCACCCAGGTACAATTCGTTGGCGATATCGGTGCAAGTCTCAACCAAAATACGGCTAACAGGCTGGCCATTTTCGTCTGTTTGGTAGGTAACCAGGTTCTTACCCAGCCACTTATTGGCGAACTCTTCAATTTCAGCTTTGGAGTCAACCAGCTTTACGCCACCAGCTTTACCACGTCCACCAGCATGCACCTGAGCCTTAACAACCCACTTGTCACCACCGATCAAATCGGCAGCAGCAGCGGCTTCGCTAGCGGTCTCAGCAGCAATACCTTTAGAAACAGGCAAACCGTATTCGGCAAACAATTGCTTGCCCTGATACTCATGCAAATTCATTTCTAACTTTCCATCCCATGCATCCGAAGATGCTATTACACACAAGCCCGGCGCTCACCGGGCCACTTACTTACGTTTTAGACTTGGGCGTCGCTTATTTTTTGCGGCGCTTGCGGTTTGGCATGTGAATGGCGTGACCATTCACCGCCAGGGCAGCTTCTTTGACTGCCTCAGACATGGTTGGATGACTGAATACAGTCATACCAATATCCTCAGCGGTGGAACCGAATTCCATCGCCAAAGCAACTTGTTGCACCAGATCGGCAGCACTTGGGCCTACGACATGACAGCCCAGCACGCGATCGGTTTTGGCATCGGCGATCATTTTCACCATGCCCTCAGCCTCGTCAGACGCTACAGCGCGACCAATGGCCATGAACGGGAAAATACCTACGTTGTAATCTTCGCCATCAGCTTTTACCTGTTCTTCGGTACGGCCAACGGCGGCTACTTCAGGGTGGATATAAATAACGGAGGGGATAATATCGTAATTCACCAGGGATTTCTGCCCGGCAATACGCTCGGCAACCACAACGCCCTCTTCAGAGCCTTTGTGGGCCAGCATTGGGCCACGCACCACATCACCCACTGCCCAGACGCCCGGGGCGCTGGTAGAACACAGATCATTGACGTAGATAAAACCGCGCTCATCGAGATTAACGCCACTGTCGGCAGCCAGCAGACCTTCCGTGTATGGACGACGACCAACACAAACGATCAGCTTGTCAAACACTTCCTGCTGTTCGTTACCGTCCTTATCGGTGTAGGTAACAGTAACTTTTTTGCCTTTGACCTCAGTTGCAGTAACTCGGGAACTCAGGCGGATATCCAGACCCTGCTTGGTCAGAATCTTCTTGGTTTCCTTGGCGATCTGCTGGTCCATCATGGCTAGAAACTCATCCATGGCTTCCAAACAGATAACCTCAGAGCCCAAACGACCCCAGACACTGCCCAATTCCAGACCAATCACGCCAGCACCGATTACACCCAGCTTCTTGGGCACGGATTGAAATTCCAAGGCTCCGGTAGAGTCCACAATGGTTTCACCATTAACCGGGGCGACTGGGATATCGACCGGTACAGAACCGGACGCGAGAATCACATTTTCAGCTTCCAGTTCCTGAACCGAGCCATCATTGGCGGTGAATTCAACTTTGCGACCAGCCAGCAACTTACCGGTGCCATACAGGGAGGTCACACCATTGGCCTTGAACAACTGGCTGATGCCACCAGACATTTGATCAACGACTTTCTGCTTGCGCTCGATCATCTCTGGCACATTGATTTTCGGAGCACCCGCAGTAATACCGTGATTTTTATAACCTTCTTTCAGGGCATGGTACTTATGAGAAGAATCCAGCAGAGCCTTGGAAGGGATACAACCGACGTTCAAACAGGTACCGCCATTGATACCCTTGCCTTCGTCGTTTTTCCATTTCTCGATACAGGCAGTTTTCAGCCCCAACTGGGCAGCACGGATAGCGGCAACGTAGCCCGCAGGGCCAGAACCAATCACAATTACATCGTATTTATCGGACATTTTAATTGACCTAAATATTTAAAAAGCTGTGTAAAGCAGGCCGGTACACATCAGTGACCAGCCCGTCATTATCTATGATCAGGCTTACATCTCAAGCAGAATGCGAGCTGGATCTTCAATCATGTCCTTAATGGCCACCAGGAATTGTACCGCGTCCTTACCATCAATCAGGCGGTGATCGTAGGACAGAGCCAGATACATCATTGGACGGATAACCACTTCTCCATTTACCGCCATCGGGCGATCCTTAATGGCGTGCATACCCAAAATGGCTGTCTGAGGCGGGTTGATGATTGGAGTAGACATCAGTGAGCCAAAGCCACCACCGTTGGTAATAGAGAAGGTACCACCAGTCATTTCTTCAATGGTCAGCTTGCCGGACTGAGCGCGAACCGCGAGATCCTTGATGGTATTTTCAACCGTCGCCAGACTCATGTTCTCGGCATTACGCAGTACCGGTACTACCAATCCCTTGTCAGTGGAAACGGCAACGCTGATATCCTGATAGCCATGATAAACAATGTCATCGCCGTCAATAGAAGCATTAACCGCTGGGAAGCGACGCAGTGCTTCTACAGCCGCCTTAACGAAGAAACCCATAAAGCCCAGACGGGTGCCGTTGTGGGATTTTTCGAACAGGTCTTTGTACTTCTTGCGCAGCTCCATAACCGGGCCCATGTCCACTTCGTTGAAAGTGGTCAACATGGCGGTACCCTGAGAGGTTTCCATCAGGCGCTCAGCGATACGCTTGCGCATACGGGTCATGGGGACGCGCTTCTCAACCCGCTCACCGACCAACTCACTGGGAATGGCAGGTGCAGACGGAGCAGCTGCGGCAGCCGGTGCTGCAGGAGCAGCCGGTGCGGCCGCAGGAGCAGTGCCCGCATTAGCCACATCTTCTTTATTGATTCGGCCGTCTTTGCCCGTACCTACAACCGATGCCAGATCGATGCCTTTTTCCTGAGCCAGCTTGCGGGCTGAAGGACTGGCAATCACATCACCAGCAGCTGCCGGCGCTTCATCCGCAGCGGGAGCTGCTGCAGGCGCGTCGGAACCACCGGCGCCCTCTTCAAACTTTGCGATGACTTCATTACTCAGAATGGTTTCGCCTTCGCCTTTAATAATTTCAGCTATCGCGCCGTCAGCCGGTGCCACAACTTCGAGAACTACCTTGTCCGTTTCAATATCAACAATCAGCTCATCACGGGAAACAGCCTCTCCGGGCTGCTTGTGCCAGGTGGCGATGGTGCCATCCTGAACAGATTCTGGGAATGTGGGAGCTTTGATCTCAATGGTCATTATTCTGGTCCTTTAGATATTCGCGTTTATCTTTTGGTCTCAATTCTATTGAGCCGGCCCTTCGTTATTTTAGAGGCCGGCTTTTCACATCATTTGCTTTGCTGGGTGTCTGTATTCAGAGCTTCTTCGACAAACCGGGTCTGCTCTTCAACATGGATTGACATATAACCGGCAGCCGGAGCGGCGGATGCTTCACGTCCTACATAACCGAGGTATGCCTTCGGCATCAGATCGTGAACCACACGACGCATATGGTGCTGACTGCTGTACCAGGCGCCCTGATTCATTGGTTCTTCCTGACACCAGACGATCTCCAGCTTGGCTTTTACAAACGGCTCCAGCGCGGCCTTCAACTCTTCTTCGGGGAAAGGATACAGCTGTTCAAGTCGAATCAATGCCACATCTTCCTTACCCTGTTCCTGACGAGCTTCCAGCAGGTGGTAGTAAACCTTACCGCTGCAGAGAACCACTTTTTTCACTTTCTTCGGGTTCACCGAATCGTCGCCAATCACATTCTGGAAACGCCCCTCTGCCAACTCATCCAGAGTGGACGTTGCCAATTTGTGACGCAGAATCCATTTCGGACTCATAATCACCAGCGGACGACGCATTGGACGTACCGCCTGACGACGCAACAGATGGAAAATCTGAGCAGGTGTTGTAGGAATACACACCTGAATATTGTGCTCGGCACACAACTGCATGTAGCGCTCAAGGCGAGCCGATGAATGCTCTGGTCCCTGCCCTTCATAGCCATGCGGCAACAACATGGTCAGACCACAGAGGCGACCCCACTTGTGCTCACCACTGGTGATAAACTGATCGATCACCACCTGAGCACCATTGGCAAAATCACCAAACTGGGCTTCCCAAATAACCAACGCATTGGGCGTTGTGGTGGAATACCCATATTCAAATGCCAGCACCGCCTCTTCCGAAAGATAGGAATCGTAGATATCGAAAGGCGGTTGGTCCTCAGATAGATTGCGCAACGGCAGATAATTGGAGGCGTCCTTCTGGTTATGAACCACCGCATGGCGGTGAGAGAAGGTACCGCGTCCCACATCCTGACCCGTCAGGCGAACTCTCTGGCCCTGCTCAAGAATGGTTCCATAGGCCAGAATCTCGGCCATACCCCAATTCAGAGTCATGGCCCCACTGGCCATTTTATGGCGATCGTCATAAATCTTCTGGACCTGACGCTGTACCTGAACACCATCTGGCACAGAGCTGACTTTGAGAGCCAGTTCTTTGAGCTTTTTCAGGTCGTAACCGGTGTCCGCAGGCGTTTGCCAGTCGTGCCCGAGATACGGAGTCCAATCGACAAACAGCGACTTATCGGGCTCGCTTACCAACCCCTGAGTTACATGTTCACCACGATCCAGAGCAGCGCGATAGTTATTGGAAATATCATCCGCTTCCTGCTGACTTACCACTCCCTCTTTGACCAGTTTGTCGGCGTAGATAGTTCTTGTGGTTTTGTGGCCGCGAATTTTCTTGTACATCAACGGCTGAGTAGCGGATGGCTCATCGGTTTCATTGTGCCCGCGGCGGCGATAGCAAACCAGATCGATAACCACGTCTTTCTTGAACTCGTAGCGGTAATCCATCGCCAGCAAAGTGACAAACAATACCGCTTCCGGATCATCGGCATTAACGTGGAAGATCGGTGCTTCGATCATCTTTGCCACGTCGGTGCAGTATTCGGTGGAACGAGCATCGTCACGACGGTTGGTGGTAAAGCCCACCTGATTGTTGATGACCACATGCAAGGTGCCACCAGTGCTGTAAGCACGGGTCTGGGACATCTGGAAGGTTTCCATCACCACACCCTGACCGGCAAATGCCGCGTCACCGTGGACTACGATGGGCACCACGTTATTCCCCAGCGGATCATCACGACGATCCTGACGTGCTCGCACCGAGCCTTCCACTACCGGAGAAACAATTTCGAGATGAGACGGGTTAAAGGACATCGCCAAATGCACTTCCCCACCCGGGGTCATCACATTGGACGAGAAGCCCTGGTGGTATTTCACATCACCAGAGGTATCGACAAGGCGCTTACCTTCAAACTCATCAAACAGGTCGGCAGGGTTTTTACCCAGAATATTGACCAGAGTATTGAGACGGCCACGATGCGCCATGCCCATGACAATTTCTTTGGCGCCGTGAGTACCGGCACGGCGAATCAGACCATCGACCAGCGGGATAAAGCTTTCGCCACCCTCCAGGCCAAACCGCTTGGTACCCGGGTATTTACTATCGAGATGACGCTCCAGACCTTCAGCGGCGGAGAGACGCTCAAGAATTCGCTTGCGAAAATCGGTTTCGTATTCTGGATTGGAGCGGACACTTTCCAGCCTTTGCTGCAGCCACTGCTTCTCGGCAAAGTTGGTAATGTGCATGATCTCGGGTCCAACAGAGCCGCAGTAGGTCTGCTCGAGATCATTAATGATGTCCCGCAGTGGCGCCTCTTCGTAACCGTAGAAAGTATTACCGGACTGGAATACCGTATCCAGATCAGCTGGCGTCAGGCCGTGAAAGCCCAATTCGAGATCGGGTACCTTTTCGCGCTCCATCAGCCCCAAGGGATCCAATGAAGCCTTCTGATGGCCCCGGAAACGGTAGGAACTGATTAACTGAACGACCTTAACCTGCTTGCGTTCATGCTCGATATTGGCACCACCAGAGCCGGGGGCCGCCAGTGGCCGTGCACGATTTTTGCCGAGCAGTTCAAAGTGTTCGCGAACTACGGAGTGAGGGGTATCCTGAGTAACCACACCCTCAACCCGGGGCAGCTGCTCAAAATAGTTGCGCCACTCTTCAGGGACGCTGTTGGGATCGTATAAATAGTTGTCGTAAAGCTCTTCAACGTATGCGGCATTGCCCCCAGAAATGTGGGACGTTCGCCACAGTCGTTCCATGATGCTGTCTTGCATTTATCTCCGCCTTGAAAGAGAGTAAAAGAACGTTTTTCTCACCTTCCCTTTTTCAATATCCATTTGCGAGAAGTGTGAGACGGGTATATCCAGATTGTTATTCTATCTTTTTAAGTCTCTCCGCACCTGTGAAAACTTGTCAATTTCGACCTATGTCTATGTCGAAAAGGCCCAGTTTTCACAGACACAAAAAAGCGCTACCTAGGTAGCGCTTTGAATTAACATGTTGCGAATGTGGCCGATTGCCCGAGTCGGGTTGAGGCCTTTCGGGCAAACAGAGACACAGTTCTGAATGCCGTGGCAACGGAAGACACTGAATGGGTCATCCAAGCCTGCCAGACGTTTCTCAGTGGCAGTGTCACGACTGTCCGCCAGGAAACGGTAGGCCTGCAACAGGCCCGCAGGACCAATGAACTTGTCCGGGTTCCACCAGAAAGATGGGCAACTGGTGGAACAGCAAGCACAGAGAATACACTCGTACAAACCGTCCAGCTTGGCACGCTCTTCCGGCGACTGCAGACGCTCAATAGCCGGGGCCGGCGTATCGTTCTGCAGAAACGGCTCGATCTTTTTGTACTGAGCGTAGAACTGGCTCATATCGATCACTAGATCACGAATCACAGGCAGACCAGGCAGAGGGCGCAGAACCAGCTTATTACCGGTTACGCACTCAGACAGAGGCTTGATACAAGCCAGACCGTTTTTACCATTAATATTCATGCCATCAGAGCCACACACACCCTCACGACAAGAACGACGATAGGCCAGAGAGGCATCTTGAGCCTTCAGCAGCTCAAGCACATCCAGAACCATCAGGTCTTTACCCTGAGTGTCGACTTCATAGCTCTTCATATATGGAGCAGAATCGGTCTCCGGGTTATAGCGATAAACTTCTACTTTTAACATTACTCCAACTCCCCCTATTAATAAGTACGAATCTTAGGTTCGAAAGCTTCCATTGTTTTCGGCGCAAAGTTTACATCACGCTTACCAACACGCTTCTCGCCTGGGAAGTACATGGAGTGACACAGCCAATTTTCATCGTCACGATCCTGGAAGTCTTCACGGGCATGGGCACCGCGAGATTCTTTACGCTCTTCTGCAGCGATAGCAGTTGCTTCAGCCACTTCAAGCAGGTTTTGCAGCTCAAGTGCTTCAACGCGTGCAGTGTTATACGCATTGGACTTGTCTTCCAGTTTAACGTTTTCGATACGCTCACGCAGATCAACCAGCTTCTTGATGCCGTCCTGCATAAATTCGCCATTACGGAATACACCAAAGTGATTCTGCATGGTGCTTTGCAGCTCTTTACGCAGTGCAGGAGCAGATTCACCGTCGTTGGTGTTATTAACGCGATTCAGGCGAGCCATAGCGGCTTCCAGATCAGACTCGGAAGCTTCGCGGTGCTCAATACCTTCACGCAATGCTTTCTCAATAAACAGACCCGAGGCGCGACCGAACACAACCAGATCCAACAGCGAGTTACCGCCCAGGCGGTTGGCACCGTGCACAGATACACAGGCAACTTCACCACAGGCGTAGAAACCGTCAATTACCTTGTCGTTACCATCAGCATCCTGAGTCAGGGCCTGACCATCAACATTGGTTGGGATACCGCCCATCATGTAGTGACAGGTAGGAACAACAGGAATCGGCTCTTTAACCGGGTCGGCGTGAGCGAAGGTACGGGACAACTCCAGAATACCAGGCAATTTGGCGTTCAGGGTTTCTTCACCCAAGTGATCCAGCTTCAGGAATACGTGATCAGCTTCCGGGCCACAACCACGGCCGTCCAGAATTTCCAGAACCATGGAGCGAGCCACAACGTCACGACCAGCCAGATCTTTGGCGTTCGGCGCGTAACGCTCCATAAAGCGCTCACCGTCTTTGTTTACCAGATAGCCACCCTCACCGCGACAACCTTCAGTAACCAGCACACCAGCACCGGCAATACCGGTTGGGTGGAACTGCCACATTTCAATATCTTGTACCGGGAAGCCTGCACGCAATGCCATACCAATACCGTCACCGGTGTTGATGTGAGCATTGGTGGTAGAGGCGTAGATACGACCCGCACCACCTGTAGCAAATACAGTAGCCTTGGACTTAACGTAAACCACTTCGCCATCTTCGATGTTCATGGCGATCACACCGGTCACTACGCCGTCCTGATTCTTAACGATATCAATCGCGAACCACTCGTTCAGGAATACGGTGTCATTTTTAACGTTACCCTGATACAGGGTGTGCAGCAGCGCGTGACCGGTACGGTCAGCAGCAGCACAGGTACGGGCAGCCTGACCGCCCTTACCGAAATCTTTGGACTGACCACCAAAAGGACGCTGATAGATGCGACCGTTCTCTTTACGAGAGAAAGGCAGACCCATGTGATCCAGTTCAAATACCGCTTCAGGACCAACAGAACACATATATTCAATAGCGTCCTGATCACCGATGTAATCCGATCCTTTTACGGTGTCATACATGTGCCAGCGCCAATCGTCATTCGGATCTTCAGAAGCGATTGCACAGGTAATACCACCCTGAGCAGACACAGTGTGGGAACGAGTTGGGAAAACCTTGGTAATTACCGCAGTTTTATAGCCGGACTGAGCCAGCTGCAGTGCAGCGCGCATACCAGCGCCGCCGCCACCGATGACGATACCGTCAAAAGAAATTGTTCTCATATTAGCCATTACTTAAAACCCCCAAAGAATCTCGATACCCCAAACGGTGTAGGTAATCAAAACCACACCCATCACCAACTGAGCAGCAACGCGCAACACGGTTGCCTTGGCACCCATCATGCGGGTGGTCACATAGTCAGTCAGCACCGCCCAAATGCCAATCCAGGCATGAGCGATAATAGAAAGCAAAGTAAGGAGACTAAAAACACGCATCCACAGGGTGGAATACAATTCTTTCCACTCTGCGTAACCCAATTCAGGGGTTGTTACGATAAAACCAACCAAATAGACGACATAAGCCGCCATAATTACAGCGCTTACACGCTGAGCGAACCAGTCATAAAGGCCACTGCGACCAAAACTTGTAACTGCCGTTACCATACCCAAACCCCCGCTAATACGATCAATGCAATTGCTACAACCAGAGCGATTTTCGCACCGGTCTGCCCACCCTCCAGGGTCTCACCAATACCGGTATCCATAATCAAATGACGAATACCAGCCACCATGTGGTAAGCCAAAGCTGCAAGCGAAGCCCAGATAAAGAACTGATACACAGGGTTTTGCAGTCCTTCTTTCAAAGCCGCGAAACTCTCCTCAGATTCCAGACTGGCATCCAGCATGCACAACAGAATCGCCACAACTGCAACCAGGATAACACCTGAAACACGATGCAGAATGGACACATACGCTGTGATTGGAAGTTTTATAGTGGAGATATCTAGATTAACAGGTCTATTTTTGTTCACTGTCTTAGCCACACCTTAATAAGCCCTGAACGGGCTATTTATTTAATAGAGAAAACAACAAAGTTGTACTGGCTTCGAGGCCCATCGCCCATAGAAAACCGGACGGTCACCCAATGAAGTCGGCGCGCGAAGTATAGGCCCTCACCCCGAAAAACTCAACAGGAATCAGGGCTTACAATCTTCTTATGTCGACTTATGTCTAATACCGAACAAAACCTATACAGGCAGACTAGGCCCTCCTCAAAGGGCCAACTTTGCGCACCAAAAAATGGCATTTTCCAACTCAACAAACTCAGACTGTACAAATTAAAACCAACTTGAAAGTTTTATTGGGTAAAACAGGTGTTTGAAAGCCATTTCATTTGACAATAAACCCCTGCGCCTTATAGTGTGGCCGTTTTCAAATACAGGCCGGTTTCGATAAAAAATTGGCACATTTTGATAAGAAATTTATTAATCACAACACAGGAGTCCGCAATGACTGATAAGAAAGCACAGCTTACGGTCGACGGTTTAAGCGAATCCATTGAACTGCCCATGTATTCTGGTAGCCAAGGCCCAGACGTTATCGACGTTTCCAGCCTGACCTCCAAAGGTTACTTCACCTACGACCCAGGTTTTATGGCTACCGCCTCCTGTGAGTCCAAACTGACTTACATTGATGGCGGCAAAGGCGTGCTGCTGCACGGCGGCTACCCCATCGATCAACTGGCGGAAAAATCCGACTACCTGGAAACCTGCTACCTGCTGTTGAATGGCGAGCTGCCAAACAAAGAACAGAAAGAAGAGTTTGTTAACATCATCATGAACCACACCATGGTTCACGAAAACATCGCTCGCTTCTTCCGCGGTTTCCGCAGCGACGCTCACCCAATGGCCATCATGTGTGGCGTTGTGGGTGCTCTGTCTTCTTTCTACCACGACTCTCTGGACATCAACGATGAAGAGCATCGCAAGATCTCTGCCCATCGCCTGATCGCCAAAATGCCTACTCTGGCCGCCATGTGCTACAAGCACCATGTTGGCCAGCCGTTCATGTACCCGAACAACAAGCTGGGCTACTCTGAAAACTTCCTGCACATGATGTTCGGTACTCCGTGTGACGATCCGGAAGTAAACCCTGTTCTGGCCCGCGCCATGGACAAAATCTTCCTGCTGCACGCAGACCACGAGCAAAACGCCTCTACCTCTACTGTACGTCTGGCTGGCTCCTCCGGCGCCAACCCATTCGCCTGTATTGCTGCTGGTATTGCCACCCTGTGGGGCCCCGCTCACGGCGGCGCCAACGAAGCCGTTCTGACCATGCTCGAAGAAATCGGCTCTGTTGATAACATCGACGCCTTTGTTGCCAAAGCCAAAGACAAGAATGACCCATTCCGTCTGATGGGCTTCGGTCACCGCGTTTACAAAAACTTCGACCCACGTGCCAAGGTTATGAAAGAAACCTGTGACGAAGTTCTGAAAGAACTGGGCCTGGAGAACGATCCACTGCTGGCGATTGCCAAGCGTCTGGAAGAAATCGCTCTGGAAGACGAGTACTTCATTGAGAAGAAACTCTACCCGAATGTTGATTTCTACTCTGGTATCATCATGAAAGCCATCGGCATCCCAACTGACATGTTTACAGTGATCTTTGCCACTGGCCGTGTGGTTGGCTGGATTGCCCACTGGCATGAAATGATCAGTAACCCATACAAGATTGGCCGTCCTCGCCAGCTGTACACCGGTTACGAGCCTCGCGAATTCACTCCTCTGGAAGATCGCTGAGCAACAAAAAGGCTGCCCTAGGGCAGCCTTTTTTTATGGCCTTTTGCTATCTGGATTTACCCTTAAAAGCGCAACACGCCCAACAGCACCACCATCACACTACTGACCAACACACCACCTTCCCACAAACACTGTTCCGTTCTGTGTCTTAATCCAGCCAATACATCGGCAGTCGCTACAAGACTCTCCGCCGGACAACTGATGCCTCGAGTCAGCTGCAACACCCTCAATCGGGCGTACACCGCCTCTCTGTTCTGATTATTGAGCTCGGCCAGACGACAAGCCTGCTGCCAAACCTGCTGTTTATATCGTTGCACCCGTATTTCTTTCGCCGCCAAAGCCAAAGCCTGATCCACTTCCAGCACACTTCCCCCTGCTTCCAGAAAACAACTCTATGACAGTTTAGTGAATAATCTTAAATTACAAATATTTCAATTTAACTTCTGACTGCAACAGCCGATATAGCACCTATACTTCCAAGAAATATCCGACGTACAGCAGGGGACTTTATGAATTGGTACAAAACCAGTATGCAGGCAAGATTGATGACCGCAGTAATTGGCGGCAGCGTTATACTGCTGATCATTGCCTCGATTGCGATCTCCGCATTGAGCAACAAGCTGCGCGATTACAACAATTTAGTTGAAAATCACGTCACCTATGAGCGGGAAATTGTGCAAATGAATTTTCTGTTCAAGGTGCAGGTGCAAGAATGGAAAAACGTCCTGATTCGCGGCAGCAACGATGAAAAGCGCAAAAAATATTGGGATCGCTTTCACAAGAAGCAGCAGGAAATTCAGGAGCTGGGCAAAAATGTTGTCACCAACCTGAAACACTCCAACGCAGTGCCCATTGTCAAAGAATTTATCGCCGCCCATCAAAAGGCTTATGGCCAATACAAAGCCGGTTACGATCAGTTTGTTGCCAGCGGCTACCAATCAAACGTCGGCGACAAAGCCGTATCCGGCATTGATCGTGCGCCCTCGAAATTACTGGCTGATGCGACTGCAATCGTCATCGAAGAAGATCAGAACACCGCCAAAACCCTGCAGGCTGAGGCCAGCTCCATTCCCATGAAAGCCCAACTGGGGATTCTGGCCTTCTCATTGCTGTTGACCGCCTTTGTCTGGTTTATCTTGAAGAAAACCTTTCTGGCCCCTCTGCAAACCCTGATGAAGAATATCCACGACATTGCCGATGGCGACTTTTCCCGCCCCATTGTCTGCGACAACGAGGATGAGCTCGGCAAGCTTGCAGTTGATGTGGAATCCATGCGCGAACAGGTTGGTAATGTTTTATCTGCAGTGCAGCAAACTGCATCTGAACTGGCTAACGCGTCACTGCAAATCAATGAAGCCGCCGCCAATATTGCCAACCACACTGGCGAAACAGAGAGCTATACCAATCAGGTCTCTACCGCCGTGGATGAACTCAACGGTACTGTTCAGGAAGTCGCCTCAGGCGCCTCTAACGCCGCCGATTCCGCCCAGGTGGCTGACGACTCTGCCCAGGAAGGTTTGGGCATGATGGAAAAAACCACGGCCTCCCTGAGCACCCTGTCTGGTGAAGTAGAAAATGTCGCACAGGCCATGGACAAACTGGAACAGGATACAGCCAGTGTCGGAGCCGTTTTGGACGTCATTAAAGGCATCGCCGAACAAACCAATCTGCTGGCACTCAATGCCGCCATTGAAGCAGCCCGTGCTGGTGAGCAGGGCCGCGGTTTTGCCGTAGTTGCCGATGAGGTTCGAGCTCTGGCACAACGTACTCAGGAATCCACCGAGGAAATCCAGCAAATCATTGAGACCGTGCAAAACGGTGCCTCAGCCGCAGTAAGAGCGATGAGCACCAGCAAAGAGCAAACTCTGAACACCGTAGAGCTCGCCAACAGCGCCAGTGCTTCCATCAGCGAAATCACCAACTCGGTGGGCAGTATCAGAGACATGAACAACCAGATCGCGACTGCGGCTGAAGAACAAAGTTACGCTGCCGGAGAGATTCACAAAAATGTCGGCAGCATGGCCGGTCTGGCCAAGGAAGCTCACGAAACCGCACAGCGCACCACTTCCATTGCCAACAACCTTGACGGCGCCGCTGCCCAGTTGACGGATCTGATCCAGAAGTTCCGGCTCTGATTTACATCAGCTCCTGCAACATTCTTTCATTAACCTGCCGCCATTGCGGCAGGTTTTTTTGACTGTCCGCTTTCAATCTTTTATTCCGCGCTTTTGCCAACCATAGATTTTTGGCATTAAAGCTGTAAACCGGGAGCAAATCTTTGCGCTGGGAAGCGGGTAAAACTTTCTTATTGATGTTATCCAGAATTAAAGGTTCAGCCTCCGGCGAGGGATAATAGGCCAGAACCATATGCGCCTGATTGTAATCCAGCGCCTTTAAGTGATCCGCAGTTTATCGTTATCGATACCCAGCTCATTGAGAGTGAAATACTTGGCAATAGAGAAATCTTCACAGTCTCCGGCGTTGGTACCCAGCGTTTCAATTGGCGTTGCCCAGTAATCTTCCTTTTTCCAATGCTCCATATCACTGACCCAGCGCACTTCGTTAAAGAAATCGTTGGCCGCCTCGATTTTCTGCCGATCAGTGTAATTACCTGCCGCGTTGATACGACTCATAAGCTGCTGCCAGCGCTCTACCCTGAGTCTGGCGGAGGCACCATAGCGCGCCTCAATCATGGCATAGGCCCTGGCTGTAAAGCCGGTATATTCGGCAACCGCCATCAATGCAGCGCACAGCAGTGCAACCACACCAGCAACGTTTGCCAAAGACCGCTTCATGCCCATATTCCGATACATTCCCTATTTCGCCGGAGCCTTAAGTTAGCCTCAAAAGACTAAAGTAAACCCCTGTATTAAACCACAACCTTTCTCACAAAACTGTGCATTCCTTTATACTGGTATTTTACTCAAACAGCGCCAGACAACATGACTCAAAGCTCTGCCATTAAAGGCGTTTTCTTCGCTCTGGCCACTTCCCTGGTTGGCAGTACCGCAGCCGCGGCAGGAAAACTCATCGCCGATCAGGTCAACCCCTACAGCATTGTGATGATTCAGTTTTCGATCTGCTTTCTGCTGTGCCTGCCTCAGGTATATCGGCATCAGACAGCGAGATTGAAAACCAATCAGTGGCGCCTTCATCTGATCAGAGGTCTGGGTGGGTGGCTGGCCTTTATTGCTTTTTATGCCAGCCTCGGAAAAATTTCACTGGTGGAAGCCAATCTACTGCGCAATACCGCACCATTGATGGTACCGCTGGTTGTCTGGGCATGGATTGGTTTGCTGGTCCCTCTGAACCGCTGGGTGCCATTACTGATTGGTTTTGTGGGCGTCAGTCTGGTACTGGCACCCAAGCCAGGTGATGCCAACCTCAATAGCGGCTATCTGCTCGGACTGGCCTCAGGTCTGGGCTTGGCAATATCCATGGTAGGCACCCGAATCCTGTCAAAAACGGATTCCAGCCTGCAAATCATGTTCTACTATTTCGCCCTTTCCCTTGTCTGCAGTCTGCCACTGGGGATTTATCACTGGCAGCCTATCCCCCTGTCTGCCTGGCCCCATCTGATCTTCATTGGTGTCTCTATCTATCTGGCGCTGTGGCTCTATACACTGGCCTACAGCTATGCCAAACCCTCTCTGGTCTCACCCATTAGCTACTTTTCAGTGGTTTTTTCCGGGGTACTGGGATGGTGGCTATGGGGATTCGTGCCGGGGACCACGTCGATGCTGGGAATTACTCTGGTGGTTGCCGCAGGCATAGTCACGGTCTACTTATCCAGTCTGGAAAAAGACAAAAGTGAATAAATGACATCGAAGGAATCGGGCATGAGCGATCACAATCTGTGCTTCTGGCAAGACAGTATTTACCCCCAGCAACGACCTCAGTCACTCGATCGGGATATCGAAACCGATGTGGCCATCATCGGTGGCGGCTTTACCGGTCTGTGGACCGCTTACTATCTCAAGCAGGAAGCCCCGGATCTCAAGATCACCATACTGGAATCACGCCATTGCGGTTTTGGTGCCTCTGGTCGCAATGGTGGCTGGCTGATGGGCAATCTCGCCGGTGAACACCACTGGCTGCCGAAACTGCCAGCGGCACAACAACAGCAAACCATTGCCCTGATTACCGGCATTGTGGAAGAGGTCAAACGGGTATGCACCAAACACGCTCTCGATATTGATCTCCAACATGGCGGTACTCTCTACAGCGCCTGTCGCTACCCGGAACAGGAGTCCATTCAGCGTGAACTGCTCGCAAGCCTTTATGCCAGTGGTTATCAGGAAGGCGACTATCAATGGCTGTCACCCGGCGAGCTGCAGCAACAACTGCAAGTAGCACCTTGTTATGGCGGTATTTTCACCCCCCATACGGCTGCGATTCATCCCGGTAAGCTGGTCAGCCAGCTCGTCGACACACTGAAAAGTCTGGGCGTATCCATCTACCAGAACACTCCCATCGAGCACCTTGAGCCCCGGCAACTGAGAACAGTAAACCATGCCATCAAGGCAGACATTATTGTTAACGCCACCGAGGCCTACAATCTGCTACAGCCCAAAATGCGCCCCTATGTGCTGCCGATTCAGAGCCGGGTTATTGCCACCGCTCCGATTGCTGAGTCGGTGTGGCAGAACGTAGGGTTAGAACAACGTCAAACCTTTGCCGATGCCAGCCGTCTGGTCAACTATGGCCAACGTACCGCCGATAACCGTCTGGTATTTGGCATGCGTGGCGACTACCGTTACGGCGCCAAACCCCAAGCTGAATTCAGCTGCCCGGATAAAGCCCTCAGCAACATCCGCCATATGATTGGAGAACTGTTCCCCGCTCTGGACAAGGTTGAGATCACCCATCACTGGGGCGGCTCACTGGGGCTAAGCAAAGACGACACCCCCTACGCCCTGTTTGACCCTCACTCGGGTATCGCACAGGCCGGCGGCTATGGCGGAGAAGGGGTTGGGGCCACCAATCTGATGGCGCGAACCCTGTGCGATATGATCTTTCACAAGCAGACCGAGCTCAGTCAGGCCCCATGGGCCCATGAAGGATTGGCCCATAAAAAACTGCGCCGGTGGGAACCCGAACCCCTGCGCTGGATCGGCTACAACAGCATCGTCAAAACCCTGGAAATTGAAGAAAACCTCTGCGCCAAACAACAGCGTCCACACTGGTTTCGGCGAATTGTTACCCGATTTGCCGGGTTTCTTAGCAGGATCTTCCTCTGAATTAAAAAACCTGCAAAATCAATTACATATTTATAAAAAGGGAGTTGACAGCCACACCAGTGCGCCCTAGAATGCGCCCCACTTCTGCAGCAATGCAGGCAGTTTGGGGCCTTAGCTCAGCTGGGAGAGCGCAACACTGGCAGTGTTGAGGTCAGCGGTTCGATCCCGCTAGGCTCCACCAAATACAAAACCCTCGTGCCGAAAGGCTCGGGGGTTTTTTATTTGTGGTACTGGAGGGTGAGAATCGCTGATAGCGGTTCACAAAATGGCAGGACAGCCATTTTGCACTCCGAAGGAGCCCGCAGGGTGAGGGCCATGGATGGCCCGAATGCATCCCGTGGAGTCCAAATTAAAGAGAGCAAAAAATGAAAAAAGTAACTCAAGCAGCTGCAATAGCTTTGTTCTACACCACTTCTGTCTTCGCTGAAACAGACACAACAAAAACTATCGAAGAAATTCTGGTTCAGGGCCGCACAACCGCCAATACCCTACCGGTTGGCACCTACGCCACCCCGATTTCCAATCTTGAGTACGACCCTCGCATCGACCTGCAATCACGCAATATGGCCGAAGCTCAGGCTGACGTTACCATTCGCGGCGGTATTTTTGAAAATACCGGGTTTCGCATTGGCAGTGCCACCCTGTTTGACCCTCAAACCGGCCACTATTTTGCAGAGATACCCGTCGGTCCGGAAATGCTCAGTGACCCCAATGTTCTCACTGGCGCGGACAATGCTCTGTTAGGCTTTAACAGCTCAGTGGGCACCGTCGATTTTGACTGGCAACCCATTGCAACCGGCGGCAGTGCTTCTGCCGGGGTTGGTAATAACGACCTGAACCTTCAGAGAATTTACAACGGGTACAGCACGTCACTGACCAATGCTCCGGATTGGACGCTCGGCATCGAGGCCGAATACTCTCGCTCGGAAAGTGACGGCACCATTGATAATGGCGATCACAACTACTACCGGGCATCCGGTCGGGTACAGCTGCTGGGCCCGGTTTCCCAGACCGATGTATTTTTTGGCTATCAGGAAAAATTCTTCGGCTGGCCCAATATGTATACCCCCTTCGGTGTTAACGAAACCGAGAATCTGAAAACCCGATTGCTGGCCGTCAATCACAGGCAAACTTACGGTCTGGACAGCAACTTTGAGATCTCTGGCTACTACCGCCGCCATAATGATCACTATGTCTTTTCCCGTGAAAACCCTGGTGCATTTCAGGCTTTCCATGAAACCAAAGTCAGCGCTCTGGCCATTTCCGGGTTGCACCAGCTGAATCAGGCATTCGGGCTCAATTACACGGTCCAAGCCATGGCCGACGAAATTGATTCCACCACTCTGGAAAACAACTTTGTCTCGCGCAGCTATTACAAAGCCAGTATCCTGCCTGAATACCGCACGGATCTGTCCGGCAATCAACGCCTGACTATTCGCGCCGGTGCCGCCTTTGACGACACCAATCGCGATGACTCGGACGTCTCTTTTATTGGCGATATCACCTGGTTGCAGGCCCACACTGACGGCTCTTCGGAGCGTATCTATCTGTCTTACGCTGAAGCCACTCAGGTGGCCGGTTACACAGCCATCGGCGGCAGTGATTCCGGCGGTCTGTTTCGAAGCAACTACGATCTCGAACGTGAAACCGCGAAAAATCTGGAACTGGGTGTCACACTGGATCGCAACAGCTGGACATTGGACGCCGCCTTGTTTTATCGCTGGGACAACGATCTGACAGACTGGACCTACAGCTTTGCCAATACCGCCGCACGCTCAGCCAATGCGGTGGATATCGAGACTCAAGGCCTGGAATTCATCGGCATCAAGCGCCTTAATCAAGCGGAAATCATCGCCAGCTACACCTTTCTGGAAAAGGACGAGGACTACAAGGCCGCCAATATCGATGCCAGCTTCTACGCCCTCAACTACCCCAACCACCGCGTCACTCTGGGTGCAATCTGGCGTCCCACGAACACATTGGAAGTCCGTGTCGACAACGAATGGCGCCGTCAGGAAAAAAACCAGCTGCGCAATGGCGACAACGAAGCCCTATTTACGCAATTGACCATGACTTACTCCCCAGAGCAGCTTAATCAGTTGCAAATACTCTTCTCAGTGGACAATCTCTGGGATGAATCCTTTGAGGAAGTGCCTGGCACTCCGGGCAGGGGTGAACAGTATTCCATAGGCGCCACCTATCACTGGTAACGGCTCGCAGACAGGCTCTACAACGCAATGACATATCTCGCCATTACCTCGCTGATCTGGGCATTTTCTTTCGGCCTGATCGGCAATGCCCTGCAAGGATTGGATCCACTTCAGGTGGCCGACACACGGCTGTTGATTGCTTTTATTGCCTTTCTGCCCTTTCTCCAACCGTCGACCATAACCGTCAGGGAAAAGTGGCAACTCATGCTGATTGGCGCCATTCAGTACGGTGTGATGTACACCTGTTACCTATCGGCCTTTCGCTATCTACCTTCCTATCTGGTGGCGCTGTTTACGGTTATGACACCGGTCTATGTGATCCTGATCTACGATCTCCGTCAGCGCCGCTTCACCCCATGGTACCTGCTTGCGGCACTCCTCTCGGTTGCCGGCGCCACGGTGATCAAGGTCAAAGGCACGGAATCCACCGATATATGGGTAGGCTTCGGGCTGATGCAAGTCTCGAATGTCGCCTTTGCCTTCGGGCAGGCTTACTACCGCGAGTGGAAGCTCGCCCGGCCTCATCTCCGTGACGCTTCCGTGTTCGGTTTCCTGTATCTTGGAGCCGCTATTTTCACCACGCTTGCGATCATATTGACCCAACAGAAACCGCCCGTACCTCTGGATGCCACCGCCAACCAGTGGGCGGTCATGGTCTATCTGGGGCTGGTAGCCTCTGGGCTTGGCTTTTATTTCTGGAACAAAGGCGCCACACAAACCACCGCCGGGGTGCTGGCGGCCTTCAACAACGCCGTCGTGCCTCTGGCGATGTTTGCCTCACTGTTTGTGTTTGGGGAAGCCAAAGGCGGCAGCAATGAAGAACTGATACGACTCGCTATGGGCTCGCTGCTAATTGGTGCCGCACTGGTGCTGGGTAAACGCGGCCAGACATCAGCCTGAATACCCAATTAACGGCCTTTGTATTTGTGCAAAAGATCCAGAGGGATATGGCAATAGTCATTGGGGAACCGGCTCAGACGATCCTGATGCTCGGCGTCACTTTTGACGTAGTTATTTAACGGCAGGACTTCTACCGCAATATTCAAGGCGTCCTCACGGCGCCCGATATAGTCTTGCGCCGCCGCCAGATGCTGTTCATCGTCGCTGTAGACACCGGTGCGGTACTTCAAGCCGACATCCTGCCCCTGTCGATTAACGCTGTAGGGATCAATGATTTCGAAAAAATACCCCATCAGCTCAGCCACTGTTACCTGCGCAGGATCAAAGCAGGTTTTTACACACTCGGCGTAGCCATCGTAGGACGCCTCAGTGGACGAACTGGTGCCATTGGCACGCCCGGCCTCAGTCGCCACAACGCCAGGCAAATGCTTTATAAACTCCTGCACACCCCAGAGGCAACCCCCGGCAAAATAGATAGTCTGCAGGGAGCCTTGTTTGGTTGAATGTTGTAAATCAGACATAGCGGCTTCAGCCATAAATACCCATCGCGGCATGACTCTACTGGCAAGTCATTCCCATTTCCAGTCAACTGCGGCTAGGGAACAATGGCCCCAGACCGCATCAAAACGCTGCAGCAACGCTCACGCCCATTAATCCGATCAAAATTGTACAGAACTCAGACAATTTTAAGCGGTCTATTCTCCACACTTTTTTTGAGCATTTGCGTTATGACTTCTGCTACCTATCTGTTACTGGTGTTGCTGGCCGGTGTCGGTTTTATTATTTATGGCACCACTCGCCTGAAGTGGCACCCCTTTATCGTTCTGCTGCTGGCCGCCTATGGCATCGGCTTTGCCGCCGGCATGGACCCGTTGGAGATCGGGGCAACAATTCGCAACGGGTTTGGCGGTATTCTGGGCTATATCGGCATCATCATTCTGCTGGGTACACTCATCGGCACCATCCTTGAGCGAACCGGAGCGGCCATCACCATGGCCAATACGGTACTGAAGCTGCTGGGCGACAAAGCACCGGGGCTGGCCATGAGTATCATGGGCTATATCGTCTCGATTCCAGTGTTCTGTGATTCCGGCTACGTGATTCTGTCTTCTCTGAAACGTGCGCTGGTCGCCCGCACCAACGTATCCGCCATCACCATGACCGTGTGTCTGGCCACAGGTCTGTTCGCCTCCCACACTCTGATTCCACCAACCCCCGGCCCCATTGCCGCCGCGGGTAATCTGGGCTTGAGCGATCAACTGGGTCTGGTCATTCTGGTGGGCGTTTTTGTCTCTATTTTCACCATGGCGGCGGGATACGCCTGGGCGTTGTTTGCTGGCAGTCGCTGGACCAGCGCAGAGGATCAGGAGCACATGGATGAAAAAGAATATCAGGAAGCCCTGCAAAGCTATGGCACCCTGCCTTCTGCCGGCAAATCCTTTGCTCCGATTCTGGTTCCCATCCTGCTGATTTCACTGGGTTCCATTGCAGCATTTCCCTCTCACCCGTTTGGTGAAGGCAGCATCATGCAAGTACTCGCGTTCCTGGGAAAACCCATTAACGCCTTGCTGATCGGCTTTTTCCTGTCCCTGCGTTTGTTGCCCCAGTTGAACAAAGTGACCATGAACGACTGGATGGAAGATGGTCTGAAAAGCGCCGCCATCATCATTATGATCACCGGTGTGGGCGGCAGCCTCGGAGCCATTCTCAAAGCCACCGGGATTGGTGAAACTCTGGGCAACAGTCTGGCCGCCTATAACCTCGGCATCTTCCTGCCGTTTATCGTGGCGGCGGCATTCAAAACCGCTCAGGGCTCCTCCACCGTAGCTCTGGTCGCCACTTCGGCTCTGGTAGCGCCCATGCTGGCGAGCCTGGGGCTGGACTCCGATATGGGCCGGGTTCTGACGGTGATGGCCATTGGTGCCGGCGCCATGACCGTTTCGCACGCCAACGACAGCTATTTCTGGGTGGTTACCCAGTTCAGCCGCATGGACGTAGCGACATCTTATAAAACCCTGACCCTGGGGACTCTGGTGCAGGGCCTGACCACCATTTCCGTTGTGGCCATCCTGTCTCTGGTTTTGCTTTAAAGAGTGACCGGCCGGTCTTTACAGCTTGATAACGAATCGTTATATTGTGATTGATATAACGAATTATTTTAAAAACCCCTGCATCAGTGATGCGGGGGTTTTTTGTATGCCAGAGGAGCCTCGCGTTGTCTCAAGCGACAGAAACATCCGCCAAGCAGGATACCCCCCGTCAAACCCCGGTAACCCTGGCCACCTACTTTCGCAGCAGTCTGTTCTATTTTCTGCTGTTTGCTTTTACCGCACTTTACGGATTGATACTCGCCATCAGCGCCTTGATTTTGCCCCTTGAGCAACGCTGTCAGCTGGCGCGCATCTGGAGTATCGGTACCCTGACCATGGCCCGAGTCATCTGCGGTGTCAGATACAAGGTGACGGGTCTGGAAAACATCCCGGACAAACCCTGTGTGGTGATGAGCAAGCACCAAAGTGCCTGGGAAACCTATTTCCTGCAGAACCTGTTTGCGCCCCAGGCGACAGTATTGAAAGCCGAACTGCTCAGAATTCCAATCTTTGGCTGGGGTCTGAAAGCTCTTGAGCCCATCGCCATCGATCGTAGCCTCAAGCGCAACGCTTTGAAAGAAGTCATCAAACAAGGTGGTGAGCGACTGGCTCAAGGACGCTGGGTGGTAATTTTTCCCGAGGGCACCCGGGTTGCACCGGGCCAGAGCTCGACATTTGCCAACAGTGGTGCCCTGCTGGCGCAAAAAAATGGGGCTCAGGTACTTCCCGTGGCCCACAACGCCGGGGAATGCTGGCCGGGGCGCAGTGTCCTGCTGACACCCGGCGTGATTCAGCTGGTGATTGGCCCCGTTATCGACAGTACCGAATTATCCGCCAAAGAGCTGGGCCAACAGACTCAGGACTGGATCAACTCGACGATGAAAGCCATAAGCGAGTTTGAATAAGCCCTTAGCGATAAAGAAGGCCCTTAGCGGTAAAGAAGGCCATTAGAGAATTTGAATAAGCTGGCGATCAGCCTTCCACATCCACAAAGTTGGGCGCACGTTTTTCCATATTGGCCATCACCGCTTCCATTTGATTGGGCGTACCCGCCAGCGCATCCTGCTCTATCGATTCGGCCAGTAAAGCCTCTTCGGCACTGAGGCGATCCTTGTTATTCAGCAGACGTTTACAGGCGCGAATGGTATGCGGGCTTTTGTTGACAATGGCATCTGCCACGGCCAACGCTTCGGCCAGTGGGTCATCACACAGTTTGGTGACAAAGCCATACTGCTCGGCTTCGACGCCGGAGAATATTCGGGCGGTGTAAGTCAGTTCACGCAGAATATCGCCGCGAACAAATTCACCCCAGAGTGCGGTCCCCGCCATATCAGGCACCAACCCCCAATAGGTTTCACGAATGCTCAATTTGGACTTGGGAGAAACGTAGCGCATATCCGCACCACTGATGATTTGCAGGCCACCGCCCAGACAGGCACCCTCTACAACGGCCAGCACCGGCACTTCAAGCTCATGCCAAACCCAGGCAACCTGTTGATACAAATTGGTAATCCCGTGGGTTCTGGGAGCAAAGCCGTCATCGAGCATGCCCGAAGTAAAATTTTCCATATCCAGACCCGCACAGAAATTGCCATTGCTGCCAGACAGGATGGCAACTCGCACGGAATTATCGGCTTTGATCGCCTCCCCCGCGGCAACCAGATCTTTAAACATCTGAATACTGATGGCGTTCATTCTGTCGGGGCGATTAAGCTCCACACGGGCAACACCGTCAGCGACGGTATAAGCGATGGTTTCGAACATGAAAATTACCTGAATCAAAATTAATTGGAATCAAAGGCACACTGTTGATCCGTGAACCTCTGAGTAATGTCACCATTAAAAATGATAAAGCGACTCAGGGAAACAATGCTTTACAAAACTCTTGGCATCAGGAGATAGCGCCAGCACCACACAGGGTCCCAGCAGAGAGTTCAGTTTGAGACTCAGTGGCAGCGCCCGGATGATACAGACGAGTACAGCAACGGCCATCACGCTTAGCCTGATAAAGCGCTTCATCGGCTCGTTTCAGGGCCGCCTCGGGCGCAACATCAACCGTCATTTCACTGATGCCTACGCTGCAACTCACATGCAGACTGGCTTCAGCACCAAGATCAACTGGCGTCTGCGCCAGGGCCTGATGGATGCGATCGGCCAGCAGGCAGGCATCCTTAGCATTGGCACCGGGCAGAACCGCTACAAACTCTTCCCCGCCATAGCGAGCACAGACATCGCTGTTTCGGGCTTGTTTTGACAACAAGCGCGAGAAGAATCTGATGACATCATCACCGGCCTGATGCCCCAGCTCATCATTGATTTTTTTAAAGTAATCCAGATCGAACATCACCACACTGCAGCGGGAAGGCTCCCGCTGCAAGCGCTCATGCTCGAGTACCATCATGGTATTCAACCCCCCCCGATTCAATAGCCCGGTCAGCGAGTCTTTCATGGATTGTCGATGCAGCATCAGCTGGCAGTGCAGCTGAGACAGCTGAGCCCAGATCGCCACTCCCATCATCAGGCACAGCAACCAGAGATGACCAATACCAGCCACCGTAAACAGTGTGCCCCTGCCCAGTTCATCAAGCGATAACAGCAGCACGGTAAAGCTGGCCAATCCTAACCCCTCACTCAGGGTCAACGGAAAGATACTGTGCATGGCAATGATCAACATGGGTAAAAAGGTATAACTGATCAACCAGTCCGAATGTTCCTGCTTCAAAATTAACTGGGCAGCGATTTGAAACAGCGATGGCAGAACCATCAGAATCACCAATCGCAGCCGAGCCATTTTCAAAGTCGGCTGACAGGGGGCCAACCAAAGCCACAACAGCATCATGGAAAACAGAATTCTTGCTAACGCCATCGAGGCCACTGCCGGCGCTGGCAGAATAATAAAATCAACGGGGATCCACAGTGGTGTCAGTATCGCAAACATACCCGCCAACAGGCGCACCCGGGAGTCGATGTACTGGGCGCGAATATCGCCAAAGCCAGTGGGGTGTTGCCTACCGACGAGCAAATCCGCAATACGAGCCAGTCCTTGCTGGCCTGCGACTATCCAAGATCCCATGTTTGATTCCTTTGACTTGACAGCTGCACAGACGCCCACTGTCAGCTGGCGGCACAACCGCAATGAGCACCATGATTGCCAATAAACAAACACAGCACCGTCTTAGATTTTTATTAGACGCCAATAATGACACTACAACTTAAAAGGTTATTTGATCCGCATCAAGACGCCTAAATCAACATGCATTTATATTTTGCACAATTTACTTGCTCACAATTATAAAGATCGCTATAGTAGCCTCCACCATCAGGACGCTAACACCTATATTGGTGCCCGAACTACCACACAAGAACAACACCACCAGAACAACAGGAGCAAATCCAATCATGAAATCGTTCTTACTGACTCTGACAGGCTTCGCCGTGTTATCCATGCAGGTGATCGCGGAAACTGTCACCGATAGCACTGACGCCTTGAGCGTTGATGCAGACACTTTTGAGTGCATGCTGGATATGACCAAAGTACGTCACTTCTATGTCGGCAACCTGAATCCGGACAAATTGGAAGAAACCAAATCACTGGCCGAAGCAGGTCAGGGGGAATACCCGGAAGGATCCATCGTGCAACTGGTTCCCACCGAAGTGATGGTGAAACAACCCAAAGGTACCAGTCCTGGCACCAAAGACTGGGAGTTCTTTGAGCTCAACGTATCAGCCGAAGGTACCCAGATACACAAGCGTGGCTATGCCGATGTGGTGAATCGATTTGGCGGTAACTGTCTCGGTTGTCACATCAAGGCCAAACCCGAGTTCGATATGGTGTGTGAGCAGGGCCACGGCTGCGACCCCATCCCACTCACCCGTGACGTTATTGCTCTGCTGCAAAAGACCGACCCACGTTGTGGTGGTCGCTACGTGCCGACTGAACAGGAAATAGCGGTACTGAAACAGTTGCGCGCGGCTCTGTCACAAAGAAATGCCCAGTGACTTAAAAAGAAACGCGCAGTAACTATTAATCTGACATCAACCGGAAAGGGCTGGCAGCTTCCAATTCCAATGCCAGTTGCAAAAGACGCCTGTCCTGCCCATAGGGTGCCGCAAACTGCACGCCTATGGGCAAGCCATTGGCGGCCACTCCCAGCGGCAGGGATATGGCCGGTGCGCCGGACACATTCTGGCCGGGTGTAAAAGCCGCAAACTGACTGACTCTGGCAAAGCTTTCTTCAAACTCGACTTCTGGGCCAATGTGCCCCAACTGCGGGGCAACCGTTCCAGTTGTGGGGCTGAGCAGCAAATCGTACCCCTCAAACACCCGGGCGTAATCGTGCCGAAACTTGCGCAAGCGGCGAAACGCGAAGGGAGCGCGGTGAATATTTTTGCCAAAATGGCGCGCCAGACCCTTGGTCCACTCATCGGTTTTATGCCACTGGAAATCCCTGCTTAGTACCCGGCGACCAAAATGCCTGAACCCGAACGCCATCATCGACCACAGCAACAGAAAATCGTACATAAACTGCTCGGGAAAAGGGCTGCCAATTTCTTCCACCTGATGCCCTAACTGCTCGCACAGTCTGGCCGCGGCAAGCGTAGCGTCGCGGCATTCTGGGTCGCAAACGGTGCCGTCCACGCGATGGGTAAAAACACCAACCTTCAAACGCTTTTGGCCAGGTTCGGTGACATGCCCTAACTCTGGCAATCTGGGGTTGCGGTAAAACGTCTCAGCGGCCGCATAGAACGCGGCGGTATCACGCACACTTCGGCTCACCACGCCCTGTGCCACAATATTGACCGGCAACTTGGAAGATGCCGGTACCCCAACCAGACGGTCACGGGTTGGTTTTAAGCCCACCAGTCCGCTGCATGAAGCCGGAATTCGAATCGAGCCACCACCATCATTGGCGTGAGCAATCGGTACCACACCGGCGGCAACCATGGTGGCAGAGCCTCCCGAAGAACCGCCGCAAGAATAATCCGTGTGCCAGGCGTTGTGAGTCGTGCCGCCAGATAAGGGTTCCGTGGTGGCCGTCAGGCCGAATTCCGGCAAATTGGTTTTGGCAATTGCCACCAAACCCTGAGCATTGAACTGTTCGATAAAGTCCGACGTCTGCCGTGCTGGTAATCTGGAGGTGGCGTGTGAGCCCATCAAGGTGGGGAGCCCCTGAACATCATCGGTGTCTTTAATCAGGGTCGGTACCCCGGCAAAAGCGCCTTGCGATAATGCGTTGGATTGCTTTCGAGCCCGATCGTAACAAGGCGTGATAATGGCATTAAGTTGCGGGTTAGCGCGTTCTGCCCGCTGAATCGCAGCCTCTACCGCTTCACCGGCAGAGATTTCACCCATCTTGATTCGCTTCGCAATGGCTACGGCATCGTCAATCCCCAGTGCATCGTCTGCAAAGGTGCTGACACGCTTTTCTGATCCGGCCACCCGCTGTTCTGCTTCACTCATCGCGCTTCCTTTTTATTATCCAGCCACTGCTGATTATTGTGAGCAACATTGAAAAATTAACAACGCAGTAACCATGCCCGAAATTCCCTGTCATTAGCAATACAACGGCAAAAACAAAAAAGGGCAGACCTTTGGCCTGCCCTTCGGGGGTACATCAACGAGGGATTATTCAGGAAGATTGTGCGAGCTTTTCCTGCTTCATCATGTCCGCCACTTTCTCTGCAATCATAATGGTCGGCGCATTGGTATTGGCACCAATCAGCAACGGCATGATGGAGGCATCCACCACGCGGATACCTTCGAGACCATGAACCTTGAGGCTCTGGTCAACAACCGCCATATCGTCACTGCCCATTTTACAGGTGCCCACCGGGTGGTAGACGTGCGCCCCTTCACGGCGCAGAAAACCCTCAACATCTTCATCACTGGTGAAGGGCTTCGGCGGCTGAACCGAGTCGCCCCGGATATCATCCATGGCAGAGTGATTGGCAATTTCCATCACCCGCTTCACCGCATCACGCATCTGCTTCATATCGTCCGGATGCTGCAACAGGTTCAACTGAATATCCGGTTGCGCCATTGGGTCTTTGCTGGCCAGAGTCACCTCACCCCGGCTTTTCGGGCGTGACAGGTTGACCAGATAACTGAAGCCCCATGAAGCCATCAACTTCCAGTCTCTGGCGTGATCGCGGTATGCCAATGGCACAAAGTGGATCTGGAAGTTGGGCAGCGGCTGATCATCATCGGATTTGAGAAAACCACCCATTGAGGTAGGAGGGTTGGCGATCCAGCCCTTACCGGTAATCAGGTAGCGAATATAGGCGCCGACCGCTTTGATCATTCCCAGAGGGGTCATGGAAATCCCAGACTTGGTCTTGCTCTTGAAGACCAGCATTACATCGGGGTGTTCCTGCAGGTTTTTGCCCACACCGGGCAGATCATGAACGACGTCAATGCCCTTCTCTTGCAGCTCTTGTGCAGGGCCGACGCCGGACAACAGCAACAACTGGGGAGACCCAAAAGCGCCACTACTGAGGATAACCTCTTTGCGAGCGCGGACGATTTTGGTTTTGCCATTAACAATATATTCCACCCCTACAGCACGTTTGCCTTCAAACAGAATGCGTGAGGCCTGAGCGCCGGTTTCAATCAGCAGATTGGGACGGCTCATCGCCGGGGCAATATAACTGGCACGAACACCAGCGCGTTTACCGTCTTTAACGGTAAACTGAAAGACCCCAACACCTTCCTGATTCTCACCGTTAAAATCGGGATTGTAGCGGTAACCCAGCTCGAGACTGCTGCGCAGAAAGTTGTTATACATCTCGAAATCAACGCCACCGTCGGTCACATTCAGTGGACCGCCCACACCGTGAAATTCATTTTCACCGCGCTCGTTATTCTCGGCCTTTTTAAAATACGGCAACACGTCTTTATAGCCCCAGCCCGGATTACCCTCGGCCTCCCAGGCATCGTAGTCAGCGGCGTCACCACGGGTATATACCATGGCGTTGATGTTACTGGACCCACCCAGGCCCTTACCTCTTGGTTGATATTGGCTACGACCGTTCATGGAGGCGTCTGGCTTGGTATTAAAGCGCCAGTTGTAGATATTGCATTTCAGATCCTGCACCAAGGCCGAAAACATCGCCGGTGTCGAAATGAATGGAGAATTGGCTTTGGAACCCGCTTCCAGCAAAAACACGGTATCGGTTCCGGATTCACTCAGGCGATTGGCCATTACACCACCACCGGAACCACCACCCACAATAATATAATCGTACATAGAACGCCTCTCGTTAACGTGCCAGCCCAGAGGTATCCCCTGTTGCCGCGGTTTTTATTAGGGTGGCCATCTTAGTGAGGGCCCGAAAAGGGATCTATTCGATTTGTGCCAACTTCACGTCATTTATCCACATGTTCTTGAAAAATGACCTACATTCAGTCAAAAATCGAGATAATCAACCGGGTATCTTGCGTCCGATCAGCCCCATAAGCCCATAAACAGCTCCCAGAACCATCCACTGCTCAGAGCCCAAAACCAAAAAGCGGCAGCCAGGTAAACTTCCGGGCCACCGCTTATCATTGCGACATTGAGAGCGCCAAACCAGCTGACATCGGCGTTGTTTGGTAACGCCGCTGCAACGGCTCAGGTAGGAATGATGTAGTTCATAAAGGCGTCCATTCGAATCATTACCCGACGGATCACATGAGTCGCTTTACCCGCTTCCGTGTAGACCGCCACACTGCCGATGGCTCCGGCAGGCAAACTCTGAAGCAAAGATTCGTCATTGAGCTTTAAGACAACAGCGTAAGGTACGGCAGGAGTCTCACGGGGTGCAACCATATTGCCACTGGTACTGAGTTGTCCCGTCGCCGACGCCATAACCACATAGTCTACCGTCGCACTGTGGACCTTGCCGGGGAACATTTTGAAAGTCACTTCCACCTGTTGCCCGGCCTTAACGTGACGTAAATAGGCCTGAGGGATTTGCGCGGCGATCAGGCGATCATCCTCCACCAGAGTCATAAATCGTGATACCGCCAGCCGACCGACACGCGCGCCTTTGCGCAGCGCCAGATTGGTAATGTAGCCATCGGTCGGGGCTTTGACTTTGGTTTCTCTGAGATTGTACTCCGCCAGTTTCAGGCCCGCCTCCAATTGCTTGACCTGAGCTTCATACTGATCGAGTTCGTAACCACTGACGGCATCCTGCTCGACCAACTGTTGGGTTTGCTCCAAGCGTACTTTGGCCAGATTCAACTGCGCCTGAACCTGATCGCGCTGGGCGGTGAAGGTCTCGGGATCAATCTCAAACAGGATATCGCCTTCGCGTACCTGTTGATTCTGAGTGACATTAACTCTGGCAACCTGACCCGCCACATTGGGCGTGATTGGAGTGGAATACTGCACCACCAGCAACGGCCCGGATGGCGCAAAGAACTGCATCGGAATAAACAGAATAATCAGCAGTAACGCCATCCAGATTACCGGCGACAACTTCCACCAGAGGGTCAGCTGAATGGTTTTGGTTTTCACCAGAATCAGCAGAATGACACACCAGAGTACGGTTAAAAAAACGATCATGATGCCTGCTCCTCTTGATCCGATATCGCCGTACCAGCCGACTCGCCATTGCTGGCATCAGGATATTTGACGTAGGCCCAAATCAAAATCAGCGGCCAGAGCACACCACCGGCAATCAGGCCGACCCAACTGCCAATGGTAATGGCCTCGGCCTGCGGATGATTATTGGCATGAGCCACCTTACCCGGCCATTGCCCAAGAAAGACAAAAACACCTATGGCAACAGCGAAGATGGTAATCAGAACAATCAAGGCAAATATGTCGATACCGGACATCAGTTGGTCCCCCTGTTTTCATTAGAAGTTGGTCCTGAGGCAGGCTGCGAGTCAAAACTGCCCCCCAGAGCCAGATGCAGACTCACTCGTTGAGACAGGCGATCGTTGGTGATTGCAGCCAAATCAGATTTGGCTCCAATCAGGCTGGCCTGAGTTTGCAGCACAGTCAGTAAATCCAGACGCCCAACCTGATATTGGGCTTTGGTAATGCGAAAGGCCTCCTGACTTTTGTTGACCACTTCACGCTGATAGATCTGGCGCTCTGCGTAGAGCTGTTCATTTGCCAGAGCCGTTTCCACTTCACGAAATGCCTGAAGCGCAGCCTGGGCATAGAGCGCCATGGCTCCCCGTTTTTGGGCGTCCGCAATGTCGACGCCGGCTTCCAGAGCACCACCGGTATAGAGAGGCGCAAACAAACTGGCCCCCAGTTGCCCAATCGGATTACCAATATTGAGTAAATCGAGTAACCCGTTGTCTGCGGCCCCACCAATTGCAGTCAAACTGATTCGTGGCAAACGTGCCGCTTCCGCCTGTTGCACCCCATAGAAAGCCGCCGATACTCTCTGCTCAGCCGCTCTCAAGTCAGGCCTGCGCTCGAGTATTTGTGAAGGCAGCCCTGCGGGCACCGGTGGCGGAAAGGCAGCGAAATCCGAAACCGTCTTCAGCTCCGCGGAAGGGTAACGCCCCAGAAGAACCTCAATACTGCGCAGGATTTCCTGATAACTGCTATTCACCAACCTCAGATTGGCCTCTGCACCGGCCAATCGTGCCTTGGCCAGAGGTAGATCCTGCGGCTGGGCTTTGCCAACCTGTTCCTTCGCCGTAACCAGTTTTACCAGATCCGTGTAAATCTCTACCGCCTCTTCTGCCAGTTCTTTTTGCACGTGTATCTGGGTTGCCAAAAACCAGGCCTTGGCCGTGGTTGCAGCCAATGACTGGCGAGCGGATTGATAATCGGCCTCGCTAGCCTGCAGGGCCGACTCGGCAGCGGCAACTCCGGCTCTGACCCTTCCCCAGATATCCAGCTCCCAGGAAACGTTAAGAAACGCATTACTGGAATCGAGCGTACCGGCAATACCACTACCATCGGCACTGCTGGCACCGGCCCCCAGACCGATGGTGGGTTTCAATTGCGAGCCCGCCTGTCGCGCCAAACCTGCGGCCACCTCAACCTGGGCTGATGCCGCCTGCAGATTGGGGTTATTGGCAATGACTTCATCCACCATTGCCGTGAGATGAGGATCATTGAAGGTTTGCAGCCAGTTGTTGGTTACAGCACCGACATCGTCAGCAGCTTGCCATTGCCCGGCTATCTGGGTCTGTTCCGGCAGGGCCTGAGTCAGAGCATCCTGGGCCTCCGGCGGCTCGTTCAGAGCGCAACCGGTCAACCCCGATGCCACAAGCAAGGAAATCCAAAAGCCGTTATCGGGCCTTGTCGTCATAATGATTACCCATTGAAATATTTAAACTGAAAACAAAGAGCACAATCTGGTCAATTAAAATGCAAAACAAATAGAGTTTAAGAACGATGTGGCTTTTTTGCCAACCCATGATGGCAAATAAATAGGTCCAACGATGGATCGGACTGAGCAGCCCGCCAACATGTTGATATACTGAGATAAAGTTCGACAAACAGGACAACTGATGCCGGCAACACAATTCACTTTCTGGTTAATATTACTGAGCCTGTTGTCCGTGCTCTGCACAGCGCAACCGCAATTGCAGACATCCACGGATCCTGTTCGGGTAGCCACATCCATCATAAAACCCTGGGGTATGGTGATTGATGGAGAGCAGCAAGGTCTTCTGATCGAAACCGCAAAGGTTCTGCATACTGAAACGGGAATACCCTACCGCCATATATTTCGCCCTTACACCCGCGTATTTCACGAATTACTGTCGGGCTATTCCGATCTGGCGCTGGTATTTCAATCCCCGCGAGTGGACCAAGACGCCATTCTGGTGGGCACCATCACCCAGACCCGGGTGATTCTGGTAGGTCTGCCGGACAACCAGCCGATTGACTCTCTGGCCCAGCTAAACGGACAGTCTGTGGGCCACATGCGTGGCTCCAAGTATGGCGCTGCCTTTGACTTGGCAACCAACTTCAAGCGCCAACCCATCAATACCATTGAACAGGGCTTGGCCATGTTAAAAAGGCAGCGCATTGATTATATGGCGGCCGTGGACCATACGGTCTACTGGGGGATGAAACAACTGGGACTGTCGGCCACTGAAATTGCTGAAATGACCAGCCTGCAGGGCCCCATCCTGGCGCTTTATATGTCGAAAAAGTCGCCCCACCTGAATTTACTGCCGGTCTATCAGCAGGCCGTTGCCAGACTCAACCACAACGGCACCTTCAAAGCCATTTACGGCAACCCGCAGCGCTGGCTCGATGAAATTCAACAACAGCCAGTTTTTAGCGCAGCAGAATAAACACCTTCATCGGGTCTTGCGGGCTTTCCCGGTAATAATCAACAACCCAAAACAGACAATCATCAAGACTGCTCCCAGCTTTACCGAAGCTGGAAAGCTGGTCATCACATTCTGGCGAACAGTCAGTGCGGCCGATTCAATACTGGCCTTACGCTTTTTGATCTCGACCGTCCAGAGATAGGTGTCGGGCCTGCTCACCTCCCAGCTGTCGAGGACATGATTGATTCTTTTGATCATTCGCCTCTGATTCAGGCTCGGTGTTTCTTTGCGCGATTCAAAATGGGAATTCGCCTCTTCCAGCAATACCACGCCATTTTGATCGGTCACAGTAACCCGATAGTCGTAATGGGTCACGTGCATGCTGGTACTGTTGTTTATGAAACCGGTACTTACCAGCGCCCGCAGGGGGTTCATCTGCGGATCCAACAAGATGGTTCCACGATTAACGACACCGGGTTTGAGATCAATGCGGCTAACCTCCAGCCCGGAACTGCTGTACTGATAGAACCCCAGGATTGCCATAAACAATCCCACAAACATACCCCCTGTTAATCCCCACTTAACCACGCCCAACTCTCCCTGTTTGTATTTAACTGGCGATTTTGTACACCAGTCGGGCATGAGCTGCAAACAATTCCCCATTGCCAAACCCAGATGGTTTAAAATGGAAATCGTTTACCCTGCTGAATGACACAACCCCATGAACCCGAGCTGTACTTCACCCGACCGTCGCTTTAGCGTGGCCCCCATGATGGACTGGTCTGATCGCCATTGCCGTCATCTGTGGCGCATCATCTCACGTCACTCCGTGCTCTACTCGGAGATGGTTACCACTGGCGCCCTGATTCATGGCGACAGTGAACGGTTTCTCAAATATCACCCGGCTGAGCATCCTTTGGCACTGCAACTTGGCGGCAGCAATCCGAACGACCTTGCCACCTGCAGCAAAATGGCGGAAGACTGGGGCTACGACGAGGTCAATCTCAACTGTGGCTGCCCCAGTGATCGAGTTCAGAACGGTATGATCGGAGCCATTCTGATGGGTCACCCTCAACTGGTCGCCGATTGCATCAAGGCGATGCAGGATGCGGTGAGCATCGATGTCACCGTCAAGCACCGAATTGGCATTGACGATATGGAAGACTATGCCGGTCTCTGTGACTTTGTCGAAACCGTCGCCAAAACCGGTTGCAAAACCTTTATCGTTCATGCCCGTAAAGCCTGGTTGCAAGGCCTCAGCCCCAAGGAAAATCGTGAAATACCGCCATTGAAATACGCCATGGTTCACGATCTCAAGCGCGACTATCCAGAGCTGGAAATTATCATCAACGGTGGCCTGACCACACTGGATCAGTGTCAACTCCATTTGAGCCAATCGGAGCAATACCCCGTATCTCTCGATGGGGTTATGGTTGGCCGGGAGGCCTATACCAACCCTTACCTTCTGGCAGAAGTGGACAAGTGCCTTTATGGTGATGACCACGCCATTCCCAGTCGTACCGAAGTCGCGCTGGAGTTCATTGAATATTGCCGGGAGGAAATGGCACAGGGAACCCAGCTCAAACATATGTCCCGCCACATACTGGGCTTGTTTCAGGGGGTTAAAGGCGCCAAACAATTCCGCCGCCACATCAGCGAAAATGCCTATAAAGCCGATGCCAGTATCAGTGTGCTTGAAGATGCTCTGGCCAAGGTTGATGAGAACAAACGTTATGCTTAACCACTTTAAATCCCTGCTGGATAACTGCTTTCCGGAAGAGCCGGCAGGTGACAACGACAATCTGAGCCACAGAGCTGCAGCCGCATTGATGGTGGAGATCGCCACCATCGATGAGCACTTTGATGACAGGGAACTGAACACCCTTGCTGTCGAGCTGCAAAGGCAGTTTGAATTACCGCAGGAAGGTATTGAGCGACTGATCGAGCGGGCTCGTGAGCACAGTGAAAATTCGACTTCGCTGTATGACTTCACCCGCCATATTAACGACAGTTTTACGGTGCCAGAAAAATTCGAGCTGCTGGTGGGTATGTGGCGAATTGCTTACGCCGATGGCAGTCTGGATAAATACGAAGAATATATGATTCGCAAAGTTTCGGAATTGATTCACCTTGCCCATGGGGATTTCATTCGGGCCAAACAACAAGCCAGAGGCTAAGAACTTTCCAGAGCGTTCATTAGATCGCGAAACGTACTGGCATTTTTTTCATTGAGGCTCATTAGAATTTTGTGAGCCTCTATTACTTTCTG
Organism: Candidatus Pelagadaptatus aseana; assembly: GCF_040362265.1. Lineage (NCBI taxonomy): Bacteria > Pseudomonadati > Pseudomonadota > Gammaproteobacteria > Cellvibrionales > Cellvibrionaceae > Candidatus Pelagadaptatus > Candidatus Pelagadaptatus aseana. Next base: position 239,103 of record NZ_BAABNJ010000003.1, read on the forward strand.
TCGAGCCTTGGCTTCATCCATTGCGCCTTCGGTGAGACAATCGTCTGGCTCAAAGTCGGCTTCAATGTGCTCAACAATTTCAAAAATTTGATCAAACCCCATGCACCCAAGCAACCGCTGAATGCCCGGTGATGTGGAAATAATGGTCGGCTTGGATTTACCGCGATCCTTGGCAATCAGTGATATTTTCGCCATCAAGCCCAAGGTGGTACTATCCACCGCTTCTGCTTCCGACAAATCAAAAACCACCGTGTGAAAATCATCTTTGGTAAACATGTCTTCGATATAGGCATCAAAAGACAAACAAAGGGTGAGTCGCACATCACCACTCATTTTGATGACGTTGACACCGTCGCGATCTGCGACACAAATACTGCCCGGTTTCATTATCAGAATCTCCGCCAGAACAACTGCTGACTACTGTTCAAACGTTTGCGTAAACTTGTCAATCAGGAATAAATTGCACAGTTAATCCAAGGCTCTTGAAATGCTCAACACAGCAATATCGTCTGGAGAATTTTCCAGACGATCGAGCATCAACGCCCCGCACACCGAACTCAAACTGCCATCGCAGTTAATCAGGTACTGTAACAATAAACCCTCTTTTTCCAGCAGATCCTTTGCGGGCATGATTTCCAAAATTCCATCAGAAAAGCCCACCAGCGAAGCTCCTCTTGGGAAATCAATCTCATAATACTCCCAGCTTTGCCCCGGGAAAATACCCAGAGGCCTGCCACTTCCCTGAAGATAACGAGGAAAGCCGTCAATCAACATGACCGGCAGTGGCAAATGCCCCGCTATCGAGTAATACATTTTGTTCTTCAGGGTATCAATTACCCCACAGAAACAGGTCATATGGTGATCCAGATCGGAATCGATCAATGCCTGATTCACCTGCTCAAGAAACTGATTATCGAGATCGCCCTCAGCACCAAGAAACGAAAGGTGCTCACCCTCCAGTTCCTGAGCTACGTACTTGAGCCAGACAGTCGCAAATGCCGATGAAGCACCATGCCCGGAAACATCCGTCAGGTAGAAAGCCAGATAGCGATCACCGATGGTACTGACATCAACAAAATCACCACTCAGAAACAGCGATGGGATAATCTGGTGTTCAATCACATACTGGTCTTTGATAAAGGGGGATTCGGGCAACAACTGTTGCTGAACCTGACGTCCCGCCTGCTGATCCTTTTGCAAGGTCAATAAATGCTCGCGCAACTGCAGATTGGTTTCTTCCAGCTCCACGCGATACAACTCATTCTCAGCCAGTAAATCTCTGCGTTCCAGACTCTTGTTGACAGCGTGCACCAGCACTTCCATATCAACCAGAGGCTTGATCATATAATCTGCCGCCCCAAGTCGTAGCGCTTCAACCACATCCCCCATAACACCCACACCGGAAATCACGATAACCGGCACTTCATTGGATTCACGGTGAATTTCCGCCAAAAGATCCAAACCGTTCATTTCCGGCATTTTCAGGTCTGTCAGTACCAAATCGGGAGAATGACTGTTGAACATTTCAAGGCCCTGACGGCCCTGCTCGGCTTCTAGAATGTCAAAGCCGGAATCTTCGAGATAGGCAACCACGCTCTGCCGCACAATGGTGTCGTCATCGACAACAAGTAGTGTCCGGTTTGCTGCTGACATTAAGCAATGGTCCCGAGCTAAAAAAAGGAATCACCCCACAATTGAGGGGGGCAGTATAATCAACATTACTCCTATATATATGAATGCACAAGCTGTTCAAAATACTTTTTTTAGGCTAAATTCTGAACAAAGTTCGTACAGTTTTTCGGGCTTGGAAAAGGCTGCCACTTAGGGATTCGGACATGCCCCGAATTTCAGGCAGACCCCAACAGATGTCGCTTTTGGCCATTAAAGCAGACCACACACTCTAACCCAGACCTCAAAACAAAACTTCTAAGTACCATCCTGACAAAAAATAACGAGCTGAATCATTATGGGGGACGACAACATGAATCTTGCAAGCAGAGACTACAGCGAAAAACGCAATTTCTTGCGCATGCAAATAGGCTCACCGGTAACCATCACCCTGCCCGACAGCGATGAAGAGATCACTGGCAAGTGTATCGATTTGAGCGGCGGCGGTATGTCGGTTGAAATAAGCCGGGTATTTCCAGTCGGCGCCAAATTAACCATTTGCATCATGCCGCCAGTGGGTTGCACACCTATGCTCAATGCTCACACTCAGGTAACCCGAGTTGAGAGCGGCCCGGATGATGGCTGCATTCTTGGATTGGAAATAACCGAAGTACTGCCAACCAGCTAAACCAACTCGCTGCTGGCAAACCGCACCGTGGTCGGTTCATAAAGCCGACCTGTGTGGCTCTCTTCTGCTAAAATCGTCCCTTCGTTGACGAGGGCACTCTCTCCCTCTCTCTAAAACACCTCAATCTAGAAAATCCTATGCGAATTTTGTTGCTCTCGGCCTACGACGCTGTTTCTCACCGTTACTGGCACAAGGGGCTGACTCAACAGTTTCCCGAGCACCACTGGCAGGTACTCACCTTACCCGACAGACATTTCAGCTGGCGCTTGAGGGGCAACAGCCTGACCTGGGGCTTTGGGGAATACCGCGGGATTCTGGAACAGCCCTGGGATCAGGTTATCGCCACTTCCATGGTTGATCTGTCATCACTGCGCGGCATGGTTCCCGCTCTGGGCCAATGCAAACAAACCACCGTGTATTTCCATGAAAACCAGTTTGCCTACCCCAGATCCGAGCAGCAGCGTTTCAGTCCTGTGGAGCCCCAACTACAGAGCATTTACTCGGCACTGTGCGCCCAGCAGCTGGTATTCAATACGGAATATAACCGGGAAACGTTCTTTAGTGGCGCAGCAAGGCTGCTTAAGAAATTGCCGGATCATGTGCCTGCCGGCGTGATGGATAACCTGCAAGCCATCAGCCGGGTTATCCCGGTGCCGCTCGCCAGTGATGTTCCCACACATTCCATTGCAACCCCAAGTGACAAGCCTGTTATCACCTGGGCCGCACGTTGGGAATACGATAAGGGCCCGCAAAGATTACTGGCCATATTGCAACGACTCGAGCAATATGGCTGTGACTATCAGCTGTGCTTACTGGGTCAGTCTTTCCGCAAACGCCCCACAGAGTTCGAGACCATCGAGAAAACCTACCAGCATCGACTGATTCAATTCGGACACGCCGATTCAAGAGATGAGTATCTGCAGTGGTTGCAAAAAAGTGATGTAATCCTATCTACATCACAACACGAATTTCAGGGCATTTCGGTGCTGGAGGCTGTGGCCTGTGGAGCCAGTCCGGTGTTACCCAATGACCAATCCTACCCCTACCTGTTTGACCAAAAATATCTCTACGACACGGAAGAACAGGCCGCGGCAATGATTGTCAAAGCCATCCATGCCAAACAAGCAGCCAAGCTAACACCCGTGGATGTCTCAGCTTACCGCTGGTGCACACTCAGAGATGAGTACGAGGCGCTGTTGTCGAACCATTAAAACTCGTCTTCGAAGCCAAACTCTTCATCATCCACGCCAAAATCGTCTTCAATCGCACCGTCGCTGATCAGGTAGTCTCGGCGTTGCAGATAGGCATCGCGCAAAAACAGATAAGCATCACCTTTGGACATGATCTCGGCCTTGAGGTAACTGGCGCGACTATCGATCAACTCGACACTCCACTGGGTATTACGAGTAGGCACATGGGTGACATAAGTCAGGGGATGAATCAAACCGTCCACCGGAAAACTGGCCGCTGAGGTTACCGTTCTGGGGCCGAGGAATGGCAGCATCACATAGGGACCTTGTGGAACGCCCCAGACAACCAGAGTCTGACCAAAATCCTCGCCATCGGACTTGGGCAATCCCATTTTTTCCGCCACATCGAACATGCCCACCAAGCCGATGGTGGAATTGATCAGAAAGCGACCGGTATCGTTGGCTGCCTGACCGGGTTTGGCCTGCAAAATATCGTTGAAGACATTTCGCACTTCCAGCAGATTGAAAAAGATATTTGAAATGCGATCCTGAATAAAATCTGGGGTTATGGTGTCGTAACCGGTTGCCACAGGACGCATCATGTAGCGGTCCATCACATCGTTAAAACTGTAGATCGCCCGGTTATAACCTTCCCATGGGTCGCGCTCAGAGAAATCCTTAGCGTGTAACGCCGCAGGCATGGCCAGCACAGATAGCAAACAAACGATTTTAAATAAAGATGAACCAATCCCTGAATACATGCCCGTTCTCCTGTTTTTTATGGCACGGATTTTATGCCACTCTTTTTGCAAAAGCCAATGGTATGCGTTGACCAAAGCCATAATCGCTACTGACTTAAAAGCCAGGCCTCCACCAACGCAATAGCGAAACAGATGGCACTGATCATTTTCCAGAACGCCACAGGGTTCCGCTCCAGCAAAGGCGCAGACTTGTGAGCGTTGATCATCTGCTGATTGGCCTTACTGAGGTCTGATTCAAATTCAGACAAGACATGGTAGCGCTTCAGTGGCGACACCTGACAAGCCTTTTCCAGGGTTAAATCGAGCCATTGGGGAATTTCCTTGCGCCGGGTTCTGGCCGAAATGTATCGCCATTTCTGATAGCGCTGGGGCGCCTGTTGCTGGGCAGCAGACACCTCATAGGGCAATCCCCCGGTCAGCATCTCATAGACAATCACGCCCAGAGAAAAAATATCGGAATAATGCTGGCCTTTTTCCCCATGGAGATACTCAGGAGCAATATAGTCAACCGACCCCACCGGAACGTCCTCATCCAGAGGCGAGGTAATTTCCCCCAGACTCTCAACCTGAACCGTGCCAAAGTCTATGACTACGACCTGCCCTCGGGAGTTGATCATAATATTTTCAGGTTTCAGATCTCTGTGGACCATGCCCATACGCTGAAACGCCCGGATCGAGCGAACAATGCCGGCGGTAATTTCCCGAACCCGCTCAAATTCAGGCTTGGGATTGTCGTGCATCCACTGGCGTAACGTAATGCCCTCAATGTATTCACACAGATGATACAGAAAGGGAGAGGAGGAAGGCCTCGGGTATATTTTCATCACCCCGGGATTATTCAGGCGTTGTCCGACCCACTGCTCACGGATAAAGCCCTCAAGATAAACCGGGTCTTCGGCAAAATTCTGTGAAGGTGCTTTCAATAAATAGCGCTGACCACAGGCCTTCTTCTCCACCAGATAGAGGTGACTGCGGGTGCCACTGTAAATGGTTTTCAATACTTCGAAATCATCGATTCTGTTGCCAACATCCAGCACCGGAGGAATCGTCAACTCGGTGAGCTGCCGACTGACTTCATCAAGATCTGCCGCTGGCAGAGATTCTACCCGAACCAACAGACAACTGACATTATCGTCGCTGCCATTGGCCAGCGCCTTGTTGACCAAAGTCTTCGCGACAGCTTCAAGGTTATCACCGGTAGAGCTCAATGTCGCAATCAGATCCATCTCCGACAACCAGTCATGCACCCCGTCGGTAGAGAAAAAGTACACATCCCCCTCTTCCAGATCATGCTGCAGATAGTCCACCTCCAAGTGGCTGTCCATACCCAAAGCTCTGGATAGAAAACTTTTTGATCCCAAATGCTTATGACAGTGATCGCGACTCAACTGCTCCAGATTGCCACGTCGTAAACAGTAAATACGGCTGTCACCGACATGGAATATATGTGCGGTAGTGGATTTGAACACAGCAGAACTGAAGGTAGTAACCCAGCCATCGTGATGCGCCGCATCGGCCTGATGGCTGTGGTGATACAACCAGCTATTGAGGGAAATCAGAACACGGGCAGCGGACTGTTTCACACTCCAGGAATCGGGCGTGCTGTAGTAGTCGTTAATAAACTGGGTGACGCTGGTTTGGCTGGCATTCTGAGCGTTCTTGCTGCAACTGACACCGTCAGCGAGGCAGGCTGCCACCCCTTTATAAGTTAACTCAGACACGCTCTGGGAATTGTGGACAGCAAAGGCATCCTGATTTTCCGGCTTGATCCCCTTACTGCTGAACCCACCAATCGACACTTCGAGCGACTTGTTTGACACGTTTTATTCTCAGTTAAATCTGTAATTATTAACACACAAAGAGTACCAAAACCCCTCATATAAAAAAGGCCCGCCAGATAGCATCCGGCAGGCCTGTTATCAGGTACAGCGTTTGTTATTACGCTTTGGCAACATCAATCATTACCACACTGCCGTCTTCGGCAACCTCGGCAATCTGGCCTTTAGGCTCTGAGTAAAACAGCAGAGTGATAAAGCCCAGCACCGCGGTACCGGCAATCACCATAAAGAAAGTGCTGTAATCCACCAGAGACAGAACGGTCAGATATACCACCGCACCAACGTTACCGTAAGCACCGGTCATACCAGCAATCTGGCCTGTCATACGACGCTTGATCAGTGGCACTGCAGCAAATACCGCACCTTCACCAGACTGAACAAAGAAAGAGCACGCCATGGCAGCTACTACCGCCAGCCATACAGGCCAGGTGCTGTCGACTTGCGCCATCAGGTAGTAACCCATGGCCAGACCGGCAGTCAGAATCAACAGGGTTGGCTTGCGACCGAACTTATCGGAAATCCAGCCACCGCCCGGGCGGGACATCAGGTTCATAAAGGCATAGGCCGAGGCCACCATACCGGCAACCACCGGAGTCAACTCAAAGGTTTCAGAGAAGAACAATGGCAGCATGGACACCACCGCCAGCTCGGAACCAAAGGTAGCGAAGTAGAGTACATTCAGCACAGCAACCTGCTTGAAGCTGTAGCGATGCAATTCAGGCACAGGTTCTTTGAAGACGGTTTTGTTTACCTTCCAAACTTGAGACACATCGTAAAAATACAGCAGGATCAAACCCATGTAGATCATATTGGCCGAGTTTTCACTCAACAGGCTGACGCCGGCAGGTGACAGTTTCCAGGCCAACAGCGCCAGTGCCGCATACATAGGAATCTTCATCAGTAACAGGAAGAAAAAATCACCTTTGGAGGTTACTTCCATCGCACCCAGAGTTTTAGGCTTGAAGTAAGTAGAACCCTTTGGTGTGTCGGTGACACTGTTGTAGTAGATAAAACCGAAAATCAGGCTAAACACACCGGTCAGGCCAATGGCATAGCGCCAGCCATCTTCACCACCGAACCAGATGGCAACAGTCGGCAGAGTAAACGCCGCTGCGGCAGAACCAAAGTTACCCCAGCCACCATAGATGCCTTCGGCGGTACCCAGCTCATTGTGCGGAAACCATTCGGACACCATGCGGATGCCGATTACAAAACCGGCACCGATCAGCCCCAGTGCAAAACGGGCAATGGCTGCCTGCACAAAATTGTCTGCCACAGCAAACATAAAGCAGGGAATGGAACAGATAATCAGCAGAGACGAATAAATCAGACGCGGGCCATATTTATCCGTCAGCATACCAATCAACACCCGCGCCGGAATGGCGATGGATACGTTCAGCAACAACAGGGTTTTGATTTCCTGAGTGGTCAGCCCCAGAGACTCTTTCACCATGCCCAGCAGCGGAGCAAAGTTAAACCACACCAGAAACGTGATAAAAAATGCCATCCAGCTCAAGTGCAGGATTTTCATCTTCCCGGTAAAGGAGAAAAGGTTAAATTTTTGTGTATCGGTACTCATCTTACATAACTCTAAAACTACAAATTTCTATGGTTCAAGCAGACAACTGCAATTGCACTTCGCCATCTACAGCGCGAACGCTGTAGGTTTTCAGACTCAGTGCTTCGTTATCCAGACATGCACCGGTTTCCAGGTTGTAACGCTCTTTGTACAGCGGCGAGGCGACATAAACCTGCTCACCGGAAGAACCAATCAGACCGCGGGACATGACATTGGCCTCACCCACGGGGTCAAAATTGGATACCGCATACAGCTGATCATTTTGCGCGCCCATAAAGATGGCCACCTGCTCCCCTTCATGGAGAGCACAAACACCGGTTCCGGGATTGAGGTCGGACAGCTTACAGATAGTGTTCCAGTTACTCATGATATAACTCCTAAATATAATCTTGAATCAATCAGCCAGCTCAACAGCCTGGATGCGCTCTTCTTTGGTCGCCGGACGAAGCTGATCACGCTCGGACACAAAGGCCAGATTGCTGTCTTTCTCGTCGGAATTAATAAAGTGAGAGAAGCGCTTGAGACGTTCTGGATTCTCAATGGTGGTTTTCCACTCACACTGGTAGTTGCCCACATTGGCATTCATGTCCGCTTCCAACTCATCACAGATGCCCAGCTTGTCTTCGATGATGACTTCTTTCAGGTAATCCAATCCACCTTCCAGATTTTCCATCCATACCGAAGTACGCTGCAGACGATCAGCGGTGCGCACATAGAACATCAGAATACGGTCGACGTACTTGATCAGGGTTTCGTCGTCCAGATCGGTGGCGAACAGATCACCGTGACGAGGACGCATACCACCGTTACCACAAACGTAGAGGTTCCAGCCATTTTCAGTGGCGATCACACCGATATCCTTACACTGGGCTTCGGCACATTCGCGAGTACAACCGGATACGGCGAATTTGATTTTGTGCGGCGCACGAAGACCTTTGTAGCGATTCTCCAGATCAATGGCAAAGCCAACACTGTCGTTAACACCGTAGCGACACCAGGTGCTGCCCACACAGGATTTAACGGTACGCAAAGCTTTACCGTAGGCGTGACCTGTTTCAAAACCGGCATCAACCAGCTTTTTCCAGATCAGCGGCAGGTCATTCATTTGGGCACCAAACAAGTCGACACGCTGACCACCGGTAATCTTGGTATAAAGACCGAACTCTTTGGCCACTTCGCCAAGAACAATCAGTTTGTCCGGAGTAATTTCACCGCCGGGAACACGGGGCACAACCGAATAGGTACCGTCTTTCTGCATGTTACCCAGGAAGATGTCGTTGGTATCCTGCAAACTGATGTGCTTGTCATCCAGCACGTAGTCATTCCAGAAGGACGCCAGAATGGAGCCAACCGCTGGTTTACATATCTCACAGCCATGACCCTTACCGTGACTCTCCAGCAGCTCCTCGAAAGTTTTGATTTTCTTAACGCGAACAATGTCTGCCAGCTCCGCACGGGAGTAGGCAAAGTGCTCACAGATATCGGTTTTGACTTCGTAACCGAGACTGGCCAGCTCGGCATCCAGTACCTGCTTGGTCAGTGCCGCACAACCGCCACAACCGGTGGAAGCCTGGGTTTCACCCTTGATACCCGCCATATCGGTGCAACCATTGGCAACAGCGGCTTTGATGTCCGCTTTGGTCACATCGTAACAGGAACAGATCTGCGCAGTATCCGGCAGAGCGTCAGCACCGATGGCCGCACCACCGCCTTCCACGTTAGGCAGAATCAGAGAGGCCGGATTCTCGGGCAGCTCCATATCATTCAGCATCATCTGCAACAGGCTGCCGTAAGCGTCTACATCGCCCACGAGCACAGCACCAATGACTTTCTTGCCATCGGCAGACACGATCAGGCGCTTGTAGACCTGCTCGATTTCGTCGTTGTAGGTATAGGATTGCGCGCCTTCGGTCTGGCCGTGGGCATCACCGATACTGGCTACATCCACACCCAGCAATTTCAGCTTGGTACTCATATCAGCACCCAGGAAGGCTTCGCTGTCATCGCCGGCAATGTGCTTGGCAACCACCTTGGCCATGGTATAACCCGGTGCCACCAGACCAAAGATGCGACCTTCCCACAGAGCACATTCACCAATGGCGTAGATATCTTCAGCCGAAGTGCGGCAGTAGTTATCAACCACGATACCACCGCGCTCACCGATATCGAGATCGAACTGACGCGCCAGCTCATCCTGAGGACGAATACCGGCCGAGAACAGAATCATGTCGGTTTCCAGGAAGGAACCGTCGGCAAAGTTCATGCGGTAGCGGCACTCTTCACCTTTAACAATTTCAGAAGTGGCTTTTTCGGTGTGAACATTAACGCCCAGATCTTCAATTTTGCGACGCAGCAGCTTACCGCCGCCCTCATCCAATTGAACCGCCATCAGGCGCGGTGCAAATTCAACCACGTGAGTTTCAAGACCCGCTGCTTTCAACGCATTGGCTGCTTCCAGACCCAACAGACCACCACCTACAACTACGCCCACTTTACTTTCGGCCGCTGAAGTATTGATCGCTTCCAGATCATCAATGGTGCGGTATACCAGGCAGTGCTCCTGATCGTTACCGGGGATAGGAGGCACAAACGGGAAAGAACCGGTCGCCAGAACCAACTTGTCATAGGCCAGTTTTTCACCGCTGGCAGTCACAACAAATTTTTCTGCTTTGTTGATCTCCACCACCTTGTCACTCAGACGATAGGCAACGTTTTTCTCTTGGTATTCAGCTTCGGTGGTCAACGCCAGATCCTCAGCCGTAGCACCTGAAAAATAGCTGCTCAATTGAACCCGGTCATAAGCCAGTCTGGACTCTTCGGAACAGGTGACGATTTCGTAGTCCTTGCCCTCACCAAGCTCTACCAGGTTGTCGATGAACTTATGGCCCACCATTCCGTTTCCGACGACAACAATGCGTTGCTTGCTCATAATTTATCCTCTCGATAGAAAGCGTTAAAAGTTGATAGTTGTAGTTATTTCATTGCAGCCTGCGGCATTACGCCGAAAGCTGTTGCAGTTCCGATTCACTCATAGAGGAGAACCACTGCAGTTGTTCAGATAATTTGACCGTCTCGCCGACCACAATCAGCGCCGGGGACTGGATATTCTCGGATTCCACCAGAGCTTCCATCTGCTCAACGGTGCCGATAATGTTGCGCTGCTGGGAACAGCAACCGTTTTCAATAAACGCCATCGGGGTATCAGCACTCAGGCCATTGGCCATCAGCTGTTCACTGATCATGCCGGCCTTGCTCAGCCCCATGTAAAACACCAGAGTGTGATTCAGGCCAGCCAGTGCAGACCAACTGATATTGAGGTCTTTCTCGGCGTGTGCCGTAACAAAGGTGCAACCCTGTGACAGACCGCGGTGGGTCAAAGGGATACCTGCGTAAGTAGTACAACCGGAAGCCGCGGTAATCCCTGGAACCAGTTCTACTTCGATACCGGCTGCTTTCAAGCGCAACATCTCTTCGCTGCCACGGCCAAAGATCAGAGAGTCGCCACCTTTCAAACGGCAGACGTTCAAACCCTGACGCGCCTTGCTGACCAACAACTCATTCAACTGATCCTGTGGAATGCTATGGCGATCCTTCACCTTGCCCACATAAATAGCCGGCGTAGAAGCCGGGAACAGCGCACGGATGTCTTCACTCACCAGGCGATCAAACAGAATAAGGTCCGCTTGCTGAATACTGCGAAGCGCCTTGACCGTCAGCAAATCCGCATCACCCGGACCGGCACCAACCAGACTGACCGTCCCTGGTCTACTGGCTATCGGAGAGGAACCGGTATTGAAGTGAAGCACTTCAGAAAAAGGCTTGTTGCTGGACTTGTCTGTAGACATAAGGCTCACCGCACTCAAAAATTCAATCTACAAGCCTTACAGCAAAGACAGTGCCAGCAACAAAAAAACCAACAAAATAAATTTATAAACCCTTATATTTCAAACAGTTAAAGAGAAAGCAAAACAATACATCAAGAATAAAAAAAGCCTGACCTGGACAAATGCACCAAATCAAAGCACCACAACGGTGCACAAAATCAAATTAATCACCAAAATAACACAATAGATTTAAATACCTATACGCACCAATCTGGTGCTATAAGTGGCATCAGAACCAAATAAAATTAATTTATTGTTAAAATTCAGTAAGTTATAGGCGTAAAACGAACACAAACCAGCCTCTTAACATTCATTGGCGCACTAATTGCTCTATCCAGCCCTAATCAGATACAAACGCACCGACCTCTACCTTCTCTATAAGAGAAACAACATCAGGTGCAAACAGATGGAGTTAGTAACGTGCCAACAGAAAGTTCTTCAGCCTGGACCAAAACCACCTGCGCCTACTGCGGGGTAGGCTGTGGTGTGGAAGCCAAGCCAAACAGTAAAGGCCAGCTGGATATCAGGGGCGACAAGGATCACCCTGCCAATTATGGTCGCCTCTGTTCCAAGGGCTTGGCTTTGGGAGAGACTGTGACCCACGAAGGGCGTCTGCTTTACCCACGCATTGGCGGCGTACGCACCGACTGGAACTCCGCACTGGACCATGTGGCCAAGAGCTTTGCCGACACCATCGCCGAGCATGGCCCCGACTCAGTCGCCTTTTATGTGTCTGGTCAAATCCTTACCGAGGACTACTACGTTGCCAATAAACTGATGAAAGGCTTTATCGGCAGCGGCAACATCGACACCAACTCGCGCCTGTGCATGTCGTCTACCGTAGCAGGGCATCAACGGGCCTTTGGTACCGATACCGTACCCGGCTGCTACACCGATCTGGAGCAGGCGGACATGGTGGTCATTACCGGTTCCAATATGGCCTGGTGTCACCCGGTTCTGTATCAGCGACTCAAAGCCGCCAAATTGCAGCGCCCCAATCTGTTCGTCGTCTCCATTGACCCTCGGGTAACCGATACCTGCGAAATTGCCGATCTGCATCTGCCCATCAATCCCGGCAGTGACGTGGTGCTGTTCAATGGTCTGCTGAACTATCTGGCCAGTAACGGCAACCTCAATCAGGCATTCATCGACAACCACACAGAACACTTTGACCAGACTCTGGCGCAGGCTCGTCAGGATCTGGAAAATGTGGGTGACCTGCACAAGGTTCTGGGGATTCAAGAGTCTGACCTGCATCGCTTTTATCAGCGCTTTGCCCAGACCGAGAAAGTGGTCACGCTGTTTTCCCAGGGGGTTAACCAATCAACCTGCGGCTCGGACAAGGTCAACAGCATCCTCAACTGCCATCTGGCTACCGGTCGCATTGGCAACCCAGGCTCTGGCCCATTTTCTTTGACCGGCCAACCCAATGCCATGGGCGGTCGCGAGGTGGGAGGACTGGCCAGTACTCTGGCGGTGCACATCCCCTTTGGCAACGACCGTGGTCATCAGCTGGTCAGCGAATTCTGGGAAACCGATCAACTGGCCGCCAAGCCGGGCCTCAAAGCCGTAGATCTGTTCGACGCCATTGACGAAGGCAAAGTAAAAGCCATCTGGATTATGGCCACCAACCCGGTGGTCAGCCTGCCCGATGCCGACAAAATCAAGCGCGCTTTGAAAAAGTGCCCCATGGTTGTGGTTTCCGACTGCATTGCCGACACCGACACCACCCGCTGTGCCGATGTTCTGCTACCGGCTCAGGGCTGGAGCGAAAAGTCCGGTACAGTAACCAATTCCGAGCGCAGGATTTCTCGCCAGCGACGTTTACTGCCATCCCCCGGAGAAGCCAGGCCCGACTGGTGGATCATCAGTGAAGTGGGCAAACGCATGGGTTTTGCAAAAGCCTTTGACTACCTTCACGAAGGTGAAGTATTCCGTGAATACGCACTGATGACCCAATTGGGCAACCTCGATGGCTCTAGCCGTGATCTGGATCTCAGTGGTTTAACCACCATCAGCGACAGCGAATACGCCAACCTGCAGCCTCAGCAATGGCCACTGCGCCAACCCGATGAAAAAATTGAGCATAAGCGTCTGTTCAGCGACGGCCGCTTCTTTACGCCTTCGGGCAAAGCGCAGTTTATCGGCGTCAGCTATCAGGCACCGGCGACCCAAACCTCAACCGATCTGCCTCTGAGTCTTAACAGCGGCCGAATTCGCGACCAGTGGCACACCATGACCCGAACAGGTCTGTCTGCCAGACTTGGCGCTCACCTGCCCGAGCCCTACGTCTCAGTTCACCCGGACGATGCCGAGAAGTATCAACTTCAGGATGGCCGGATTGCCCGCATGTATAACCAGTGGGGCAGCGCCCAGATCCGGGTTAACATCACCCCGCGTATGACACCGGGGCAATTATTTATGCCCATCCACTGGACCGGTGTTGTCTCCAGCGCCGGCCGCGTCTGTACTTTGGTCAGCCCGGATACCGACAAGGTATCGGGGCAACCGGAATTCAAGTTCACCCCCGCTGCAATTGAAGCCTGGCAATACAGCAGCGAAGCCCTGTTTATCTCGCCAACACCGATCGACACCAGCAATCTGGACTATTGGGTACGCCAGAAGATCACCGGCGGCTACCTCTACCGCATCGCCAGCCAACTGACGCCGGCCAAACTGTCGCACAGTCTGGGCCAGATAGTGGCGGCACAAAATATGACCGGTCAGGAGATACAGTTCAGCAGTCCCGAACAGGGCCAGTACCGCTACGCCCTAATGCAAAAGGATCACATTGAGGTCTCCTACATCGTGGCCAGCGATCTGCAAAACAGCGACTTTGACTGGGTCCAAAGCCTGTTGGATGGCGCCGTAGACACCACCGTACAGAGCTCGATTCTCAGCGGTATTGCCGAAGGCCGCCTGGCTTCAGGCCGGACTGTTTGCGCCTGCAAACAGGTGGGCAAGAACACCATTTGCCAGAGCATTCGCGACCATGACCTGAGCACCGTAGAAGGCATCAGCGAACATACCAGTGCCGGCACAGGCTGCGGCAGCTGTGTTCCCGAATTACAGAGTATTCTGGACGAAGAGTTGATTAACCTGGGCACCGCGCTATAACCTTACGCGCTGAATCAATCCGCTGTAAGGAATTACCATGAGCACCGACACCCAAACCGAACTGGAAGCCGCTGCGTTTCGCCGCCTCGTGGCCCATCTGGACAAACGCAAAGACGTGCAGAACATCGACCTGATGATTCTCGCGGGCTTTTGCCGCAACTGCCTGTCCAAGTGGTATCTGGCCGAAGCCGAAGAGCGTGGTGTCGACATGGATTATGACCGTGCCCGCGAAGTGGTCTATGGCATGCCCTACGATGAGTGGAAAGATAAGTACCAGCTGCCTGCCACGCCAGAGCAAATGGCGGCCTTTGAAGCCACCCAGAAGAAGTAGATGATTTGATCAACCTGAGACAGCTTTGGGTTTACCCGGTCAAATCCCTGCGCGGCATTGAGTTAGACCAGAGCCTGATTGGCTCCCAGGGTTTGGCTTATGATCGCCAGTGGATGCTGGTCATGCCCAATGGCCGCTTTGTCACGCAACGCCAGTTGCCACAGATGGCCCTGATCAATACCGCGTTGGACGATCACAACCTGACCCTGAGTTGTGACGGCCATGGATCGGTTGATATCCCACTGCATCACCCAGCCGGTTGCGACATTACCGCCACAGTCTGGCGCGATACGGTCGCGGTACAGGAGGCCAGTGAAGAGGCCTCGCGCTGGCTAACCCGAACACTGAATGCCCCACAACCACTGCGGCTGGTGCGCATGGCACCGGCTCACCAGCGCCAGCACATCAACCCCGAGCGTTTTGGGCCAGATCACCACACCCTGTTCGCCGATGCCGCCCCCTTCCTGATTGCCAATCTGGCGTCACTGCAGGAACTCAATCGACACTTGCAAGCCAAAGGTCAGGCGGCAGTTGATATCCGCCGCTTCCGTCCCAACCTTGTGATTGACGGCTTGCCGGCTTTTGCCGAGCACAGCATGAAACAATTAACTCTGGGTGAGTTTCAATTCACAATGGTGGATCACTGCGAGCGCTGCATTATCACCACCATCGACCCGGATACCGCAACAAAAGATCCTGCAATGGCAACCTACAAACACCTCGCCGAGATCAACCCCATGCCGGATAATCCCAAGGCACCGGCTTTTGGCGTCAATGCCACTCTGGGTTCATCAGCCAAAACCCTGATCCAAACCGTTAACGGTTAGCGATGGCCTCGGCGATGGCCAGCGTTCTCTCGGCCTCGTCTACGTGCAGGTTCTCCACCAGCTTACCGTCCAGTACAGCAACCCCTTTGCCCTCGGCCAAAGCTTCCTGCCACACTTGAAGAATACGACGGGATTTGTCGACATCGGCTGCACTCGGGCCAAATACCCGATTGGCATCGACCAGTTGCGCCGGATGAATCAGTGACTTGCCATCAAACCCCAGATCCCGCCCCTGCTGACAAATGCGGGCAAAGCCATCACTGTCTTTGATATCCAGATAAACGCCATCAATGATATCCACATGGTGGCAGCGGGCAGCCAGCACACACTGACTCAGCGCACCAATAAAACCAATGCGATCAGGAGTGTGGGGAATACGCATCTCCTTCGACAGATCCGATGTTCCCATCACGATGGCCGTCAAATTCGGGTGCGCTGCCGCAATGGCCTGAGCATTGGCCACGCCCAGTGGCGTTTCAATCATGGGCCACAGCGCCAGGGCCTGATTGCCCTGCTGGGCGATCAGTTCGGCCACGGCCAGAACCTGCTCGGCGGTCTCAACCTTGGGCAGACACACACCATCAAACGCCACACCGGCCTGTAACAACGCCAGCAAATCGTCTTTACCCCAGGGGGTTTGCAAACTGTTGATGCGAACGATCAATTCGCGGTTGCCGTAGCCGCCCTGCTTCAGGGTCGCAATGACCTGTTCACGGGCAGCGGCTTTCATATCCGGGGCAACGGCGTCTTCCAGATCAAAGATCACCGCGTCCGCATCAAGCCCCCGCGCCTTATCCATGGCCCGGGCGTTGGCCCCCGGCATGTACAACACAGAGCGACGTGGGCGAAGGGTGGAATTACTGGCGGGGGTTGAAGTCATTTTGTCGCTCCGTAAATTTTACGGGCGACAAAATACCACAACAAATTCAAAGAGAATAATGTCATATCGAGCGCGAAGCGGAGAGATCCCCCGCTCCGCGTCGGGATGACAGGATTAACCGTAGAGCGGCTTGCTTAATTCAGCCCAATCGATATCACCATCATCGGGCATGTCCTCGTACTCCAGAATTCCCAGGGCTTCAAACTTCGGGCGAATGCGCTCGGTCAGCAAACCAATCCTGCGCAAGTTGGGAATCACTCGTTGAAACAGCAGTTTGCGAAAATGCTCCAGCGCACCGCCATCGAGAAACACCTGCCGCGCCTCCTCAATATCCCAGCCAAAGTTTCTGAATACGTCGGTGGGCACCAGACGCTCACGACTGACCAGACAGGCCTGATAGGCGAATTCTGCGCGGGCTTCCTTTTCCTCATCAGAGAGCATTTTCACGTACTCCGATAGGTAGTGGATACCAAACGCCACATGGCGAGCTTCATCACGAATAATCAGCTCCAGCATATCCTTTTTAAAACCACCTTCCTGAGCGTATTCCTTACTGGTGGTAAAGGCCGCCAACGCCAGCCCCTCAATCACCACCTGCATACCGATAAACTTCAGATCCCAGCGCTCGTCACTGAGAATCTTATCGATGATGTCTTTCAACGCACCGTCAATCGGATAAATAATCCCCGCCTTCTTCTGCAGGTAGCGATTGAAAGTTTCTACATGACGCGCCTCATCGAATGTCTGCGATGCCGCATAGAGTTTGGCATTGTAGGTTGGCGCACAGGAAACCAATTGCGAAGCCACCAGCAGCGCCCCCTGCTCACCGTGCAAAAACTGTGAATCGGTCCAGGCATCCATGTGCGCCAGAAAACGGTCCTGCTCTTCGGTGCTCATTGAAAGGAAGGGCTGATACTCGGAAAAGCCACTGATAAATATACGAACGTCCCGATCTGCCAGACCGATGGGTTTATCCCAGTCCAGATCCGTATCCGCATTCCAGTTCAACTCTTTACCCAGTTTATACAGCTGCAGGATTCGATCTTCCTGCAATTGATAATCCCAGTTGAAGCTGCCTGTTAAGGGGGGTGTGAAAGATCTCAGCCACCTCATTGACCGCCGTTTCCGTCAGATCAATATCCATGTGGTCTACCACAATGTTCTCGGCTTCCTGAAAAAAACGAACGTCCCTTGGGGATTGGGCCACGAATTGCGCAGTCATAAAACTCTCCTTATTGATTTAGTTATGAAAGAGTCAGGTTTCACGACTACAAGTTTTGCTTGCCAACATCCTCTTCACAAGGTTATCTTTATCCAAATAAAAGTCATATATGGCCAGCTTGCTCAGGCACATAACGAAATACAATAAATATTAAAAGAGACATGACTCATCGCGATTTTCCTATCAGCCATGCCGCCATTCTGATCGATGTCGCCACCGAAAACGGCGCCAACCGAGAACAGCTTATGCGTCTGGCCAAACTCGATAACGGCCTGCTGGAGAACCCGCATGCCCGGGTCACTTCCACACCGTTTCGGGTATTGCACAGCGCAGCCAAAGAAATGACCGGCCTGCCTGAATTTCCCCTGCACTTTGGATCGCGCCTGCCCCTGACCTCACATGGTCCTCTGGGCTACGCCATCATCAGCTGCCGCAGCGTGCGTCAGGCACTGGAAATACTGACCAAGTACTACCGTCTGATTAATGACAAAGCCCTCAATATTTACGAGGAAAACCAGCAACTCCACATTGAATACGCCCACGGCGAAGACTATCTGGTGGACCCGATTACCGACACCGAAGCCTTCTTTTCTGCGCTGATTTCCGCCACTCGCCACCTGTTGCATCAGGAGTCCCTTGAAGCAGAGTTGCACATCAACTACCCGGCCCCCGAACACGCCGAGCACTATGAAAAAATACTCAAGTGCAAAGTGAAATTTGATATGCCCACCAGCCAGATCATTTTCCCGGTATCACTGCTTGAAGCCCAACCGGAGTATGCCAACCCGGTGATGTTGAAACTGTTCGAACAACAGTGCACGGAAATGCTCGAGCGCATGGACAGCGGTGAAGGCTTCCGCCACAAAGTCAGAAAATACCTGCTGACCACCAAACCCAATTTCCCGTCACTGGATCAATGCGCCGACCACTTTCACATGAGTCCGCGCACCTTCAGAAGACGGCTATCAGACGAAGACATTACCTACCAGCAAGTGCTTGACGAAATCCGCCGGGAACTGGCCGAAAGCTATTTGCGCAACCCGGCCATCAACATCAATCACTGTGCGGATCTGGTGGGTTTTAAAGATATTTCAAATTTCAGACGGGCTTTTATTCGCTGGACCGGAATGTCACCGGCGGCTTACAAGAAAAAGCATCAATAAGTTTTACCAAGAATTAACCACTGACTTTAAGAGCAGTATCTGGATTCGCCATTCAGGACCGTCACAGACAGGGATGTCTGTGACGAGCCTACAGGGATCGTATTCACGGCGTGTCCTGAATGGCGGAGCCAGATACGCCACACATCTCAATTTAAAAACTGCTACTTACTCAAAAGAACCATGCCGCCCCGCTCCGGAAGCAAAACGCGCCGCCCCGGGAATGGCTTCCTTCTCCAGCACCTCTAACGCACTTCGACCTTCATTAACCAATGCCTCAGGTAAATCCAGATCCCACTGCTGATAAGCACTCATGCGGTCCGCCTTCATACAGGCCTGAGGGAATTGACTGATTTCCAGTGCCAGGGCCTCAGCCGCCGCGCGCGCCTGTCCCACCGCAACCACTCGATTCACCAGCCCCATCGCCAGTGCCTCATCGGACTTTACTGGTCGTCCGGTTAAAATCAGATCCATCGCATGCCCCTGACCAATCAAACGCGGCAAACGCACCGTACCCCCATCAATCAAAGGCACTCCCCAGCGACGGCAAAACACCCCCAGAACCGCACCCTCTGTCACGACTCGCATATCACACCACAGGGCCAACTCCAGGCCACCAGCAACAGCAAAGCCTTCAATCGCAGCGATGACTGGCTTGCTCAGCAACATGCGCGACGGTCCCATGGGTCCCGGTCCTTCCGGCTCGACCCGATTGCGTTCTTCAGGGTTAGCCAGTGCTTTTAAATCCGCCCCGGCACAAAAAATACCCGAGTCACCATAAAACACGGCGACACTGGCTTCAGCATCATCCTCAAACGCCTGAAACGCGCGCTCCAGCTCCAGAGCCGTCGGCCCATTGACCGCATTTTTCACCGCGGGACGGTTCAGAATAATGGTGGTTACCGGTCCATTTTTTTCCACCGTCACAGCGCTTGGCTCAATAGGCATAATGGCATCTCTCCAGAATTATTGGTTTATTTTCACAGAGGATAACCGAGAAACACGCCCCTGCCATCGAGCCCACATCACATATCAAACAACTTGAGTGCAAAAGCCTTTCTGCAGGGACATTAAGTCCGCGCTGACGTATGATAGAGACCTATTTTTTGCAGCTTTAAAACCCTATGCAGCGCGATATTCTTACCGTCACCCAGCTAAACCGCAAAGCCCGGCAACTGCTTGAAACCCACATGGCACTGTTGTGGATTGAAGGTGAACTGTCCAGTTTTGCCAGGCCCTCTTCCGGTCACTGGTACTTTACCCTCAAAGATGCTGGCGCTCAGGTTCGCTGCGCCATGTTTCGCAATCGCAACCAACTGGTGAAGCAGCCGCCCCAGCAAGGGCAGCAAGTGCTGGTGCGCGCCAGAGTCAGTCTGTATGAGGGGCGTGGCGACTATCAACTGATTGTCGAACACATGGAAGATGCCGGTCAGGGCGCCATGCATCGTGCCTTCGACCAAATGAAAATGAAGCTGCTGCACGAAGGCCTGTTTAACGAAGAGCGCAAGCAGTCGCTGCCAAAACTTCCCAACCACATTGGCGTTATTACCTCGCCCACAGGTGCCGCAATCCGCGATATTTTGCACGTACTGGAACGCCGCTTTGCCAGTATCCCGGTTTCCATTTTTCCGGTAGCCGTGCAGGGTAACGACGCGGCACCACAAATTGTCAAAGCACTGGATACTGCCAATCGCCTCAGCGATTGTGATGTTTTGATCGTCGGCCGTGGCGGTGGCTCGCTCGAAGACTTGTGGCCCTTTAACGAGGAAACCGTGGCCCGGGCTATTGCAGCCAGCCGCATTCCCATTGTCAGCGCTGTGGGCCACGAAACCGACTTTACCATCGCCGACTTTGTCGCTGATTACCGCGCCCCCACCCCATCGGCAGCGGCCGAAATCCTCAGCCCTGATGGCGAAGCGCTGTTGCAGCAGTTTTACAATATGGAAGCATTACTTGAAGAGGTGATGCAGAGAAAGCTGCAATACCAGCAGGAAAAATTGATTCACCTTCAGGCCCGGCTGCAGCACCCAGGGCAGAAGTTACAGGCGCAATCGCAGACATTGGATTTTCTTGAAAATCGCCTGCATCAGGCCATGGCGCAAAAGCTGCAAAGCAGCGCGATCCAACTGCAGCAGACCCAGAGCCGTCTCCACGCGACGGATCCCGCCCCCTATATCCTGCACCTCAAGGAAAAAGTGGAACAGCTCAACGACAAGCTCAACACCAGCATGCAACATCTGCTGCACAACCGGCAGCAACAGTTTGCCCAACAGGTGGCACTGCTCAACAGCTTGAACCCGCTCAATACCCTGCAGCGTGGTTACTCTGTTACCCGCGACACTCAGGGCAAGGTCATTCACTCAGCCAAGCAACTGCAAACCGGCGACACCCTTGAAACCACCCTGGCCGATGGCCGCGTGGTCTCTGAGGTAACCGACCTTAATAATTAGTGTTAACAGGCCCTAGGCCATACCACACTTCTGGTTGGCCGGTACCGCCACATCCATCTGCGCCGGGTTAGGCAAATTCAGGTTCGCCATCAAAGTTTGATACTCTTCTGACGATTGAACCTGCAGTCTGGGATTGAAGGCCCTTTCTTCGTCAATGGTTGACTGGGTCCAGCCTTTGTAATCATGTCCCGGGTAGACCCGTGTATCCCCCGGCAATTTCAACAACTTTTCAAACAGACTGTGGTATTGCTGCACGGCATCGCCATTTTGAAAATCGGTCCTGCCAGTGCCGCGGATCAGCAGGGTATCCCCGGTAAAAACGGCGTTTAAATCCGGGACATAGAAGCAATAGGAATCATCGGTATGTCCCGGTGTGTAAAGCATCCGCAAGGTCATATTGCCGATGCGCAGCAATTGCTCATCGGAAAATTTTTCCGACACACAATGGGCCACACTCTGCTCCCCCATCATGGTGATGCAACCGGTCAACTCACGCAGTTCTCCCAGCGCCGTTATATGATCCGCATGTACGTGGGTATCCAGTGCATAGCGCAGGGTAAGACCCAGATTATCCAACAGCGTCATATACTGCGGCAGGTTGTCGATCACCGGATCGATTAACACCGCCTCCCGACTGGCAGCATCGGCCAACAGGTAAGTGTATGTAGAACTTTTTAAATCAAACAATTGACGAAATATCATACAACCTCTCCAACATGGGTTACCCATAACACCAGCAACATCACCACCAAGGTAATGGCAAAGCTTCTCTGCAAAACCGGGCCGGTGATGCGATCGCCCAGACGTACCCCCAGCGCCATCCCGAGAATACCGCCCAGCGCCACCTGCAACAGCAGCTCTGTATCCACCGGCGCCACCAGCCAGTAATGACTGGCAAAACCGACGGCACTGATACCGGTAATAATAAACAGCGATGTAGCCACAGCCTGAGACATGCTCAGCCCCGCCACCAGAGTCAACAGTGGCACCACCACAAAGCCGCCGCCAACCCCCAGCAGGCCAGACAAAAAACCCGCTGTGGCACCACCCAGTGTTGCCACAAGCAGACAACGGGAGCTCAGAGTCCAGCGTCCCTGTTGTTGCCGGCAATAGGGTTCAACAATTTCCTCTGATTGCTGCCAGCGTTTGGCTCTGACAATTCTGGTGTCATCGGGTGCAAGCCGTGCCTGCCGCCACATTTTCACTGCCACCCAGACCATTAGAATTGAAAACAGTCCCAGCAACAGCGAGTCATCAATATGGCCAGCTAACCAACGCCCAAGGGGGGCAAAAAAGGCGCCCGTGATCAGAATGATCAATGCCGGCAGCCAGGCAATTTCACTGCGATCGCGTTGCAGCACACCAAATAGGGCGCTGATGGCCACAGCCCCAAGCGCTATGCCGGTTGAATCCACCAGTGGCAGTAACAGCACCATGGATAACAGCGGTACGGCAAACAGTGAACCTCCAGCGCCCGTCAACCCCAGCACCAGACCTATCAACAGGCCTACAACGATCGCCATGATTTTTCAGTTACGCCATATCACTCAAGACCGAGCCTGATTCCAGGGCATTCTGGCTACCAGAGACGCCATCAGGCAGTTGTCAGTTACCCCTGCGAAAATCAGCCCCGCCCCGGCAAACGCCGATAGCGCATAACCCATTGGGTCAACCAAAGCCCCAATGACTGTTCCCAGCAAAACCACAGAACCAATCGCAATACGCACCTGTCGATCCAGCGGCAGGACGCCGGACTCACCCTGAATCATGACATCGTGCGGTAATGCACTGACACCACCTTCAACCACGACCACCGGATGCTTGAGCTGCCCGGCCAGTTTCTGGGCGGCCACGGTTGCGCGCTTGCCTCCCAGGCACATCAGATAAACGGGCATTTCCTCTGCCACATCCTTGTCGGAAATAAAGTCATTAACACTCTCCAGAGTGAAACCATGCAAGGGCAGATTCAGGCTGCCATCGCAAAAGCTGCCGTTAAACTCACCCTCGGTTCTAACATCAATGCACAAGCTGACTTTGTCCTGACGGTGCAGTCCGGCAAATTCTTGCGCGGATATGGTGGTGTAACTCATGGATAATTCCTCCAGATTTCAATGCTGTCCCTGAGACCGATAAGCATAGAATATTAGATAATACTAAATTAGGCAATACTAATATTAAAATAGAACCATCATTCACCCCTGCGGTGGATGTGCTGGACTGAATTAATGGGTAAAATTCTGCCCCGATTTACTCTTTGACTTTCGATATGCTCACCGACGATCTCAAACAAACCATTCAGGGTGCCTACAGCGAATTTTTAAACTCCAAAGAGCTTAAAGCCCGCTACGGCCAGAAACTGATGATTGCCGAGATCGCCAAGACGCTGGGCAACATTCACCTCGACGAAGAAAATGTGCGCGACAGCGAGGGCCATGTCTGTGTGGTAGAAGCCGGCACGGGCACCGGTAAAACCGTAGCCTATCTGCTCGCCGCCCTGCCCATCGCCAAGGCGCTGGGCAAGAAACTGGTGGTCTCCACCGCCACAGTGGCGCTACAGGAACAGGTGATTTACAAGGACATCCCCGAGGTTTTGCGCCACAGCGGACTGCACTTCACGGTATCACTGGCCAAGGGACGTGGCCGTTACCTGTGCCTTTCCAAACTCGACAAGCTGTTG
Source organism: Candidatus Pelagadaptatus aseana (assembly GCF_040362265.1). Taxonomy (NCBI): domain Bacteria; kingdom Pseudomonadati; phylum Pseudomonadota; class Gammaproteobacteria; order Cellvibrionales; family Cellvibrionaceae; genus Candidatus Pelagadaptatus; species Candidatus Pelagadaptatus aseana. Next base: position 263,315 of record NZ_BAABNJ010000003.1, read on the forward strand.
ACCGAGGTTGAAGACAGTCGCGATCCCAACCAGGCACTTTATGAAGATGAACTGCCTCAGGTGGGCGAAGAGACCGTCAAAATCTACGACTCCATGGTTCAGGCGCTGGCATCTAACCAATGGGACGGTGACAGGGACGCCTGGGAAGACACCATTGATGATGAGGACTGGCAGCGCATCACCACCGACCATCGCCAGTGCACCGGGCGCCGCTGTGCCAATGTTTCGGCCTGCAGTTTTCTCAAGGCCCGGGATAACCTCAGCAACACCGACTGCATTGTCACCAACCACGATTTGGTACTGGCGGATCTGGCTTTGGGCGGCGGCGCCATTCTGCCCGCTCCCGAAGACAGTATTTATGTTTTTGACGAAGGCCATCACCTGCCTGACAAGGCACTCAATCATTTTGCGCACCACAGCCGTTTGATCAGTACCATCAAATGGCTGGAACAGAGCCACAAGCAGTTGAGCAATCTGATGGGCATCATCAGCGGCGCCGGCAATATCGATCGCTTTGCCGAGCAATTGCCCGCAGCAACACTCGATGCCAAGCAGGAGCTGGACAAGGTGATCGCGCCATTTCAGGCACTCGCCGATGGCATTGACCCAACCGACCACACGCCCCGTCACCGTTTCGAACACGGTATAGTCTCGCCGGAAATTCAGGAAGCCAGCCTCCACATTAAACGCGCCTTTGATCGCCTGGCCGAATTGCTTGGCAAAATTGTCAGCGAAATCAATGAGGCGATGGAAGATGCCCACTGCCCGGTCCCCAAGGTGGATCTGGAAAACGCCTACCCGGTATTCGGAACCTGGCAAGCCAGAGCCGAGGGCAACCGCGACCTGTGGTCCAGCTATGCCCTGCCCGACGCCGAAGGTCACATCCCCAAGGCCCGCTGGTTCACCTTGGTGGAACAGGGAGGCAACCTCGATTTTGAAATCTGCTCCAGTCCGATCATGGCCTCGCACACCCTGAAGTACAGCCTCTGGGATCAATGCTGTGGCGCGGTCGTTACCTCCGCCACGCTCACTGCTCTGGGCAACTTTGGCCGCTTTCAAATGCGCTCAGGCACGCCCTCGGACAGCCACTATCAGGTGGTGCCCAGCCCCTTTGATTTTGCCCAGGCCGGAACCATTCAGGTGCCAGCTCAGGCTACCGATGCCGGCAATGCCAGCGAGCACACCTATATGGTTACTGACACACTGCCAGAACTGCTGGATGAGGCCGCCGGCAGCCTGGTGCTGTTTTCTTCCAAGCGACAAATGTGGGATGTCTATGACGCCCTGCCCGGTGACTGGCAAGAACTGGTGTTAATGCAGGGGGATAAATCCAAGCAGGCTTTGCTCGACGCCCATAAGCAGCGCATCGACAAAGGTCAGGGCAGTGTTATTTTTGGTTTGGCCAGCTTCGCCGAGGGGGTGGACCTGCCCGGAGACTACTGCACCCATGTGGTGATCGCCAAGATTCCCTTTGCCGTACCGGATGACCCGGTCGAAGCCTCGCTCTCGGAGTGGATCGAAACCCGGGGCGGCAACCCGTTTATGGAAATCACCGTACCCGATGCCGCCATTCGTCTGGTACAAGCCTGTGGCCGCTTGCTGCGCACGGAATCCGATACCGGTACCATCAGTCTGCTGGATCGACGCATCGTTACCCGTCGCTATGGCAAGGCCATCCTCAATTCACTGCCACCGTTTACCCAGAAGATCAGCTGATGACAATCCATTCAGACATTTCAGTGGCACTGGCAAAACTGGAGCAGGAACTTCGACAGCTGCAACTGTGGCAGCAACAGCGCCCCAGCGACACCGCACTGGCCAGCACCCAGCCCTTCTGCGTAGACACACTGACCCTGCCTCAGTGGCTGCAATTTATTTTCCTCGAACGCATGCAAATGCTGGTAAAAAATCAGCAGCCTCTGCCCAACCAATGTGGCATTGCCCCTATCGCCGAAGAGTACTTAAAAGGTGCCGGAATAAATGGTGCAGCTTTAATTAAAACTCTGGAGGATATTGATCAAATTCTTTCTCGACAGAGTCATTAAAGGCTGGCTAGAATCCTTGTTCTACCTATAAGAAAGCACGTTATTTTATGCCCTCTTTTCTCGGCAACTCTCTGGTTGAAAATGGACTGATATCCGCCGATCAACTGGATAAAGCCCTTTCCCTGCAGCAACAAACCAACCCATTGCTTGGCGAGCTCGCCATTGAAAAAGGCTGGCTGGACGCCCAACAGGTGGAAGATATCAATATCGTCCAGCGTATCGTCAACCAGCGCTTTGGCGATATTGCTCAGGAGGAAATGCTGCTCACCGCCGATCAGGTTGAACAACTGGTGCAGATTCAACAGCAACGCCGCCAACGTCTCGGTGACATTCTTATCCGCGAGGGATTTATCGAGCGCAAGGCTCTGGCCTCCTCGCTGAAAAAACTGGCCCGACAAGCCGAACAAAATCAAACCTGGCAGCAGCTCAGCAGTCTGCAGACCTGTGCCTTGCGCAGTATTGAGTCACTGTTTAACCGGGTATTCAAATCCCAGTGTAAACACACGGTCATGGTCGATCCCGATCAGTGCCTGCAACAGTATGAGCGGGTGATGACTCTGTCGATTGTAAAAGATGAAGAGCCCGAAGAATTGTTTATGCAACTCTCCATTGCCAGCGACCTGTCTACGGCCATGGAACTAACAGCCAGCTTTCTTGGCATGCCGGTGAAAGAATGCAGCGAGGAACTCGCCAGAGATTCGATCGGAGAACTATTGAATATGGCAGCCGGCTATATCATCAGCGATCCCGATAACTCACAACTGAATCTCAAGCCGGTTCCCGCCCGGAAAGTACACAACAAGCAAGAAGTGTTACCTAAACAGGCTAACAGGCTGACCGCCGTGACATTTGAGTCCAACTGGGGAACCAGTGCCACCCTGATTGCGCTGCCCTAAACAGCAAGATATCAGGCAATGATCAGGGTCAGACGACCGGATTCATAACCAATCACACCCACCTCGACATCAATGCGATGAGCACCCTGCTTATTCAATAACTTTTTGATCACCGGCTTGGTTTCAGTAATGGTGTGCACGCGACTGCAAGAAAGTCGCTCACCAGAAACCGTATCGTGTAGAGCGACACTGATTACCGACAACAAGCGCTCACAGCCCTGCATAATCTTGCGGCTGATGGCCCGCTCGGCAATCGCCACATGGACATCGTCTTCGTTGAGGTTATTAACCGCCCCCCCCAAAAGACAGGCACCTTTAACATCCAGTATGGCCACAGCCCGAACCACGTTATCCGGTACCGACTCAAACAGCGCGACCACACAGGGATAGCTGGATTCAGTCAGCTCCATGGGTGGTAATTCTTCGATCAACACTTCTTTGGCGGCAAACTTGTTGATTACCAAACTCAGCACATCCAGTCCCGGCAACGACACCCGATCCGGCTCGAAAGTTTCCGGCTGATACTGGGACAAGGCTTCTTCACCTTCATCCTGGCCCTGAATGATGGGGAGCACGGCTTTATGCAACGTAGCAAAGTCGAAGGGTTTGTTAACAATAAATTTGGCCCCGGCATCGTAGGCCTCCTGGATCATCTGTTCGCGCTCTTCGGTCGTGACAAAGCCCATCTTGATGCCCAGCATCTCGCGATTCAAAGCGTGCAATAAATCCAGGCCACTCATTCCCCCCGGCATATGCCAGTCACACAGCACCAGTTGTGGCTCCCAGGTACGGCACACATCCAGTGCTTCGTTGCCATCTGAGGCCAGTTTGGTTTCTATCTCACTGTAACCCATCGCCTGAATACCGCGGTTAACGATGGTCTGCATGGCCTTACTGTCGTCAACAATTAATATTTTGGTGATCGCCAAGCTCATTGTTTTCACTCAAGTTTCGTTATTATTTTAATTAGAGGTTTTTTTCTATGGTGCCCAAATACAATCGGCCGCTTTGGGTACCGACCAGAATTTCTGCCGATGTTTTCATATAAAACATCAACTGATCCAGCTCCTCGCGCTGAATATGTTTGGGAGCGGAAAGCTTGCGACTGTCCCCCAGATTATTCGCCACAAAACCCGCAACAATGTTGGTCATTTCACCGACACTGTCCACCACCTCGTCTTCCTGAAGATTGGCTTCCTCTTTATCGAATAATACCGCAGTCACCCGCTCTGACAAATCACGGTCGAGTCCCAGAATAATACCCAGATCTTCATCACCGATCCAAACGTAGGTCCACAGGGAGAGCCTGGAGGGTTTGTTGGGTACGGCGGTTGAAATAATGGCAACCTCTTCATTGGCATCAATGAATTTTTCCCAGAACTCGGAAATAGAAGAAAATAACGGACTGTCGTAAGCGTCGGTATTTTTCAGTTTATTCGGGGATTTCTCGATCACCTCGATGTTCTGTTGCTTGGGTGAGCCAACACGCTGCCCGACAAACTCCACATTATCTTGCTTGATAGCCTGTTCCAGCGCCTCAAAGTCCAGCTCTCCCGAGTCACCCACCGCCTTATCCGCTCCAGCAGTTGATGACGCTGAGGTTTCACGCTGTTCCTGATCCATCAGAAAGTGCATTTCCAGTGTTTCATGCTCTTTCTTGAGTCGCTGCAATTCTTCCTCACGTTGATCGAGCTTGCTGGCCGCCTTGTCCATGCTGATCATGTGAGTTTCCACCATGGTTTTTTCTTTCAGCGTTCGCTCAAGCTCGTTGCGCACTTCATCGAGTTCGGCTTCGAGCTCTTCGACCCGAGCCTGCAATTCGCTGTCGGTTACCGGCTCATTCTGCTCTTGCGGGGTGTAGGCGCTCTCCAGCTGCTGCTCGAGCATTTCTATCTGCTTGCGCTGATAACTCTCTTTATTCGACAGTTCGTTGTACATGGCCGACAGGCTGTCACGCTCCGCTGTCAGATGAACCGCCTTGCTGGATAATTCATCAACCCTGTCACCCAGCCTCTGATTATCTTCCTGCAATCGCTCGGATCGTTTCGATAAATGCAAAACTTCAGACAGGCGGCTGCGTGCCTCATCCAGTTTTTGCCGCAGAGTATTGGCAATGGAGCGATGACGTCCCTCTTCTTTGCTGAGCTGGGATACCCTGGAACGCAAAATACTGGTGTCAGCCACGTCTCGTTCGAGAGATTCTACATGGGCCCGACTGCTGTCGAGTTCCTGCCTGAGATCGTCAACGATGGCGCCGAGTAATTGTTTATCGTCATCGCCGGGGGCTCGGCTACTGTATTCTTCCAACAGTTTGATTTTTTGATCACGCATCTGCAATTGCTGACGCAGGGAGTTGAGGGCGTGGTTCATCCCCGCCTCCCGACTGACATCGTGTTTTTGCTCGGGTTCAGATGCAGTAGAAGCAGAATTGGTCAGGCGACCTTCCAGCTCACGATTTCTCTGCAGGGCTTCGTCGAGCCGATCTTTGAGGTCGTGCACCAGTTTTTTCAGACGATTGCGATATTTCAGTTCCTGACGATAGGTGCCAATACCAATAATAATCGCAGCCACCAGAAAAATGCCGAGATTGATCGCAATGATCGCTTCAGTGTTCATAGGCGGGTTATCTCAGAAAAAAGTTCTGAAACTCTTGATTTTATTAATTATTATTGTTCCAAGAGTAACCCAACTGGCGCGTTTTTCTATTTTTTGAGCTATTTGCCTGACTTTTGCAAAGCATTCTCTACCGCCGCCATCCCCAGGGGCACGTTCAGTTTCAAGCCGAGATCATTGAAGGTGGAACCAAAGGCATGCAGGGTTCGGAACAGATTGTGGGCGCGACACTGTTCGCCCATCTGGCCAATGCGCACAATGGGCGGCCCAAACGAGCCGGCAATTTCTACCCGATAATGCTTTGAGATATGGCCACAGACAGTTTTGGCATCCAGCCCCTCCGGCAGTTTGATACCCACCACAGAATTCAGGCGGTTTTCCGTCGGCACATACAACTCCAATCCCAGAGTTTCCACCCCGGCCTGTAACGCCTTTGAACAAACCTGATGCCTTGCAAAACGGCTTTCCAGAGTTTCCCGGCACACCAGGCGCATGGCTTCATGCAATGCCAACAGCCCCGATACCGGCGCCGTATAGTGGTATGACGCCTTGTGCCAGAAGTTGGTGGCCAGTTTGGCATCCAGAGTCCACTGGGGTAGCTGACTGGGGCGATTATCGATGCGCTGCCAGGCTTTTTCCGAGAAGGCCACCAGCGACACGCCGGGAATGGAGCTCAGACCTTTCTGCCCGCCGGTGATGACGGCATCTATGTGCCACTCGTCCATATTCAAAGGCATGGTACTGAGGGTGCAAACCGCATCCACCACCAGATAACACCCAAATTCTTTTGCCAGAGCACCGATTTGTGGCAACTGATGATTATGAGTGGTATTGGAAGTTTCCCCCTGCACAATGGTGATGACTTCCGGACAATCACGCTCTAATTCTGCACGAATTTTTTCAATGCAAGCACTGTCGCCATCGGCCACCATCAATCGATTCACCTGGCCTCCGGCGCGCTCTGCCATCTCGGACAGGCGCCCGGAGAAGAAACCGTTGCAGACGCTCAACACCTTGGTGTCTTTCCACACCAAATTGGCTACGGCCATCTCCATCGCAGCCGACCCCGGACCGGCAACGCCAACAATCCATGGGGTTTGGGTCTGGAAAATATACCCTGCCATGGCCTTAACCTGACCAATAATTTGCGCCATGGTATCGCCCAGATGATTGATCACAATGCCATTGGCCCTGGCCACCGCCTCGGGAATCGGCACCGGTCCGGCACCCATCATCAGCAGAGGTTCTTCTGGCAGGATTCTATCGAGGGTTTTAATATCGGGGGCGTCAATGGTCATGAAATCGGTGCTTCCGCAAACTGTCGTTGGATGTAAAGTTGCCAAACGCAACATCATAGCACGATCAATAATTCATACAGAGTCTTGCTCCCGCCATCGGCTAAACAACAAAAAGCGCAATAAAATGGCGTAAATACCCGGCGGACATCAGAGCAATCACTATACTGGCAGTATGAACCGGACTGTCTCCAGTAAAGTGTTTCAACCACCGTTGCGACTACGAGTTGCTCTGGTGCTGGTTTGCCTGTTTATCTCACCGTTGCTGCCTGCAACTCAGTCCATCCACCTGTGCACCGAGAGCACCTCCTTTCCGCCCTACACCTACAGCGAAATCGAGTTCCTCGACAAACCCGGTGTATTGCCCGAACTGATCAATCTTGCCGCTGACAAACTGGGCATGGACATTGAGTATTCATTTGCCCCCTGGAAACGCTGCATCAACAGACTCAAAAGTGGCGAAGTGGATGGCATATTCCCGATCATAAGAACAAAGGAGAGAATCAAATGGGGGAAATTTCCAGAACAGCCCGAGCAACGCCTGTGGCCGGCGCGATACACCGTTTTTGTTGCCCGTGACTCACCACTGCAATGGGACGGCGAGTCATTTAGAAATATCAGACACGGTGTTTCTGCGCCTCTGGGCTATCTCACTTCCAAGAAATTGACCGCGATGCGGGTCTCACCCAATATGACCATCAACTTGGATATGGGGATGCGAATGGTGTCACGGCATCGACTCGACGGCTTTGTCTTTGAAGAGCGCGCTGGCTGGTATCACGCGGGCAAAATTGGTCTTGAATCCCAACTGCGAACCCTGCCTCAAGCGTTTATGAGCGAGAACCTTAACGTCGTATTCAACCAGAAATATTATCAGGAGCATAAAAACAGCCTTGACGCATTCTGGTATGAACTGGACCGTTTCAGCCGCAACCTGCCGCCAGACCTTATCGACCGATACAATCTAAAACCTTGAGCCAGTTACCAGCCTCCTACCCGGTTGTACCGCTTACGCATCCCCCTATAATAGAGCCCAGTGTTTTAAGTTAACCCTGTCGGTCAGAACGTTTCTGGGCCCACCAAGACAGGCCTTAATAGGAATCCATTTACTGTGATTATCCGAGTCATTCTTCTTGCAGCAGCCATTTTTCTACTGCTGCACTTTCTGGGCTATCTGAAAAAGCTGCCTCCACAGCATCGCCGTCAGGCTCTGATCAAATACGGTGGTTATGGAATTTTACTGGTGGTTATCTTACTGGCCGCCACAGGACGCCTCCACTGGATTGGCGCGGTTATCGCTGCCATTATTCCCTTTGCCAAACAGATCGGTCATTTTGCGGTACGCGCACTGCCCTTCTTACGCTGGCTGCAGCAGCAGAAGCTCAAGCCTTCCATACTTGCCACTCCCTTTCTGAAAGTCGTTATCGACAGTAAAACCGGGCAATGGCAAGGCCAGATCATTCAGGGCAACCACAGCGGTAAAAATCTCAATGAGCTGACCCAGGAACAACTGATTGAACTGAGCCATCAATATCTGCAGCAGGACCCGGCTTCAGCCCGTCTGCTCAATGCCTATATGCGTTATCGATTCCAGCAGGGCTCCGATCAGGGCTCATCCCAGAATCAGACTGCCGACAACGGCAATATGAATCGTAAAGAAGCATTGGAAGTACTGGGGCTTGATGAAGAGGCCTCTGAGAAAGACATTGTTGCAGCCCATCGCAGCCTGATGCAGAAAGTACACCCTGATCGCGGTGGCAGTGATTATCTGGCAGCCAAGATCAATCAGGCCAAAGACACCCTGTTAAAAGCCTAGGCCTGTTTCCCTTTCTGAGCCTGCTGCCAGGCTCGCGGGGACAACCCCGTCCACTGTTTAAAGTGGCGACTGAACACCGCCACTTCGGCATAACCAAGATTCAAAGCCAAATCGGTGATACTGATATTGGTTTGCCGTAAATAGTGCTCCGCAAGATTTTGCCGACTCTGTTGCAACAGCTGACGAAAGCTGGAATCACTTTTCGCCAATTGCCGCTGCAACCCTCGTGGGTGAAAATTCAAAGCCGCACTCACCCGCTCCAGAGTACATTCGCCACTGGTGAGTAAATCACTGATGACATGGCGCACCTGTGCCTGGAGATTATCCGGGTACAAATTTTCCAGAACCTGCATACGCCGCTGAATATAACCCAGCATTTCGGATTCGTTATAGGCAGTCTGGCGCTCCAGCCAGACAGTGGGAAACTGCACCCCATCAAAATGACTGTTGAAAACAATTTGACCGTGGTAGTGATCCGGTACCGCGGTATGTGTAGGCGGTTGCTGCAGATGCAGCGTCAAACCCGGTTGATAGCCCCCCAGTGCGGCGCAGAGAATATTCCACATATGACCCGCACTGAGCTGGATTAACTGGCGCAGCCGATAGGCATTGGTGAATTCAAAACCGAGCACAAACGCCGTCAGATTTTCCTCACTGACCGTATCCACGTTAACGCCCATAGCGTGCAAATGTACGTACCTCTGACTGGCCTCCAGTACCGATCGAATGGATGTCTGCTGGGTCGTAAACAACGCCAGATCACCAAAAATCATGGTGGACTGGGAAGCCGATAGCGCCAAACCGAATGCGTCATCGCACCCCACACTGGTGATATCCAGCAAATCGGCGACCCGGGCATAGGACAGCAGTGCATCGGGTTCTCGAAGCTGGGCGGCGGATAACCCGACTTCCGCCAGCAGCGCACTGGGGTTTTGCTGATACTGACCAACCAATGAGGCAAAGCCCTCAATGGCCCCACTTCGAACCAGATACATAACTCAAACACCCCGAACAACCAGCCGCCAATTGTCGTAAATAATCAACTTAATGTCGTAAATAATCAAGAGCTCCCCATCGATATTTTCTACACTGATTTCGTACTTCAAAGAAAGCCTGCTGGTCTGGCCCGATGACCAGCAACATCAATCCAGAGTAAGGAGCCCAAAATGACTGACACCAACACCCCCGCCATGCAGATGCTGATGTCCCTGATGGATGGCCCTGTCGTATCCAAAGAACACACCAAAGAAGCCATTTTGCTGCAGGACGAAGATCTGCCTCACGTAGAATTGCCCGACGGATCCACCCTGCAATTGCTGCACGTTGATCTCAATCAGAACCTCTGGGTTGTTCGCAACCGTTTCAAGCCGGGCTTCGGTATCGATACCCACTACCATACAGGTCCGGTATTTGCGGTGACCCAGTCTGGTGAATGGTTCTACAAAGAATACCCGGACAAGGTGAACAAAGCCGGTGCCTATTTGTTTGAGCCGGCCCACTCCCACCACACCCTGACGGTGGCCGACGACGCTCAGGAAGACGCCGTGGTTTGGTTTGCCATCTTTGGCAGTAACGTCAATGTCGACGCAGAGGGCAATGTCACCAGTATCATTGATGCCCAAACGATTCTCAAAATATATCGCGCTCTGTGTGAAGCTCAGGGGCTTGATTGCAGTAAAGTCATTGTTGTGGGTGAATAATCCGCAGGCTTAATCCGACACTATGAGATGAATGTTTCTATCCCCACTTCTTTTATAACAATAAAGGGAACCCCAAAATGTCTGAATCCAATACCGTCCTGGTTACCGGTGCTGGCGGCTTTATTGGCCGGCATCTCGTTCGAGAGCTCCTCTTACAAGAAGCTTCCGTCATTGCCCTCATGCTACCTGCGGAAGCAGTGCCCGAGGAGTGGGGAGAACAGGTCAAAATCGTCACAGGTGATATTCGTGAGCTCAGCACCCTAGCTGAGGCCATAGGTCCGATCGATACGATCTTTCATCTGGCGGCCATTGTCAGCGACTGGGGAGCCATGCAGGAGCATGTGGACATAACCGTCTCTGGTACCGAGCAGGCCATAGCAGTGGCATTGAAAAACGACGCCACCTTTATCGTCACCACCAGCGTCTGCGCCTATGCTTCGGCCCTTGCCCAAGGGGTCATCAGCGAAACAACACCTGTAGGCAAAGCTCATTCGCCTTATGAATTCTGCAAGCAGGAGCAAGAGCGCGTCACACTGGAAGCTGTCCGAGAAAGCGGCCTGAAAGCCACCATCGTTCGCCCCGGTAATGTCTATGGTGTGGGCAGCGGCCCCTGGGTTCAGATGATGGCCGACATGATGCGCCAGAACAAACCCTGCCTGCTCGGCAGCGGTGAATGGGACGCCGGACTGTGCCACGTCAACAATCTGGTGGCCCTGATGCTGGCAGCAGCTCAAACGCCCAATCAGACCGGTGAAATCTACAATGCCGCAGACGGTTTTGGCGTCACCTGGAAAACCTACCTGCAACGACTGGCACAGGTGGCGGCCACCCCTGCCCCGAAATCGATACCCAACAGCCTTGCCAAAGCCATGGCGCCGATTCTGGAATCCGTGGCCCGGTGGCGTCAGCAACAAGAGCGCCCCGCCATTACCCGGCAATCTTATCGATTGATGGGCGGTCCCAATCAATTTTCGATTGAAAAAGCCACCACAGAACTGGGCTATCAACCCGTCACTTCCTTTGAACAGGCGATGCAAGAACTGGCCGCTCACTATAAAACACCTTCGAGCACCATCGAGCAGGACTGGGTATGGATAACCGGTAGTGCCAGTGGTCTGGGTCGCTACCTGACCGGTCAATTGCTGCAAAAAGGCCAACGGGTACTGGCCTGTGATTTATCACCAGAGGCACTGCAAGACGCCGCCCGAATCGATGGCTGGGACCTGCAGAAGGTCAGTCTGGAGGCATTCAACATCACCGATCTGGGAGAATGGCAGCGCGTCTATAAAACCTACAGCGATCAGGGAACCCGGTTTTCCCATCTGCTTAATGTCGCCGGTATTATTCGCCCCGGCTACAGCTATGAAAACCCGGCCAAAGAAGTGGGGTTGCAACTGGATGTCAACGTCATGGGCAGCATCAATGGCTGCGACACCCTGCTGCCTCACTTTCAAGAACGGAATCAGGGGCACATCATCAATATCGCCTCCTACGCCGGCTTTGGACCGGTACCCGGAGTGGTCGGTTACACCACATCCAAAGCAGCGATTCGCAGTTTTTCCAACGGCCTGGCCATGGATTTACGCAGCTCGGGACAGGCCATCAAGGTGACCTGTGTATGCCCCGATTTGATTGCCACGCCGATGATGGATCATCAGGTAGGTTTTGGCGATCACTCAAGAATGGTATTCAGCGGCAATCGCCCACTAACCACGGAAGAAGTGGCCAGCGTGATACTGGGTGAGGTGTGGGATAAGCAGCCAATGGAAGTGGCGATACCCAAACTAAAAGGGGCGCTGGTACGCCTGCTGGGGTTAAATCCCGAGCTGGGCTTCAAGGCATTCGGGCTTATGGCCAGGCGCGGGGTTAAAAACCTGGAAAAAATTCGCAGCACCCGCCAGCAAGACTGACAATAGTACGAGAGCCATCAGCGTAACAGCTGAGTATTGAAAGCCATCAGCGCAACGACTGAGTATTATAAGCCGTTCGCCCACAACTCTATTGAAGCAAAAACGAAAGAGTTCAATACGGTGAGGCACACTTAGGTTCAGGGTGTCTCACCGGCAATTACTTACCGATCGAACTATTAGGACAATGATCTGAAAAAAACAGATCAGGTCATAACCCCAAACAGGTTGCGATTATCGTTTGGCTGACGGTTGCCGTAGTTGTTGCCGCGGTTACCGCCCTGACCACGATTTTTCGGCATCAACTTAACTTTTTTGGCAACCAAACCCTTGTCATCAGCATGGCATTCAAATTCCACTGTGACACCGGGCTTGAGGTATTGGCAATTCTCCAAATTGGCCTTGCGAACCATAATATCCGGACCATTGCCATTCGATAGAAAACCGTAGTTTTTATCTTTGAACCATTTTTTAACCGTAGTTTGCAAATCAATTCCTCACTGCAGAAGAAACATACACATTCAAACAAACCGCATGAATGCACTAACTATCAACACTGTTCCAAACAAAAAAATTCCAAAAGAACCTGTAAATAGATATTGAAATAACCGAATGAAAGACCGCATAAAACGGGCTTAATCAAGGGTGGTAAAACAAAAACACAGTATTAATTAAAAAATATACGATTACTCAAAAAATACCAGTGAATAAGATCCATCTTTTTTCATGTCATGTCAGAAGCCGATAAATTTATTCTTGGGCTCAATCGGATAAACCACTCTGAGCATAAAAATGCTTGATTCATAAGCAAGTCGGCAACCAAAGGGGTTTGCCAGTAAAGCATCCGGACACATTTAAAGCAGAAGATAGTAAAATGCTAACAGGCTTTTTATAAAACTCCAAGGTAAAAACCAGTCATAAAGTGCCGCTTCTTTAATCAAAACACTTCCATTACGACATCGAAAACCACATCAATACCTAATGGTATTGATACGCAATACAGCGTATAACGGTTTTATTCCATTGCAGCCAATCAAGTGCTGCCCGGACAACTTTTTACAGCAACATTACTGCAACCACCACCAGCTAAATACAATCATTATGGACTTTTGTAACACCGGCACCATGATGCCCTTCGAGGAGGCCAGAGCCCATCTGGCCAACGCCATCACTCCGATTAAAGACACTGTCGAGGTACCCATTGGCAGCGCTCTGGATCGCATTCTGGCACAAGACATTCTCAGCCCGATACAGGTGCCCGGCTACGATAACTCGGCCATGGACGGTTACGCCGTTCGTGCGAAAGATCTGCAAAACCACGATACCCTGACACTGATCGGTAAATCCTTTGCAGGCACCCCCTACGAAGGTCGCATAAATCCAGGCCAGTGCGTTCGCATCATGACCGGAGCCAAATTGCCGGACGATGCCGACACGGTCATCATGCAGGAGAACACCAACGCTCAGGGTGATACCGAAATTGGCGACCAGATTATTTTCAGCGGCGATATCCGTCCCGGCAGTAACATCCGTCGCGCCGGCGAAGACATCGACACCGGCCATCGAATTCTTGCCAAAGGTAAGCGTTTGTCACCGGCCGATATTGGCCTGTTGGCTTCCGTAGGCATAGCCCAAGTCACCGTATTTCGCGCTGTCAAAGTCGGCATTTTTTCTACCGGAGATGAATTGCGTAGACCAGGCCAGCCACTCGATCCGGGCTGCATCTATGAAAGCAATCGGTTTGTTGTCATGGCCATACTGCAAAGATTGGGTGCTGACATTGTCGACTTCGGCATTATTGAAGACAATCCCCAAGCGCTTGAAAAAGCCTTTATCGATGCCGCCCAACAGTGCGACGCGGTAGTGTCTTCCGGTGGGGTATCCGTCGGTGAGGCCGATTACACCAAAGACATTCTCGACAAGCTGGGCTCGGTAGGTTTCTGGAAAGTTGCCATCAAACCGGGCAAACCCTTTGCTTTCGGCACCATCGGCAATATTGCCACCGATGGCAGTTACTTTTTTGGTCTGCCGGGCAACCCGGTCTCTGCCACTGTCACCTTTCACCAATTGGCGCTGCCTGTCTTGCAAAAGCTTGCCGGCGAAAGGGTTAGCGAGCCTCTGAGTATTCAGGCAATCGCCAGCGCCGACATTCGCAAATCACCCGGCAGGCTGGATTTCCAACGCGGCAATCTGACGCCCAACGAAGAAGGACAGCTGCACGTGGCAACAACAGGCCAGCAAGGTTCCGGGATCCTGTCTTCGATCAGTAAAGCCGATTGCTATCTGATACTGGAAAGGGAACAAGGCAATCACCGCCAGGGCGACACGATTAACGTTCAACCCTTTGACCGCTGGCTGGTGTAACCCCGCACCAGCCAATCCCAAAAGTCGTTATTTTAAAACTTTAAACTGCGCCACCAGCTCGGTCAGTGACTCCACCTCATCATTAATGCTGGATGTAGCCGCAACCACCTTGGCAGCATCATCCCGGGTTTCACTGGAGACACTGGATATATTGACCACTCGCTGATCGATATCCACAGCCACCTGGCTTTGCTCCTCTGCAGCGGTGGCAATCAGTATGTTCATTTGCGAGATGGTATCCACCGCTGACAGAATGTTGGCCAATGCAGTCTTGGCCTCTCCGGCCAACGCCACGCTTTGTTCGGCCTCCTGCGAAGTGTTTTCCATTGCCGTAACCGCTTCCAGAGCCTGGGACTGCAGGCGCTCAATGATATTGGAAATTTCCTGAGTTGAATCCTGGGTACGCTGGGCCAGGGTTCTTACCTCATCGGCAACCACCGCAAAACCGCGACCATGCTCGCCGGCTCTGGCAGCCTCAATAGCGGCATTGAGTGCCAGCAGATTGGTTTGCTCGGCAACACCGGTAATGACTTCCAACACACTGCCGACCTGACTGGTTTCCTGCTGCAAACTGGTCAATACATCGGAGGTTCGATGCAAATTGCCCGACATGGCGTTAATTTGCGACACCGCCCGACTCACCGTTTCATCGCTGGCCTTGGCCAGCGTATCTGCCGCTTTAGCTGCTTCCGCCGCCTCCGCCGAATTCGACGCCACTTCATTTACGGTGGCCGCCATCTCGGTCATGGCAGAAGCAACCTGATCAATCTCGGTATACTGGCGATTCACCCCGGCATCGGTTTCCTCAGTGGCCTCCACCACCGATCTGACATGTTGCTTGGTGCTGTTGACTGAAGACAGCACACTGCCAGCCAACTGGCTGATGTGATCCGACATATCATTGAATGACGAATACATCTTACCGACCTCATTATCGGTATGAGTGATGTTGAATCGATGGGTAAAATCGCCATCACCCACTTCAGCCAAGCGGCGCTGCAACCGGCCAATATTTTCCATCAGCATGGCCATACCAAAAGCCCTGCCCATCAGCACCAGAAACAGAATGCCAAGAATACAGATAAACGCCCCGGTCAATAATTTGCTGGTGGTTTCACTGGATGCCCGTGTCAGCATGCCTACGGCTTTGTTCATTTCCTTGAGAATAACCGGGGAGGTACGCTTAAGCTCCTGGGTATTGGCTGCGCTCTGATCCTTCAGGTAACTCTCCAACAGGCGCTTGTAATCTACCCACAGGCGCCCAACAACATCCATCTGCTTCAGAATGGCCTGATCTGTTATCGGATTCATACCCTGCTGCGGATCACCCAAAATGATTTTGTCGTGAGAGGTTTCAAACAGTGCCATGGTCTTGCGCAACACCGCTTCCTGCTCAACACCGGCACCCACCAGCATCACTTCTTTGGCCATTTTCTGGCTTAGCATCCGCTGCCGCCCTGCCACATTGATGGTCTGAGGGTCGATGGCCATACTCATATAAAGCATCACCGCCGAAGCCGCCGCCAACACAAAAATCAAAGCATAGGAAAGTAGAAACTGACTGTTGAGGGTTTTACAACCAACGGCTCTTAAGACCGTATCCGCCAGTTTGGCAAAAAACATTTGCATTGAGTGGACCTCCTGAAACTAAACATTCTCCCTGCCGTAGATGTCGGCCATTGGCTTTACTTCTTGAAGCCGACGGAAGAAAAACAACGACTGAGCAATATCAAACCTGCTAGAGCAATAAACACCCCTCACAGGCTGAGCAGCTGTATAAAATCTGATCCACATCAACAATTAATTTTACCCAATCCGGAACAATAGACCTCGTTTCCATATGGGTATAATTATGACTACAGAAAAGGACGAGAAACCTCTTGTCTATGCCTGTTCCGGCTGTTCCAACGTGGCACAGACTGCCAACGATATGGCGCTGAGCATGAATACTTCCGGTGCCGCGGAGATGTCCTGTGTTGCCGGGGTTGGCGGTAACGTTAAACACATGATAGACAAGGCCAGATCAGGGCGCGACATTATTGCCATCGACGGCTGTTCCCACCACTGCATCAAACGCTGCTTAGAAGACAAAGGGATTGAGCCCAGTTTTCACTTCGAATTGACCGCCATGGGGATTACCGATGATGACAGCAAACCCGTCAGTCTGATCGAGAGCTCCAAAGCACTGAAAACCATCCACATGGCTTGCGGTCTGGCTTCGGCTTATCACTAGAAGATTGTTCAGGCGCCACACACCTGACATTCCGGCCGCTTGCGCACGCCTATCTGCTTAAAATCCATTCTCAGAATATCCACCAGACATAATTTGTTGTGGCAGGGTTCACCAATACCTGCAAGCAACTTCAGGGCTTCTGCCGCCTGCAATGCTCCCACCACGCCGACGACTGGGCTGAACACACCTGCTTGTGAGCAGCTGAGTTGATCGCCACCGATCATATGACTGAAGCACTGGTAACAGGCACTGCCGTCTTGCATATCCAGCGTTATCAACTGTCCCTCAAAACGAATGGCCGCACCGGACACCAGCGGCGTAGAGCTTTGATAACAGAGACGATTTAACAGATTGCGGGTATCCAGATTGTCGCTGCAATCGAGCACCACATCGGCACGCTTAATCAACTCAACATGGGATTCACTGAAAAACTCCGGCACCAAATCGAGATTCAGCTCCGGGTTCAAAGGCTTCAAACGCTGCGCTGCCGAAGCCACCTTTTCCTGCCCCAGACTGGTATCGGTGTGCAGCACCTGACGATGCAAGTTACTCAACTCGACCTGATCACCATCCACCAGAGTGATCTGGCCCACCCCGGCAGCCGCCAGATAAGGGGCTGCCCCGCATCCCAGACCGCCGGCCCCCACAACCAGTACCGAGGCGTGATGGATGCGAAGTTGCGCTGCTTCATCCATGTTCGGCAGCAACAGATGACGACTGAAACGCTGTAATTGATCGTCCGTTAAATGAGTCATAGAAGTTACCCGGTGCAAATTTACCAACTCATTATTACGAATCAGCCAAAATTATCTGTACGAATTAATCCAATAATATTAACGATAAAGCGATAGCGGGAAAACCGGGCTTGGTACATAATAAAAAGCACTATTAACGCCGAAGCCTTTAAATCTAAGTTCCTGCCAACAGGGAATAGGATTTACTGGCCGTGATTGATGCTCAGGCAGCTAAAGCTCTCAGAGCAAACAGATCGCCAGGGTTGATCCGGGAAACCGGGCGGCCTCCCGCATTTGGAAAGGCAAATACAATGTTGATCGAAAGCTATACGCTGGAGGACCGCCCAGAGCAGTCTGACAGTCATAATGGCCTTGAGCTGTTTGATACTACTGAGTCCACCACTCTGACGGACAGTTACAAACGACGTTTTACCTATTTACGTCTATCCATCACCGATGTCTGCAACTTCCGCTGTAACTACTGTCTGCCCGATGGCTATTGCCATGAGGGCGACAAGGCGCACCTGAGTCTGGATGAAATCCGTACCGTCGCAGCCGCCTTTGCCAAGGCCGGTACCCGCAAGATTCGTATTACCGGGGGCGAGCCCACCCTGCGCAAGGATCTGCCCGAGATCATTCGCATCTGTAAACAGACGCCGGGTATTGAAAAGGTGGCGTTGACCACCAACGGTTACAAACTCACCAAACAAATTGACGAACTGCTCGACTGTGGCCTCGATGCCCTCAACATCAGCATGGACAGCCTGCGCCCGGAAACCTTCCAGCTGATCACCGGTCACGACAAACTCGATGAAATCAAACAGGCCATGGCCATGGCGTTTGAACGCGGGTTTACCAACATCAAGATCAATGCGGTTCTGATGAAAGAGTACAACCTGGGCGAACTTCAGGCGTTTCTGGATTTCGTCAGAGACACCCCCATCAGCCTGCGCTTTATTGAAGTCATGCAGACCGGCGACAACCAGCAATTTTTCAATGCCCAGCACGTCAGTGGCGAAGTGATTCAGGAGCAACTCATTGCACAGGGGTGGCAGCCCGTGATGCGAGACGCCGACGCCGGCCCCGCCAAAGAATTTACTCACCCGGATCATCAGGGGCGCATTGGTCTGATCATGCCCTACAGCAAAAACTTCTGTGCCAGCTGTAATCGCTTAAGAGTCGCCTCCAACGGCAAACTGCACCTGTGCCTGTTTGGCGACAGCAATATTGATCTGCGGCCATTACTGGGCCAACGGGACAGCGACCAGCTGGCGGCGTACCTGCACCAAGCGGTGGCTGGAAAAAAGGAAAGCCACCTGCTGCACGATCAGGAAACCGGTTTGACGCGCAATCTGGCGATGCTTGGGGGCTGAACTTGAGCCAGCTGAATACCCTTGGCGTCGTTCTTGCGGGCGGCCAGTCATCGCGCATGGGCACAGACAAAGCCCTGCTGTGCGTCAATGGCAGGAACCAGATGGATCGCAGCCGGGAATGGCTGCTGCAAGCCGGTTGTGATGCCGTGGTGATCAGCCGCAACACCCCGGATATCTCACACACCATCGCCGACCAGTACACCAATCAGGGCCCTCTTGGCGGGATTCACGCCGTCGTCAAAGCACACCCCCAAGCCAAGGCCTTTCTGATTCTGCCGGTGGACATGCCCCAGCTGGGTGTTCCCCTGTTACAGCAATTAATGCAGCAGCCCCATTCCTGCTTTTATCAAGACAGTCTGTTTCCCTGCCTGATCCACAACTCAGCAGAACTGGTCACGCAATTGGAACAGCGGCTCGACAGCGATCAACTGCGAGTCAAACCCTTCCTGAAGGCTATTGGCGCCAACGCCATAACCAGCAGTCAGATGGAACAGTTGCAAAACACCAACACCCCGGCCGAATGGCAGGCCGCGGTCAATCCTTCTCACACCCCTTCAACGACTGAATAAACAACGAGGTTTTCCATGGGCGGCCACGTAGCCAAACAATTGATTCCCCTACAGGTTGCGGTACTGACCGTTTCCGACACCCGCGATGAATCCACCGACACCTCAGGGCAAACTCTGGTCAGACTGCTGACCGATGCCGGCCACACCATCAACGACAAGGTGATCATCAAAGACGACATCTATCAGATCCGTGCTCACATCTCCCGCTGGATTGCCAGCGACACCACGCAGGTAGTGTTGGTTACCGGCGGCACAGGATTCACCGGGCGCGACAGTACCCCGGAAGCCGTCACCCCGCTGCTGGATAAAATCGTCGAAGGCTTTGGTGAAGTGTTCCGTGCAGAATCCATGAAAAAAATTGGCACCTCCACCATTCAGTCGCGGGCGCTGGCGGGTCTCAGCAACGGCACTTTGATCTTTTGTATGCCCGGCAGCACCGGCGCCTGTAAAGACGCCTGGGAAATCATCGAGAGCCAGATTGATGCTCGACACGCGCCGTGCAACTTTGTCCCACAACTCAAAAACATCGACGTCGAACTGTGCTTCGGACGCGACTGAACAAGAGAGCCCTGCCATGTCACTGACTCATATTGATCAACACGGTGCCGCCAGCATGGTGGATGTTTCTGATAAAGACGAAACCGCTCGCGAAGCACGTGCCTTTGCCCGCATTCGTATGCAGCCATCCACACTGGAGCTGGTGAAAAATAACGGCCTGAAAAAAGGCGACGTACTGGCTACGGCTCGCATCGCCGGAATTCAGGCCGCCAAACAATGCTCCAATCTGATTCCCCTGTGCCATCCACTGATGCTGAGCAAGGTCGCTGTTGATTTTGAGCTGAACGAAAGTTTGAGCAGTATCGACATTACGTCTTACTGTAAGCTCAAAGGGCAAACCGGTGTTGAAATGGAAGCGCTGACCGCAGCGTCCGTTGCTGCGCTGACCATCTACGACATGTGCAAGGCCGCCGAACTGACCATGGAAATCGGTGAAGTCCATCTGCTGGAGAAATCCGGCGGCAGGCGCGGACACTATCAACGCGACGAGGAACAAGCATGACCCAAATACTGTTTTTCGCCCAACTCCGCGAAGATCTTGGCTGCGACAGCATCGAACTGGATCTGCAACGCCCCTGCTCGGTCACGGAACTGCGCGACCGCATCGTCGCCGAAAATCCTCAATGGCAGGCCATTTTCAAGCACAGCCTGCTACTGTGTTCGGTCAACCAGACACTGGCCGATTTTAAGGATCTGGTAACGCCCGGAGATGAAGTGGCCTTCTTTCCACCTGTGACCGGAGGTTAGATTGTTGCTCCCACTGGTCGCTATTTCCATGGACGGAATGTATGCAGGTTTTGCAGGAGCAAAAACCTGTCAGAATGACAAACTCTAACAATGTCATCCTGACACGCAGTGAAGGATCTCGAAGTAAAATCATGAATAACACACACATAGCCGTACAAACCGAAGACTTTGATCTCGGAACCGAGTACCAAGCATTAGTGGAAGACAACACTCAGGACGGCGGCGTTGCCCTGTTCGTCGGTCGCGTGCGCGAGTTCAATCAGGAGCAGCAGGTCACCACTCTGGAACTGGAACACTACCCGGCCATGACCGAGAAGGCCCTCAGGGACATTGCCGATCAGGCCCGGCAGCGCTGGCAAATCAACAATCTTTGTATTATTCACCGCGTCGGCAAGCTGGAGCTGAGTGATCAGATCGTTCTGGTGGGCGTCACCAGCCCGCACCGCGAAGCCGCTTTTGAATCGGCCCAATTTTTAATGGATTATCTGAAAACCCGGGCTCCTTTCTGGAAAAAAGAAACCACAACCGCAGGAACGCAACGATGGGTCGAAGCCCAGGAAAAAGATCAGCAAGCCGCCAAGCGCTGGTAATTCTTGCCGCATTGTGGGGCCTGTTACTGAGCGTCACTGGCCATTCGGCTCAGGAGGATCACAACTCAAAGATGCCCCCCATCTATATTGCCTGTGCGGCCAATTTTTTTGTGCCCCTCAAGCAATTGGTTGCTGACTATAAGGCGCGTCACGCCCCCGAGGCCAACATTTTGATTTCCTCCGGCTCCTCCGGCAGCCTTTACCGTCAGATCAAATTTGGCTCGCCTCATCAACTGTTTCTCTCAGCCGACCGCTTTTTTCCACAACAACTGGAACGCGAACAGTTGGTCCTGACCGACTCGCGGCAAACCTACGCCATCGGCCAGCTGGTATTCTGGCAACCGGGCCTGAAGCTTGAGTCTCTCGACGAACTGACCAGCCTGCAATCGCCACTGGCCATAGCCAATCCTAAAACGGCACCTTATGGCCAGGCCGCTCGAGAGGTACTTAACCGGCTGGCACCGAACAAATCCTGGCAATTGATCACCGGCACCAGCATTGCTCAAACCCATCAATTTATCAGCAGTGGCAATGTGCCGGCCGGCTTTACCAGCCGCAGTCTGATTCCGGCCAGCACAAGCGCCGTGTTAGAAGTGCCCTCCGAGTGGCATCAACCCCTAATCCAGCAGATGGTGTTGACCCGCAAAGCCAAAGACCAGCCACAGGCAACCCAGTTGTTTGCTTATCTCAGCAGCCCGGATGCCCGAACCATCATCAAAGCTCACGGTTATCTGTTGCCCGAAAAGCCCGCGCTCAAGGAGGCTCAACAGCCATTATGAGTGAAACCGACCTGCTCGCTCTGGGCCTGACCCTGAAACTGGCCACCGGTGTTACCCTGGTGCTGATTGCACTCAGCCTGCCGCTCAGCTTTTTTCTGGCTCACTGGCAATCGCGCTGGAAGCTGTTAGCCGAGGCACTCACCACCTTACCACTGGTATTGCCTCCGACGGTGCTTGGCTATTATCTGTTGGTGGCGTTTGCCCCGGATCAGTTTCTGGGCCAGAGTTTTCACTTTCTGTTCGACCAGCAACTGGCCTTCAGTTTTGCCGGCATCTTTATCGCGTCTTTAATTTACAGCTTGCCGTTTGCCCTGCGGCCATTGCAGGCGGCCTTTGAACAACAGGGCCGCGGTTTGATGGAAACCTCGGCCTTATTGGGCATGAACCCGACACAAACGTTCTTCCGGGTACTGCTACCCAACATCAGCCCCGCACTGCTCAGCGCGGCCTCCCTGACCTTTGCTCATACCATGGGCGAATTCGGCGTCATCCTGATGATTGGCGGCAATATTCCCGGAGAAACCCAGGTGCTGTCGGTGGCCCTGTTCGAACATGTGGAAACCCTGCAGTATCAGCAAGCCAATCAGTTGGCGTTGACCATGCTCGGCCTATCCCTGCTGGTCGTGATATTTTCCCAATGGTTGGGCAAGCGCCATGCTTGAAATTGATATCGACATCAGCACACCCTGCCGGCTCAGGGCCAGAGCCCAGACCGACTGCCTGATCACTGGTTTGCTGGGCCCTTCCGGCAGTGGCAAAACCACTCTGCTGAGAAGCCTGTGTGGATTGAATCATCACACTGGCACCATTGAGCTCAACGGCATAGAGCAGCACAACACGGCCACCCATAAACGACCCGTGACGCTGGTGCAGCAGCACACCCAACTGATTCCCCACTGGACGGTTCAGCAGCACATCAGCAATACCCACCATCGCGCCTGTCCTATTGATCAAACAACATTAATTGACGCCATGGGTGTCACCGATCTGCTCAGGCACAAGCCTCATCAGCTCAGCGGTGGCCAGAAACAACGAGTCGCCCTGTTGCTGGGGCTGTTGCGCTCGCCCCAGCTGCTGCTGTTGGACGAGCCCTTTACCGCGCTGGATAATCGCAGCAAGCGACAACTGTTTCCTGTTATAGCCAGTGCCTTACAGCAGATGTCCGCGCAGGCCCTGTTGGTGTCACATCAGGTTCGCGACATTGCCAGCCTGTCCGACCGAATCTGGGAATTGAAGTCCGACGGCTCTCTTGGCCAGCATTCGGTTCAGCAAGGTCTGCGACAATATCAGGGCAATCGCTGCCACGACGTGCTGCTTAGCGCGGAATTTCTCGGCTATGAACCACAGTATCAACTCAGTCGATTCCGGATGGGTACGCAGCAGCTGCTGGTCTCCGGTCAGCACAACTATGCCATCGGCAGCCTTGTGCGCCTGGCCATATCCGCCGATGACGTGGGGCTGAGCCTGGATGCTCAACAGGGCAGCAGTTTTGCCAACGACCTGTCGGCCACCATCTGCCACATCGACAAAGACGATTATGGCGCCCGGGTTCACTGCCAGATTGACGATCAGATCATCGAAGCACACATCACCGATTTTTCCCTGCAGCGCCTGTCTCTGGAATCAGGCAAACCGGTTCGCCTGATTTTTAAGGCCGGCGCCGTCGATGTACTGGGCAGCCCCATCAAGCACGACTGACCCGTTTTTCAACATTCACCAAACCTGCCCCAAGCACCAACCCCATTCATAAAATCTATGCGAGTCGCCACTATCCCCGCAGCCCTTTAAATATCGCCAGTGTGTTTTTTTGATAATCAAGGGGCCAATCTGTCAACCCCAAAATATAGAAAAAAAATCAAAAAAAACGCCATATATGGTGTGTCAAGGTCTAGCCTAACACTAGATATAGGTATTATTATCTCACCCGTACTAGCCACCACGCACATCCACCACATAACAAAGACAATATTCTCTGGGAGTTAAAATGAGTCAGGATCTCGCCGCACCCGAAGCAACAACAAGAACAAAAATCGCTTTCCAGGATGCCTCCATGGATATCTGGGATAAAAAATACCGCCTTAAGGACAAGCGCAACAATCCCGTTGACGAGACCCTGGCAGCTACCTACTCTCGAGTGGCCAAAGCTCTGGCTTCCGTAGAAAAGGGCAAGAAGAACCAGAATCTCTGGTTTGAAAAATTTCAGTGGGCTCTGGAAAACGGCGCCATTCCCGCAGGCCGTATTATTTCCAACGCCGGTGCCGAAGCGCACAAGCCTGCGACCTCCACCATTAATTGCACCGTATCAGGCACCATTCCGGATTCCATGAAAGGCATTCTGGAAAAGAACGTGGAAGCTGGCCTGACTCTGAAAGCAGGTTGTGGTATCGGTTACGAATTCTCCACCCTACGTCCCAAAGGCGCTTACGTATCCGGTGCGGGTGCGCACACCTCTGGCCCGCTGTCGTTTATGGATATCTTCGACAAGATGTGTTTCACCGTGTCCTCTGCCGGTGGCCGCCGTGGTGCCCAGATGGCGACCTTTGATGTCAGCCACCCGGACGTGCTGGAATTTATCCGCGCCAAGCGTGAAGACGGTCGTCTGCGCCAGTTCAACCTGTCGCTGCTGATCACCAACGAATTTATTGATGCGGTTCGCAATGAGCAGGATTGGCCGCTGTCGTTCCCGATGACCCAGAAAGATCTGGAGAGCTGCGATGTGGATCTGGATAACCCCGAGCAGGTGATCTGGCGCGAAGTGCCCAACCCCGAAGGCTACATCAATAACGATGAGGGCCTAAGTGCCTGTCGCATCTACAAAACCATTCCGGCCCGTCGCCTGTGGGATGTGATCATGTCCTCCACCTACGACTTCGCCGAGCCGGGTTTTATCCTGATCGATCAGGTTAACGAGATGAACAACAACTGGTTCTGCGAACAGATCCGCGCCACCAACCCCTGTGGTGAACAGCCTCTGCCTCCTTATGGCAGCTGCCTGCTGGGTTCCGTGAACCTGACCCTGTTCGTTGACAAGCCATTTACTCCGGAAGCCCAGTTCAACTGGGACAAGTACCGCGAAGTGGTATCCATCTTTACCCGTATGCTTGACAACGTGGTGGAGATCAATGGCCTGGCTCTGCCAGAGCAGCGCGCGGAAATCGCCAACAAGCGTCGTCACGGCATGGGCTTTTTGGGTCTGGGCTCTACCATGACTCTGCTGGGTATTCCCTATGGCAGCTCCGCATCCATTGCGTTCACCGAGCAGATCAGCCGCGAGCTGGCCATCACCGGCTGGAAAACCGGTCTGGAACTGTCCAAGGAAAAAGGCGCCGCACCGGTAATGGATCAGGAATTTGAAGTGACCCCGAGCATGCTGCGTCACCGCCCGGAAATGGTCGACGATGGCATCAAGGTCGGCGACAAGGTGCTGGGTAAGGTATTGCACGCCAAGTACAGCCGCTACATGCAGAAAGTGGCTGAGGAAGAGCCGGAACTGGTAGCCGAGCTGGCCGAAGTGGGCTGTCGCTTTACCCACCACTCGTCCATTGCCCCGACCGGTACCATCTCCCTGTCTCTGGCCAACAACGCCAGTAACGGTATCGAGCCAAGTTTTGCGCACCACTACGCCCGTAACGTGATTCGTGAAGGCCGCAAAACCAAAGAAAAAGTGGATGTATTCTCTTACGAGCTGCTGGCCTATCGCCATCTGGTGGACGAAAGCGCCATGCCGGGCAACCTGCCCGACTACTTCACCACCACCGACGATGTGGAACCGAAGCAGCACGTGGATGTACAGGCCGCGGCACAGAAATGGGTGGACTCCTCCATTTCCAAAACCATTAACGTGCCGACCCAGATCGACTACGACGCCTTTAAAGGCATCTACCTTTACGCCCACGAAAGTGGTCTCAAGGGTTGCACCACCTTCCGCTTCAACCCGGAAGCCTTCCAGGGCGTTCTGGTACGTGAAGAAGATCTTGAGAACACCACCTACAAGTTCAACCTGGACGACGGCACCGTGCTGGAACTGAAAGGTAATGAGGAAGTTGAATACGACGGTGAGATTCACACCGCCGCCAACCTCTACGACGCATTGAAAGAAGGCTACTACGGTAAGTTATAAACCGGGCAAGCTATAAAGCTTGTCCCTGCTAACACTTGCGAACACACACGTAGAGCACCAGAACAAGAGACTAAGACAATGTCAGTAAAAATCGATAAGAAGATCACCGGCTTTGCCGTTAAAAATGAGGCGGATGACGCCGCCAAAGCTGCCGAGGCCGAAGCCGCAGCAGCCAAAGAAATTGAGCACATGCATGAAAATGTAGGCCGCCCCGACGTATTGATCGGCTCCACCTACAAGATCAAGCCGCCCATGTCCGACCACGCGCTGTACATCACCATCAACGACATCGTATTGAATCCGGACACCGACCACGAAATGCGTCGCCCCTACGAGATCTTCCTGAACTCGAAGAACATGGATTACTTCCAGTGGGTAGTTGCCCTGACTCGCGTAATCTCCGCGGTATTCCGCAAAGGTGGCGACGTTACCTTCCTGGTGGAAGAAATGAAGAACGTATTTGATCCAAAAGGCGGTTACTTCAAGCCCGGCGGTCGCTTTATGCCATCACTGGTGGCTGAGATGGGTTACGCCATTGAGACCCACATGAAGACCATCGGTCTGCTGCAAAGCGAGGATATGAGCGAGCATCAGCGCCAGATCCTCGACGAAAAGCGTGATGAATACCTGGAGAAGAAAGGTGAAACTGCCAAAGACGGCGACTTTCCAGAATCCGCCCAGCTGTGCATGAAGTGTCACACCAAAGCCGTGATTCTGATGGATGGCTGCATGACCTGTCTGAACTGTGGCGACTCCAAGTGTGGTTAATCGTCTCTTAGACGCTTAACTCGAAAAAAGGCAGCACTCGCTGCCTTTTTTTATTTATATTTCACAAATAATCCAGCACCATACAAATAGCAGCAGCCAAGGAAACTCAGTACTCTAAAGACTTAAACATAGCCAGACTCTTCTCATATTATGAAAAGCAAACAAAAAAGTGTCTATGCGGTTTATGCGCTCTCCTTAGTAACCAATCTTCTGATTGTTTACGTTATCTATGCTCAATTTAATGGGGTGCAGTCCCTCACCCGCTTATGGAATGATAATGCGACCGGCAACCTGACCAGCGCCACCACTCTGGCTGAAATTGAGCGCAACCTTGGTTATGTCGGCTTTATTCACCACTTCAAAAATTATGTCATCCGGGGCACAGAGGAATACTACGAAAAAGCCGAGCTTAGCTATCAACACACCAGCAATGCCATCACCGCCTTCAAACAGCTCCCCATCAATGACGACGAACATCAAGTCATTGCAATTATTGAGAAAACTCTCAACGACTACCATCAGAAACTGCAACTGATTCACTCTGTCAGTGACGAATTTTCAATCACCGAGCTGGATCAAAAGGTTAAAATTGATGACGCTCCGGCAGAACAGGCACTGAATACATTGCGTTCACACATTCTGCCAAGGCTCAAACAACAGCAGGCGATCGCCGATGACATGGCTGTCGGGCTCAACATCAAAAGTATCTATCTGGCGAGTCTGCTGATTCCAACGATCCTGATTTCCAGCCTTATCACCATTCGTGTTTTTCGTCGCCTCGACGCCACAAGCAAAGAACTCGTCACCATTTTCGACTTGTCACCTGACGCCATCATCTACACGGATATTGATGGCAATATACTCAAGGCGAACAAAGCCACAGCCAATATGTTTGGCTACACCATCGAGGAAATTCAGTCGTTACAACTCGAAGACCTAATCGAAGAACACCTGCGCGACAAACACAGATCCCTTAGAACTGGCTTCAGTCAAAAGGAACAGTCCAGACCCATGGCAGGACGCGAACTCAAGATTCAAGGGGTCCGCAAAGATCAATCACTGATAGAGCTAAGCATAGACATTGCAGCCAAAACCATTGATGGCGATATTCGAAGTGTCTGTGTTGTCAAAGATATCACCCATCAAAATCAGCTTAAAATGGCCGCTGAGAAGGACCACCTGACACAACTGGGTAACCGCCGCTTTTTCGATCAAACACTCAACACCGAACTGAGCCGCAAGCACCGTGAAAGAACGCCACTGTCGCTGCTGATGATCGATCTGGATCATTTCAAACTACTCAATGACAACGAGGGGCACGTAGCCGGTGACATCGCTCTGAAAAAAGTAGCGGACTATCTGCAGCAACAAACCCGCTCCTACGACCACCTGGCTCGCTGGGGTGGCGATGAATTTGTACTGCTTTGCCCTGGATTATCCCGAGAAGATGCCATCCATCATGCCGAACGAATTCGTGCCGGATTTGAAGGCATGCCGATGGACGGCAATATCCGGCTGACCCTCAGTATCGGTGTTGCCAGCGCGTGTGAAGAATCCAGCACCACGTCAGAAGATCTGCTGAATTCAGCCGATAAGGCGGTTTACAACGTTAAAAACAATGGCAGAAATCACGTTAAGCATCACGATCATATCTAGGCTGATATAAGACGCAAACTACGATCAGATCAAAAATCCTTCCCTGTAAATAATTCTATACTGGGCGTATAAGCAATAATGACCGAGGGATTTATGAGCAAACCAACCGAAGCAGAATACAAACAAGCCATGGCTGAAGTAGCCCGTATGCGGGAAGCCGGAGAAGACCCGGAGCATGTAGCCAAGACACTGCTCAATCTCGACTATCGCTTTAAACATCTTGAACACGTCTATGAAGCCCTGGAGCACTGGCTCAATTCCGGTCAGGCGGCCAATTAGCACACCAATCTGATGATGGCACTGGAAAAGTACCGCAGCATCAATCACGTGCTGGGCGAGCGACGAGATGACTATGTTGGTTAATAAGTGCCGGCTAACAGGGATCCCTCGCGGTCGCCCGGGATGACAAATTTGAATTGATGTTATTCTGACGACCCCAGAAAGGAAGAATCTCTGTCTATCCCTGACGATACTCACTGGGGCTCTTGCCGCACCAGCTTTTAAAAGCACTGGAAAAAGAGCTTTGATCACCGTAGCCCAACAGGAAAGCAATGTCGGTAATACCCAGATGCTGATCGGCAAGATAATTAAAAGCCAACTCCGAACGAACCGTCTGTAAAACCTGGGAAAACGGGCTGTCGCGCTCCCCCAACCGTCGCTGCAGGGTGCGGCGGGACACTCCCAACTCTTTTGCCACCGCATCAATTCCGGTCTCACCGGTAGGCAACAATTTCATCAGGCAACTCTTCAGCTCAAGCAGGAACTGGTCACCATCGTCGCCCTCGGACCTAAAGAGATGTTGCACCTGATGGCTTACCGCCTGATTCAGATCGAAACCGGTTTTGGTCAACGGGTAATCAAGTGACTGACTATCGTAGTACAGGCAGCTGAAAGGCTGATCGAAGTGCAAATTGTCACCAAACAGAGTCTTTAACAAACCTGTATCGGCTGGCTTTGGGTAGGTAAAACAGGCCTTCTCAACCCGTATTGGCTGAACGCACAGGGTATCGATAATATAAGCCGAATTGGCCAATACCATGTCGCTCAAAAATCGATGTGAGCGGCTCTCTTGTGAGAGAGGAACCCAGTTGAGGCAAATCACCTCACCCTGCCGCTTCACCTTGACCTCACCGATATCACCGGCAAAGCGCAACAGACTGGGCATCAGATTCAGGTACTCCCGAAACGTACGACAGATGGTCCCCATATACAATTGCAGATTGAGTCCATTGGTGTAAAACACCCTACCCGTATAAAGACCAACATCATCGCTGGCGGATTCCCTCACCAACAGATCATAAAATTCAAATACGCCAGTAATGGGTATGCGGCTCTCTGGGTCCTGTAACTGCGAAGATTCGATACCCACTTGCTGCAACAGATCTTTGGTCGGCAAACCCAACATATTGGCCACCTGAACCAGACTGTTGACGGTAGCGGCATAAACGGACCATTGCGGATTGGGGACAGGCATCGAAAACCCAAAATTGTGACAGGAGGCTGAATTCTAAACCAACGACTGAGGTTCAAGAAGAACAAAATGCCACAGAATCCGGGATTCAAATGTCACTATCCCGCCGAGGTCGCCCATGTCACAGGCCCTATCAAATTTGTGCGTTGCCGGTCTGATGCTATTGCTGGCATCAGTCACAACCGCTGGTGAGCAAGAATCACCTTCGCGCAGCCAAAAACTGGAGGTCTACAGTAAAATGCAAACCCTCTGCGACCGTTGGAGCCGTTGGTACAAACGCGATCGCAGTGAAAATGCCCGGATCAATATGAACATCTCCTGCCGTGATGCCGCCCGCTATGCCAGCAATGAACTGGCCATGACCGTCGCCACTCCCAAACATATTGCGGCCAAGCCCAGCAAACCCAGAAACACCAAACCCAATGCCAGATTACTCAGCGCCCGAAAACTCGAGCGCGATTACACCGGCAAACCGAAATGCAGTCGCTGGCAGGAACAAGTCGATAATATCCAACGCAAACTGCGCGGCGGCTACAGAGAACCCCAGGGCAACAAATTGCGGGAAAAAAGACGCAATCTGTGGCGCCTGCTGCGGGATAATTGTTAAGCCAGCTTAACTATTCGCGTTTTTAGCCGATAACCTGATACCAGTAGCAATGAGTATCAATGGCAGGAACGAACATGAGCCTTTCGAAGCGGCAAAAAGCGTTATTTGGATTCCTATTTATGGCAGCGCTTGTCACTAACGTTTTCGCCATCTATGCCTACGCAACCCACCATACTCCGTCCACGGCAACAGCAACAAAAGCCATGGTCACCACGCCCTTTCACACCACAAAAAAGGCTGCCAACCAGCTCACCATGAACGAGTACACCTTTATTGATGCCGAACAGGACTGTCTGACAAAAGTAAGGGATGGACGCGCCATTGATCAAAGGGCCGCTCTCTATGTGGATTCACGTTCCACCATCAGCGAGCCACGCTTTTCCCGGTATCGGGTTTACATAAAAGACAGTCAGCAGATCAATGACATCTATGAATGCTATGCGGACTTAACCGACAACCGGGTTACCGTGGGCCACATCCGCTCTACCCTTGGCAGTTAATTCCCTACAAGCCCCGCTGCCATTCCTGCCTCAGAGGGATGACACCCGGGCGTTCAATGGCAGTTTGAACCTGATCGAGCAGTGCTTGCTTGTCCTTGCCCAAAACGCCTTTAAGTACCAGATAATTAGAGGCGTGATCACTGCGAAAGATGGTCTTATTCAATTCCAGTTCCGTCAGTAGCACCTGCATTTCACGAAACAACTCCATCTGTTCCAGCTTGCGCCAACGACCATTGAAGGGGGCGGCAAAGCGCTCACTGCCCATGGGAAACTCAACCACCAGCGTCGACAGATAATCCGGTTGCGCGGCGTTCATCAGCCGCGCCGAATTGCGGGCATGCTGCTCACTCAGCTCCGGCCCGCCCAGACCATTAAGAATCATCACCGAGCTCTTCATGCCCGCCTGCTTGATCTTGCTCAGCGCATCGAGAGAGCTCTGGAAGGTTTCACCTTTCTCAATCAACTCGAGCAACTCATCATCGCCGGTTTCACAGCCGACATACATCAGGCTCAATCCCAGATTTTGCAGGACCTGCAAGTCTGCTACGGATTTGTTTTTGAGGTTGCGAGGCAAACAATAGGAGGAAATGCGTTGCACATCGGGAAAGTAGTCATTGATGAGATGCAGAATCTCTTCCAGACGGCGCACGGATAAAGTCATTGCATCGCCATCAGCCAGAAATACCCGTTTTACAGGGTAGCCCGCCTCGGCCAGCGCTTTGAGCTCCTTTTCCAGCTCCGCAATGGGCTTGGGACGAAAGCGCTTCTGTTCCGCCGTGTACATATCGCAAAAGGTGCACTTATTCCACGAACAGCCGTTGGTCACCTGAAGAATCAGGGAGCGGGCTTCACTGGGCGGTCTGAAAACGGGCTCAATATAATGCAAGGGGTACATGCTCGGGTCTCCTGAATCGGCCGGGCGACATGATACAGGATAGCGCGGCTATTTTGCCTTGGATGCCAGTACAAAAGCCTCAAATTTTTTATCGACACCATAGATGTGACGCGTCAGCCACTCCGACAGAAACAGGGATAATGAGGCTCTGAGGGTATCGTCAAAATCCCGGTGGCTGGCCACCATCTGGTCCAGCTCTACCCGAAACTTATTGTGGGCCTCAATGTGAGCGACTCTGTCAGGGTAATCCAGTATCTCCATGTAGGTCTCTTCCAGAGCGAAATGATTCTCGGCGTACTGCTGCAACCGGGCGAAGACCCGGCCATCACCGGCACAGGTTTCAATCTGATCAATCAGGTCAAACAACTGCTGATGCTGGGCTTCCTGCCAGATCAGATCACTGGTTTTTCTGCGTGAGACCATAATGACGCCCTAAAGCATAAACCACTCTTTATCAGTCTAGACCTTCAGGTCATGCCCGGATACAACAACAGCCATGACGCTGGTTTAAGGCAAATCCACGGCAGCACAGCCACTTGATAGACAAGTCATAAAAATGGATAATACTGTACATATATACAGGTATTTTATTGTGACTGCTATTTCCATAATTTCCGAACACGAAGCCAGAGAAGCGCTCAGCCTGCCCTGCTATGGCACCCGGGTACCCGCAGGCTTCCCGAGCCCGGCCGATGACTATATGCCGCGCAAACTCGACCTGAATGAGTATTTGATTCAACACCCGGCGGCCACTTTCTACTGCCGGGTAAACGGCGAATCCATGCAGGATCTGGGCATTATGGACGGTTGTTTGCTGATCGTAGATCGCGCCGAACAGTATCAGAACGGCTCGATCGTTCTGGCCGCGATTAACGGGGACATCACCTGCAAAATTCTCGACACCGGGCAACGCAAACTGCGCAGTGGCAACCCAAAATTCCCCGCCATAGACATTCCGGAAGAACTGGATGTCATTATTGAGGGCGTCGTGATCCACGCCATTAACAGCTATGCTGGCACTGGTCGACTGTAATTCCTTCTATGCCAGCTGCGAGCAGGTATTCCGTCCGGAGCTGCGCGGCAAACCGGTGGTGGTTCTGAGCAATAACGACTGCTTTGTGGTGGCTCGATCACAGCAGGCCAAAGAATTGGGAATCGGCGATCTGGTCAATTTTTTCAAGGTTGAACATATTCTGCGTGCCCATCAGGTAGCCATTTTCAGCAGTAACTACCCCCTATACGGCGACATATCGAGCCGGGTCATGCAGATCCTCAACACCTTTTCCCCCCGTCTTGAGGTGTACTCGATCGATGAAATGTTTCTCGATCTGCAGGGGCTGCAAGACAATCTTATTAACTACGGCCACAGCATCAGGCAAACGATCTGGAAGCAAACCCGCATCCCGGTGGGGGTTGGCATAGCCCCCACCAAAACTCTGGCCAAGCTGGCCAACCACGTCGCCAAGAAACACCGTCAGGCAACCGGAGTCTGCTTGCTCGACACCCCCGACAAATGGCAATGGGTACTCAGACGCCTGCCCGTCAACAAGGTATGGGGGGTCGGATCTAGACTCAGTAAGCGTCTGGCGGAACTGGCCATCTACTCGGCCTGGGATCTGGCCACGGCGGATACCGCACAAGTGGGACGCCATACCAGCATCAATCTGGAGAGAACCATTGCCGAGCTCAACGGCGTTTCCTGTCTGGATCTGGAGGAACTGCCACCGGCCAAAAAACAGATTTACTGCTCGCGCGGGTTTGGCCAGAAACTGAACCAACTCGACCAGATTCTGCAGGCCGTGTCACTTTATGCCCGCCGTGCAGCGGAAAAACTTCGAGGCCAGAGCCATCTGGCCCAAGGGCTTCAGGTATTTCTGCAACCGGTCACTTCCGACATCGGCCAGCCCGGTCGCAGTATGACCATTCGGCTCGAGTATCCGACGGATGACAGCCGCACCCTCACTCACGCCGCCAAACAAATCGTGCGGAACATTTATGCGCCCGGCTATCAGTACATAAAAGCCGGTGTCGGCCTGATTGACTTAATCGACAAAAAACATTTGCAGCAGGATTTTTGGCAGCCCGCCATGTCAGATCAGCTGATGCACGTGATCGACTCCGTCAACAGCCGCTATGGGAAAGGTACCTTGCATCTGGCCTCTGAGGGATTCAGCAAAAAATGGTATATGAAACAGCGCTATACCTCACCGGCCTACACCACGGAATGGCAAGACCTGCCCAGTATCCGGTGCTCCGATTAGCGCTGCGTCAACTGCCGCCGATATTGTCCGGGAGGCAAAACGCTGCCAAGAAAGATAAACCAGCGTGCCAGAAGCGACATTATGGGCCTTGAATAATAATGGCATCCGACCGCCACGCCGTATTACAATGTAATACATCAATTCCAAGGAGATGAGTTTATGAGTATAACCAGTGTCCGCCTGACTGATGATGTAGAACGTCCCCTTGAACACCTTTCAAAGAAAATGGACAGAAGCAAAAGTTATCTTATAAATCAGGCTGTTAGAGAGTTTTTGGCACGCCAATCTATCGAGGAGAGCCGCTGGGAGCAGACTCTTGAAGCAATTGATTCCATCAACAAGGGCAATGCTGTTGATGAAGACGACGTAAATGCCTGGCTAAATAGCTGGGGCACAGAACAGGTAATGGATTCGCCAAAAGTATGAAGTTGGAATATTCGCCTCAATCCATTTTGGATTTGCAGCGCCTCCATGATTTTGTTGCCGATAAAAACCCCTTAAGTGCACGCAAAATTGCTATTGAGATTCAGGAAGCCGCACAAAAACTGAAGAGTTTTCCCCAAATAGGCCTTCCTGTTTCACGTGCTGATGCCTCTAAAAACATTCGCGACCTCTATGCCGGAAATTACACAATAAGATATTTGGTTTCTACAGATGAGGTTATTTCAATTTTGCGCATTTGGCACAATAAAGAAGAGGAAAAGGATCTGTAAATAAGCGGTTACCTATCCATCAACTGTCGCCGATATTGTCCGGGAGGCAAACCGGTCCACTGCTTAAAAGCACGATTAAAAGTACTTTGTTCGGAATAGCCTAACAGCAGAGCAATCTCCACCAGACTCAAGCCCTGCTGCTGCAGATAGCGCGCCCCCAGGTTCTCCCGCAGCCCATCGAGCAGTAACTGATAGGATAAATTGAATTGCGCCAGACGTCGCTGCAGGGTTCTTGGCGACATACTCATGGCGCGAGCCACCTCATCAATCGTGGCGCTGGCTCTGGGGATCAGTCGCAACAACACCTCCTGCAACTGCTGTAAAAACGGCGTCCTGTCGGCCACCACTTCACTGAATGCCTGAGCCTGCTGAATCTGCATGGAGCGCAAACCCGACGGCAAGTCGCCCTGCTCGGTCTGACAGGCCTGTTGATAATCGATGCTGATACCGGGATTTTCCGAACCAAACTCAACCGGACAACCAAAAAAGGCCTCGAACGGAGCAACGTTCTCCGGTCTGGATTCGGTTAAAGCCACCTTTAATAAATTTATCCGGGTGGGAAAGCGCTGTCGGGAAAAACAAACCAGCGTGGCCAGAGCAACCCGGACAAACAAGCCATTGGCATCGCCCAGACGATCCGGCCAGGACAGGGTATAGCAGCCATCAGCAAGCTTCAGCTGACTGAAGCGCACGCCGTAAAAACGCTGCTCACAGCGACTGTAGGTTTGCAAAGCCTCGGCCGGTGTCTCACAGTTGAGTACCAGATAACCCAGCACCCCCACATTGGCCAGAGTGGCTCTGCCGCCAATTTCCAGCCCAAAGTGAGGCTCGTTACTGTAGACCTCCGCTCGCGCCAGCAGCGCTTTCCACTCTTCTACCGGCAGACTGTCACGCCGGGATGCCTGTACCAGATCATTGACCAGAGAAACGTCATTGATGGCTTGCTTATCCAGCCACTCTTTGAGGATCAACGTAAACGCCCCGGACACTCTGATGATCAAAACTACCCCTCCGCACCACAACAAAGTTGGCGTGATATGCCAATATTGGAAGATTCAGGTTGCCTACTATGCCTTAAACGCAACGCGGATTACCAACAACAATCACTCACTGTAACCCTCAAACCGAAACAAGAGACGACCCTATGAGCATTACCGTAACCCCATCAGGGCAGGCCTGTGGCGCCGAAGTGCGCGGCGTTGACCTGACCCAACCGCTGTCCGAAGAGCAGATCACCGAGATCAAACAGGCCTGGTCCGAGCACCATGTTTTGGTGTTTCCCGATCAGGATCTCAGCGATGATGATCTGGAATCATTTACCCGGTATTTTGGCAATCTCGACGATGACCCCTTCTTTCGTCCCATTGAGGGTCGCCGCTATATCGCCGCCATCCACCGTTACGCTAATGAGACCACTCCGATTTTTGCAGAATCCTGGCACGCCGACTGGAGCTTTAAAGAGCAACCACCCATCGGCACCTGCCTGATGGGCGTAAAAATTCCCCCCGAAGGCGGCGACACTCTGTTTGCCAATCAGCATCTGGCCTACAAAAATATGCCCGATGAACTGAAAGCAAAAATTGATGACCTGATTGCCATCCACTCAGCCAAACTCGCCTACTCCCCTGAAGGCCTGTATGGCAACCCGGACCCAGACGCCAGAAGCGGAATGAAACCGATCATCTCCGACGAAGCCTACAAGACTCAGAGTCACCCGCTGGTTATGACCCACCCCGAGAATGGCCAAAAAGCCATTTATGGCTGCATTGGTTATACCCTGGGCATTGAGGGCATGAGCCAGGAAGATGCGGCTGAATTACTGATGGAGCTGCACCAGTGGCAAACCAGCGAAGGTAATGTCTATCGCCATAAATGGCAGGAAAACATGCTGATCATGTGGGATAACCGCTCGGTACTGCACGCCGCCACCGGCGGTTTTGAAGGCCATGAGCGCCTGTTGCATCGCACCACCATCTGGCCGCAATAGGGAATCACGCCATGAGCAACGCCATAGCAGCGATCAGCAAGACCATTTCCGAACGTCGACCACTGCCGGACCTGTGCTGCGATACTCTGGAAGACGGTTATCGCATGCAAAAAGCGGTGACCGCCAGCATCAACGACAATCTCGCGAAAGACCTGAAGGCCGGCGTCACCAATGCCGCCATGCAACAGCAATTGGGGCTCTCTGCTCCCTTGCTGGGTACACTCTACCAGCGCGGCAAGCTTGCCAGCGGTTGTGCGGTGGCGGTAGTCAAAGGCCAGCAACTGGAATTTGAAATAGGTGTTATGGTTGACGATCAGGGGCAACCCACCCATCTGGTCCCCACGGTGGAAGTGGTGTATCTGGCCTTCGAAGATCCCAGCGACTTCAGTATCGCCAATGTCGTGGCCGCCAATCTGGGCGCGGATCGCCACATCATCGGCAATGCCATTCCCTGGCAGGAAACACTGAGTGACATTGTCATCACCGTTTATCGCGACGGTCAGGAAATCGCGACGGCCCGCAACGAGTATTCTTTTGGCACACCGGCTGATGGGGTTCGCTGGATGGTTAATGAAGCCCGGCAACGAGGCCTGTGGCCATCAGCCGATCAGAGACTGCTGATGCTGGGAACCTGCGGTCAGGCAATTGACGCAGAGGCTGGTGATTACCGGGTTAAATTTGAGAAACTCGGTGAGGTAAACTTTACCGTGACGGAGCAATAGAAAGGTGAGCACCGTAGCTAATTAATGAGGTAGATCCGGCCTTATGTGGAAGGATGGAATCATAAAAGTCTTTGGGTGCAAATCAACACCATCTGACAAAGTTTTTTGCTTAAATCATTGCTTAAAACGAAAAAAGGCTAGTAGGTGTTAACCTGCTAGCCTTTTCCTTATATGGCGCACTCGGAAGGATTCGAACCTTCGACCGCTCGGTTCGTAGCCGAGTACTCTATCCAGCTGAGCTACGAGTGCGTGATGGCGCGTATAATATGGATGCCCCCCGTTCAGGTCAAGCAGTAATTTCAAAAAAATGAAGTTTTTTTGAATACTGCCTAGATTCCATACAGACCGGGAGTAATACCACTACAACACGATGATTTTTTAAGCAATTCAATAAGTTAGGTGTATTGAGAACGGGTAGTGGAGGATGACTCATACACACATATCTGACTTATCAAACCTGATCCGCAATCCCCTCCCATCCGGATTTGATGGTTTTAATCAGCTCGATACATTCACTGAAAGCGCTGTTGTCTTCGTCCAGATTGCCGCGAATCAAACGCAGCTGGATGTATTCGTACAGCCGGTCGAGATTTTGCGGGATATCCGACTCCATCTCCATATTGAGTGACTCACGCAGACCTCCGACAATGCCCAGAGCTTTACTGAGAAAGGCACCTTTGGCCGAGATATCACCGCGCTCAGCACAGGCTTTGGCCTGAAGTAAACGCTCTATAGCGCCTTCAAACAACATCTGGATCAGCTCGTGGGGGGAAGCGTTAGCTACCTTGGTTTCCAATTCCAGAGAACGGTATTGCAGGGCTTGATTGTTTGGCATGACTATAGGTCCTGGTTAATCTTTCTTACTGTAGAGTGCGTTCAACACTTCAAATTGTTGCGCAATGTAATCCCGGGTTGAGTTCAGCTGCGATACCAAGATGTCGTTAAAAGCAAACTGTCGGGCCAGCTGAGTCTGAAAGGCCTCAATCCGGTCATCCAGAGCCTGACGATCCTCATCCAGTTCAGCCAGCTCATCCTGCAGGCCGCTTTGCTTGATCCCCAGACCGCCGTCGCTATCAAGGAAATCCTTGAGGAAATCCTCCAGTTGCGCGGCAATCCCTCGACCAAACTCAATTTCGCCCCGGTTACCCAGATTGCCACCCAAAACATTGATGCGCAGATCTTCAACGGGAGTTCCGGTAGCACCAACCAAACGCTGGCCACTGCCCAACGCGGCATAGCCACCGATGGTACCAGCGACACTGGTACCAGACTCGAAAGTAAAATCATCGTCGGTGGTTTCTACAAGCCCCAAACTGCTACTGGCAAAGTTATTGGGGCTCTTCACATGAAAGCTTACGTCATTACCAAAATCAATTTTAAAGCTGCCACCCTCAGTAGAACCGTCATAGGTCACAGTGGCCAGAGTCAGATCTTCACCCCGGACCAAGCCGGCCTCAATGCCAAAACCGTCCAGTGCGCCACTGCCGTCAAAACCGGAACTGTAGACCGCATCACCGGCAAACAGGTTGAGCGGATCCACCATATTTTTTACTTCCAGTGAGGCGCCGCTGCCCACTGTGTCGGAAGTAATGACACCATTTTTGCTGTTGCTCTGAAAGTAGAGATTGTTGGCTCCGTCCAGCTCAACGGTAATATCACCCGCGGCAAAATCACTGCTGGCATCCAGCGCGGCATCGATCTGCCCCTGAATGTAGGCCTGCACTTCCGATATGGTATCCCCTGCTGCGCCATCGGCGTCCAGAGTGATATCAAAGTCGGTACCGGCCATACTCAGAGTAAACGTCGACGTATTGGCTCCCGAAAAATCTTCGGTGCCGGTTAATGCGGTAGCCCCCAGCGCCGTTTTGGCGCCCGAACCATCGGCAACCACATTAAGCGTTTCAGTGGGTCCGGTAGCCACGGTTTTCAACACCAAACCGGTACCGGAACGATCGGCCACCAGATTACCGGCAAGCCCCGGCGTGGCATCAATCTGATCCTGTACGCTTTGCAAAATATCGTCGATGGCATCGGTATTGCCATCACCATCGATATCGGAGGCCGCCGTCCCATTGGCGTCGATCACCAGATCATAGCGGGTCCCATTGTACTCAACACCAAAGGCGCGGGGGTTCGCAGTAAAATCAATGGCGCCAGCGGTGATATCCACCGTACCAGCTCCGGTTTCAGCGCCTTTTCTGGCCGCAATAAAGTTGCTATCAGTGGCAATGGCCGTTTGTAAAGCCAACGCAATATCACTGCCATCATTACTGTTGATAGCCACCGATAAGGTATCAGACGTTACCCCGTTGGCTTCAATGGTAAATTCTGCCGTATCGTTGAGAGTTGAGCTCAACGCATCCGTTACTGATAAGGCGGACAGCTCTGTAAATTCACCGGAACCAGCGGACAGGCCAATGCTGGAGGCCATGGAAGATTCGGCGGCAGACACAATAAAACCCAACTGCCGACCATCGCCGTTTTTCTCAAAACTCATGGTCAGCTTGCCAGTTTCCAAATCGCCCTCAAAAGCGACATTGGCGGTCAAACCTTCCGCTTTGAAATTCGAGTCATCGTTAATGGCAGCCTGAATAGCCTGCGCCAGATCATCGCCACTGGAGTAGCTGCCATTGGCAATCTGGATACTGTTGGAGGTCACCCCATCCACACTCAGGGTAAAATCATCGTTGCCGCCGTTGATGGTCACCGCACTGGCAAAATCATCGGTGGTTTTTAACAGCGAAACGGTATCGCCTGAATGGCCACCCTGCTGCGGTTCACGCAGCCCTAACGTTAACGCGGTAGTGGTATCGGTACTGACAAACCCCAAATTGGAAGAGGCACCGTAACTGCCGGAAGTCAGTTCAAACCGCTGTTCTGCAGCGTTGTAATTCACCTCTACCGATTTACCGGCATCCTGAATATTAACGTCGGTATTGATGGCACTCTGTATGGCTTCAGCCAACTCATCACCCGTGTAGGTACCGCGTGCCAGAGTAATCTGATCGGAGTATTGGCTGTCTACCTGAACTTTGAAACCATCGTTGCCTGCATCAATAACAAAGGGCTCTCCGGAAGTCGACAGGCCAAGCAACTGAGCCTGTTCCGCCACACGGGAAATAACAATTTCGTAGTCACCGGCCTGAGTATCATTGGAGCTGCTGACGTAATCAATCAGCGAGTCTGTCGCGGTGGCACCAATGCCAAACAGGGTACTGAGTGACTCGGCATCGGACTGCAGGGCTGACTGAAACGTGCCACTGTCGAATATCAAAAGGCCGGTTTCACCGTTGGTGGAAATCCCCACCTCGGACATGGTCCTGAAGTCGGTACCATTGAGTGAACTGACCGCAGACGTCAGAATATTTTGCGAAGAAGTAATCAAGCGACGAATGGTATTATCACCGGTAAAAATACTGCCCAAGCCGGTATCGGGGTCAAAGGCAGTTAACCCATTCACGGTGGTTTTGAGTTCATTGTAAGCGTCTACCATGGTCTGCATCCGCTCGGTTACTGCCGCAGTATCCCGCTCTACTGTCAGGGTAACAGGGCCAGCACTGTCCTGCTTGAGGTTGAGCGTCAGACCATTAATTACCCCGGCCACCAGATTCGATTCACGGGTAATATCCAGACCATTCACTTTAAATTCGGCGTTCTTGGCATCCACCGTCTGTAACATGGTGGTTGAGTCGTCATCGAAAGACAGGCTGTCGAGACCATTGGATGGGTTGTTAACCGAGACCGTAAAACCGTTATTTTCACCGGTTTCTTCTGAGGTAAAGAGCAAACGATAGCCACTGCCGGTATCAACAATGGTGGCTTCGATTCCCATATCCGCGTTATTCACCGCATCGCGAATACCGGTAATGGTGTGGTTACTGGCGTCGATATTGAGCTTTCTGACAGCGGCCTCAGAATCGGCTGTAAACGAAAAGCTGGGTGTGCCGGAGTCGTAATCTACATCACCAAAGGTGAACACCAGCTCACCTTCTCCCAAAACGGCGTCGAGATCACCGTACTCGGCAGAGGCAATGGTTTGTGAACGAGCCAGCTGGCTGGTTTCAATGGTGTAAACGCCCGGGGAAGCCAGAGAACTGGCAGTTGCCGTTAAAGCTGAGTCATTGGTCGAGGAGGTGGTATTGGTCTGAAAAGACGAAGTCAGGGTCAGGGCATTGGCGGCGGCACGCAGGGACTCTGCCTGACTGGCGACATTGCCCAGCTCAGACACCTGAGTATCGAGATTTTCCTGCTCGGCATTGATGCGCTTGTCGGCTGATTCACGCTCTACCGCGACCAGGTCATCAATCAATTCGGAGGTTAAAACCCCGGAACCGATACCTACTGATGAAATTGAAGCCATTTAGACCACCACTTAATTAATGCAGCATCCATTACCGCTAAAACTGTTTGCCCCATTCAACTTGTTATCGGCCTACTTGGGGAAAACTTTACGGTTAATTTAGCCCGATGTTTTCACGAAAAATTGATACATATTGGCGAAAACATCGGGATTTTTTTCCTCAAAATCCTGCCAATTAGCCAAGTTTCTAACTCCTTCCACCCCAAACTGGCTATAAAATTTTTCCCTATAGTTTGGATTCTCAAGTGTCATGCCCAAAAAATCCAATTGATACTTTTTAAGTAAAGCCTCAATTTGAGGGATGGTGTAGCGGTGTTCCTGTGCATGAAACAACAAATCCCGGCAAGGGCTGGTAGCGTAAAAGTCACCAAAGCCTGTAACCAGCCTGCAATCAGGTCGGGCCTCTTCAGACATCAAAGCCTTCCTGACGTTCCGGATATTTTCCAGATCCGGCGACATGCCACTGTTAATGTAGGCATTCCTCACTGCCACAACACCTCGACGGGCCGTTTCACTGTAGAGCCCCAGCCGGATAGTCCCTCCAGGCCTGATTACCTCCAACAAAGCCTCCAGACCCGCCTCGGGATTTTCCATGTGATGCAAAACCCCGGCGCATTCAATGGCATCAAACTGCTTGCCAAGCAGGCCAACCTCCATCAAATCCATATGCAGCAGCTGAAGATTGTTTACTGAATACTCATCTGCCTTCATTTGAGCGTAAGCCAGACTCCTTCTGGAGATATCGATGGCTGTCACCTTGACATCGGTTTGCAGCGCGCACATCAGAGGATGCTTGCCGGTGCCACAACCGGCCACCAGAACCTCTTTAATCTTGCCAGAGCCTGCGACCCGCTCCTCCTCAGAGAGCACCTGCTCCATTCGCATAATGTAATCAACCCGCCCATCCGGAACAGACAATTGACGCCAACGTGGATAGGGGTTTTCCTCATACTGCTCCCTCACCTTGAGAGAGATGGAATCAGCAATACTGCCAACACTGGATAGGGATTTTAGACACGCCCGTTCTTTTTTCTCTTCAAGAATTGCCGTATAAAACATGCCATTCAGGCTCTCGGGCCACAAATCTTCGGTCAAGCTCGACAGGGTTTCGTAACTATCAAAATCCCTGACCGGCTTGTACATAGCAAGCAACAGCAGCAACCCCTCAACAACAATCGGCTTAAACCCTTGCTGTGCAACCTGTTCTTTCAGCAAGCCTTCCAGCTCAGCAATCAACTGAAGCTCATCAGACTCCACCACATGAACGTATTCGTTCCACTTATTCTGCCAGGCAATGGCCTGAACCAGAGGCACATAATCATCGGGAAAATCCATCTTAACCAGAGCATCAAAAAACACCTTTCTGCGCACCGCCACCAACACAGGCTCCAGCTTGGCGCTGCGGCAGTAATCTTTCTCCAGAACTTTTATCAGCAACTGATCAGACGCCAGTTCAACAATATCCGGCTCATTTTGCCCGCCATATTTGAGAGCCAGAAGCTGGGTACCCAGCTTGTGAACCTTGCCAGCCAAAAGCTCGTCGTCCCAAAACGACAAAACATCTTTTTCCACCATGGGCGAATAATTCAAGCAGTTCATTCTGTCCAGACAGTGACGAACGATATTTCTGATTGAATCGGACATCCTCAGCGGTTCCGCTAATTCGTGAGACCGCACATAAGCACTTGAAAGATCATTGTTTCGATGCGCCAGAA
Organism: Candidatus Pelagadaptatus aseana; assembly: GCF_040362265.1. NCBI lineage: Bacteria > Pseudomonadati > Pseudomonadota > Gammaproteobacteria > Cellvibrionales > Cellvibrionaceae > Candidatus Pelagadaptatus > Candidatus Pelagadaptatus aseana. The sequence continues at coordinate 307,309 of NZ_BAABNJ010000003.1, forward strand.
TCACTTCGGCCATCAATACTTGCTGCCCTTCCAGGTCATTTGCGGCAAGGTTTCGGGTATCACTCAGGACACGTTCAGCATCCACGAGCCTGCCAGCATTAATCAGGCACTCGAGATATTGAATCGCATACACAAAACCCAATTCACTCTCAGGCCAGCCCTGCTCAAGAATTTGAGCCGCCTGCAGCCATTCTCTGGCTTGCGCCTTTACCGTTGCCTGCTCAAGCAAAAGCGCCGACGAAGAGCTGTGCTGGGTTAAATTTGTCATGCTTAAACCTCGAAAGGGACAGTGTCACATTAGAAACAAACAACAAAATGCAAATATTGGGCCACCAGACAAACAGGCAAAAAAAAGCCCGCTTTGTAAGCGGGCTTTCTGATTTGAGATTGGAATAGTTAACTTACTTTATTCCATTAAGCTTGCGCACTAAACAATCTCAATGGCTCTTCTTCGTTTAGCCTGGCCGCGAGTGTCAGGGCCACCTCATTGGGAATCTGCCTTACAACTTCTTCAGTATTTCTGTCGACAACCGTAACGACTGTCTTACTTACCGAATCATCGTAGGCAAAATACAAATCCCTCTGAGTTGATTGCACGTAATCATTTAGCTTAGATACGGCTTCATCAACTTTGGCCTGATTCACATCAACCTGATCAACCTGGGCTGCCGCTTCAGTTTCCTGTTGCGGCAACTGATTGCCGGTTGCCTTCTCAACAGCAGCAGACTTGCTCTGATTCAGAGCTGAAGAAGCAGTTCTCACACCGGCTGTCAGTGCGTTGCTTGAATTAACTTCATTCATAACTCTTTCCTCTGCTGGTTGCTGGAGGGGCTTGGTTTCAACATTATAGCCTCAACCTTAACCTCTCCATTTTACCCTTCTCTATCACGTTTGTGGAACCCGGTTCTCACCGGGCCCACTGTTTCTGCTGATTATTACTGCAGTAGTGACAGAGCCTGCTGAGGCAAGGCATTGGCCTGTGCCAGTACGGAGATACCAGCCTGCTGCAGCACCTGCGAACGGGACAGGGCAGCGGTTTCAGCCGCAAAGTCCGCATCCTGGATTCGACTGTTTGCAGCAGTCAGGTTCTCAGAAGTGATCGCCAGGTTAGAGATGGTAGATTCAAAGCGGTTTTGAATCGCACCCAAGTTGGCTCGCTCACCGGAGATAGATTGCAGCGCGTTGTCGATTGCAGTCAGGGCTTCGTTAGCACCTTCGAGAGTGGAGATATCGATTTCATCGATAAAGATACCACGCTCGGTCGCACCGAAGGAGCCCTGAGCAAAGCTCAGACCAGCCAGTGCGGAAGCACCGTTACTACCCGCTTCTACTTCAATCTCACCAGAGCTGCTCAGCTGCACTGAAGAGTAGGTAGTAGCCGCAGTATTGGCGTAATTCAAAGAAGCATTATTGCTGATATCGGCTTCGTTGATGCCGTCCTGACCAGCACTCAGACCGATGGCATTACCAAAGTTGGCCACACCTTCGTTGTCGATCGCTACAGAGATGTTACGACCATCTTCAGCAGTCAGGGTAATGCTCACACCGTTATCTTCAGCAGTTACACCGGTTTGACCCGATACAGCGTTGATGGCATCGATGGCAGAACCACGGTCCTGATCGGCATCACCGGTCAGAACAACACCGTTGGTCTGTACACCGTTGATGTAAACGCTACCGGAAGAACCTGCGGCAGCCACTGCGCCTGTTCCGTCACCACCAGTTACCACAGTTTCGTTAACTGTAGCAGTCACACCAGTACTGTCGCTGGCACGGTTGATGGCCGCAGCAACTGCGATACCGGAGGCAGACGCGTCACTGGACTCGGCGGTGGTATCGGATGCTGTGTCATCAGATGCCAAAGAGGCACCAATGGCTGTTCCGTTAATAACCAGGTCACCATCATCCAGGCTATCCACAGTTACCGCACCGGCTTGGGCTTCACTGCCGTCTACCGCAGAACCACTTACGGCGAAAGTACCGTCAGTCAGACGAATCTGGCTACCGGAACCAGTGGCTTCGTCAGTAAAGGTCAGGGTGCCATCGGCATTTGCCACAACGGTGGAGGCATCAAACGCTGCACCAATGGCTTGTACCTGATCTTCAATTTCAGCGGCCAGGTCGGCCAGAGTGTTATAGCTGCCATCAGAAATGGTGATGGTGTTCTCGGTAGTGCCACCGTCAGCAGAGTAGGTAAAGGTGTTATTACCTTGCGCTGCGCTGATCGACAGAGGATCGGCATTACCGTTGGAGTCAACAAAGGTACCTGCAGCCAGTGTTCCGCTGCCGTCAGCCACACTGAAGGCACCGGTTGTTGCAGTACCTGCAGTCGCAGCACCGTTAACACCAGCGGTTGAGGTCGCAGTCAGATCATCATCAGCCGCCACAATTTCATCAGCGGTAGCGGTAGACAACTCAACGGTACCACCGGAATTAGAGCTGATTACAACCTGATCACCAACAGCTGTGGCAGTAATGCCGGAACCAGCCAGAGAAGTATCCGCGGCGTACTGGATAACGGCGGCCAGTTCTGCAGCGTTAGTTGGTGGGTTGGCTGATGCAGGATAGCCACCATCGGCAACCGCGGCAGCAGAATCCAATTCCAGATCGGCTGCGCCAGCACCATCCACATCAATACCAATGGTATCGGCACCACCGGCACCGGCAGTCAGAGAGAAGCCAGACAGGAAGGCTGACACATCGGTAATAACGCTATCGCCGTTGGCCAGTTGCTGTACTGAATTACCCTGATTAGCTACCTCAATGGTGTTGGCACCAGTTGAGGAGTCGGCCACCACTACGCTACTGGCAGCACCAGTGCTCTGGGAAGTCAGCAGCACATTCAGGCCATCTTCGGAGACCGAAGCTTCAACGGTACCCGCCAGACTGGTAGAACCAATCGCGGTATTCAAGGCCGCAGCAAAAGTAGCCGCATCGGTATAGGTCGCACCACCAATGGTGATGTCCACCGCCGAATTACCATCAACAGCAATACTTAGCTCATCCAGGTTGTTACCGGTATCAGACACCAACGCGTTAACGCCGTCGAAGGTAAAATCAATGGTTGCAACACCGGCCGTACCGTTATCCGCCGCAGAACCACCATCGGTAGTCGTTACAGCAGTTGGGATGGCAATGTTACCGGAAGAACCGGTTCTTACAGACACAGAAGACGCATCACCGGTAGTTGCCGAGGTGAAGGTCAAGCCACCGGAACCGTTATCGGAAGCAGTCACCAGACCGTTCAGAGCACTGCCGGAAATGGCGTTATTCACCGCATCAGCCAATTGGGCCGCGTCGTCGTACTCACCCGCGCCGGAGCCGGCATCGTAGGTAGAGCTCAGCTGAACCTGAACAAAAGAAGCACCATCGACAGAAATTTCGAAGGTGTTATTGGTGGCATTCACCACGGTGTTGGCAGCAATATTCATGTCACCGGTAGTAAAAGTACCGGAAGTGGCGGCTGTCAGAGAGCCAGCTTCAACACTGCGCGCAGAACTGTTAACCAGGGCTTGACCGGCTTGGTAGTCGCCTACGGTCAGACCTGCGTTGGCAATATCATCATTACCGGTTCCATCACCACCACTGACACTGATGGTACCTTCACCACTCAGAGTGAAACCACCGTAGCTGGTACCTTCAGACAGACCAGTAGCCGCTTCAAAATCTGCAGAAGTACCGGACAAACCGCTGAAGCTAACGTCGATATTACGACCATCAGCCGCCTTCAGAATCACACCGCTGGACTGACCACCATCTTCAGCGATCACACCGGTTTGATCCGACTTGGCATTAACCGCAGAGATAACCGCATTACGGTCATCGTCAGAACTTGCACCACCCGTGGAGATATTAATGTCTACACCGTTCAGGGTTACGGTACCGCTCTCTGCACCCGCTGTCATGGCAGAACCGGTAGCAACGGTTTCGTTTACCGTAGCAGTCACACCGGTTTCATCAGAAGAACGGTTGATCGCTGCCGCCTTGGCGATGGCAGAGGATGCCGCATCAACGGTAGAAGCGTTGTCATCCTGAGAGCTGGATGGGGTAATCGCCACACCATTGATGATCAGGTCACCGTTGCTGATGGCAGAAGAAGTACCGATAGCACTTACGCCAGCAGTTTCAGAAGAACCGAGAGTGTCAGCGGTCATCTTGCCAACGGCAACTTCAATGGTTTCACCGGAGTTAGCACCAATCTGGAATTGAGAGGTGAAAGAACCGTCCAGCAGGTTACGTCCGTTAAAGTTGGTCTGTTCAGCAGTACGGGTGATCTCGGAGATCAGCTGCTGGGCCTCAGCGTTCAGAGCCTCACGGTCGGAGTCACTGTTGGTGCCGTTAGCAGACTGCAGTGCCAGCTCACGGATACGCTGCATGTTGTCAGTCATCGAACCCAGAGCACCCTCGGCGGTTTGCGCCAGAGAGATACCGTCACCGGCGTTACGAATAGCCACTGCCAGACCCTTGGTTTGAGATGTGAAACGAGTTGAAATCGCCAGACCCGCCGCATCGTCCTTCGCACTGTTAATACGCAGACCAGAGGACAAACGCTCCAGCGCTTGAGCTTGGTCAGACTGCGACGTATTCAAGTTACGTTGAGCCGTCAGCGAGCTGATATTAGTGTTAATAATCTGAGGCATGATAAATGCTCCCTGTTGGTTTTTAGCGTCGGGCCCTGGCGAATGCACAGGACTCGTTTTTTCTGTTCTACAAACGGGTTAACGGCAGGGTATGGAGGGGCTTTAGGTTTTTTTTAAGAAAAATTGCTTAAAAATCGACTCTATTGCTTTTTTTATGAGAAAGAGCCCATCAGGGAAACATAAACAACTGTTTTCAAAAACATTTTTAAATAGCCGGCTTTATGGCAACGGCCTTATCCTTGAAAAAATCAACGCTTATATAAATAAGAAGAAAGAAAATTTAACCAATAATTTCCTAAAGCCTGCCCCCCATCAGTCGATAAGCTGTTTATCTTGGATAACACCTTATAAAACTCAGGAGACTGTCCCTATGTACCGACAAAACGCCATGCAGCAGTACCGTCATGCCCAGGCATCGGCAGCCATTGACAGCTCTCCTTATAAGGTCATTTCCATGCTTATGCAGGGCGCTCTGGATCGCATGGTTTCAGCCAAAGGCTGTATCGCCAACAACGATATTGCCGGTCGCAATCATTTTATTGGCAAAGCCGCCGACATTATTGACTGCCTGAAAAACTCACTGGAACACAAGCACGACGAAGAGATGACCAACAACCTGGACAATCTCTACGATTACATGGCTCGCCGCCTGTTTCATGCTAATTTGAAGAACTGCCCGGACACTATTGATGAAGTTTATGGTCTATTGGATACTATTTACGATGGCTGGAAAGAGCTGGAAGACAAGCTTCCGGATGCCGGTGTCAGTGTCGCCAGCGTCGAGCGCCAACCACTCCCATTGAGCAAGTGAGAACGTAGCCATGATTGGTGAACTGACCGAACAACTCGAAACCGCGACCCAATCGAAAGACTGGCAGCAGGTTGCAGACCTCGACCAAAATCTCAAGCGCAACGTTGGTCGCAAGGTTGAGTTGTGCAAAACCCCTGAGGAAGCGAAAGCTCTGATGGATGATTTGCAAAAACTGATGTACGCCTATCATCTCAGTATTGAGGCCTGCGAGAAGGACAGTGCTGAACTTAAGCAGGATAATCAGAGCCTGCACCGTGGACTCCAAGCCAGCAAGCAGTATCTTTCTATTTAGCGCTTTGGGATTAACAGATCCTTCGCTACGCTCAGAATGACATGGCTCTGGTTTCCCGGATCCCTGTCTTTCTGGCGACCACAGGGAGGAAGAATCTATCTCCATCCAGTCAAAAAAGCGGCAACTCTTTTCCCCTCTCCTCCAAATCGCTCAACATAATATTCTCAACACACTGATTTAAAACAACTTTTCCCATCTGGCCCGATCTATGCATTTTACCGCTTGGATAATTTTCTCAAGCGGATAGAGCCATGAATACTCAACACGCAGCAGCGTTAACATCAACTGAAACTCCTGTAACGCTGGGCAAGAAAGAACAACTACAAATCGCGCAACTACTCAGCGACGCCATCAACCTGTATCAGGAAACCCGATCTGAAAAGTTGAGCGTATCGGAAGTAGCGGATCTGCAGGAACGCAGTATTGATTTAGCCGAAGAAGTATTCGCTCTCGACCCGACCAATATCGAAGCACTCAATGTTCTCGCCAGAGTCCGTCTGGACCAAAATCATCTGGTATTGGCGGAAACGATTGCTCAGGCCGCGCTTGCCATTGATAAAAACTCAGCCACATCCTGGTACAGCTATGGTCAGGTGCAACTTGCCATGGGTAATCTCAACAACGCTGAGCAGGCATTTGTAAAATGCATCAGTCTTGATGCCACTTTCTTCAGGGCTCATACCTCCTATGCATTCACCAAACTGAATAAAGGCGAGATAGCCGCGGCTTTCCAGCACTACACCAAGCTGGCCAAAATCAAACCGGAAGATGATCACATCCGCTCCAAACTGTTTGAGTGCATGAAACAACTCAAAGCAGATTACGACAACGAGCATTTAGGTAAAGCTCTGGTTGATTACCTGAACTGGAAAGACGTTAACTATCAGGACCTAAGTAATATCATCGAGTCTCTGTTAGTGCATCGCTACAAACTGGATTCCAGTGAAGCACAGGTGGACTTATCAAAGCTGTGTCAGGACAAACTTTACAACGAAGGTTTACGTAAACTCTTTTTCTGCAACCCCAAAATTGAAGAGCTCAATCGTGATCTGCGTGGTTACTTCCTGACCCTCGATAATCAACTGGCTGGCCCGGACGAGATTCACTTGATGTCTTCTCTGGTTTATCAGCTCTATAACAATGAATACGTACTGAGTTATACCGAGAGTGAAGCAGCCCAACTGGAGATCATTTGCCAACAATTAAGCAAAGCCGATCTGGACAGCCTGCAACAGCAGCAGACAAATCTGCTGAAGGCCCTGCTCTACCGACCACTGAAGAGCACCTTGTCGCGGATGCAAATCATAGAACTGCTGTCACGTAGGGATAAATGTTGGCAACCAGAAATATTCCAGCTAATCACCTGGCTCGACAAACAGGAAGACGGGGAGTCAACTGCAGGTATTCTGGTTCATGAAGACATCACCAACCAGACGTCCAAAGCGGTAAAAGCCCAGTATGAAATCAACCCCTACCCTCGCTGGTTGAGCCTGGATTTTCTGACGCCCACCACTTACGGTGTGGCACTGGAAAAAGCTTTGCCTTTGCATAAGGCGGACAAACACTTTTTCTCCGATTCGCTGGATATCCTGATCGCTGGATGCGGCACAGGCCGCCACGCCATTCAGGTAGCCCGCTACTTCCGTGGCGTTAATGTCACCGCCATCGATGTCAGCATGCACAGTTTGTCCTATGCCAACACCATGGCAAAAAAATACAAGCTGGATAATATCGAGTTTATTCAGGCGGACATTCTCAATCTCGGCAACTTTGATAAGCGTTTCGATATCATCGAATGTTCCGGTGTATTACACCATATGGCGGACCCTCTCGAAGGCGCTCAAATATTAAAGAACCTGCTCAAGACACACGGCCTGTTAAAGGTTGGCCTGTACAGTGAGCGGGCACGCTCCGAAGTGGTTGGCTGCCGTAATTTGATCAGTGAGCTCTATCCGGAAACCAACAGCCGGGTCATCAGAGACTTTCGACGGGAGGTACTAAAGAATGCCAACGGCTTTCCGCAAATTGTACAATCAGCCGACTTCTACAGCATGAGCGGTTGTCGAGACCTGTTGTTCCATGTTCAGGAACACCGCTTTACCCCAACCTCGTTAAAGCAACTTATTGATAATCTGGGGATGGAATTCCTTGGCTTTGTTCAGGTGCAGAGTGACTACCTGAAGGCCTACGATGAGCGCTTCCCTCTCGATCAGGCCCGTACCGATTTGGCCAACTGGGAGCAGCTTGAGGATGATATTCCGCAAATTTTCTCTGCCATGTATCAGTTTTACTTGAAAAACCAATAAGAGTGGAACTATATTTCAATCGATTTGTCATAAAAGGGACACACAAATCGAGTAATGTCGATAAGGATAGTTAAGAAAGAGGTAAAGAAAATGGAAGATTATTTAGAAGATCTGTTAGAAGAGAGTGAAGTAGACTTTGACGATGAATCTTACGTAGATGATTATTCGGAAGTCTGAGTAAACTCAGGAAGAAACAAAGCCGGGAAACAGTCCCGGCTTTTTATTGTCTTCAATTTGTGTACCTGGAGAGAGATCCTTCACATTCGTTTATTGTCATCCAGACCCAACATCCGTCCACGCCACAAAAAATATCATTCTGACGACCGAAGGAAGGATGAATCTCTCACTTACAGGCTATTAAACAACGACAACCCACTGATCCGGGCATAGCTTTGCTGTGCCGCTTCCAGCACAAAACTTTCAAAAGTCAGCTGACTGACCGCCTCGGCATAATCCAGATCACGCAACGTTGACAACAGTTCCGTGGTGACAATTTCCACTTCTTCATGAAGTGCCTGAGTCGAATCAATGGTATTGAGGCGTGCACCAATTTGAGAGCGCGTTTCCAATATCGACGTTTGAGCATGATCAAGATTGGCAATGGTGGTGCTGATCAGGTTTTGATAGCTCTCCTGATCATCAGGTGACAGAGTCAGACTGCGCATGCCATCAAGAAAACGGTTAACCGTTGTCAGAATATCCTGAGTATCTTTGGACTCCACAAGATAGCTGTCTCCCGTAGCCGGGACACCAGACAATTTGATGCTGATACCATTAAACTGAATGTCACGACCGCTGGTGTAAGGGACATTGGATTCTATTACGCGACCATCTGACTTCTGAATAATGTTGTAATTCAGCGACGGCGATTTGCCGAGCAGGGTCATATCATCCGGGTTTTGAAACTCGATAATATAATCTTCCGGATAAAACTGATTGAATTCTTCCTGGTCGTAAACGAATCCCGTAGAAATAGTCGCTGGTGGATTGCCTCGATTATTGGGATTATCAAAGGCCTGAAACGTTGGATCCGCACTGGAAACATTGACGAACACTTCCTTACCCGAATCGTTACTTGGAATGTATGTACTCGCAGCAACCTGTACAAATCGTTGTCCTTCATCACCCTGATAAGTGTAGTTGCCACTGCCGTTATCCAGAAAAGGAACCGTACTGCCCTTGAAACCGGAAAACAAATATTCGTTACTGGCATCTTTGGTATTCATCAAATCCGCCAGTTCAGTCATCCGGACTTCCACTTCAGCGGCAATAGCCCGACGATCATCGACGGTCAATGCACCATTATTCGCCTGAATCGCCAGTTCGCGAATCCGGATAATGGTATCATTAGCACTGTCGAGGACACTTTCTTCCAGTTCCAACCGGCTATTGAGCAGGTTGATGTTGTCCATATATTGTTCACGAATATTGTTTTCCTGATTCAGTTTTTGAATCTGGCTGGATGCCACCGGATCATCCGAAGGCGTCAATATTCGGGTACCTCTGGAAATTTGTTCCTGGGTTTTATTAACCTGACCAGACAAGTCAATAATCTGCGAGGTACCAGTTACAAATGATTGCAAGGATGAAATACGCATAAAAATTTCTCCTTAGAATGCCGCCAACAGAGTATCGAACAGATCTCTGGCAACACTGATAATTCTTGATGAGGCGTTATACGCCAGCTCATAGCGAATCAAATTGGCCGCTTCTTCATCGAGGTTGACCCCGGCAATGGAATTTCTTAATGCATTGGACTGCTCGAGAATTTCACCCGCCGCTTCACGATTGATATTGGATTCCGCGGTAATGGTGCCAACAAATTCAACCAGATTACTGTAGGACTCCTGAAACGATGCATTACCCCCAATTAACTGCATCGATTCCACTTCAACAAACTTCAATGCATTGCGGTTATCACTGACACCATCTTCATTAAAATTGACAAAGAACTCATCCCCCACATCCGGATTACCACTGATATCAAAGGTGTAACCAAGATAATTGGAAACCGCCTCTGTTCCGGGGCGAAAAACATTGCCGGCATCGATGGCATCGGTGGTCATGGAAAAGTTTTCTTCCAGTGTCACATTGACTTCACCGGATATGGTTACACCATTGACCATGCCGAAATCTTCACCGCGAACCACACCTTGCAGCTCAGCCACCTGCATACCCAGTGGATCACTGCCCTGAATATTGTTTACCTGAATTTGGGCCCGTTCCATATTGACAGCATCGGGCCCGGTAATGGCAAAGCTGCCATTACCCAATCTAACCTGGCTGCCCAGCCCGCTATTGGAATCGGTAATCAACAGAGACGAGCCTGACACCTCAACACTGACATCAGAGCCCGTGGCGCCATCGATTGCCGCTGCAAAACCAATCAGGTTGCTATAGGTTCCTGCCGGGATCTGATAAGTGGTAAACGTAGTTCCGCCATCAACCGAAATTTCAAAACTGTCATTAACTCCGGTAACGACAGTCAAGGGCGCAGGATTACCATAGGCATCTTCAAAGTTACCAATATGATCAACATTGAAAGAACTGGTTGTAGCGGTGCCCGATGTTGCCGGCGGAAATGGTACAGAAGTAACCGGGCCAGAACTGCCCATATTGGTATTGGCCGCAAGCGGTGTCGTACTGTCGGTAGTAATCAGTACGGATCCCAACGGATTTGACGAGGCAATGATAATTTGCCCACCATCTTCAAAAGCTGTAACGCCTGACCCAGCCGGTGACGCCGCAAAGCTGGCATTCAACAGGGATACCAGCTCAGCGGTATTGGTTGGTGGATTACCTGGGCCATTAACGTATCCCGGTGCATCAAAATCCAGTGGCAAAGGTAAGGTGCCGACACCATCTACATTGAGACCAATATTTTCATCATCGGCAATACCCAACCCGATAAAACCAGCCGGATCGGTAATCACCGCGGTGCGCCCCAGATGAGTCACCAAATCATCCTGAGGATTGGCCTGAATGGGGTTGACAGCCCCCGGTCCAAATATCAGTGCTTCACCCAGATTGTCGGCCGTTACCAGCACACTGCGTCCATCATCACTGACGGTGGCAGTCGCATCGTAGGCAACCAGCGCAGTATTCAGTGCCGCGGCAAATAACGTTGGCGAGGCATAGCTGCCACTGGGAACGGTAATATCGGCGATTGGAGAAGCGTTAACACTGATGGCAAACGTGTTGGCACCCGGCGCAACAACCAAAGGCAGCGCCCCATCAAATTCAAAGTCCACCTCGGCCTGATCAAATGACAGCGGACTGGGCGCCGTACCATCAGTGAAGCTGTAATTATTGGAAATACTCAAGCCGCCGGTACTGGAATCAGCCAAATAGGTGTAGTTGGTAATCTCCAACCGGCCCTCAGAGGAGACACTGGCAATGACTTTATCGGCACCATAAAAGGCATCCAACTGACTTTGCACCACATCCACAATGTCCTGAGGATCGGTGTAGACACCACTGAGGTTAATGGTCACCGGATTATTGGCACCAAAAACTCCGTCATTCAAATCAACGTCGAAGCTGTGAGGGCCGCCGACTGAAAAGTCAGCACCATTGGCAATATTGACACCGGCTGTAACCGAAGGAAATTGATAAGCGCCGTCAAGCCTCACAATATCACTGGGCTGAACCACACCTTGCAATGCGGCCGCTGACAACCCGAGGGGATCGCTACCGACCAGATTACCAATCTGCATTTTTGCCAAGGGGCCATTATCATTATTGACAAACTGCAAGGTGCCATCATCGCGGAATTCAACACTCACTTTACCCGGCACATCAAAAGCGATATCGATTTGATTTTCCAGATAACTGATCAATTCTTCCGGTGTTTGAAAAATTCCGGACAGCTCTATTGTCTTGGGGTTACTTAAACCATTTGGTCCATCAAATAAATCGATATCAAAACTGCTGAAACCACCGGCACTGAGATCCACGCCACCGGTAACCACTCCCGTGGTCAGAAGGGTCGGTTTCTGATCGCCTTTTATTTCAACAAAATCACCTTCCGCTCCCTGCATCTCAAACTTCAGATCCGCACCGGTAGACGCTTTGATTGTAATGCTGTCACCATTACTGACCGCAGTAATATTCTGCTGCTGAAGAGCCCCGCTGAAATTGATGGCATCGGCAATCATGTCGTTGGTAACCGGGGTTGGCACAGCACTTGGCGAAAACAGCAGTCCCAGCTCATTGCGCAAATTGACGCCATTCAGCAGTAAATTAAAATCCTGTAATTGGCCCGGTCCATTGTCGGATACCCTGATCTGGGTTTCCGTAGAAGCAATGGCCGTGACGCCATCTCGCGACGATAACTGAAAGGCTATTTCTTCAGCAGAATCGCCGGCATTAACCACCACATTGGGCTGATCAACCCTAACGCCAGTAACAGGGTCGGTATAGGTGACGGTTATTTCTTCCGCTAAATAGGTATTGGGGATGCTGATCCCGGCTGTTCCGAACACCACCTCGGATTGGCTGGGAATACGATTGGCATTAAAGCCATCGCTCACCATCACCGTCTGACCGGGTTCCGTTGGAAATATCTGATTGGTTTGCCCCGGAATAAAGGTTTGCCCCTCAAAAGGAGGCGTCAAACTTTTGGGGTTGTTGGGATCACTGACATCCAGCACATCATAGGTTGTTGGTGAAGTAAACTTCACCATAACCGGTGGATTCAGAGCACCATCAACCGAAAAAGCAGGTAAACGCTCTCCCGTTAAAGGGTCAATGGTTTGCAGCACATCACCTTGAGAAATCTTGCCGGTCCCGGTATTGGCCAGGTTGTTGACTGTGGATACCGGTGAAGCAAATGCCAGCACTTCAGGGGACGTTGCCACCACATCAACATTTTGTGAGGCAAAACGGGTGGGCATTATGCGGTAGCGATCACCGTCCTGAAACGAACCCTGTTCCAGAGTGATGGAAAACCCTTCGTACTCGATACTGGTAGGTCTTTGCGCCGACAGACCGCCAGATTGAACCAGCTCACCGTCGGAGTTCCTGACCAGCTCGTAACCGTCGGGACCGGAGCCGGTCAAACTGAGTGTATAATCGCTGTTGCCCAAGGCCGTCGCATCGGTAATCGCCACACTGACAACCCGATCCGGCGGATTGGCATTCAGACTGCTTGGGACGGCGCGATCCAATGTCGCCTGTCTTAAATTGATATCATCAAACAACGGCACACCGTAGTTGCCATTCAGATCCAACCCCACCGATTGTTGATAATTCATGGCTTCGGTAAAGGTCAAAGCGATTCGACCCAGTTCATTAAAGGATCGATCGAGCACTTCATTACGGTAGTTCAGCAGCCCACCAAGACGACCACCAGTTATGCTGTCTGTGACAATTTGACTGGAGCCATCATTCACAAACACCAGATCATAGCGGGTCGGATCGGTTTCACCATTCACCGCCTGCATTTCACTGGCGACCTGACCCACAACCAGTGGCTGGCCATTACCGATAAAGACATTCACCGCCCCATCGGCTTGCTCAAAGGTGGTTACTGATACCAACTCGGACAGCTGGCGCAAAGTTTCATCACGTTCATCCAGCAAATCATTGGGAGGATTACCCGCCCCCTGAGAAGTGGCATTGACAATCGCCTTATTCAGACCAGCCAGACCATTGGCCAGCGAGGTAACCATACTGGCGGTGGCTTTTAGCTCCTGATTAACAATATCATTGGTTTCATCAAAGCGACCGTACAAACTGGAAAAGCGCTGTGCCAAAACCTCGGACTGCGCCAACACCAACTGCCTGACGGGGATGGACGTCGGATCGTCCGTTGCGGCTTGCAAAGAACCAAAAAAGTTACTCAAACCATCCGATAAACCAATGGCTTCGTTGGACAACAGGTTATCGATTTCACCCACCTTTTGGGCAAATGCATCTAACTCGTTAAACGCGGTGGAATCAAGGCGTATTTGTGACGTGAGAAATTCATTGGCAATGCGTTCAATGGACTGAACATTAACCCCGGTGCCCACATAACCAGAACCGGAATAAATGGCCGGATTGGTACCCACATCAACACGCTGACGTGAATAACCTTCCTGATTGGCATTAGTGATGTTATGGCCGGTGGTACTGATTTGCGCTTGGCTGGTTTTTAAACCGGATACCGCAATACCTAATAAGTCCGCACCCATGGGGGTTTCTCTCTTTGCAAAGTTTTTGCTGCGTCAAATAAACAGCGAAATCATTTCTTCAAATGAAAATTGCAAAAAGTGCGCCAAGAATAATTATAGGTTTATCATTCTGATGACTTTCTAAATACTATCATTCTGATGACCGAAGGGAAGAAGAATCTCCAAAAGATCCTTCACATACGTTCAGGATGACATGCAGGAATTATCACAAACTCGCTAAATTGACAGTTTTGCCATGAAAGATATTGGTAATCTTTTTAGCGTAAGCCGGGTCTGTGGCATAACCGGCATCTTGCAGCCCCTGAATGTACTCTAAGGGTTCGGATGCCTTTTGCAACGCATCTTTATATCTTGGATTAGACTGCAGAAAATCAACGTAATCGGCAAAACTTTGCCCGTAAGATTCATAGCGGCGAAATGCTGCCACCTCAGGTTTGGGCAAACCATTGCGATATTCCAAGGTACGCACCTGAACACTGTCGCCATCCCATCGACTGTCAGCCTTGATGTTAAACAGGTTAAAACTGTTTTCACCACGGGTATTGTGGATCACATGCTTGCCCCAGCCGGTTTCCAGAGCCGCCTGAGCCACCAGAATCTTGGGATTAACACCGAGTTCCTCTGCGGCTTTTTTAGCGTGGGGCATGACCGCCTTAACAAACTCTTCCGGTGTCTCAGCCAGAGGGGCTTTGATTCCAACCGAGGTAACCTCTTGCAAATACTTCTTGGCTTTAAATGGTTCGTCAAGCTGCCCCAGCTCACCATTATTTTTCGCCTGATCAGCAGAACCGTAATTGCGTCTTAACTGGCGAACCAATGCATCAGCCAGTCCGACACCCTTGCCTTCGCTTAATGAAAGCGCCAATTGGTGATCGAGCATATCGCGATGAAAATTCATCTCGGAGCTATTGAAGATACTGTCTTTTTCAAAGACGGCATTGGCCTGGCGCATACTCTTGAGCATGCTGTGCATTAAAATGGATTCGAACTGCTTGGCAATCTGTTCAAGGGCCGCATCTTTATCTTTGGCACCAAGACGTCGAATTCCCTGCAGACTGTTGAGGTCCGTATAGTTGGATTGTGCCTGCTGCAGGGCCATACCTGCTTTTTGATCCATCATAATAATTCCAACGTCGGGAATGGCCTTTCGCAAACCCTGGGCAGACTCCGCCTCTGTATTCGAAGCCTGGCCAGGGGTGCGAAAAACGTTGTTAAACTACTGAATTGCTATATCACTATCAACTCGGCCTGTAAGGCGCCGGCCTGTTTCATGGCCTCCAGGATGGCCATCAAATCGCCGGGCGCCGCGCCAACCAGATTCACCGCCCGGACAATATCATCCAGCGTTGGACCCGGTGAAAACTTGAACATGGGGTTCTTCTCTTCATCAATCCCCACATTGCTTTCCGGTAACACCACCGTTGTACCATCTGCCAGAGCATCCGGTTGACTGACTTGCACCGCTTCATCCACGGTTACCGTCAGGCTGCCATGAGTAACGGCTACGGGTTTAACCCGGACATTCTGCCCCACCACGATGGTACCGGTGCGGGAATTGATAATAACCTTGGCAGCCTCTTCGCCGGGATCTACTTCGATGTTTTCCAGCAGTGACAGAAAATTAACCTTGTGGGCCGGGTTAACAGGGGCATCGACCATAATGGAAGTTGAATCCATGGGCCGTGCCACATCGGGGCCTAGCAATTCATTAATGCTTTGAGCAACACGTTTGGCCGTCGTAAAATCCGAGCGGTGCAAATTAAAGACAATGGGTTTGCCATTGGAAAAATTATCGGGCACCGAGCGCTCTACCACGGCACCATTGGGAATGCGACCAACACTGGGGACATTGACCGTAATTTTGGAACCGTCAGCACCCTCGGCACCAAAGCCACCCACAATCAAATTACCCTGAGCAATGGCGTAGGTATTACCATCAATCCCTTTTAAAGGTGCCATCAACAAACTGCCGCCACGCAGGCTTTTGGCGTTACCGATGGACGAGATGGTCACGTCAATTTCCTGACCAGGTTTGGCAAAAGGCGGCAGTTCAGCATGCAGAGAAACCGCCGCAACGTTTTTAAGCTGCATCCGGGCACCCTCGGGAATGGTGATGCCAAATTGCTTCATCATGCTGTTAAAAGACTGGGTCGTAAACGGCGTCTGATTGGTTTGATCACCACTGCCATCCAGTCCAACCACCAGGCCATAGCCCACCAGCTGATTGGATCGAACACCGGCAATGGATGCCAAATCTTTGATACGCTCTGACATGGCCGGTGTACTCATCAGCCCCAGAGCAATTGAGACAATCGTCAGAATTTTTTTCATCTTCACACACTCACTTCCGACAAATTAGAACGGCCAAATTGGGCTGTTAAAGAATCGGGTTAACCACCCTGCTGCTGTATTGTCAGCCAATTGTCCGGTGCCACTGTAGGTAATGCGCGCATTGGCAAGTTTGGTAGACATAATCTCATTATCCGGAGAAATATCATCAGGGCGAATGATGCCGCTGATGCGGATGTATTCATCACCACGATTCAACGTCATCCACTTTTCTCCGCGAACGACCAAGTTACCATTCACCAGTACTTCGGAAACCGTCACAGTGATACTGCCATCGAGCTGGTTACTCTGATCGGCGTCTGCCTCTCCGGTAAATTCCCGGTTCTGTTCCAGATTGGTAGCCAAACCTAAATTGCTGAACGTAGGATTGGAACCCAGCAAGGTATTGCCTGCACTGTTTTCATTAAAATCCAGTTCACTTTCCTTGGTCATGGATACATTGGTTGTCTTGGTCGAGGAGGTTCTTTCATTGAGAACAATGGTAATAATGTCCCCTACTCTGTGTGCCTTACGATCTTCAAACAGCGACATGCCGTAATCCGGCCTATAAATAGCACCTTCATTGGCTCTGGGAACCGCCATGGCAGGGTCATAAACCGGAGCGTAGCGCGGGTCACCCGGAACCGGAGGTTGCTGAATCACACAGGCACTCAGTGATGCTACCGCACCCACGACTGCCAGATTTTTAAATAATTTGGAGAGCATATCTATTACCTCTAACGCTTCAGCAACCGGTTACATCATTACAGGGTTTGGGTAATAAACTGCAACATGGAATCGGCCGTCGATACGACTTTCGAGTTGAGCTCGTAAACCCGCTGGGTGGTGATCATATTCACCATCTCTTCAACAATATCCACATTGGAATTTTCCAGTGTGCCCTGCAGGATTTCGCCCATGCCATTTTCACCGGGCGTACCATTGATGGGATCACCACTGGCGGCTGTTTCCAGAAACAGGTTGCCACCGACACTTTGCAGACCGGAAGGATTAATAAAATCCACCAAATCAAACTGACCGATTTGCGTCGGGTTTGGATCACCTTCCTGATAGGCGTTGACGATGCCATCGGTACCAATGGTAATTTTGTTGGTGCCTTCCGGTACATTGATGTTGGGTTCCATCAACAGGCCACTGGAGTTCACCAGATCGCCATCGGAATTAATTTGCAACTGACCATTACGGGTGTAAGCGGTATCGCCATTGGGCAACAACACCTGCAAGAAGCCGCGACCATCAATCGCCAAATCCAGCGCTTGCTCGGTGACCTGCAAAGTCCCTTCGGTAAACTGTTTATTGGTACCCGCCACACGCACACCCACACCCAGCTGCAAACCGGAGGGTAATTCATTGTCGCGGTTGGTCTGACCACCCGGTTGGCGCTGAATCTGATACAGCAGGTCTTCAAACACCGCCCTATCGCGTTTAAAACCCACCGTCGAGGCATTGGCCAGGTTGTTGGAAATGGTGCTCAGCTGTTTGTCCTGAGCGCTTAACCCGGTTTTACTGACATATAGTGCGGCGTGCATAGGTTCACCTCATCAAGTGAAAATTAGGATTGAGAAAGCAACTTGGAGGAAGATTCCGAGTTCTTCTCAACCGTCTGCATCATTTTTAATTGCATTTCGTATTGGCGTGACAGGCTCAACACCTCGGTAAATTCATGGATGGTGTTGACGTTACTGCCCTCCACAAATCCCGGCGCCACAGTGACATTGACATCCACCGGCGCAATGCCACCATCTTTCAGGCGAATCAGGCCGTCCTCGCCCTTTTCAATATCTTCCCAAACCGGACGGACCAGTTTGATCTGATCTACCTGAGCCAATTCTTCCGGTCCATCACCGAGAATCTGAACACTGACAATACCGTCGTTGGAGATCATTATTTTCTGATCCGGTGGAATCGAGATTGGACCTCCCGTGCCAATAATGGGCAGGCCTGTGCTGGTTCGCAGAATACCGTTGGCGTCTACCGACAAATCACCGACTCGGGTGTAGGCTTCCTGGCCCGCGCGATCCTGAACGGCAATCAGACCCTCCCCTTCAATGGCAATATCCAGATCACGGCCGGTTTCAATCAACGGCCCGGGTACAAAATTGGTGGCCGGATTTTCGGTCATGGCGTAGGCGCGGGTAGGATGCCCGTCGCCGTAATAAACCCCCATACTGCGTGCCTGAGCAAAGTCAGCACGGAAACCCGTGGTATTGGCGTTGGCCAGATTATTTGAGTGCGCTGCCTGGGCCATCATGTTGTTCTTGGCCCCGGTCATTGAGATATATAGCGCTTTATCCATGACGATCTCCGGTTCAAATTTTCAGGTGCCGGTTTATTGTCACCTGAGAGTTCTACACAGAGAAAATGCAAGGGATGTGCCAGAAACAATCGATAGAAAAGGGAGGATAAAGGGTAAGAGATCCTTCACTTCGTTCAGGATGACATGGCGCCACTTCGTTCAGGATGACATGGCGTCACTTGATTCAGGGTGACACGGATTTGCGCCACCATAAACCTGACATCCTCCCTGTCATCATGACGACCGCTGCTAACGTCATCCTGACGACCAAAGGGAGGAAGGATCTCTATTTATTAACGAAGATTAATAATGGTCTGGGTAGTCTGGTTAGCCGTCTCAATGGTCTTCGAGTTTGCCTGGAAGTTACGCTGGGCAATAATCAAATTCACCAATTGTTCGGACAGATCCACGTTGGACTCTTCCACCGCGCCAGACTGAATCACACCCAGTGCCGCCGTGCCGGGTGTACCAATGTTCGGCACACCGGATTCAAAGTTCTCAGCCCACATGGTATCACCCACCGGCTGTAGACCCTGAGAGTTGGCAAATTCAGCCAAGGCAATCTGTCCCAGCGTCTGGGCCTCACCATTGGTAAAGCGGGCAAAGATGATACCGTCGTCATCAATGCTGATGCCGGACAAACGACCGGTAGTAAAGCCGTTTTGGTCCACATCATTCACGGCAAAGTCGCTACCGAACTGTGTGGTGCCCATCAGATCAATGGCAAAGTTGGAACTGCTTGGAGGCTCAGGGATGGGCAAAGTACCTCCCTGCAATTGATTCTGTGGACCCAGGGCACCATTCGGCTGACCATCAGCATCCAGTGGTTCCCAGTTGGAGATCAACACCTCATCGGACAACAGCGTATTGGCGGTACCATCCTGGTTAAAGAACAGGTTAAAGGTCGCGCGAGTCGGCAGAGTATTGTCTGGTGGCGGCAGGGTGGTGATTGGATCACCCACATCGGCACCGTCAATCAACACATGCATCTGCCAGTGGTTCTGCGATGTGGTTGGATCGGCCGGATCGTAAGGTTGTTTCACAAAATACTGGGTCGCGATATGGGAGTTACCCAGACTGTCGTAAATGGTAACCGAAGTCGCATGGTTGTAGGTGGTCTGATCGTTCGGATCAAACTGGTTGATCACGAATGGCTGGAAAGTGGTTGCCGTAAACGGACCAAACAAACCAATGGCCGGAGGCGTCGGATCGGTAGCGGTATAGCCCTCATCCAAGACAATATCGATGGCGCCACCGACAATCACCGCACTGGGGTTGCCATTCACGCCTTCGGCGCGGTTATTGGCACCATCTGCGCCCTGATACAGCGTGCCCACCAGATTAGGCACCGTATTCAAACCCAACACATCGTTGGTGACATTGGTAATCCGTACCG
The DNA here is from genome assembly GCF_040362265.1 of Candidatus Pelagadaptatus aseana. NCBI lineage: Bacteria > Pseudomonadati > Pseudomonadota > Gammaproteobacteria > Cellvibrionales > Cellvibrionaceae > Candidatus Pelagadaptatus > Candidatus Pelagadaptatus aseana. Next base: position 327,575 of record NZ_BAABNJ010000003.1, read on the forward strand.
AGTGGTTGATACCGGGTTGTCCGGTTTCAAAATAGATCTGGTTGGTAGCCGCATCCAGAGCCACAGTCACATTACCAACACCGGCGGCGGTATCCACTGCAGCCTGAACGGCCGCCAGAGTTGTAGCTGGATCAGGAGCAGCACCCAGATCGGCAGCGCCACCCATGGCCGTTTGAATCGTCAGCAGATTGAGAGTATCCAAACCACCCCCCACATTGTCCAACAGAATACTGCCGGCGACACCCGTGGTTGCGGTCGAGAAACTCAAGGCAAAATTGGTGGGATCCATATTAACGATCACATCACCAGGCGCTACCGTTGCGGCGTCTACGGCTGCCTGAATCTGAGCTTGCAATTGGGCTGGCGTCACCGCTGAGCCATCAACAAAACCGGTCAAATCGACGTTGGCCACTGCTGGGCCCTGGATGGTTAAATCAAAAGTCGTGGTCATGGCGGTTGACAGGACAGTGTCCAGAGTCGTACCAGCCACGGGGGTACTGCCGTTCAGAATCAAATCGTTATTAATACCACCGAGGTCCACCGTAACAAAACCCTGACCATCGACGGACAGATCCAGAGTCGGCGACGGAACTTGAGTCCACCAGTTTTCAGAACCGGTCACAACGGTACTGGCATTCGGGGTCTGAGCAACAGTGGCCGTTGCCGTGCCATTGTTAAGAGGATCAGCCTCCAAAATACTGCCAACGGTGGAGGTATCCCCCTGAATGGCAATGGAGTCGCCGTCGTCCGTACTGCTGAATTCAAACACCAGATCATCACCCACAGAGGATTCCACGGCCAACGTACCGGTTGCAGCATCAAAAGTGGCCGAGACACCGGGCAAGGTAGAAGTGGTCAGCGCATTGATTTGGGTTTCCAGATCCTGCAGCGTGTCACCAGTCAGGGCAACATTATTCAGTGTAACCACACTGTTACCGTTGATGTTGGTAAAGCTGGAGAGAGTTGCCATGGTAGTGGCCGTAGCCGAAACACCGGACAGTGCATTCATCTCGGAGGCCGTTTCCGCTGCAGAGTTACCCTCAACGGCGCTGTAAGTCACCACGTTGCCATCGGGATCCGTGATATCGATTGATTGCAAAGGGTAGCCATTGTCTACGGCTGCCTGACCACTGCTGTCGGAAATACGCCCACCGCCTACAGGCAAACCCAGAACCGAGGCTGCATCACCACCTCGATACAAGGCATTGACCAGATTAGGTGAACCACTGGCGCCCTGCAGCCCCAGAATATCGGTGTTTACTACCTGTGTAATTTGAATGGTATTGGTGGCACCGTCGTTGTTGGTTTCAAAGTAAACCCGGCCGGTAGCGGCATCAACGTGAACGTCCGCCAGATCGGAACCCACTGCGGTATCCAAACGCGCATTCAATTGAGCTTCCAGCTGCGCCAAAGTCGCCTGCGGCCCAATATCGCCAATAATGACCCGAACCGGAGCGGTGCCATTTACAGAGATTTCAAAACCGGCACCGTCGCTGCCGGTATTCTGCAGACCCAATGGCGTAGTCAAACCGAGAGAATCCGTACCCGCCAGACTGTCAATGGATAGAGTCTGGGTAGCACCGGTAGCAATCGTCTCAAAGCTGATGGAACCTGAACCCGCCGGGAAGTTATTGTTGACCGCCTGAATCTGACCGGCCAGAGCGGAACCGCCAATCAGGACATTCAGTTGGGTAACCAACTGGTTTACGTCATCGTTATTCAGACCCGGGGTTACCGCATCGGCAGCAATGGCTGCCGCTTCGATATCCAGAGTTACCTGAGTACCATTGGCACTCAGAGTCACCGTGCTGGCACCACCGCCAGCAATGGTGGAAACCACAGTGGCATCAACCGTGGCCGAACCCGACGCAGAAGCCGGTGCCGGTGGGTCAATTGCGGTGAAATCCGGTGTTGGTACTGTAAACACGGTAGCGGCCTGATCGGTGACAGCCGGTGAATTGGTATTACCGTTAGTGACACTCACTTGAGAGGACTCACCGGAAACCAGCGCTTGAAATTCCAGGTGGTAATCACCGCCACCGTCATCCACAGCAACCGCAATCACATCAATAGGATCTTGCGAGGAGTTAACCGTTGGTGAAAACAGCTGAGAGTTAATCACACCAGCCAGCGTGCGCAGGTCATTAAAGGTATTAATGGCAGCCGGCGCACCAGCCGCATTATCCAGCTGTACCGAGACGGTACCATTATTTGATGTGGCACCACTGAGCTGCACATCGAAGGTGATTGGGGTCTGGGTAAAATCGTTAACCAGTGGCAGGTTAAAACTGCCTGACAGCAAAGTAGAGGTGGTGTCATTGAGCAGTCCCACCTGACTGACACCAATGGCATTGCCGTCGGTGACAAAGGTGGTGCCGGAGCGCTGCAGTACTTCCTCGGTTGCATCCAGGTTCAGGGTGGATTCAACCAATGTGGTTTGTCTTGGCGGTTGGTTGCCCGTCTGAATCTGCAGATCGCCCAGCACGCCCCCGACTACACCGTTGGCATCCGCCTGAAAACCCTGCAAATTAGCGCCAACGTTATTGACGATAAAGCCGTCTTTATCCAATCCAAGCGTACCGGCGCGGCTGAATACCTGATCACCACCATTATCCAGAACAAAGAAGCCGCTACCACTGATCGCCAGATCCAGAGAGTTTTCGGTAAAGGAAATATTGCCCTGAGTAAATTGTTGGGCAACGTCCTGCAGCCGGACACCACTACCGATGGTGTTGCTGCCAGCCCCCAGAATCGTGGTGGCATAAACATCACCAAATTCAGCCCGTGAGGCCTTAAAACCGACCGTTGAAGCATTGGCAATGTTATTACCGGTGATCTTCAAGTCGGCATTTGACGCCCGAATACCACTGAGTGCTGTATTAAATGGCATGTTACTCTCCTGCTTCTTGTTTTATCGATGCAAGCTCTGGCTGCACCTCACAAATTCTTTCTATGTCATCCTGAGCACAGCGAAGGATCTCCTGAAGACTCTTCCGCCCTGCGGTTGTCAGAATGACATTGTTGAATACTTCACTAATTAAATTGCTTGATTTGCGCCATGCTAACCGGGCCGACACCCGCCAGATTCAGGGTCAAATCACCGCTGTCTTCTAACGTCACGCTGTTGACGTTGTGGCTCAAAGCCATATCCAGTTGCGTCATATCGCCGCCAAGGTTTGCTGAAGCCTCAAAGGTATAGGTACCCGCTGGAAGCCCCTCTTCATGACTGGACTGCCAATCGATCAATTCACCGTTGACCTCCATGTTGTAGCCGTCCCAACGGAACAACATGTCGCCCTTGGGCTGGAACCCAAGAGGTACAGACTCAACCAGAGATCCTGCGTCACTGTAGATATTCAACGTCATGTCGGTGGTGGAGGCAGGCAATTCAACACTGCCGGATACCACATTATTCAGTCCCAGACTGGCGGTATCACCGGGAACCGTCACCGCGCGACCAACCAGTGAAGTGGCCTGTAAGGTTTGCCCGGACATCAGGTTATTGCTCAGTTCTTCAAAACTGTTGGCTAACTGATCCAGATTTTCTACCTGAGAAAACTGAGCCAGTTCCGCCACCATGGCACTGTTTTCCTTGGGGCTCAGCGGGTCCTGGTTTTCCATCTGCGCCAACATTAATTCCAGAAAAGCATCTTTACCCAGCTCATTGCTTTTGGGAGCTTCTTTGGTTTTGGAATCAATGGTGAGATTTTCAAAACCACTGATGGCACTGATATCTGTCATGACTCAAACTCTCCGTTATTGACCCAGGGTCAGCACTCGCTGAACCATTTGCTTGGCGTTATTCATCACTTCCACATTCACCTGAAAAGATCGGGAGGCGGAAATCATGTCTGTCATTTCTTCCACTACGTTGACATTGGGGTAATAGACATAACCCTCTTCATTGGCCATTGGGTGATGAGGTTCATAGCGTGGCTGCAAAGGGGCATCGCTTTCCACAATCCCCATGACTCGAACACCGGCTTCACTGTCAGCATTAACCTGAGGCGCACCGAGATCCATAGCCTTGTTGTAAGTCGCTGCAAACACTGGCTTACGGGCCCGGTAGGTTTCATCGATACTCGAACTGGCGGTTTGGGCATTGGCCAGATTACTGGCCGTGGTATTGATGCGCACACTTTGAGCGCTCATACCCGAACCTGCGATATTGAATACATTTCCAAGTGCCATTGTGTAATCCTCTTAATGCCCTGCTGTTAATCTTTATTCGCCACGCAGGGCAGTTTTAAGCCCTTTGAACTTGCTGTTAAGCAACGTGAAACTGGTTTGAAAATCCAGAGAGTTTTCCATGAACTTGGCGTGTTCTACGTGCTCTTCCACTGTGTTGCCATCGATGGCTGGCTGCTCTGGCGTGCGATACAACAGACCACCATCATCTTCCAGCAGTCCTTTGGCTTCGCGGTGACTGTTATGAGTCGTAGCCAGCTCCAGCGGTTTGCCATGAGCATTCATCTTGTTATCCAACGCGGTTTTAAAATCCATATCACGCGCCTTGTAGTTAGGCGTATCCACATTGGCCAGGTTATTGGCAAGGATGGAAGCTCGTTTGGCACGAAAGCGCATAGCGTCTTCGTGAATACCCAAAGCATTTTCAAAATTGATAGCCATTTTTCTGTCGCTTGAACCCTAAAGTTTTCGTTTCAGGACAAGAAGCAACAGCTATGCCAAAAAAATAAAAGAACCGTAACAGGCTGTTTTAAAAAGAAATTAACGATCTTATCGAGATCAGCCAAAGCGGCAAACGATTGCCGCTTTCGCTGGCAACAGTAACGTCAATCAAGGGAATACAGCGAGCGGCAAACGATTGCCGCCCAACAGCACGAGGTGAAAAAGTTTGAAGAAAAACTTTCAGAAAAGAACGCCAACTACTTGGCGCGATACATGATTCCAGGCTTGCAATGAACCATTTCAAACAACTCAGCCGCACCGGCCAAGCCTTCAGATGAACCCAGAATCAACATACCTCCGGGCTTCAGAATTTGATGCATACGCCGCAGAATATCTTCTTTCAGTTCCGCCGAAAAATAGATCAATACATTGCGGCAGAAAATCATGTCGAATTTGCCCAGGGTACTGAAAGAATCCTGCAAATTGAGTGAGCGAAACTGAACCCGGTTTTTCACTGCCGGCTTCACTCGCCACATATCATTGGGCAATTTATCGAAAAAAGCATCGAGGCGTTCCGGCGTCAGACCTCGCAGCACCGACATCTTGTCATACTCGGCAGATTTAGCCTGCTGCAGGATGGCACTGGATAAATCGGTGGCAACAATATCAACCTGCCGCGGCAAATTCCCCATGGACTGCCGCCTGAATTCCTCTACCGTCATACTGATGGAATAGGGTTCCTGACCGGATGAACAAGCTGCCGACCATATTTTGACAGGTCCAATCCCCTTCTCTGCCATAACCTCTTTCAGCAGAGTAGATTTCAAATAATCATAGGGGTAGGTATCACGAAACCAGAAGGTTTCGTTGGTCGTCATGGCATCAATAACCTGCTGTTTGAGCGCTGCATTGCGGTAGCCACCCATCATGGTTACCAGCTCGCCCAAACTGGCGATATTGTTGTCAGACAGAATTCGGCGAATCCGTGTGGTTACCAGATATTGTTTATTTTCAGCGAGAGAGATGCCACAGGCATCCTTGAGAAACCGACGAAACTGCTCAAACTCAGCGGGATTGAGATTGCCTCCGATGGCACTCGAAGTGGATCGAGCAGTTGCCTTAAAATCTGTGGCCATGAAACCCCGCAAACAATATCAGATACGATACAGAAACATCTAAGAGATCCCTCGCTAAGGCTCGGGACGTTATTGCCGGGCTGTTAGCACGACAATAGCGATTATAAAGCTTTTTTAAGCTTTACTCTTCCTCTTCTTCCACAATCGCCTCACCCGTCATTTCCAATACGCGCTGATTCACTCGTTTGGCCAATTCATCGGGATTAAATTTAGCGAGAAATTCATCAGCGCCTACTTTTTTGACCATGGACTCATTGAATACCCCGCTCAGTGACGTATGCAGCACAATGTACAAATCCTTGAGTCTGGCATCATTGCGAACCTCAGAGGTCAGGGTATAGCCATCCATCTCCGGCATCTCAATATCGGAAATAACCATAATCAACTCAGAGTAAGGGTCTTTGCCATCTTCGACCATTCCCTGCAGATACTCCAGAGCCTCACGACCATCCTTTTTCACCGTGGTCTGGATTCCCAGACTTTCAACCACACGCTGAATCTGTTTGCGGGCAATCGTGGAATCGTCAGCGATAAGAATATGACGCTTCACAACGCGCTCTGCGATACCGTCCTCAATCAATTCCTCACTGACTTCTTCATTGATCGGGCTAACTTCAGCCAGAATCTTTTCAACATCGATAATTTCTACCAGATTGCCATCCACCTCTGTCACCGCCGTCAGGTAGTTCTCTCTGCCAGCACCACGTGGTGGTGGATGAATATCGCCCCAGTTCATATTGACGATCCGCTCAACACCACTGACCAGAAAACCCTGAGTAGAACGGTTGTATTCGGTAATAATGACAAAACAGCTTTCTAAAGCCTCTAGCGGCTGACGCCCTATGGCCAAATTCATATCCATAATGGATATGGTCCCGCCGCGGATATGGGCCACCCCTCTTACCACAGGGCTGCGTTTCGGAATTTCATTCAAAGGTGGGCACTGCAGTACCTCCTTCACCTTAAAAACGTTAATCCCATAAATTTGCTTACCACCCAATCGAAACAGCAATAGTTCCAGGCGGTTTTCACCCACTAATTGTGTTCGCTGGTTAACGTTGTCTAATACGCCAGCCATGCATCTCCCCTCTACCGTATTTAAAACCTGCCTGATTTTGTCGGCACGCTGTTTGCTTAATCAGTTTCAACCTAAGTTAGCGGCCAATAGATCTTGCGCTTTAGCATATCCTAACAAGTGCCGCCAAATTCATCAGAAGCTTTAAATAGCATAGGCCAAATAAGATGAGAATAAGTAATTTTTGCCGTTTATTGGTTTTCAGCCTGTTTGTGGCTGTAAACGCCGGTGCACAAGGCCTTCAGGACCTCAACCAAATCAGCTTCAATGTTAAGCAGAAACTGTTGCGGGAACTGTCAAACCGATACCCGCAGGCAAAATTTGATATCGAAGTCAGTCGCCTTGATCCCAGATTAAGACTGGCACAATGTGACGAACCTTTGACACTCAACAACAAATCAAGAAGTCAAAACGCCAGTAACATGACAGTTCAGGTGGTCTGCCATGGCTCAACGCCCTGGAGCCTTTACATCAGCAGCCGGATACAACAATGGATGCCTGTGGTTATCAGCCGTCGCGATCTGATCAAAGGGGTACACCTGACCGAGGCAGACCTGACAACTGAAGTGCGTGACATTCGTCGTATGAACTCCGGCTTTATTACAGACAAGAACCAGATTATCGGCATGCAGGTCAGGCGTCCACTGAAAGCCGGTGAAGGTCTGCGCTCCAGCAGCCTGGCCCCGCCGCTTCTGGTAGAAAAGGGGGATCAGGTAACCGTGATCGCCTCGAGTGGTAATTTCTCCGTTAAAATTGCCGGCATTGCCCTCACCAAAGGTAAACTGGGCGACCAGATTCGCGTACAAAACACCGCAACGGAGAAAGTTATAAAAGCCAGAGTCATAGAAAAAGGACAGGTTAGCGTCACCCTGTAGGCTTTTTAGACAATTCCTGTTCAGAAAAGCAGCAATTCAATCAATATGGCAAAAACCGGAAAAAAAACCGAAAAAATATTAAAGTTATACCTATAGGTGCCGACAACCTCTATGAGGGTACCTGTAACTTAAGCGAACAGGCTGCAAGGATCCTATATGGATCAACACAAAAACTGGGAAACGAAAGACTATGATTATTGACTCCAACTCGGGCATCTACTCCTCTGGAGGAGGCGCCAAAAACAGAACCAATGCCGCGGCCAGTGGCAAAGATGGATCCACCAGCGCTCCAAAGCCTGCGGCATCTGCCCCAGCTAAGGACGTATCTCTGAGCAGTGAGGCTCATACATTGAATCGCCTGGAAGCACAAATAAATGCATCACCGGATATTGATGCCTCTCGCGTAGCCCAAATCAAGCAAGCCATTGCCGATGGTACGTTTGAAATCAACGCCGAACGCATTGCAGAGAAGATGCTGAATCAGGACGACTTACTCGGCAGCTAAGCCCTGCCCACTGTTTGTTATTGTTATTGCCTTCTGTTGGCTCAGGAATTGGCGGTAAATCCCAGTACCGCAGCAGCCCACAACCAACAGAACAGGACTGAGATAGAGCATCTCAGAACCAGAAACTGGAGGTACCCATGTCCAAGACCCCAAATTGCCGGGAAGTACAGACCCTGATTGCTCAGGACTGGCAAATTGCCCAACAATTGCAGCAACTCCTTTGTGAAGAGCATCAAGCCCTGACCAACCGCGATCAGCAAGCCATTGATCAATTACTGGCTGATAAGCAGCAACTGATGCAAACTCTGGAATCCAGTTCCGCAACACGCCGGCAGTGGCTGCAGGCGCAACACCCGGATTTGGGTAACTCCCAGGAACAGCAAACCGAGCTGTGGGAAAACTTTATCAGCCAACTGGGCGGGCCTGCACTGCTTGAACAATGGCAGCGCTTCAAGAAAACCATTAGCCTGTGCAAACAGGAAAATGAAAAGAACGGCAAAATCATTGCCCGCAGCCATCAGACCGTCAAGCAGCTGCTCAACATCATCCGCGGCCAACGAGTTGATGCGCCACGTCTCTATACTGCCAAAGGCGACACCCGGGTTCAGCACTATAGCCAATCCGTTATCAAAGCATGACCCCAGCTCCTCCAGATGACTCCAGCGGAGAAGCCGGCGAACTGCTGGGCGAAACCACTGAAATATACAGAACGCTGCGAGCGCTGCAGCTTTCCCGCAGTCTGGTCACTTTGAGAATCGAAGGCGACAGTCAAATTTACAGCACCATGATCCTGCTGTGCGATCTGGATAATCGTCAATTCATCATGGATGCCATTCGCCCCGAATCAGGCAATCAGCGACTTCAACAGGGTGTCAGTTTTGCTCTGACAGGTTTTTATGAAGGCATTCAGGTCGTCTGTAAAGACAACCGAATTTCCACAACCAACCCCGAGCAACTGGACAACGCATTCAGCGTGCCATTTCCGAAGTTCGTTTACAGAAAGCAGCGACGTCAAGCTTATCGAACTCATCTTCCCGGTCACCTTGTTCGGGAAATTCATCTCAGCGGCCAACACCGCGAAAAGCCTCTGACAGGGCAAATTACCGATATATCCAGCACGGGCATCGGGTGCGAGTTCAGTGGGAACATAAAACCGGAATTAAAAACCGGAGAGATCTTTGACAATGCCACCATCAATATCAATGGTGAACTGATATTGTCCTGTTGCTTGATCGTCCGCCAACCCCGTCACATTGCCCGAGCCGAAATCACTCAATGTGGCTTGGCCTTTGACAATCTAACTGGTCCAGAACAAAAAAAAGTGGAGCGCTATATAGCCCAACTGCAGCGTCAGGCACGCAGGCGGGAGAGAGAATCATAGAGGACGCTACCCAAAACCAACTCCGCCTCGGGCGCACCTAAAAAATCACTGAGGTCCTGAGGCCGGTCGATATCCCCCAATGCCGGCATCAATTGATACGGCCAAGCCAGTTGCTGCAGTCGCTCCAGAGTTTGATCCAGCACCCGATCAGTACCCCACTCAATGCCTTGAAACAGGCTTGCACTGAATCGCCGTAAAGCAATCAACACGTAACCGCCGTCATGAGCTGGCGTCAGAACAACCTCAGAACCTTTAAGCAAATAATCAGCAACTTGCTGTAAATGCCCAACACTGAAGTAAGGGCAATCACTGCCAATCAAAATCACCTGCTCGTACCGCTCGAGCAGGGTTTCAAAACAATGGCTCATGCGCTGACCAAGATCATCACCCTGTTGCAGTTGAGCACCTTCATAAAAATCTGACACCGGATCCTGAGGCAAGGATTTTTCACTGAACCACAACTGATAATCCCAATCACGGGTGGCTGACAGAGTTGACCGGGTAAATTCCAGTAAGCGAATGTGTAATTGCACGCTTTCCTGCTCTGACAAGTCAGGTTGCATCCGGGTTTTAACACGGCCGGGAACCGGCCTTTTTGCAAATTGAACAACGCAACTGGAAGTCATAATACCATTCTATTAACGATAACTTTTTTTGAGTTCGGCCGGATCTGCGCCCCAATAAAACCGCCAGCGCAGCCACCACATCAGCCTAATCGTTTTGAAAATACCGTTTTCCTCCCAACGTCGACTGGATGTTGTAACCCGGTGACGCGCCACAAATGGCCGCCTTGACTTCAGGCGCCGGCACAGATCGATATCTTCCATCAACGGGATCTCTGCAAAACCCTGCAATTCCATCCAGACATCGCGGCGAACAAACAGGCACTGATCCCCGGTAGCAATCGCGGAGATCTGAGAACGACGATTCATAAACCAGGCCACCACTGTCAACATCCAGTGCGAACCTGAAAGACTGACCGGAAAAAATCCCCAGGGTGCCTGCTTTGACTGCCAGTCGGCATAATCCACTAAAAACTGGTCCGGCAACCGGGTGTCCGCATGAAGAAATAACAGATACTCACCTGACGCCATACGGGCACCGGCATTCATCTGCAAAGCCCTGCCAGGGGGACTCAAAAAAATCTGATCTGCCAATCCCGACGCCTTACTTACGGTGTCATCCGCACTGCCACCATCAACCACCACAACCTCAACGCCGCTGATCCTTAATGGCTGCAACAAAATCAGGGTGGATTCAATACCATCGGCTTCATTCAAACAGGGAACAATAATACTTAAACTCACGCGGACAGAGCCCCACCACAACTGCTTCCCTGCCCGGCAGTACAACCATAACAATGCTCGCCCACCACAATCGGCATACCCTCAAGATCGCGTTCCATCAAATCCCGTAAATGAATACGTCGGCTATCCGATGCGATCAGCTGATCCACTTCCGTCAACTGCATGGGCCAGTGCAACATCTGATTGAAATCGCAATCATAGACATGCCCCTGCCAGTCCACACTTAATAGTGAGCGGCACATAACACTGCTCATATTGTCTGCGCTGTAGTTGTTCTTCAACAGCGTCAGATAATCATCAAACTGATCGTGGGCCAGCAGCACACTGCCAAATCGGCTTATAGGCATATTGGTGATGGTCAGCAGTTCATGGAATATAATGTCATAACGCTGCGCCAACTGTTGTTTATAGTCTTTTTGCAGCTGCTCTTGTGGAGGCGGCAAAAAAGGTCCGCCGGGATTGTAAACCAAATCCAGGACCAACTCGCTGTCTCGACCATACCCCAAAGCATTGAGCCGCTGCAGCGCTTCAATCGAAGCTTGATAAACCCCCTTGCCACGCTGCTGATTGACATTATCCTCTTCGTAACACGGCAAGGATGCGACAATCCTGACTTGCTGTTGCGCCAGAAAATCGGCCATGCCCTCATACCCCGGTTCCAGTAGAACCGTTAGGTTACAGCGGTCAATAACCTCACAGCCTCTCTTTCTGGCCTCCGCAACCAGATACTGAAAATGGGGATTCATCTCTGGTGCCCCACCGGTCAAATCCAGCGAACGGATTCCCTGCCGATCTATAAATTCCAGCACCAAATCAATGGTGGTCTTATCCATCAATTCAGTGCGTTTGGGACCGGCATTAACATGACAGTGAGTGCAACTTAGATTGCACAGATACCCGAGATTCACTTGCAAAGCCGTCAGACGATCACGTCGCAGTCGAGGAAAATCGCTACTGCGCAACAACGGTTCGGTATCTCTCATGATATTTCCTGTCAGACAATTGAATCTTTATTGGTTGTAGAGTCTACCCGAGCAGAGTCGTTCAGAAAATCCATTCGGCAGTTCACAAGGGGATCTGCTACAATGCCCCGCCATTGGCGTCAGCCAGACTTTCATGCCAACGCAAAGGATGTCATTGCGCCAGCATGCAAGTAGATGTGCAAGCAAGAGCGCATAAAAAAGTCCCCGTAGCTCAGCTGGATAGAGCAAGCGCCTCCTAAGCGCTAGGTCGGACGTTCGAATCGTCTCGGGGACGCCACTCACTCTAATAACTCGCCGATTCCAATGAACCTGTTACTGCTGACACCAGAAGATCTTTGCCCATCCCGGGGCATTCATCCCATGGCCAAAATACAGGACCGGCGAGCACGGCACCTGATACAAACCAATCGAGTCGAATGTGGTGACACCGTCAAAGCCGGGATGATCAATGGCGATATGGGGATTGCCACCATAGTAAGCATTGACGGTACTTGCCTGTCACTGGAGCTCAATCTCAATAAAGCGCCACCACCACCGCTGCCGGTGACGCTGATCATGGCATTACCTCGCCCGAAAATGCTCAAGCGCACTCTGCAAACCATTGCCACCATGGGCGTGAAAAAACTCTACTTCATCAACAGTTACCGCGTAGAAAAGAGTTATTGGCAAAGTCCCTGGCTGGATGCCATAAAGATTCAGGAGCAATTGATTCTGGGGCTGGAACAAGGCTGTGATACCCAGCTGCCACAAGTCATACTGAACAAGCGTTTCAAGCCCTTTGTAGAAGATGACATGCCGGCCTTGTGCCAAGACCGCCGGGCCCTGGTGGCCCACCCATATACAACCACACCCTGCCCCGCGGCTTCTTTAGAGGATACGCTGTTGGTCATCGGGCCGGAAGGTGGCTTTATCCCCTATGAGGTGGATAAATTACAACAGGCAGGTTGCGAGGCCATCCATCTCGGGGACAGAATCCTGCGCGTTGAAACGGCAGTGCCGGTGTTACTGGCCAAACTCTTCCCCTGACCGTCAAACCTCTTTTAAACCGTCAGCTTGTGACTGCAATAGCGCCTGAAAGTCTTGTTTAGGAATTGGCCGCGAGAAGAGGAAGCCCTGATAATAGTTGCAACCAAAGCCATCCAGGATAGCCAGTTGTCCCTCGGTCTCAACACCTTCGGCGATCACATTAAGGTCGAGCATCGCCCCCATCGCCACAATCATCTCAACCAGAGAGCGATCGTTGAAATCTTCTTCGATATCCCGCACAAAGCTGTAATCAATCTTCAGGTTTTCAACCGGTAGACGCTTGAGATAGCTGATGGAAGAGTAACCGGTACCAAAATCATCCAGTGAAAAACTGATATTAAGATCCATCAGTTTCTGCATGGTCTCAATAGAGTTCTCAATATTGTCGATGGCAACGCTTTCAGTCACTTCAAAATCGAGCATCTGTCCATCAATGCTTTCTTCTTTCAGTATGCGCTCAACACTCTCGGTAAAGTTGGCATCCAGTAACTGACGTGGACTGATGTTGACACTCAGGCGCATGCCCTCATGCCACAACCCGTGACTCTGCAACATTTTGATGGTCCGGCAACCTTCCTGAATAACCCAATAACCAACATCAAACATCAACCCCGAAGATTCCAACTGGGGAATAAATTCCCCGGGTGATACCATGCCCCGCTCCGGATGTTGCCAGCGGATCAGGGCCTCTGCACCTTTGATATTTTTGCTCATGGCACAATATTTTGGCTGAAAAAACAAAACAAATTCGGAGTTTTCGTAAGCTTTATGCAGTTCGGCCTCCAGCACCAACTGGCGACTGACTTTTTCCGACATGGCCACATTAAAGAACTCGACCGCATTACGCCCCCGTCCTTTGACCTGATACATGGCCGTATCGGCAAAACGCAACAACTCATCGGCCGACGTCTTGTCTTCTTCGTAGATCTTTACCCCGATACTGCAGGAAACGTGCAAGCGTATGTCTTCATGGGGATAGGGCTCACTGACGCTGAGCCGCAACTTTTCGGCAACTTCACCGGCTTTCAGGCAAGCTGTTTCAAAATCATCATCAAGGACCGTCAATACCACCACGAATTCATCACCACTCAGGCGTGACACCACATCTTCTTCACGAACGCCGGCGCGTAAACGGGCAGCTACCTGTTTCAGCAGCTCATCACCAACGGCGTGCCCCAAGGAGTCATTGATACTTTTGAAATGATCGAGATCAATAAACAGTACCGCACCAAAATAATGATGCCGCCGCGAGCGCATGATTTCATTTTCAAGTCGCTCCACCAGATTTCTGCGATTGGGAAGCCCGGTCAGAATATCGTGGTAGGCCATATAGGCCATGCGCTCTTCCACTTCACGGCGGTCGGAAATATCATTGAGCACCATCAGGATATAGCGCTGTCCCGACATGGTAATGGGCGTCGAGTGACACTGCAGATACAACACCTTACCCCCGTGACTGGAGAAGTAACCATCAAACTCCATGGCGGCGGGTGAATCCTTAAGACTGTTGTCCAGTAACTGACGCTTCAGCTCCTGTTGCTTGTCGAAAAAGAAATCGAAGTCGGAAGTAAACAGGTTCTTACTGGTTATCTCATCGGCAGAAAAGCCGCAAAACTGCTCAAAACTGGGATTGGCATAGGTAATGTCCCCTTGAATAGTCCGCACCGCAATCATGGCGGGCATTTCATGAAACATTTTGCGCACCAGCTCTTCACTTTCTCGCAGGTTTTGCTCAGCCTCAATACGCTTATCCAGAGTAATTTCGACGGAATCCATCAGGTCATTGACCGCCTTAGACAGACGGGTCAGTTCGTTCGGGCTTTGCGGATCAACAATGGTCAGGCGCTTTTCACCTGGATGATCGGGCTGAATCTCGCTGATTTCCTGACTCATTTGCACCAGCGGTTTTGCCAGCAAACGGTAGAAGGCAAAGAACATCAAAAATACCAGCACGAAATTCCGGAAAATACCCGAGATCAACACCAACACTGATCGATCATAAAATCCGGCCAGTGCCAAATCCACATCGACGTGAAAAATCACCTGACCAACTGCCCCTCTGCCGTAATCAGGTATATTCAAATCCGCGGTGTAAATCCGCTTGTTGTCCTGCTGAAGAATGTTGGTGAGCCAACCGGTTGAAGACTGCTGCCGGGGTTTGGTCCCCGATGCCAGGGTATTACCCAGTTCATCTTTGATGGCCACCTGATAGACAAAATCATAAGCCAACAAACTGTTCACCACTTCCAGAGACAGATCGTCATCCAAAGTATGTACGGCACGCGAAGCCGGTGGTTCAATCACTTCGGCAACCCGATCAAGCACCAGATCAAGGTTATCGGACTGAGCAATGTAATCGAAATACAGCTGGATAAAGCTCATGCTCAAACCCAGCACAAAGGCCAAAGCCACGCCAACCTTGGCCAACCGAAACGAAATCCCCGATAAACGTCTACTCACCTAGTGTGTCTCTGTCTGTTTGTTTGATGTGCTGCCACTTTATTAATTATTGTTCGCAAACAACCAACTTAAAGGATAGCAGTGTTCAGTGATTGTGCTTTTCCATCGTTTGTATCGCATCGCGGTAAAGCTCCGCCATGTCCCTGGCAAAGCAACAGAAGATTACGTCAATATTGGCGTTTTCTTCGAGAAAAATCTGTACAGTGGTTACCGCCACAGTAACCGCCTGATCAGCCGGGTAACCGTAAACCCCACAACTTATGGCAGGAAACGCAATGGATTGAAAGCCTTGTCGCGCTGCCAGCTCAAGACTTTTGCGATAACAACTGGCCAGTAATTCAGGCTCCTGTGACATACCGCCCTGCCAGACCGGCCCAACCGTGTGATAAATGGCGTTGGCCGATAACTCAAAACCGGGCGTTGCTTTGACATCGCCGGTGTCACAGCGGCCAAGATTCCGACAGGCCTGAGGTAAATGGGGACCTGCCGCTCGATGAATGGCGCCATCAACGCCACCACCACCGGCCAGAGCGTTGTTAGCGGCATTGACAATAACATCCACATGCAACCGGGTGATATCACCTTCAACAACTCGCATTCCCATCATCTCGCCTCTTTATTATTGATGTGCTGGCATAACTGTCAGGAACAGGCTTTGCATCACTTAGTGCAGGGTGCGCAAATTTTGACTCAGAATCGCACCAGACAAAGTAACTCAACAGGTTATCAATTATAGCTTGAGTATCTTGTTAAATGGGGCCTCTAACCCACTAAATTCAAAAAGAAATTGGATTTGTATCAAAAAAACAACTACACCAATAAGGAAAGAGGCCGACAACCTGTAAAGAGGCCCTGCACGGATGCCCGTAGACCATCGACTTTGGATACGGAGTACAGGGGAGACTCCCCTGAAGACAAATTGTCGAAATGCGGGCCCCTTATTGATCAATGAGGTAAACAGCCATGGGGATTTGTGCTGAAGAATTGCGAGCCTATGTTGTAGCTCCATGCCTTGAACACCTGGGGGAATGGTCCAAAGCGGCAGAAAACCTGCTTCTGGGCACCGCAGCCCTGGAATCGTCTATGGGGTTTCATCTCCATAACCATGGACAGAGAGGTGTTGGCCTGTTTCAGATCCTGCCAGAACGCCACACTGAAATCTGGGATCACTTCCTGATCGGCGATGCAGATATGGCCTCAAAAGTCAGAGGTCTGGCCAGCCAAAGAGAGTTTCTGGTTCACCCCCACGCGGAACTCGCCACCAACCTCAGCTACGCCACTGCCATTGCCTGGATGATCTATAAATACAATCGAATCACTCTGCCCGATGCCTCAGACACCGAAGGGCTGGCAAAAGCCTGGATCAAGGGCTACCACAATGGCGATGCAGAAGAAACTACGTCCTGTCACCTGTTTGTCAACGCCTACCAACGTCACGTCAGCAGCACGGCTTCAGCAGCCTGAGCTCAAGCTAATGGCATCAATGTTTGCTGTTGTTATCGGAGGTTCGACGACCACAGTTGGCCCGCCGATCAGGCTGGATAGAGGAGCCTCGATACTCACTGCGGCGATCCAGATTAAGACGACGTTCATTATGGCGACGCTCATGATGAGCACCATCTTCAGACATTTTCTGAATCCAGCAAACGCCACCGGAATCTTTTATGGCCTTTTCATAGCGCTCGGCCTCTTCGAGGTCGACCCCTTTCTTGATGACGACGGGTTTGCCACAGGACAAACTCTGCAACACCCCATCAGACATATGAAATCGCTGCTGTAACTGCTTCCTAGCAATTTCCGCTTCAACAATATCGGTAAACTTGTCGATATAGACAACTTCGTAGCGGCTATCCATGAACATGGCCTCTTTAATTAATCCCATCCTTATGGAATAGCATTAAACAGCCGTTTTTTCAAAAACCTCAGATATTGTGTGGTTCTATACCTGTGTCACCTCAATAAACTGCACGCCTTCAGCGGCACCCGAGGTATTGCCGCCCACCACCGTTTGCTCTTCGGCATATTCATAGGCTTTGCGCTCACCACTGCGATCAATGGCGAGCTCGGTAAAATTAAACAATTCACGATCGGCAAGCTGTGAAGGCGCCACATTCTGCATGGCAGTGAAAATGCTTTCGATGCGGCTGGGGTGTTCTCTTTCCCACTGCCTCAGCATTTGCTTGATATTCTGCCTCTGCAGATTTTCCTGTGAGCCACACAGATTACAGGGAATGATGGGAAAACGTTTGATTTCAGCAAAGGCCTCAAGATCCCGTTCCCGGCAATAGGCCATAGGGCGGATCACGATGTTTCGCTTGTCATCGGACAGCAGTTTGGGAGGCATCCCGGACAGTCTGGAACCATAGAACATGTTGAGAAACATGGTTTCAACAATATCGTCTTTGTGATGCCCAAGAGCAATCTTGGTCGCACCAATGTCTTCGGCAAATGAGTACAGAGTCCCGCGTCTCAACCTTGAACAAAGACCACAGGTGGTTTTGCCCTCTGGAATCTTGCTCTTCACTACCGAGTAGGTATCCCGCTCAATGATGTAATACTCAATACCCAGTGAATCGAGATAATCAGGCAGAATATGCTCGGGAAACCCCGGTTGCTTCTGATCCATATTGACGGCCACCAGTTCAAACTTAACCGGGGCACTTTTCTGCAAATTCATCAGGACATTGAGCATGCAATAGGAATCCTTGCCGCCCGAGAGGCACACCATGACCTTGTCGCCATCCTCGATCATATTAAAGTCGGTAATGGCCAGCCCCACCTGACGCCTGAGACGCTTTTGCAACTTGTTAAACTCCAGCCGCTCTTTGCGTGCGCTTGCCTCTGTCATGGTTCTACCTGCTCTACCGCTTAAAAAAGCGGCAATTGTACGGATTTCGAACGCCTCAGGGAATGCTTATTACCGCATTTGCCGGCAAGGCGGCAGTGTTCTGCCAATCACCGCTTTTCCGCCTCGACCATCAGCGACAGCAACCGCCTCACTGCTGTGGCTATAGCCGAGTAAAATCAGGCGATGCAGCGATTTCTTAAATGTGATCAGGAAAACTGGCATACCCCTTGCTTTAGAGAATCCAAAGCAAAAATGATTGCTACCTGTTACGAGATTCTTGTCGGAGATTCAAACCTATGGCCATTTTGCAAGCTGTTATGCAAAAGCTGTCACGCAAGCCTGAAGAAATCAGGGAAGCCGAGCCCATCAATCAACTGGGGGATCGGATCAACCAACTGGTTCCGCTGTTTGAGCTTCAGCAGAAGCGACAACTGCTGGAAGTGATTTGTGACCGTACTGGCGAGAAATTCCAAAGCCTGATTCTGGACATCGACTTCAACAACAACCAACTGATTATTGATGATCTGTTTCCAAGCCCTGCAGCCGGAATATTCCAACCGGGGGAATACTTTACGGTAAGGCATCACAAAGACGGTCTGGTGCTGTGTTTCAGCGCCCCACTGGAAGCCATCTCCGTTGAAAACCATTCCCCCATTTACCACCTGCGCCTGCCCCAGAGCGTGTCTTATCAGCAGCGACGCCAGAACAGCCGCATGACCCTGAGCAAACAGCAACCTCTCACCGTACGTCTTGTCTCGCCCTGGCGCACCCCTTGGTATGCAACCGCCAACAACATCTCCGCGGGAGGTATGCGGGTTATTGTCGGTGGCAATGTCCTCGATCAGCTTCGTCCCGGTGCCCTGTTGCCATTGTGTGAATTTTCCTTCCATGAAGATTTTCAGGTGCGTTGTCAGGCACGGGCAAAATCTTTCCGTTTTGTTCGCCGTCCTTATCGCCACACCGAAATCAGTCTGGAATTTACCGATATGGCACAGCAACACGCCACCCAGATCAGACAGCTGATATCCACCATTCAGGAACCTCAGGCGGCCTGATACAATCCGCCGCCAGAAAGTACCCCTCAAGTTTTCTATCAAAAAGCCGAAAACCTGAAGGGTTGGTATAACAGGCTGAATAGTGTCTATTCTTAGGCATTACGGCTTTTTGATAAATTGAACAGGTGCTTGGCTGATGAGAAACAATGGCCCGGAGACAGGAAAAGAAATCCCCCTTAGAGAAGGCGAAGAAATCGTCTCCGCAACCGATACTCGCGGGATTATCACATTCTGCAATGACACTTTTTGCCGCATCGCCGGTTACACTCAGGAAGAGCTGATTAATCAGCCGCACAATCTGTTGCGCCACTCGGACATGCCGGCACCGGCATTCCAAATGATGTGGGATCGCATTCAGAGCGGCAAAGCCTGGATGGGCGTGGTAAAAAACCGCTGCAAAAATGGCGACCACTATTGGGTTGATGCCTATGTCACACCGCTTCGTGAAAATGGCAAGGTTACCGGCTACGAATCTGTTCGCGTCAAGCCCTCAGCCGATATGGTCAGGCGAGCGGAAGATACCTATGAACGTATCAACAGTGGTCAATCCCCTATCCCCAAGGTGGAACAGGTAAAACCCAAGCTGGTCAATTTTGGCGTACCGGCTCTGGCGGTTTTTATCATCATCACTTTTCTTTTGATCGTAAGCACAGGCATCGTAGCCAGTGACTTCGTATTCGTATCCATTGCCGCAGCCATAGCCGGTTATGTTTGCGATCTGTTGATCAAAAGAACACTCAAGTCCGGGCTTGATGCAGCTCGCAGCGTCATTGATGACCCTCTGGCAGCCTATATCTACACCGGCAGAACAGATACCGCGGGGGAAATTGAACTGGCTCATATTGCCACGCAAGCCCGATTGAGGACGGCTCTTGGGCGCTTTATGGAATCGGCCAAAGAGGTAATGGGTAAATCGGAGATGGCCGAAGAACAGGCCCGCTGCAGCCACGCCGGCATGGAAGCTCAGCAACAGGAAACGTCCAAAGTATCCCTGTCCATGCAACAGATGTCTCAGGCGGTTCAGGAAATTGCCAGCAGTGCCTCTCACACCTCCATCGCCACCGGTGAAGCCCTGCAGCAGGTAAGTGAAGGCAACACCGTACTTTCCGGTGCCAATAATGCCCTGAGCAGCCTGTCAGACAACGTCGGACAGTTGAATCAGGTGGTAAACAGACTGTCGGAAGACAGTGACCAGATCGCCAGTGTCGTGGACGTAATCCGCGGTATTGCCGAGCAAACCAATTTGCTGGCACTCAACGCCGCGATTGAGGCGGCCCGTGCAGGCGAACAGGGGCGCGGCTTTGCGGTAGTGGCGGACGAAGTTCGGACTCTGGCTCAGCGCACTCAGGAATCAACCCAGCATATTCAGGACATCATTGAAAAGCTTGGAGGCGCCACCAACGATGCCTCCAACAACATGGAAACCTGTAAGCAGCTGACCGACAAAACCGTTGAAGAGATGAACAATGTCAGCGCCTCATTAGAAGCCATTTCCAACTCGGTCAACACCATTGACACCATGTCAGCCCAGATCGCTTCCGCGGCCGAAGAGCAGTCCTCAACCGCCGTTGAAGTAGAGAACAACACCAACTCCATCAAAGATATTGCTGCCCGGACTCAGGAGGAAGCTCAGGCGGCAGTGGACATCAGTCACGAGATGGCCGATCTCAGCCAGAAACAATTCAATCTGGTCAAACAGTTTGAGTAACATCGGTTGATCTGACACGTGGAAAACACAAAAGGGGCCTTTCGGCCCCTTTTTATTGATCAGCATCCATCAGGCATCAATAAACCTCTGGGGATCAATCAGCACAGACATTACAATGGCTTAAATTTGTCAACAGAGACCCCCACATGCTGACTGGCGATCAGATTCTTGCCCTGGACCAACAACATATTTGGCACCCCTACGCGTCACTCATTGATGGCCCCCCGGTCTATCCGGTGGCGTCTGCCGAAGGTGCGCGCTTTACCCTGAGTGATGGCAGGCAATTGATCGATGGCATGTCCTCCTGGTGGTGCATGATCCATGGTTACAATCATCCAGAGCTGAATCAGGCCATCAAACTGCAACTCGAGCAGATGTCCCACATTATGTTTGGCGGGCTGACCCATCAACCAGCGGCTGAACTGGCCAAGCTGCTCGCTGACATCACCCCCAAGGGACTCGATAAAGTGTTCTTCGCCGATTCAGGGTCGGTTGCCGTGGAAGTGGCACTGAAAATGGCCCTGCAGTACTGGCACAGTCAGGGGCAACCTCAGAAAAATAAAATACTGGCACTGCAACAGGGCTACCATGGCGATACCATCGGCGCCATGTCGGTGTGCGATCCGGTTACCGGCATGCACCACCTGTTTCAACACAATCTGATGCAGAACCTGTTTGCCCCGGCACCAACTCCCGCTTATGACGAGCCATTCGCGCCATCGGACATTGCAGAATTCACCACCCTGATAAAGGACAACCATCAGCAATTGGCGGCGGTTATCCTCGAACCCATTGTTCAGGGAGCCGGCGGCATGCGGTTTTACTCGCCTCAGTACCTGAAACAGGTTCACCAACTCTGCCAGCAATACGATGTGTTGCTGATTGCCGATGAAATCGCTACCGGCTTTGGCCGCACGGGTAAATTATTTGCCTGTGAACACGCGGACATATCCCCGGACATTCTGTGTCTGGGCAAGGCTCTCACTGGCGGTTATATGACCCTGTCTGCCACTCTGTGTAATGAAAAAATCAGCAACGGCATCTGTCGCGGCGAAGCCGGTGTCTTTATGCACGGCCCCACATTTATGGGCAACCCTCTGGCCACGGCCACAGCACTGGCCAGCACCCGCCTGTTGTTGTCTCAGGACTGGCAAGCCAATGTCCAGCGTATTGAATCGTTACTCAACACAGGTCTGGCCCCCTGCCGGGACTTTGAGCATGTCGCCGATGTCCGGGTACTGGGCGCCATTGGCGTGGTCGAGATGAATACCCCAGTCAATATGGCGGAAATTCAATCGGCCTTTATTGCCCAGGGTGTCTGGGTACGGCCTTTTGGCAAGCTGGTTTACCTGATGCCACCGCTGGTGATCAGTGACGCAGAACTGAAACAATTGACCGGGGCCATGTGCCGCGTTATCGCGGACAAATCCCTATTCAGCCACGACTGATCAGGCAGGAAATTGATCAAGCAGGAAATTGATCAGGGAGTAGATATTAAGGGATAGACCGCAGTTACTGAGCGGCCATCGTCTGAATATTCAACCGACTCACAAAGCCCCTCCACCAGTTTAATGCCATAACCGGATGCCACGGGTGGCGCCTGCTCCTGAGCCTGACGCACCGCGGCCACATCAAACGCCTGCCCGGTATGGCTGATGGACAACTCCAGTAAACTGTTGCCTTCTCCTGTCAGTTTCAGGCTGATATCAATGGCGCCTTCTTCTAGAGACTCCAGGCGGGCCAGACGCTCACTGTAATAACTTGAAAAGCCTTCAATGGAATATTTATCCGCCGAGTTCATACCCAGCAGACCATGCTCCAGAGCATTATTGAAGAGCTCACTGATCAAGGTAAAGAGAACATCTTTGTGCCGGGCAAGACTGGTTTCATTGGCAACCAGTCGAATAAACTGATGCACCACTTCACCACTGCGCAACTCTTCCGCTTCCAGATGACAGTGTAGATTCCAGGGCAAGCTGACATTCGATGAACGCACCTCTAGATAGGCTTCCGCCGCTGCCGGATTATCAAATACCACTGGCTCACAATGAAGCTCAAACAATGAAATATCATCACTCTGTGCCTGCTGAAACTGGGCCACGGCTTCAGACACAGTCTGCAAATAGCTCTCACGTGGCGAGTTAAACAGTGCTCCCAGACGTTCCTCACCGAAAAACTCACCCTCGCTGTTGCGAGCCTCAATCACCCCATCGGTATAAACAAAGATACGGCTACGGGCTTCCGGTTTTATGGTGGTGATAGAGCGATCAAATTCATCGCATTCAAGCACTCCCAGTGGCATATGCTGAGCAGTGAGTCGGTCGGCCACACCGCCGCCGGGGGCAATCATCAGAATGTCATTCATGCCGCCATTCCAATAACTCAAACGATCACCGTTGACCGACAGCTCGAGAATGGCCGCACAAAAGAACATATACGAAGGCAGCAGTGACTGCAGCCGTAGATTGATTTCAAACGCGATATCACCCACATCGGCATGCTTTTTGGTCATGGCATAGAAAATATCAGACACCGGCAGACAGCCAATGGCCGCCGACAAACCATGACCGGTAAAATCACCCAGCATCACATACACACCTCCCGATGGGTTGGGTGCCGTCAACATCAAATCCCCATTGAACATCGACAGAGGAGTAATGCTGTAACGGATATTGCGGCATTGCATATCAACCCGCTGCATGCCATTGCGGAATACGTGTTCCACAATCGCATGTTCGCGATCCATCACCTTCTGGTGATACAACAAACTGGTATTGGATTCCTGCAACTGGCGGTAAAGTGCGGCGCTGCGCTGGTTGGCTTTTACCTTGGCCAGTAAGACATTGAGGTTGACCGGTTTGGGAATAAAATCATCACCACCCACCTCAAGACATTTGGCCAGGGTCTGCTCATCATCAAGAGCCGTAACAAACACCACCGGCTGATAACGTCCCGTTGTTTTGGCCTTGATGAGACGGGTAGCCTCGAAGCCATCCATAACCGGCATACTGACATCCATCAGTACCAGATCAATGGTGTCGTCAGCCTCAATGGCCTCCACAGCCTCTTTGCCATTGGCAGCCATTGCAAAGGTATAACCGTAATCGCTGAGGAGGTAGGCCAGCAGTTCACGGTTGTAGGCCTGATCATCAACGATCAGAATCCTGCCTTCCTGCAGCTCAATATCAGCCATTATTCTATGCTGAATTTCTTATCGAGCCGGGAGATAGAGAATAACTTTTTAACCTGGGCGTTGGCATTGATGATACGAATTTCAACCCCCTTATCGCCCCAGTGCTTCTGCATGTTAATCAGCATGCCGAGCGCCGAACTGTCCATAAAATGGGTCTTGCGAAAATCGATGGAAAACTGTGACACCAGCGATGCCGATACCGACTCATAGGAGCGACGGAATTCATCCACACAGTTGAAATCGAAGGTTTCGCCCAAGGCAATGGCGTATTCTCCGTCAGACAATGGCGACGTTGTAATACTCATGGGGCTCAGGTTCTCCTATAGACACACACCTTAATGAGTGTACCAAGTATTTATTATTTTGCCCGAAAGTCGGCCAGCTCAGTTAAGCAGCCAGCCAGCTATGGTTTATTTGGTGAGAGGACGAATACCTACGGCCTCGCGGCAGGCCTGCAGCAAAGGAGCGCTGTAAGAGCGCGCCTTTTCAGCCCCCATTTGCAACAACTCTTCCATATGCTTGGGATTGGCCAGTAACTCCTGATAGCGCTCGCGGGCTTCTCGCAACTCTTCATTGACCAGCTCAAACAATTGCTTCTTGGCTTCCCCCCAGGCAATCCCATCGAGGAAGGCCTGACGCATATCGGCGGTCTGTTGCTCTGTCGCAAACGCCTGCCACACCTGAAATACGGTGGAGGTATCCGGATCTTTGGGATCACCCGGCTCGAGCAAATTTGTCTTGATTTTGTTGATGTGTTTTTTGAGCTGCTTTTCGGTCAGGAACAACGGAATGGTATTGCCGTAACTTTTGCTCATTTTGCGCCCATCAAGGCCCTGCAGTACCGCGACCTTGTCGTCGACAACCGCCTCCGGCATCACAAAGTGCTCACCGTAGTGGTGATTGAAACGACCGGCAATATCCCGTGCCATTTCCACATGCTGAATCTGATCCTTGCCAACCGGCACCTGAGTGGCGTTAAACATCAGGATATCGGCTGCCATCAAAACCGGGTAACTGTAGAGCCCCATGGTCACACCAAAGTCAGTGTCTTCACCGGCCTCTTCATTAGCGGCCACAGCTGCCTTGTAGGCATGGGCACGGTTCATCAGGCCTTTGGCCGCCATGCAATTGAGCATCCAGCAGAGTTCCGGGATTTCAGGAATATCGGACTGACGATAAAACACCACCTTTTC
Source organism: Candidatus Pelagadaptatus aseana (assembly GCF_040362265.1). Classification (NCBI taxonomy): domain Bacteria; kingdom Pseudomonadati; phylum Pseudomonadota; class Gammaproteobacteria; order Cellvibrionales; family Cellvibrionaceae; genus Candidatus Pelagadaptatus; species Candidatus Pelagadaptatus aseana. The sequence goes on from NZ_BAABNJ010000003.1 coordinate 352,949, forward strand.
AGGGTCCAGGCCCAAAGCCAGCCAAGTCGCCGCAATTTCTGTGGTGGAACGATGTACCTGTTCCGGATCATGACACTTGATCAGTGCGTGAAAATCAGCCAAAAAATAAAAAGACTGGACGTCCTGATTTTGACTGGCTTCAATCGCCGGGCGAATGGCCCCAACGTAGTTGCCCAGGTGTGGGGTTCCAGTGGTTGTAATACCGGTTAATACTCGTGCTTTGCTCATAATTATCTGATCACTAAATCTGGCCAGGCTATCTATAACAGGTTCTCTATAACAGACTCTCTGTAAGAACCACTTAACAAGTCGACCATTAACGGCCGGGAAAGCGGCAAATAATACCTTGATTTGTCGCTCTCTGCAGGGGTTTATCCGGGCTTTTAATTCGTCTCGTAATGTTGATCAGCAGCTTGCAGAATCACCGCATCGAAGCCTTGCTGGCACAACAGGTAGGCAGCCACCTGACTTCTGCGCCCGGCATCGTCTGTGATCACATAGCGCACGCCGGTATCCAGCTCCTTCAATTTATCGCGCAGTGCCGGCAAATTGATATTGCGGCTCCCGGGCACGTGCTGATGACGAAACTCCAGCGGTAAGCGTACATCGAGTAATTGATATGACGCTGGCGCCAATCCCTGCAACTCCTCAAATTGGATAAATTTCTGTACCGGCTCCTGCAACAGGGATTTGAAATCGGCCTTTTCAAGGCGCATCAAGTAACCATCGCTGAGCATGGTAATACTGGCGTTGCGAGGCGCGTCACCGACCAGTGCCTCCTCGCCAAAGAACTGCCCCTGCTGCAGTTGCACATCCAGCTTGCCGGTCAAATTGGTAACCCGCGCGGAACCATGACCAATCACGTAAAAATAATCGCCCGCTTCACCCTCTTTGATGATCAGCTCTCCCTGTTTAACGGGCACTCGCTGAAAACGGGCAAACAGGCTCTGCAGGTGGGCGGGGGAAACCTTGTAAAACAGAGGCGACTGCAACAGCGCTGACATCCAATCGCCTTCGCCCTCATCCACTTCCACATGGGCCTGAGACAGATTAACCTCACCCAGCTCGGCGTCGTCATTGGCAGAGGGGAATTGCTCGGGCAACTCAACACCACCGGAGCTCTGGCTCCAGGCCAGTGCCACATCCAGAAACTCGGCATCAACTTTGAGCAATCGCGAAGCCGTATTGGCCACAGCCGACACTCGGGTTGGCGAACTGTCATCGAGGGTTAATCTGGCGGGTTCAGAATTGGCAGCAATGGTGGTAGGCCGGAAACTGGAGTCCACCAGATCCACAGAACCTTCCAACAGGTAATAGCGATAAGAGGCCTCTTTGCCTCGCTGAAAGATAATTTTACCCTTGTCACGGGTCACCACTTCGGCGTGTTCGGCGATGCGCTGACGATATTGCTCGTTTAAATCATCGAACGGACTGAAAGTTGATAACAAGGCTGGAATCTGATTTTCGGACACCGTATTTTCCTGCTGATAATTCCTGCTAAATAGTTCCTACTAGATAGTTCCAACTAAATAGCTCCTGCGAACCGCCTCTTGGGCTTATTAAAGACGACGGTCAGATGGCGCTGTCGCTCTGCACCAAAGCGTTATTTACATAGTAACTCAAAACTTTACAGAGCGAATAAGCATCTTCGGTACCTGCCATCTCACGAATGGAATGCATGGCAAAAGTCGGCACCCCAATATCAATGGTACGAACGCCAACTTCAGTGGCCGTAATGGGACCAATGGTGCTGCCACAACCAAGATCTGTGCGTGTCACAAACGCCTGTACCGGCACACCAACCTGTTCACACCAGTGGCGGAAGGCTCCCGCTGTTTCCGAATTGGTGGCATAGCGTTGATTGGCATTGATCTTAATCACCGGCCCCTGATTGATCTTCGGACCGTGATTCTGATCGTGCTTGTCACTGAAATTCGGATGGATGGCGTGTGCATTATCCGCAGAAATCATTAAGGACTGATTGATACAGCGCAAGCGCGCCTGTGGCTCCGGTTGCAGACGCACCAGAAAGTCTTCCAGCATGGGGCCCTGAGCACCGCACGCCGAGGCGCTGCCCACCTCTTCGTGATCATTGCAAATCAGTAACACACTGTGCTCTGTACCTGCTTGCAGCATGGCCTGCATACCGACGTAGCAACTGAGCAGGTTATCCAACCGGGCACTGCTGATAAACTCCTGTCGCAACCCCGTGACAGCGGGTTTCTGTACGTCGTAAAAGCTCAACTCGTAATCCAGTACCCTGTCGCAACTGGCTCCCTGCTGCTCAAGCCGCTGCTTTAACAGCTCACGAAAATCCCAGGCTTGTTTTTCATCACCCAAAAACAGCACGGGCGGCAGATGATTCTGGGCATTAATGGATTTGTTGCTGTTGGCCTCCCGATCAAGGTGTATCGCAAGACTGGGAACAACCGCTATGGCGGTCTCAAAGTCCAGCAACTGATTGCGAAGATGGCCCTCATGATCACGATAAGTTACTCGCCCAGCCAGGGACAGATCCCGGTCAAACCAGGTGCTTTGCAGTACCCCTCCATAGGTTTCAACCCCCAGTTGGGCATAGCCCTTGCGGTTGGTTTCCGGTGCGGGTTTTACTTTCAGACAAGGGCTGTCGGTATGGGCACCGATCATGCGAATACCCTGCGCATCCAGATCCGCAGTGCCGTACACAAATGCCAGCACAGAGGAATCATTGCGAGTGACGACATAGCGTTTACCCGGCTGCAACTGCCAGCAATCACTTTCATGCAAACGCTCGAATCCTGCCGAGATCAATGTCTCGGTAATATTTTTTGCCGCGTGAAACGGTGTGGGTGAGTGGCCAAGAAAATCCAGCAAGCCTTGATTAAATGTTTCCATTGTTCCCATATCACTTTGTCCCACGATGGTATTTACCTCGGTCTTATTTGTTCGTCATTGGTCAGATCAGTCTTTGCCAGACAGGGCTTCCATTCTCGCCATCAGGCTGGAGGTATCCCAACGACCCCCCCCCATCGCCTGCACATCTGCGTAGTACTGGTCCACCAACGCCGTCACCGGCAAGCTGGTGCCGTTATTACGAGCCTCCGTCAGGACGATATCCAGATCCTTACGCATCCAATCAACAGCAAAACCATGCTCGTACTCACCGGCCAACATGGTTTTGTGGCGGTTTTCCATTTGCCAGGATTGTGCCGCCCCCTGCGAAATCACCTCGACCACCTTGTGTGCATCCAACCCGGCGCGCTTGGCAAAATTCAAACCCTCCGACAGTCCCTGTAACAAGCCGGCAATGCAGATCTGATTCACCATTTTGCACAGCTGGCCACTGCCGACAGGGCCCATCAAATTAACGGCCTTGGCCATCACATCCAGAACGGGTATCGCTTTGGCAAACGCTTCTTCAGATCCCCCGACCATAATCGTCAGAGCCGCATTTTCAGCCCCCTGTTGACCACCGGAGACCGGCGCATCGAGAAACTCACAGCCCTGCTGTTTCAGCATAGCCGACAACTCCCGAGCCACCTCTGCCGAGGCTGTGGTGTGGTCAATAAACAAGGTGCCGGGTTTTAATGATGCAAAGGCGCCATCCTCACCAACAGTGACCTGACGCAGATCGTCGTCATTGCCAACGCAACACAACACCAGATCCGCATTACGCGAAGCCTCTGCCGGGGTTTCAGCGAATTGCCCGCCATATTGCGACACCCACTGCTGCGCCTTGGCCGTAGTGCGGTTATAAACAGTCATATCGAAACCGGCTTGCTGCAGATGACCGGCCATGGGAAACCCCATAACACCCAATCCGATAAACGTAATGCGCTTCATAATATCTCCACAATGTGTGCCACTCAGAGCACAACAAAAATGACTAACAACAAACTCAGAATAATCCGATAGATAACGAAAGGCACCATGCCAATTCGGTCAATCCACTTTAGAAAAAGATGGATACAGGCAATGGCCGAAACAAAGGACACCACCACACCCAGTAACACCGGCTGCCATTCAATATTGTCTTGTGATAACAGTTGCAACCCCTTGTAACTGCCGCTCAAGGCAATAATGGGAATCGACAGTAAAAAAGAAAAACGCGCAGCGGCCTGACGTGAAAACCCCATCATTAGTGCCGCTGTAATGGTAATTCCGGATCGCGAAGTGCCTGGAATCAGAGCCAACGCCTGTGCCACGCCAATCAGCAAAGCCTGCTTCAGGGTTATGTCGTTTAAATCCGTGGTACCGGTACGCCGATCAGCCCATCCCAACATCACACCAAAGATCAGGGTGGTGGCCGCAATAACCGCAGCCGAGCGCAGATTGGCTTCAATAAAATCATGAAACAGCAGGCCTGCAAAACAGGCCGGCGCGGTCGCCCAGATAATAAACCAGCCCAAACGACTTTCACGACTGTATCGCCCCTTGAGACTGTCAATCCAGGCGCAGAGCAGCGTCGCTATATCGCGCCTAAAGTAGATAACCACCGCCAACAGACTGCCAACGTGAACGGCCACATCGAAGGCCAATCCCTGATCAGGCCAACCCAGCACCTGAGAAGGCAGAATCAAATGAGCCGAGCTGGAAATAGGTAAAAATTCTGTCAACCCCTGAATCAGGGCAAGAATAATGGTTTGAATATGATCCATCAGTTACTTCTGATTCTTTCGCGCTTCTTCCAAGCCACCGAATCCCGGAGATAGGTGGGTTCGGATTGCTCAGCAGCAATGGTTTCACCACGGGCTAATTTTTCTGCGGCAATTCCCAGCATGACACCAGCAGTCGCTTTGATAATACATTGCGATTGGTTGTCTTCACGGTTCGCCAGAACCTCTGCCAAATCCGGGTAATGCCAGCCATCACCTATGGCAAAGAATTCTTGCACCAAGCTCTTAAACTGTGACTGGCAACAAAGCTCAGCCGGTTTCAGTACTTGTTCCTCAGACAGAGCAACCACACCATCAGGGCCAAATTCATAAAAACAGGCGTAAACTTCATCCATGCGGGCATCATTGGCCACCACCAAATAGCCTTTATCAACGCCCAGATTACCCTGTTCAGCTGCTGAGCGGGCAATGGTCTCCAGTGAAGACACCGGAATCAAAGGAATATCACGACCATAGGCCAGACCTTGGACCACTCCCAAACAGATTCTCAAACCAGTAAAAGAACCCGGGCCACAACCATAGGCAATGGCATCCAGGTCAGCCAGCTGCAGATTGTTATCTGTCAACAGGGCGTCAATCATCGGCAAAAGCTTTTGAGTGTGCTCTCGAGGGGCATCTTCGGTCAATTCAAATACCTGACCATCTCGCAACACAGCAACCGAACAAAGGTTTGAAGAAGTTTCCACCGCCAAAATAGTGCTCATGGCTTCACTCAATATCGTATTTAAAAGAAAGTCACCATTGTCTCAAAATTACGGGCTATTCAACAGCCAAAAAAAACCCCGCCGAAGCGGGGTTTGATTCAGGCAATGACACCCGAAGCGGCAACATTAACTCTTTTTGGCTGGGCGCCCACGCTTGGCTGGTGCCTTTTTAGCGGCGGCCTTCTTGGCTGGTGCCTTTTTCTTCGCTGGTGCTTTTTTGGCAGCAGGCTTCTTGGCAGCCGCTTTCTTGGCTGGAGCCTTCTTCACAGCAGGTTTCTTAACGGCTGCTTTCTTGGCAGCGGCCTTTTGTTTTGCCGCGGTTTTCTTCTCGGCAGCCTTGATTTTGGCTTCTGCTTTTTTCTCTGCGGCTTTGAGTTTGGCTGCCGCTTTTTTCTCTACCGCCGTAGCCTTGGCTTTGATGGTTTTTGCAGTGGCCTTGGCTTTGGCTACCAGCTTTTTCTCAGTCGCCACCAGTTTTTTGGCGTTGGCTGACTCACGCTGCTTCTTCCATTGAGCTTCAAAAACAGCAACAGCAGATTTCCACTCTTCTTCAGCACGCTCTTCAAGTTTGTTTTTGGCTTCTTCAACGCGATTCACAATATCAGCTTCAACGTGGTGAATCTTAGCCAGAATGGACTCTTTGGTAACAACCACTTTGGATTCCGCGGCTTGAACCTTGAGTTTACGCAGTTTTTCTTTGGCTTTGGCCAAAGCATTGGCAGCAGATTGCGCCGAACGCTTATCAACGGCTTTTTTGGTTTTGGAAGCTTTGGCTTTGGCAGCGTCAGCTTTTTTCTTGGCAGCAGCCAGAACCTTGTCTTGAGCAGCAATTTGTTTTTGCACTTTATCCAGAGCGGCTTCGGCTTTTACCAAAGCTGCAGGCTGAACAGATTTCGCCGAAGTTTTTTTAGGGGCAGCCTTACGGGCCGGTGTTTTTTTGGTAGCGGTTGTACGGCGCTTTGCTGGCGCCTTTTTAGCAGAAGCTTTTGCTGCTCTCGCCATTTCATAATCTCCTTATGATATTTAAAAAATGCCAAACTACTGACATAAAGAAAATAGCACAAATATTAGGCAGCAAAAGCATTTGATAACATTTTTCACTAAATAAAGTGATTTTTTTTAAAACAAATCACTTTATTTAAGCGAAAAAAAGATTTTTCAGGATTTTTAAAAGAAATCACAAAACATTTTTGTAACTTTTTACGATGTTGGCCAACATCTGAATATGATCTGGATCATCGTTCAAGCAGGGAATCATTGAATAATTTTTTCCGCCCGCTTCAAGAAAAACATCCCGGTTTTCTATTTTAATTTCTTCGAGAGTTTCCAGACAATCAGCAGCAAATGCCGGGCAAACCACCTGCACGGAATTAACGCCTGATTCACCCCAGGATTCCAGCAAATTACTGGTATAAGGTTTGAGCCACTCGGCCTTACCAAGCCTAGACTGAAAACTGATTTCCCAATCGTCTGCCTCAAGCCCCAGCTTCGCCACTGTTCGCTCTGCCGTTTCTTTGCACTGACAATAATAGGGATCTCCGAGATCCACACAACGGCGAGGAATACCATGAAAAGAGAACAATAATTTTTCAGCACTGCCATGCTGCTCACGGTAGCGCGCAATGGATCCCGCGAGCGCCTCTATGTAACTGTCCAATTGATAATACTGCTTGTGCACCACCAGATTGGGAATATCGCGCCGGGACATAGTTAATCGCGCAACCTGATCATATACCGCCCCCGTGGTCGTTGCCGAGAATTGAGGATAGAGCGGCAGAATCAGAATGCGGTCGATGTATTCATCACCAGAATAAGATTCCATTTCTGTCACCACATCTTCAATGGATGGGCTACCGTAGGTCATGGCGTAGCGAATCAAGATATCACCGCTGGCAACATCTTCCGCAAGATTCTCTTTCAAAGCAGCCACCTGCCGCTTGGTAATGGCCAGGAGTGGTGACCCGTCTTCGGTCCAAATGGATTGATAAGCCTCAGCGACTTTTCCCGGCCGGAAAGGCAAAATAAAACAGTTCAGAATAATCTGCCAAATGGGCTTTGGGATCTCAACCACACGTTGATCACTGAGAAATTCAGCTAAAAATTTACGCACAGCAGCCGCAGTCGGCTTCTCTGGCGTACCAAGATTGACCAGTACAACCCCAAGACGATCTGACACAATTACCCCCAAATCAAAAAATTACGTTTGTCATTAAGCAACAGTTCATTTATTGCAGACAAAAAAAATAGGCTCTTTCGAGCCTATTTCAAACCAACTGTTAAGCGAGCTTAAGTCAATAAGAGACTCAAGACAACGCGGCAAACAGCTGTTCTTTGATGTCATCCAGACTGCCTACACCAGCTACGCGAGTGTACTTAACCGATTGACCTTCACCACCGGCCATAGACTGATAGAAATCAACCAGCGGCTTGGTCTGCTCATGGTAAATACCCAGACGCTTGCGAACAGTCTCTTCCTGATCGTCTTCACGCTGCAATAAAGGCTCACCGGTCACATCGTCTTTACCTTCTTCTTTAGGCGGATTATGAATCACGTGGTAAACACGACCGGAAGCCTGATGAACTCGGCGACCACTCATGCGGCTTACGATTTCTTCATCATCAACATCAATTTCCAATACGTGATCAATGTCAACACCAGCCTGCTGCAGAGCTTCGGCCTGAGGAATGGTGCGAGGGAAACCATCAAACAAGAAACCTTTGGCACAGTCATCCTGGGCAATACGATCTTTTACCAGAGCGATAATCAAATCATCGGAAACCAGACCACCGGAAGCCATAATGTCCTTGGCCTGCAAGCCCAGAGGAGTGCCGGCTTTTACCGCAGCGCGCAACATATCACCCGTGGAAATCTGAGGGATACCATACTTCTCCATAATGAATTGTGCCTGGGTTCCCTTACCTGCACCGGGTGCGCCTAACAAAATGATACGCATTGGATGTTGACTCCTATAAAAAGTAAAAAAATCTGTGTTACCTGAGAGCTATTCGGGGACTCTGTGGCGGTAAAAATGGGGGCTACCATACACGCCAAGCCTAAAAATCTCAACCAAAGGGGCTTAGACCTTAGCACTAAAAAACGCTAACCCATTGATTTATATGATCTTTAATAAAAAGCTCACTCACCCAAAAACAACAATAAATGAAGATTATTTCGACAATAACCAGAAATGATGGCCGTTAAGATAGGTTAACTGCCTGTTTCGTCTGATCCCAGAGTTGATCAAGCCGCTCCAGCGACACCTGTTCAAAAGCCAGATTGTCACGTCGTAAGCACGCCTCAATATACTCAAAGCGCCGTTCAAATTTGGCGTTGGCTTGACGCAGGCTGGTCTCAGGATCGGATTTGAGATGACGGGCGAGATTGACCACCGAAAACAACAAGTCACCCAGTTCTTCATTTACAGCGGCTTGATCCCCCTGCTGCAAGGCCTCTTTAACCTCATCGAGCTCTTCGGAAATTTTGGCAAATACCGGCTCAATATCCGGCCAGTCAAACCCGACTCGTGCAGCACGCTTCTGTAACTTGGCCGCCCTCGGGAGAGCCGGCATGGCAATCGGCACATCGGCCAATACACCGGAAAAGCCCTTATCTTCCCGCTCCTGCTGCTTCAGAACCTCCCACTGCGCCTTGATGGCAAGCTCGTCGGACTCCGTGCGTTCCCCCTCAAAGCGCGCCTGTAATTCACCATTGGGAAATACATGCGGGTGGCGGCGAATTAATTTGTCGGTAACGCTGTGAATGATATCGTGAAAATCAAAGCGCCCTTCTTCCCTTGCCAACTGACTGTAAAAAATCACCTGAAACAGAAAATCACCCAGTTCTTCACGGAGCTGTTTGAAATCTTCCGTCTCAATGGCGTCAACCACTTCATAAGCTTCTTCAATGGTTGACGCAGCAATGGTTTTATAGGTTTGCACCAGATCCCAGGGGCAGCCACCGTCCGGATCCCGCAACCGCGCCATCAGGTAGAGAAGGTCATCCAGGTCATATCGCTGCGTCATCTGCGACCTCAGTGCTTGCGTCGGGCCGAGGCAACGTTCGGCAATTGATTGAGTTTCGATAAAATCCGGCTCAACTCGTTAAAGCTGCGAATTTCCAGAGTCACCTGCATATCCACCGTATTTTTTCGCTTGTCAGAAATGGTCTGCATAGCGCTGATGTTGATACTGGCTGAATCCAATAAGGTGGTGATGTCGCGCAACAGGCCATGGCGGTCATAGGCTTCGATGATCACATCCACAGAATAGAAGCTTTGCGGAGCCTCACCCCAACTCACCTGAATAATGCGCTCCGGCTCATCGGCCTGTAGCTGCAGGATATTGCTGCAATCCTGACGGTGAATGGAGACGCCACGTCCCAGCGTAATGTATCCGGTAATGGCATCGCCGGGGACCGGATGACAACAGCTGGCGATGTGAGTGAGGAGGTTACCAACACCGTCAATATAGAGATCAGAGCCCTGATTGGCGTGATCCGCACGTCCCACCAGAGAAATCGCCGGCGCCACATCCTTGTTAACTTCGAGCATCTTCTGTGCGGTGTTGAGCACCTGACCAACACCAATATCGCTGGCACCGACGGCGGCATAGAGATCATCAAGGGTGGTCAGATTAAGCTTGCGCGCCAGGGTCTCATAATCCAGATCATCCACGGCCAAACGGCGAAATTCTTTATCCAAAATGGCGCGGCCATCGGCAATATTCTGATCTCGCGCCTGCAATTTAAACCAGTGATGCACCTTGGCTCTGGCACGACCGGTTTTGAGATAACCCAATGCCGGAGATAACCAGTCGCGACTGGGTGATTCCCGCTTACCGGTTAAAACTTCCACCTGATCGGCGGTGCGTAAGGTGTAGTTCAACGGCACGATGCGGCCGTTGACTTTGGCCCCGCGACAACTGTGTCCCACCTCGGTGTGAACCCTATAAGCGAAGTCCAGTGGTGTGGAACCCAGCGGCAGATCCACCACGTGGCCATCCGGTGTAAATACGTAGATGCGATTCTGCTCGATGCTGCTGGCCAGATCCTCTTCCAGCGGATGCCCACCCAGCTCTTCGTGCCACTCGAGCACCTGACGCAACCATTCAATTTTCTGTTCGTAGCCGTCCTGATCGGCCTCGGTATCGGTTCCCTTATAAAGCCAGTGGGCGCAAACCCCGTACTCTGCCTCCTCGTGCATGGACCGGGTGCGAATCTGAACTTCCAACACCTTGCGATCAGGCCCGATAACCGCGGTGTGCAGCGAGCGATAGCCATTCTCCTTGGGTGAGGCAATGTAATCATCAAACTCGTTAGGGATATTGCGCCACAGACTGTGGACAATACCCAGTACGCCGTAACAATCCCTGACGGTTGGCACCAGAATCCGCACGGCGCGAATATCATAGACCTGAGAGAAGCCAATTCCCTTGCGCCGCATCTTCTTCCAAATACTGTAAATATGCTTGGCGCGACCAAATATCTCGGCATCGATTTCCGCTTCGGTCATTTCCTGTTGCAGGGTTTCAATCACATCTTCGATATAGGTCTGCCGCGCCACCCGCTTCTCATCAAGCAATTTGGCAATCGCCATATAATCATCGGGTTCGAGATAGCGGAAAGAAAGATCCTCAAGCTCCCATTTAATGTGACCAATACCCAGGCGATGAGCCAGCGGTGCGTAAATCTCTGATACTTCTCTGGCAACCCGGCGGCGCTTTTCCTCCGGGGCGTCTTTCACCGCTCTGATGGCGCAGGTTCGCTCTGCCAGCTTGATCAGGGCCACGCGGACGTCGTCCACCATCGCCACCAGCATCTTTCGAACATTTTCAGATTGTTCCTGGGACTGCTGACCAAACACACCATCTTCGGAATCGTTGCGCTGGGTAGTAATCGCCGCCATGCGAATAACCCCCTTGATCAATTTGGCCACGGTTTGACCAAATTGGGCTTCCACATCCACCAGGGGAATTCGGTGCTCACGCACGGCGCGATAGAGAACCGCAGCCTGCAAAGTCTCACAGTCGAGCTGCAAATCGGAGAGGGTCTGAGCCATTTCCAGACCCGTAATAAAACTGCTGGCGCCATTGGCCCAGACATTTTCGGCAGCTTTTGCGTCTTCAGCAGCCTGAAAGCTGGCTTCACAGGCTTTCTTTAATGCTGCCGTATCGATCTTGCTGCGCTGGTGGTAGGCCACCAGATTTTCAATCCAGGCATCAATATCCACCTGGCCGTCAGCAGTGACGGGATGATCTTCCCTAACTTTAACCATAATTTGGCCGTTTTATTGTTGTAGACTGCAGACCCATTGATCGCTCACTGATCGTGAAATCAAACTCGCGTAAACAGAGCCATGGTCTCCACATGCGCTGTGTGCGGGAACATATCCAACACCCTGATCGCACTTAATTCAAATCCCTGTTGCGACAATATAGCCGCATCCCGAACCAGACTGGCAGGATTACAGGATACATACACTCCGGATTCAAAGTCCGTCTGTCCCCACTGCTGACAGATAAATTTAGCACCGGCACGGGGGGGATCCAGTAAAAATTTATTGGCGCCCTCTCGCTTCAAGGCACTGCCCAAATCCGGCTGATCGAGATTAAGCGCCTTAAAATAGACGTTATCCAACCGGTTTAGTTCAGCATTGGCACGGCCACGCTCAACCATGGTTTCAACACCTTCAATTCCGACAACCTTACCCGCCTGCTGCGCCATGGGTAGCGTAAAGTTACCTATGCCACAGAACAAATCCAGTACGACATCGTCTTGTTGCAGCTGCAACCAGTCGACAGCCTGAATCACCATCTGTTCATTCACCTGACGATTGACCTGGGTAAAATCGGACGGTTCGAACCTGACAGTAACAGATTGGTTCATCAGTAAGTATTGACTCTGCAAAACCGGCTGATCGACCACCAACGGAGTCAGAGCACCATTTTTGGCACCCTGTAGCCAACAGCATACCGGTGCCTCCAGTTCACTGAGCCGTTGCCACAATAGCTGCCGTTGAAACTCGGGTATCGGCCGGGTATGGCGGATTACGATCACGCTGCCTTCCGCTTCAAGCCCCGCAAAAGCGCTCGCAATCAGCTCTATATGTGTAACACCGGACGCACCGGAGAAGCCATTCAACCATAGTTGTAGAGGCGCCCACACCAACTGCAATTGTGGTGCCAACACCTGGCAATGATACACAGCAATTAACTGATCCGACTGTCGGGAGCGAAACCCCATTCGTCCCTCTCTGGAAACACCAACCCGGGCTCGACTGCGATAGGATTCGGTAGATGTAATCGGCGGCAGCACATCAAAATCAGCCTTACCGGGTAATTGATGCTTGAGTGCCTCCAGCAAAGATTGCTGTTTCTCATGCAGCTGTTGTGACACAGCCAGATGTTGCAACTGACAACCACCACAGGATTGGTAATGCGGGCACGGCGCTGTTACCCGGTGAGCCGAAGGGGTCAGTACCTGCTTTACCTGACACTCGCTGTAACGTTTGTGCCGTTGATAATGGGAGATTTCCACCGTCTCGCCCGGCAATGCGCCACTGACAAAAACGGTTTTACCCTGATGACGGGCAATGCCTCGCCCTTCGGGAGACAAGGACTCTATGGTCAATTGCCGTGGCGCTTTTTCACCAGATTTCTGGGCAGATTTACCCTGCCCCGAACGCGAGGGTTTGAAAATTCTCGCCACGGTTATGCCCCATTATTGAACATTAAACAGACCGGATGACAAATAGCGGTCACCGCGATCACAAATCACGGCAACAATCACAGCATTCTCCAGCTCCTGACTCAGGCGCAACGCCCCGGCCACCGACCCGCCACTGGAAACGCCACAGAAAATGCCTTCCTGCTGTGCCAGAGCCCGCATGGTTTGTTCCGCCGTTTGCTGGTCCATATTAATGATGCGATCGACCCGGGCATCATCAAAGATGCTTGGCAGATATTCTGGCGACCAGCGCCGAATACCGGGAATGCTGGCACCTTCTTCAGGCTGCAGACCAACAATCTGGATGTCCGGATTCTGCTCTTTCAGGTAGCGTGACGTCCCCATGATAGTACCGGTGGTCCCCATGGAACTGACAAAGTGGGTAATTTCGCCCCCGGTCTGCTGCCATAACTCCGGTCCAGTGCTGTCATAATGGGCCTGGGGATTGTCATGATTGGCAAACTGATCCAGCACCCGACCTTGGCCGTCCGCTTCCATCTGCTTGGCCAGATCGCGCGCACCTTCCATGCTCTGTTCCTGCGACACCAGAATCAGTTCGGCGCCATAGGCCGCCATCGCGGCTTTGCGCTCTGCGGTCATATTATCGGGCATGATCAGAATCATACGGTAGCCCTTGATAGCCGCAGCCATGGCTAATGCAATACCGGTGTTGCCACTGGTAGCTTCGATCAGGGTATCACCGGGTTTGATATCACCGCGGGCTTCCGCCCGATTGATCATGGACAGGGCCGGACGATCCTTGACCGATCCGGCCGGATTATTGCCTTCCAGCTTGACCAAAATGGTATTGGAGGTATTGCCGGGTAGGCGCTGCAAGCGAACCAAGGGTGTGTTGCCAACAAAGGACTCAATGGTTGGGTACTGCATATCGACCGTAATTTCCTTAAAACTGTCTGTTTAAGCTCAAGCTTTAGCCCAAGTCTGCCATTTAAACGCCACAGTTTAGCGCCCGGTTTCACCACATTAAAAGAATATTAAGTTCTACCGTTATTCAATAATCACGGTTGCCAGCACGTAGTGTTGCTCATCTGAGAGGCTCACATGAACCGCCTGCGCACCCAACTCTGACATTCGCTCGATGGCACCTGCTGACAACAGCAACAAGGGTTTACCAAAATCATCATGGGTTACCGTCATATGCTGCCATGACACGCCCCGGCCAATGCCGGTTCCCAGAGCCTTGGCGCAGGCCTCTTTAACGCAAAAACGCTTGGCTAGAAAGCGCCCCGGCTGTTTCGATTGCTGATAGCCGCAACGCTCCTCAGGTGTCAGAATTCGCTCAACAAATTTATCGCCCAGGCGCTCAAGCGTGCTGTCCAAACGGGCGATTTCCAGAATGTCATTGCCCAGTCCCTTGATCAACTCTCAATCCTCCGCGGGGTCATACTCTTAAACAAATTGCGGCTTTGCAACGGCCGATTGCCCAGCAATGATTTTAACACCTGACGGGTTAAATGTTTGGCACCCAAGCGCACGGCGGGATCGTCATATTCCTCTCGGGCGATGGACTGCAATACTGCGCCGCTGAAACGCCCACGGTTGTCGTCACCAAATGACACCACAAACCCCTGTTCCTGATGGTAACCATAGTGATACTCCGCTTTGATCGGCAACCCCTGCGCATCACTGACAAAATTCAAGCCATAGCCCAGTTCGTTCAGCAACAGAAATTCAAAGCGGCGCAACACAACTTCCAAATCGGCATCACCGTAAAGCCCCTCTATGGCATCAGCGTAAGCGTAAAATAGCTCGGAGTGATCGTCGTGTTCCGGTAACAGCCGCATCAGCAGCTCATTAAGATAAAAGCCACTGAAAAGCCGCTTGTCCATCAGCTGACGAGGCACTCCCTGTGTTTCCATGTGGGTCAGGGTTTTCAAGGCGCTCTTGCCTTGCCACGAAATGATCAACGGGGTAAATGGTTGCAGATACTGGCGCTGCTTGCTTTTCTTGTTGCGCACCCCCTTGGCAATCAGAGGGATGCGACCGTAGCGTTCGGTAAAACAGCTGGCGATCACACTGGTGTCACCATAGGCGCGCGTGTGCAAAATATAGGCTTTTTCCAGATCAGCGCGCACGGCTTTATTGCCCGGAATTACTCATCATAACCAAGACTGCGCAAGGCTCTCTCATCGTCTGACCAGCCGGACTTGACCTTGACCCAGAGCTTCAGCATCACTTTGTTATCAAACAGGGTTTCCATATCCAGGCGCGCCTGTTGACCTATCTGTTTGATGCGAGAGCCCTTATCACCAATCAGAATGCGCTTCTGGCTGTCGCGCTCCACATGAATCAAAGCGCCGATATGAATGATATTCCCCTCATAGGAAAACTCTTCAATTTCCACCGTCATCTGGTAGGGCAACTCATCGCCCAACTGCCGGGTAATTTTTTCCCGCACAATTTCTGCGGCCAGAAACCGTGAGCTGCGATCGGTAATTTGATCCTCGGGATAAAAGTGCTCTGCAGCAGGTAAATATTTCGCCACCAACTCTTCAAGACGATCAAGGTTATTTTCCCGCAGCGCTGAAATGGGAATAATTTCTGTAACATTGAGTTGCTCACTCAAAGCCTGCAGATGGGGCAGAAGGGCTTCTTTCTCCTCGACCAGATCCACTTTGTTGACCGCAAGAATGATCGGGCAATCGACGTTTTGCAGACGCTTAACGACCATATCGTCTTCATCCGTCCAGGCCAGTCGATCCACAATAAACACCACCACATCCACATCGCGAATAGCGGTAGTTGCCGCACGATTCATATAGCGGTTCAGAGCCTTGCTGTGCTGCAGATGCAAACCCGGCGTATCCACATAAATGGCCTGTACGCCCCCCTCGGTTTTAATACCAAGCATGGCGTGACGCGTGGTTTGTGGCTTACGCGAGGTGATGCTGATTTTCTGTTTCAGAATATGGTTGAGCAATGTCGATTTACCGACATTGGGACGCCCAACGATGGCCACATAACCACAGCGGCTAGGGTTGTCAGTATCTTGAATTTCTTCAGTCACCACTCGACTCACTTCGATATTGTCTGCAGTTGTTCCAGCGCAACTGCCGCGGCCATTTTTTCGGCTGTTCGACGATTACTGGCGCGCGCACTGACTGGTTCAGGCAACAGCTCTATGCGGCACTCCACGGTAAACTCCTGAGAGTGCGCCTCGCCATGTACGTCAATAACCTTGTACTGTGGCAGCGATTTTTTACGGCCCTGCAGCAATTCCTGCAGCTCGGTTTTCGGATCCTTCTTAAGCTCCAGCTGGATATTTTGCAATCGACTGGCAAACCAATTCAGCACCCGCTCACGGGCCGCATCAAAGCCACTGTCGCGATGAATGGCGCCAATAATGGCTTCCACCGCATCGGCGAGAATGGAATCACGTCGGTGGCCGCCGCTTTTCATTTCTCCCTCGCCAAGAATCAGGCACTGACCCAGTTCAAACTCCCGCGCAACTTCTGCCAAGGTTTCACCTTTTACCAATTGTGAACGCAGACGGCTAAGCTGACCTTCTTTGGCCTGGGGAAATTTTTCAAACAGAGCTTCACCAATCACAAAATTAAGGATGGAATCACCGAGAAACTCGAGTCGCTCATTATTTCTGGCGCCACAGCTGCGATGAGTCAGAGCCAGAGTCAGGAGGGATGTATCGGAAAATTCATAGCCGATACGACTTAACAATCTTTGCAGGGTAATCTTATTCACTGTCTACGGGCTTACAACAAACGTCCGGGTTGGCACTGTTCCAATGGTTATTAAAGGGAATCAACAGCACGGTATTGCCAATCATCGGCACACGCTTTTCATAGTCGATAGTCACCTGAATGGCACCACCGGAGCGCTTCACTTTTACCTGTTTGGTAACATCACCGCGAATGTTGTTAATCTTGAAAAATTTCTTCAGTCGCTCTTTGATATCAGTTGAGGACATAGTCTTGGTATCCTCTGTCGCCAGTTCCTTGAGCGCTTCCTGAATGTACATATTATCGACATAGGGAGGGATGACTTTGAACGCCAAAAAAACAAAGAAACCAATGGATAACACCAGATACAATGTCCCGGTCGAAGCAAACCCTTTCTGTGACTTGGCCATACTCATAACAGCAGTCCTTTATTTGAATTAATTGTTATTGTATTTCGCCAACGCGCTTGAAGCTTGGCAGGCTCAGCAGAGAGTCCCAATGCATCCAGATAGCGAAAGCCTTGCCGACAATATTCTCTTCCGGCACTGGCCCCCACTCGCGGCTGTCGGAACTGTTATCGCGATTATCCCCCATCATGAAGTAGTGACCTTCCGGCACGATCCATGAGCCTTCCCGACTTAAACGTCCGGGAATCACGTTTTTGCGCATAGCGTGCTCCACACCACCCAGATTCTCACTCATGATCTGGTATTGTGGCGCCGCCGGTGGCAGCGAGGCCAACAGCGTCTGGGGCATTTTCTCCCCATTCACATATAGCACATTATTAATGTAGTGAATTTCATCGCCGGGCAGACCCACAACCCGCTTGATGTAATAAATGGACTTGTGCGGCGGGAAGAACACCATGACATCGCCACGCTCTGGCTGATTGATGTCCCACACTTTGGTCCGAACCACAGGCAGGCGAATGCCGTAGGTGTATTTGTTGACCAGAATAAAGTCGCCAATCTTCAATGTCGGAATCATGGAACCGGAGGGAATCTGAAACGGTTCGACCAGAAACGAACGCAGTATCAGGACGACAAACAACACCGGGAAAAACGACTTGGAATATTCAACCGGCCAACTCTCTTGTGAGGCTGCCTGACGTGCCTGATCGTAAGCCAGTTTTATTGTATCGTCGTCAAAATCAGCCTCTGCAAACTGGGATTCAACCGCGGCGATGGCCTTGCGGCGGCCCTTGGCAAGGGTGAAATGATCCAGCAACCAGATAGCACCGCTAACAAAAACCAGAATCACCAGCACCAGAGGAAAATTAATATCCATTAAATTGGCAGCCCCAAACCTTAACTATCAACTTTCAAAACCGCCAGGAACGCTTCCTGAGGAATTTCTACTTTACCGACCTGCTTCATGCGCTTCTTACCCGCTTTTTGCTTTTCCAGCAGCTTTTTCTTACGGGTAACGTCACCACCATAACACTTCGCAGTTACATTTTTACGCAATGCCTTTACCGTAGTACGGGCCACAATCTGACCGCCAATAGCCGCCTGAATGGCCACATCAAACATCTGACGAGGGATTAACTCCTTCATCTTATCGGCCAGCGCCCGACCTTTGTACTGAGCGTTATCGCGGTGAACAATCAATGCCAGCGCATCCACTTTTTCACCATTGATCAAAACATCCAGACGCACCAGTTTGGCAGCCTGAAAGCGATCAAACGAATAATCCAGAGACGCGAAACCGCGGCTCACCGACTTAACCCGATCAAAGAAGTCCATGACCACTTCGTTCATAGGCAACTCATAGGTGACTGATACCTGACCACCCATATACTGCAGATCTTTCTGCACACCACGCTTTTCAACACAGAGGGTAATCACCGCACCGAGATGTTCCTGAGGCACCAGAATGTTGGCCTCACAGATTGGCTCGCGCATTTCCTCGATAACGCTGATATCCGGCAACTTCGACGGGTTATCGACGTACACCACTTCGCCATCATTTTTTACTACTTCATAGACAACTGTCGGCGCGGTGGTAATCAGATCCAGATTGTATTCGCGTTCGAGACGCTCCTGAATGATTTCCATGTGCAGCATACCGAGGAAACCACAGCGGAAACCAAAACCCAGCGCATCGGAGCTCTCTGGCTCATAAAACAGCGAGGCATCGTTGAGCGTAAGCTTGGCCAGGGCATCGCGAAAGTCTTCATAATCATCGGAGCTGACCGGAAACAGACCGGCATAGACCTGGGGTTTTACCTTCTGAAAACCGGGAACCGCTTCCACATCTTCGGTTTTCACGTGGGTCAGGGTGTCACCTACGGGGGCACCGTGAATGTCTTTAATGCCAGCGACCACAAAGCCCACTTCACCGGCTTTCAGTTCACCGGTCACCTTGCGCTTGGGAGTAAACACACCCACGCTGTCCACCACATGCGCCTTGCCAATGGACTTGGTAATGATTTTGTCTTTGGTTTTAAGAGTTCCCTGCTTGACGCGTACCAGCGATACCACGCCCAAATAGTTATCGAACCAGGAATCAATAATCAGCGCTTGCAGCGGTGCATCCACATCGCCTTCCGGCGGCGGCACCATTCGCACCAACTCTTCCAGCACATCGGCAACACCCACACCAGACTTGGCACTGCAGGTCACTGCCTCGGTGGCATCAATACCAATGATCTCTTCAATTTCCTCAGATACCCTCTCTGGCTCAGCCTGAGGCAGGTCAATTTTGTTGAGAACCGGTATGACCTCAAGCCCCTGCTCAATGGCTGTATAACAGTTGGCCACCGACTGCGCTTCAACGCCCTGTGCGGCGTCCACAACCAGTAGAGCCCCCTCACAGGCCGTCAGAGAGCGGGATACCTCATAGGAAAAGTCCACATGCCCCGGAGTATCAATAAAGTTCAACTGATAGGTTTTGCCATCCTGAGCCGTGTAATCGAGAGTAACGCTTTGAGCCTTAATGGTAATACCACGCTCTCTTTCAATATCCATGGAATCCAGAACCTGAGCTTCCATCTCACGATCAGACAGGCCTCCGCAAATCTGGATAAAGCGATCAGCGATGGTGGATTTGCCGTGGTCAATATGGGCAATAATGGAAAAATTACGGATATGGCTTAAGTCGGTCACTGTAGGGTCTTCTATAAAACATCAACAAGCACCCGCTGCTTTCTCCGCCCGGAAGATGCAACTGATGCGGGTGGGAAAGCCCCTCAACCTGAAACAGGGAAAAGCAGGCCATTAAAAGGCCGCAAGTCTACCGTATTCAGCCCCTATAAGCCATTCCGGAACCCACAGGAGGATTCCGGAACCGGGGACTGATTACTCTTCGATGGTAATGGTCCGGAAGGCCGGACGACCGCGCCGGAAGAAACGGATAGGCAACAGGCTGTTGGCGGGCAGAGCCTGCTCAACCTTGCGATAGGTTTCGACACTGTCGACCCCGTTAAAGCCCAGCTGCGCAATCACATCACCGGGAAGAATCCCCGCTCTGGCACCGGCACTGCCCTCAAGCACCTGACGTACTACGACACCACCTGAAAGCTGCCAATTTTTCTGCATCTGTTTGTCCAGAGGCTCAACCACCAGCCCCAGGCGACCACCGCTGTCCTTGGGGTCTTCTTCCGTAGCCGCAACACCATCGTCCTCACCACTCAGGCGACCAACTTCAACCGAGATCTTTTTCTTTATCCCCTGACGCACAACCTCCATTATGACCTCGGTGCCAGGCGCCACCGTGCCGACCGCATGTGGCAGATCGCCGGAAACCTGAATATCGGCCTTGCCAAAGCGAACGATGACATCGCCTACTTTGAGCTTGGAGTCGGCTGCCGGACTACCCTCAACAATCTGAGTCACCAAAGCCCCCATGGGCTTATTCAGACCGAAGGATTTGGCCAAATCCTTGTCAACTTCCTGAATCACAACACCCAGCCAGCCACGATCAACCCGACCCTTGTCCTTGAGTTGAACGATTACGTTCTGAGCCAGACTGGATGGGATAGCAAAAGACAGGCCGATGGAACCGCCAGAGCGGGTATAAATCTGGGAGTTAATACCCACCACTTCACCATCTAGATTAAACAGCGGCCCACCGGAATTACCGGGATTAATGGCTACGTCCGTCTGGATAAAGGGTACGTAATTTTCATTGCGCTCACTGGGGATGCTCCGACCAATGGCGCTGACAATACCGGCACTGGCCGAGAAATCGAGCCCGAAAGGGGAGCCGATGGCCAATACCCATTCGCCCACTTTCAGTTTTTTATCATCGGCAAAAGTCAGCTTGGGCAGGTTTTTGCCATCGACTTTCAGCAGCGCCAGGTCTGAACGGGGATCGGTACCCACCACTTCAGCCTTGAATTCACGTCGATCAGTCAGCCGCACCTGAATTTCATCGGCACCTTCAATCACATGATTATTGGTCAGAATATAACCATCGCTGGAAACAATAAAACCTGATCCCATGGAGTGAACGTTGCGTTCCGGCATCCGGCGCGGCTCGAATAAATGCCTGAAGATATCTGGAATCTGCTGTTGCCCCTGGGGCAAACGCATACTATTTCTCTGTTTGGTTTTTTCCACGGTGTTAATTTTAACCACCGCGGGAGAGACCTCTTCAATCAATCGGGTAAATTCAGGCAAACCGCTGTAAGCCACCGCTTGAGCGGTCAGTGCAAACAACAGAGTTATAGCAACAAGCAACTGTTTGATCATGTCTTTATCTACTCCAAACTACTTTTTATAACGACAATCAGAAAACTGATACGGTAAAAAACATCAGGGTGAACCAAGTTTTATCTGCCTTGGACCCACATTGGCGGTAACCCGTTCAGCAGTTACCGCGGGAATTTCACCAACCACGGTGACCAGATACGGCGCCTCCGCCAAAACAACTCTCAGCATCATCACCAGTGACGCGCCCCGCTGTGCTGTCCCCTGATACGTAAGTTGCGGAGATTGTGGCTGAACAAAAACCGTAAACGTTGCCAGACCATCACTGAACGTCAGGGACTCACCTTTTGTTTCATGATTTTTGTGGGACGTCATAACAAAACCGTCCGGCAGCCAGTTCAACTGCCAGTGCAAAGGGCGACTTTCAGGCTCATCACACTTACTCACCACAGATTGCCCTGAGTCTGGAGCAACGGTCAGGGTCTTGATTGCCGAAACCTGATTTGGCTGATTCTGATCCTCAATGGTCAGATCAGAGAATTGCATGCGCTCGAGGACCCTGCGCCGGTTATTTACGGTCATTACCAACAGCGGCAAACTGGTTTCATCATCGATAAACAGGGTGTAGCCATGACGGTACTCATCACGGGGAACCAGATTGACCACCTGGGCTTTGCGGCCCGCGACGCGCTGTACACCTTTAAGATAAAACTGATAATGACGGGACAATCCAAATGCCTGATCTTCAGCACCGACCAATCGGGCAGCCAATGTCAGGCACTCATCCCCAAGACCGCGTCGAACAACCGATCGTTCAGGCCCGTTGAGATAGTCCAGCTGACCGTACTCCTGCTGTCTGTCATCAACACTGTGAGTGACCCTGAAAGCATCCAGGGTACCGCCGTGCTCGTAGGTAAATACGCCAGAATAATTGCGAGCCCGCAGGGCTCTGGACATATCAGCCAGAAGGTCCTCTGCGGTCACAATAGAATCGGAGACTTCCTGAGCCCATACCGTGGTTGGAATGAGCGCCAAGAAAGATAAAAGAATGGAGCCTATCAGGCTTGTGCCCAATCCCTTTGAGCTAATCCTTGTTTTTTTCTTCACAGCTGTACAGCTCTTGAAAAACAAACCCGATATTAAAATTTACTGTTCCTGGTCCGGAGCGGGTACCCGGGCATAGGGCAACATACCCCGATTGCTGTTAAGGGCTGACTCTTCAGCGTGCAGCGACATCACTTCCTGAATGTGATCCTGCACTTCCTCATTGGGCATACCCGGCTTGGATTTGAGGATCACCTGAGCACCAGCTGGAACCTGCTGCCTTTCAACCGGAGCGGGGTTAATCTGGGCTTCACTGCTCACAGTACGGGCCGCCACTGAGGGCGCCTGAAACCCGGCAGGCAGAGACAAGGTAGCCGGAGATACCGCAGAAGTCTGAGTGCTTGAAGCCACTTCGGGAGTTTCTTCAAGCTGTTGATTGGTAAACTGAGCCGTAAACACAACTGCGCCGGCTACAGACGCCGCAATGGCCATCTTGGACAGATTGTGAAGCCAACCTTGCTTATGATCCGGTTCAGCATCAATGGCATCACGAATGGAATTGGAGAGATCTATATTGAGAGTTGGAGGAGTATCACCTTGAAGGGTTTGGCTGACAGCCTGATAGCGAGCCCAGGTGGCGCGCACCTCCTGATCGGTTTCAGCCGCTTTCATAATGCGACGCAACTCCATTTCGGAAGCCTGGCCATCAACCAGCGCGGAAATGGATTCGTTGAGTTGCTCCTGCCCTTTACGTTCGGTCATATCGATCTTCCACCCAATCTATACTGCTGTTTGTTCAATTTATTTTATTGCCTGAACCGCTTGTCGCGTTTAATCGCGGGCCCTCTTTTGGGGTTTCAAGCTGGCTTGCAGAACCTGTGACACAGGCATTTGCAAAAGGTTCAGCCCAATATGAATTTTTTTACACCGCCTCGCCTATTAGCGGTTGAATGCTTTTATCAATCGCTTCCCGGGCTCTGAAAATCCGGGATCTGACTGTACCCACAGGGCAGCCCATGATGTCGGCAATATCTTCGTAGCTGAGCCCCTCCATCTCTCTGAGGGTCACTGCCGTGCGCAAATCCTCAGGGAGATTGGCAATGGCCTTGTGAACCACACCATGCAGCTCATCGCAAAACAGATTATTCTCCGGGGTATCCACATCTTTGAGTGAGTCACTGCCGGAATAGAATTCGGCTTCTTCAGCATCCACATCCGTGGTGGGCGGGCGACGCCCCCGGGAAACAAGATGGTTTTTCGAGGTATTTACGGCAATACGATAGAGCCAGGTATAAAAAGCACTGTCACCGCGAAAGTTCTTTAACGCCCGATAAGCCTTGATAAAAGACTCTTGAGCAACATCCTGAGCTTCATGAGAATCGCGAACAAACCGCCCAACGATCGATAACACCTTATGCTGGTATTTTAAAACCAGCAGATCAAAGGCTCGCTTATCCCCTTTTTGAACTCGCTCAACCAACTGCTGATCAGTTTCCGGCGCAGACTGCGCTGACATGCCCTTCTCCAACTGCCTTGTTCGTATAATTTTTTCTATGGCCTCTATCATAGCAGACCCATGTCGTCTGTAGATGCCTTTCGCAAGCGCACACACCTTCCATGTAACACCCTGCGAACAGACAGACAGAGATTATCACCAAGAGTTCAGCCTGTGCCGAAATTTCCTTGAAAAACAACAACAAAAGGGCAAATTTCAACCAAAAAGAACACAACAAACACAACCCATGATACTCCCGGCTATTGGCCCGGCTTGTTTGATAAAGCATAATCCACACCTTTCCTATATCAGCAACTCACAGTCCGGATGGCCGAGAAAATAATGAGCGAATATCACCTGCACGACGTTCTGGTTATTGGCAGCGGCGCGGCCGGCTTGACCCTGGCCCTGTCTCTGGCCGACCAGTATCGGGTAGCGGTTCTCAGTAAAGGTGAAATCAACGAAGGTTCTACCTGGTTTGCCCAAGGCGGGATTGCTGCCGTACTGGACAATGATGACTCGGTGGAAGCTCACGTACAGGACACCATCAGTGCCGGTGCCGGGCTGTGTCATGAAGACAGTGTCAGATACACCGTAGAGCGCAGCAAAGCTGCCATTCAGTGGCTGATTGATCAGGGCGTGGACTTTACGCGCGACTCAGAAGGTGACGACTATCACCTCACCAAAGAGGGTGGACACAGCCACCGCCGGATTATCCACAGCGCCGACGCCACCGGTAAAGCCGTGCAGAGCACGCTGGTAGAGCAGGTCAAAAAGTCAGAAAACATCAGCATCTTCGATCACCATATTGCGGTTGACCTGCTGTCGGAACCCGATACCAACAGTGGTAAATTTCGCTGTAGTGGTGCCTATGTCTATGATCGCCACACCCAGCAGGTCGATGTTTTTCAGGCCCGCGCGGTGATCCTGGCGACTGGCGGTGCCAGCAAGGTATACCTCTACACCAGTAATCCGGACAGTGCCAGCGGTGACGGCATCGCCATGGCATGGCGTGCCGGCTGCCGGGTAGCCAATATGGAATTCAACCAGTTCCACCCCACCTGTCTCTACCACCCCAAAGCCGGCTCATTTCTGGTGACCGAGGCGCTCCGGGGTGAAGGGGCCAAGCTGAAGCTCCCCAACGGCCAGCGCTTTATGGACCGTTTTGATGAGCGTGCCGAGCTAGCCCCCAGGGATATTGTCGCCCGCGCCATTGACCATGAGATGAAGCGATTGGGTGCTGACTGCCTGTATCTGGACATCAGCCATAAGCCGGCTGATTTTATTAACGACCACTTTCCAACCATCAAGAAGCGCTGTCTGGAGCTGGGCATCGACATAACCAAAGATGCCATGCCGGTAGTTCCCGCCGCCCACTACACCTGCGGCGGTGTGGTAGTAGA
Source organism: Candidatus Pelagadaptatus aseana (assembly GCF_040362265.1). NCBI lineage: Bacteria > Pseudomonadati > Pseudomonadota > Gammaproteobacteria > Cellvibrionales > Cellvibrionaceae > Candidatus Pelagadaptatus > Candidatus Pelagadaptatus aseana. The sequence continues at coordinate 378,323 of NZ_BAABNJ010000003.1, forward strand.
CAAACACGGCCAGACCGATCTCGACCAACTGTATGCCATAGGCGAAACATCCTTTACCGGTCTGCACGGCGCCAATCGCATGGCCAGTAATTCGCTGCTTGAGTGCATTGTCTACGCCAAATCCGCCGCGCTGCACATCAAACAGACATTGCCCACCATCAAACCCGTCAATCAGGTTCCCAGCTGGGATGCCTCGCGAGTGACAGACTCCGATGAAGACGTGGTAATTTCTCACAACTGGGACGAGTTGCGCCGCTTTATGTGGGATTACGTGGGTATTGTTCGCACCCGTAAACGTCTTGAGCGAGCCACCCACCGCATCAAACTGCTGCAGAAAGAAATTCAGGAGTATTACAGCAATTACCGCATTGGTAACGATCTGGTAGAGCTACGCAACCTGGCGATGATTGCCGAGTTGATTATCCGCTCGGCCATGCAACGAAAAGAAAGCCGCGGTTTGCACTACTCTCTCGATCATCCGAATCAGAACCCCATTGCCAGAGACACCATTCTGGTGCCGACCAATTTTGCGGCTCAAACCATTTTTGTTCGCAACTAAAGAAAGCTGATCAGCCTGAGCCACAATTATTGGGAAAGCATATGGACCCGCAGCTGTCTACGGCTCTCGGGATCGGCATTATCGGCCAGCAACATAATGTGTCTGCGCCGCCAGTAGCGGCTGAAGCGACCTGCCGAACTCGGCAATATTTCTATGCGAAGAATCCAGTCAGACCAGCCCGTAGCCGCATTCAGGCTAACAGCCTGCGCTGAACCATCGGCAGTCAGCCACACCGGCTGATCGGCACTCCAGCATAATCGCCCCCGATGCCCAAGCCAGTGCCAGATCACGCCAGCGAGCATCAAGACCGTTGCGAACCCACCAACCCAAAGGCTGCTACTGCGATTCAAAGAAGAGTTTACTATTCCCAGCCAGACCATCAGCCAGGCCAGCATATAGAGAGCTACGACAATACGAGAGGGACGCAGCTCCAACATGGCCTGCAGCCTCAGTCGATTTGCATGCCGGTATTGTCGCGAATAATCTTGACGATTTTCAGCAATTCCGGATCTTCAGGGTCGGTGCGTTTGAGAAACCAGGCAAACAGGTCCTGATCTTCGCTGTCCAGCAGCGCCCAGTAGCGCTCTTTATCTTCCTGCTCCAGGCTTTCATAGACGTTTTCCAGAAACGGCAGCAACACCAGATCCAGCTCCAGCATGCCACGCCGACTGGCCCAAAACATACGATTCCTGTCCATATAAACACCCACAAAACAAGACAAAGTTATAAAAGAGGCGCGATTATAAACCAAGAGTCAGTCACAACCCACTAGCACAGACGCATTAATGGTTTACAATCGCCGGCTGACCAAAGCAAATTGAACAGCTAAATCAAGGCCGCTTTCTATATGACTGATAATCAGCCTTTTGGCATCTGCCAACTCGAACATTTTGGACTGCTCAGAGTCCAGGGCCCCGACGCCGCCAAATTTTTGCAGGGGCAAATCACCTGCGATATCCAGCAGGCCAGTGCAGATCAGCTGCTGTACGGCGCCCACTGCAATCACAAAGGCCGCATGATCGCCAACTTCGCTTTGCTGCAAACTGGCGAGGACGCTTTCACGTTCAAACTCAGCCGCGATTTACTGGCGACCTTCAAAGCGTCGCTGGATAAATACATCGTCTTTTCAAAAGCCGAAACCCAGGATTTGACTGACAGCTATCGCCTATTTGGTCTCACCGGTGAGGGTATCGCCCCGTGGCTGGAAGCCAGAGCATTACCAACACCTGAGGTCGACGCCTGCCTACTGACAGATCAGGCAGCTGTGATTACCCACTCTCTGCAGCAGGTCGAGTGCTGGCTGCCACAGGCGCATGCCAAAACCGCCGAGCTGACTGCTGCCTGCACTGAGGCAGCCAAATCCAGCTGGCAACTACAAGATATTGCCGCAGGGATTGGCTGGGTCGACAGCAGCACCAGCGAAGAATTTTTGCCACAAATGCTCAATCTGGATCTGCCACCGATCAATGGCATCAGCTTTAAGAAGGGCTGCTACACCGGTCAGGAGATCGTTGCGCGGATGCACTACAAAGGACAGACCAAACGCCGTCTGCAGCACCTGCAATGTCAAGGTCAGGTTACCGCAGAGCCCGGCTCAGAGCTCTTCGGCGACACGGGAAAGCAAAGTATTGGCCACGTTGTGAACAGCCAGACAACCCCAGAACACACGGAAATGTTGGCGGTCGTCACACTCGCTAACGCTCAGTCTGGAAATATTTATCTTGATCGGGAAACTCAAGTAAAACTGTCCACCAAACCGCTGCCCTATGCTATAACTACAGAGCAGTAAATCTCTCCCGAAATCCGCCATAAAATGGATCAAAATAACAACAGGACACCCCATGAATCAGGTAGTAGACAAGGTTCGCCAGGAATTGCTGACAGCCATCGAAAAAGACCAGCTGGTATTGCCAACCCTGCCGGAAGTGGCCCTGCGAGTACGTGAAGTTGCCGAAGACCCGGACGCCTCCATTGACCAACTGGTGGGGGGTAATTGGCAACGATGCGGCACTGACCGCACGCATCATCAAAGTCGCCAACAGCCCGCTCCTCAGAGCATCCAAGGAAATTGAAGATTTGAAAATGGCGCTGATGCGTCTGGGCATGGATTACACCTGCAACCTGGCCACAGGACTTGCCATGGAGCAAATGTTCCAGGCTACCTCCGACATGGTCGATAAACGCATGCGTGAAATCTGGTCGCGCTCAACGGAAATTGCCGGCATCTGTCACGTACTGTGCCGCCACCGCACCAAACTGCGTCCGGATCAGGCCACTCTGGCCGGGCTGGTACATCGCATTGGTGTCTTGCCGATTTTGACCTACGCCGAAGAACACCCGGCACTGCTACAAGACAGCATTACCCTCGACAATGTCATCGAGTCACTGCACGCCCAGATTGGCGACAAGATTTTGGAAGCCTGGGATTTTCCCGCTGAGTTGCGACACATACCCAGCCAGCATCTGGACTTTCAGCGCTCTCCGGCCGAGGCGGATTACGCTGATCTGGTCACCGTCGCCGTACTGCAAAGCTATATGGCCACTGACAATGCGCTGGCCGAGGTCGACTACAGTACCGTGACGGCCTTTGGTCGCCTGGGTCTGGACACGGATATGCGCGCCGAGGAAGGGGAAGATCTGAGCGCCGATATGGAAGCAGCGATGGCAATGCTGTCCTGACCGCTACTCTCAATGCCATTCTCGTCGCCGCTCTCGCCGCTGCCCTACCCCTGATTCAAAGAGCCCAATTCACGGGCTCTTTTCCTTTCTGTACCAGATAATCATTAGCTTGAGAGAAATGCCGATTACCCAGAAAGCCACGATGGGCGGATAATGGCGACGGGTGAGGTGACTCAAGCACACAGTGTTTGCTGCGATCAATCACTTTACCCTTCTTCTGGGCGTAACTGCCCCACAACATAAACACCAATCCCTCACGCTGCTCGCTCAGACAGCCAATAACCTGATCGGTAAATTGCTCCCAGCCCTTCTTCTGATGAGAACCTGCGTCTCCCTGATTGACTGTCAAGGTGGCATTGAGCAACAACACGCCCTGCTCAGCCCAGGATTGCAAACAGCCATGTTGGGGGATGGGCAACCCCAGATCGGCATTAATTTCCTTGAAAATATTCTGCAGTGACGGTGGTGGTTTAACACCCGGCGGCACCGAAAAACTCAAACCGTGAGCCTGACCGGGGCCGTGATAGGGGTCTTGCCCCAGAATCACTACCTTGACCCGGTCGAACGGGGTCGAATCCAAGGCATTGAAAATCTGGTCACCCGGAGGAAACACCACCTTGCCCGCTCGCTTTTCCTCCACCAGAAACTGTTTCAATTGCTGCATGTAAGGCTGTTCAAACTCGGAGGCCAGTCGCTGCAACCAGGATGCCTCGAGAGTTACGGATGATTGAGTCATGAAAGTCCTGTAATCCGGTTATCTTGCGAATGGCAAACGCTAATGATTCAAGCCGACCACGTCAACAATTCGCTGACAGCCTCACAGCTTAATTGACGTGGTGCGAACAGCCCCTAAGCTGATATAGAATACGCCCCCAATTTTTAACAGCGGCAAGAATCCCATGCGCCTTTTTGTGGACAACCTGACCAACGTCGACTTCAGTTACCTGCACCCAGAACGAGGCCTGCTCGGAGAAACCTGGCTGGCCAGTACCGAACTGATAGGCGTACTCGACGAACAGGGAATGGTGTGCGATTTTGGTATCGTCAAAAAGACTCTGCGTAACTGGCTTGATGAAGAAGTAGACCATCGCCTGCTCGTTCCCAGACACTCCCCCAACCTGACCCTGAGCCAGCAAGGCAGTGAACTGGACATCGAATGGCGCTTCGGCGACCAACTGCAGCACACCCTAAAGTGTCGCAGTCCACAATCAGCCATCGCCCTGATTGATGCCGAGGAGATCACCCCGGCCAGCGTCAGCCAGTGGTCCATACAGCAACTGTTGCCGCTGTTGCCAGAAACTCTCGATGACCTGCTGTTGGATTTCAATACAGAGAACATTACTGGCAGCTTTTACCACTACAGCCACGGCCTGAAAAAGCACGCCGGTAACTGCCAGCGCATTGCCCACGGGCACCGCTCGAAGATTGGCATAAGCCGCAATGGCAAAACCGACAGCGAACTGGAAGCCCTGTGGGCCAAACGTTTTGCCGACATCTACATAGGCACCCGTGAAGACATCACAGATCAGGACGACCACCATATCCACTTTGCCTACCAAACCAATCAGGGACGATTTGCTCTGCAAATACCCATTCACTGTTGCTACCTGATCGATACCGACAGCACCGTCGAGTGGATTGCCGACCATTTGGCGCAGCAGTTAAAAGCCACTGATGCACAAGCCAGCTTTACGGTAAAAGCCTACGAAGGCATGGGCAAAGGCGCGATCGTCAGCATTTAAGAAACAGGAAATTTATTGTGTCAGAATTTACCATTGGTCAACGCTGGATCAGCAACACCGAAGCCGAGCTGGGTCTGGGTATCGTCAGCGCGATCGAGCATCGCCATGTCACCCTGTCCTTTCCCGCCGCCGGCGAGCAGCGGGTCTACGCCACCAACAACGCCCCCCTGACCCGGGTACAGTTTCGCGTTGGCGAAAACATTCGTGACAATGACAACCAGACTCTGACCATCAGCCACTTCGAAGAAATCGATGGCTACATCAGCTACACAGGAACCGATGCTGCTGGCGAACAACACACCTGGGGAGAAGTGGAGCTCGATTGTTTTGTGCAATTCAGCAAGCCACAGGATCGCCTGTTCTCCGGCCAGATCGACAAGATCAAACACTTTCAACTGCGCTACAAAACCCTGCAGCAGCAACAGAAACTGGCCCACAACCCGGCACGAGGCCTGATGGGTCCAAGAGTTCAATTGCTGGAGCACCAACTCTATATCGCCTCGGAAGTGGGGCGCCGCTTTGCTCCGCGGGTTTTGCTGGCCGACGAGGTGGGACTCGGTAAAACCATCGAAGCCGGTCTGATCATCCACCAGCAATTGACCAGTGGCCTGAGCCAGCGGGTACTGATTGCGGTACCCGACACCCTGTGCCATCAATGGCTGGTGGAAATGCTGCGCCGCTTTAATCTGCACTTTACCCTGCTCGACCAGAAACGCTGCGAAGCCCTGCTGGAATCCGGTCAGGACAATCCGTTCGAATCGGCCCAGCTGATCCTCTGTGGCATTTCCCTGCTGACCGACGATCAGCGTCTGCAACAGGCACTGGCCTGCGACTGGGATCTGCTGGTGGTGGACGAAGCCCATCACCTTGAATGGCACCCACAACAACAGTCGGACTCTTACACCAGCATTGAACAACTGGCCGCTCAAACCGCCGGCCTGCTGTTGCTGACTGCAACCCCGGAACAGCTGGGTGTCGACGGTCACTTCGCCCGGCTGCGTCTGCTCGACCCGGATCGCTATTACGATCTGGAAACCTTTCTGGCTGAACAACAGAACTACCAGCCCGTCAATGAACTGGTACAGCACCTGTTGCAACACCCGGAATCACTGGATAACGATCCGCAAACCCGGGAACAATTGTTTGAGCGATTGGGAGACAGTGCCCGGGAACAGCTGGATAATCACAAAGGTGATCTTGAGCAGCTGCGCGATCAACTGATCGACCAACTGTTGGACCGTCACGGCACCGGCCGGGTACTGTTTAGAAATACGCGCAATGCCGTCAAGGGGTTTCCCCACCGTCGCCTCCACAGCTATGGCCTGCACGCCGAGGAAGGTCCTGAACAGACCGTCATCGACAGCAATAATCCGCGGGTAAAATGGCTGGTTGACTGGCTCAAGCAACATCGCCGCGACAAGATTCTGGTGATCTGTTCCAGTGCCGAAACCGCTCTGGATCTGGAGATGCATCTGAATCTGCGTGCCGGCCTGCGCTCCAGCGCCTTTCATGAAGGGCTCAGCCTGCTGGAGCGTGATCGCGCTGCTGCCTACTTCGCCGATATGGAAGATGGCGCTCAGGTACTGGTGTGTTCCGAGATCGGCAGTGAAGGCCGCAACTTCCAGTTTGCCCACAATCTGGTGATGTTCGACCTGCCGCTGAACCCGGATTTGATCGAACAACGTATTGGTCGTCTCGACCGCATTGGCCAGACTCAGGACGTAGACATTCACGTCCCCTATCTGGTGGACACCATTGAAGAGCAGGAATTGAACTGGCTGCACCAGGGGCTCAATTGTTTTGAAACCGTTTGCCCCATTGGCCAACAGGTTTATCAGGAGTTCGCCGACGAGCTGCACGACACACTCAACGCCCACGAATCGGCGCAAATGCCGGAACTGACAGAGCGTACCCGGGCTCGCACCGAAGAGACCCTGCAACAACTGCAACAGGGACGTGACCGCCTGCTGGAGCTCAACTCCTGCAAGCCTCAGGAGGCCGAGGTGTTGATCAAGGCCCTGTCCAGTATCGATGAAGAGGAGGCCCTCAAGGCCTATCTCGACGATGCCTTTGACAGCTATGGCGTCGACTGCGAAAAGCACAGCGATACCGCCATTGTGGTACGTCCTTCCGACCACATGCAGACTGCCCACTTCCCCGGTTTGCCGGATGAGGGACTGACGGCGACGTTTCTGCGACAACAGGCACTCAGCCGTGAAGACATGCACTATCTGACCTGGGAACACCCAATGGTCAGCGGCGTCATGGACATGGTGATGAGCAACGAGCGCGGCAACACCAGCTTGTGCACCATCAAATTGCCGCCACTGAAACCGGGCAGTCTGTTGGTGGAAGGCATTTTCCAGTTCAGCTGTGCCGCACCCAAATCACTGCAAATTCAGCGTTTTGTCGCCGACAACAGCCTGCGCCTGCTGGTGGATAACAACTTCAAAGATCTGGGGCACGTTATTACCGTTGAGCACCTGAACACACTTGGCCAACAAATCAAACTGGCTACAGCCAAGCAACTGGTGCAACACGCGCGCAGTGACATCGAACGAATTTGCGACCATCTGGAAGCACGCTCCAAAGATCACTTGCAGGAAACCATGCGCAGTGCCGAACAGAAGCTGCGGGATCACTTTGACTCCGAACTGACCCGCCTCAAAGCACTGGCTGCGGTAAACCCCAATATTCGCCAGGAAGAAATCGAACACCACGAAAACCTGAAATTCGCGGGACTTCAGGCTCTGGAAAACAGTCAACTGAGACTGGATGCGATTCGAGTGGTCGTCGCTACCTGATATCGGTGTTTGAGGCTGTGCACGATAGCCGGCTCAATCCGGGCCGGCCGATCCAGCATCGGGCCGCTTGGCCATGGCTCAGCTTATAAGCCAGACGTCGCGAGCCCAGTACCAGATATTTTCCCAGGTTTGGTCATCAAAACCGCCGGCACGCCACAGTTTGATCTCGCCATCCTGAGCAATGCAATAGTAGCCCGCGGCGGATTCACACACTGCCACCATCTCCCGGGGCATCCCCTGCTGCCAAGCGTTTGAGGTGACCTCTGGCATATAGGTATGGGAATGGGGATCGGCAACCGTCACCGGCTCAATGGAGCCACAGACAATATCGCCGGTTTCCAGCAAAAACTGAATAAATTCCTTGGGCAGGGGCATCAGAATTTGCTCCTGCGCCTCGACAATCTGATCGTGATCAGGTTCCTCCAGCGGCACGGGTACGTCTTCAGCCCGTTCACGCAATTCATCCAAAACATCTTCCATCGAAGCAACTCCCGACCAACTTTATGCAGAACGCGGATTATAACAACAGAAAAGATGGTAGAATATGACGCATCAGTCACATTTTAAAATTAGCAACAAGCTAACACAGGCAGTAATTTATGAATCTGGAAGCGTATTTTAACCGGGCCGGTAACGGTGTCAGTTTTACCCGAGAACAGGCCAGCAACTTTGCCAAAGGCGTAGCCGACGACTTCAACCCCATCCACGATGTCGATGCCAAGCGCTTTTGTGTTCCTGGTGATCTGCTGTTTGCCGTAGCTCTCAGTGAGCTGGGCATTTCGGAAAAACTGCACGTAACCTTTGCTGACATGGTGGGTGATGGTATCGATATTGGCTTCCAAAGAGCCGACGACCAACACTTGGACGTGGTTGATGACGCAGGCAAAACCTATCTCAAGCTGGCAATCAGCGGCGATACCATGCGCGATGCCGATGCCATCAGCAGCCTGATTGAGCAGTACGTAGCCTTTTCCGGGAAAACCTTCCCCCATGTGCTGGTGGCACTCTGGAAAGAACAGAATGTCATGGTCAACCCCGCCCGCCCGCTGGTGATCTATGAGTCCATGAGCCTGGACATGTCCGACCTGAATTTCTCCACCCCGACTCTGGAGTTCACCGGATCCTCTCTGGAAGTAAATGGCAAACGCGGCAACGTCAGCCTCAACTTTGAATTCAAAGAAGGCGACCGACTGCTGGGCAAAGGCGAAAAACGCATGATTCTCAGCGGCCTCAAGCCCTACGATCAGGAAGCCATCGACAATCTGATCGACTTCTACAACGACCGCAAAGAGCGTCTCGCTGTATAAGTTCTGATAATCAGGCAGCATCAGGTGAGCAAGCCACCTGATGCTGCCGTGTCTTACTTTTTACCGTTGGTCTGATTGGGATGCAGAGACTTTCCCAGAATATGGTCATCGTGTTTGATCACCGTTTCACCCTGACCGACCAGCAACGGATCTGGCTTGTGCGCCACTTTCGGGTCTTTATTGGGATAATCCAGAGAGCTCAAAAAGTGCAGCATACAGTTAAGTCGGGCGCGCTTCTTATCGTCTGATTTCACCACAGTCCACGGTGCATCGGCGGTGTGGGTATAGAAAAACATGGCCTCCTTGGCCTCGGTGTAATCATCCCAGAGAGTCAGGGCCGCCTCATCAATCGGGCTCAACTTCCACTGTTTTAACGGATCGGCTTTGCGGCTGTTAAAGCGACGCGCCTGCTCTTCCCGGCTCACCGAAAACCAGTATTTGTAAAGACGGATGCCAGAGCGTACCAGCATCTGCTCCAGCACCGGCGCCTGACGCATAAATTCCAGATAATCATTGGGTTCGCAGAAATTCATCACCCGCTCAACACCGGCACGGTTGTACCACGAGCGATCCAGCAGCACGATTTCACCTTCCGTGGGCAGGTGCTTGATGTAACGCTGAAAATACCATTGTCCCTGCTCCGCTTCGGACGGCTTTTCCAGAGCCACGACCCGGGCACCCCGAGGGTTCAAATGCTCCATAAAGCGCTTGATGGTTCCCCCTTTACCCGCCGCATCACGGCCCTCGAACAAAATCACAACCTTCTGACCGGTCTCCTTGACCCAGCGCTGCACCTTCAATAACTCGGCCTGCAATTGGGCCTTCTGATTCTCATAGGCGCGGTTGGAAATTTTCTTGTCGTATGGGTACACCCCGGAGCGAAACGACTCTTCGATCTGCTCGCGAGTCATGTCTTTCGTTTTCAAAGGCTTGACCTCCGATACATCGGGCTTGCTGGTGGTGGCAATCTGGTTGGAATCATCGGTCATGGAACACTCCCCTGAGAAATTTTTAAAGCTAAACGCTAATGATAGTTCGCCCTGCGGATATGGCTATTGATGCAGATCATGACCGCAAGCTGCCATAGGAACGACATAGCGATAACCAGCTTTCCACCCCGGCACTGCGATACTTCTGTTTGTGGATAATGATGTAAAACTGCCGGTGCCAATCGCGATGAGGGACCGGCAATGGCACCAGACTGCCGCGGCGAAAAGCATCGCGCAGTGCAATTTCTGACAGGCAACCAATACCGAGACAAGCCTCCACGGCCCTCTTGATGGCTTCGGTATGCTGCAACTCGTGGCGCAGCTGCAGCTCGCCAACCAAACCGTGCATCGCCCGATCAAATGCCTGCCGGGTTCCCGATCCCGATTCCCGTACGACCCATTCGGCTTGCAGCAAGTCCTCATCGCTGAGTTCCTGACGGCCGGCCAGTGGATGCTGCGGAGCACAGAACACCACCAGATCATCACCACGCCATGGAATGACCTCCAGATCCGTATGCTGCAACTCCCCTTCAATCAGCCCCACATCCAATTCGAAGTTTTCTACCTTGCGCGCAATCTCCGAGGTGTTAGCAACCGTCAGACGGACATTACTGTCCTCATGATCGGCCATATAGCGGGCCATCATTTCCACCGCCAGATAATTGCCAATGGTCAGGGTGGCACCAATATTCAGGTGACCGACATCCGATCGCTGGTTCAAATCCCGCTCGAACTCTTTGGCCTGCTGCAACAGCGCCTCCGCCCGCGGGCGCAGAAATCGCCCCAGTTCATTAAGTTGCAAGCGTTTACCAACCCGGTCAAACAATTGAATATCAAACTGTTTTTCAAGATCCCGCAATGAACTGCTGGCCGCTGATTGGGACATGGCCAGACTATCAGCAGCCCGGGTAATATTTTCGTAGTGGGCCGCAGCCAGAAACACTTCCAGTTGCCTCAGCGAATATTTCATTACCTGTTTTTCCGATCAATATTATCAAATCAAACCATTTTACTCATAAAGCAAAGGATTCGTAAACTGGCCTTATTGAAATCGAGAGGACAGCCCAATGGCCAAAGTGATTACAGAAACAGTGACCGACATCCACCACTGGAATGAAACCCTGTTCAGCTTTAAGACCAGCCGCTCCCAAACCCTGCGCTTTGAAAACGGCCATTTTGTGATGATGGGCCTGGAAGTGGAAGGCAAGCCGTTGATGCGTGCCTACAGCATCGCCAGCGCCAATTACGACGATGAACTGGAGTTCTTCAGCATCAAGGTGCCTGACGGCCCACTGACATCCAGACTGCAAAACATTCAGATTGGCGATGAAATCCTGTTGAGCACCAAACCCACCGGTACTCTGGTGGCTGATCACCTGCTGCCGGGCCGCAACCTGTATCTGATCAGCACCGGCACCGGCTTGGCCCCTTTTATGAGCATCATCAAGGATCCGGAAATTTACGAGCGCTTTGACAAGATCATCCTGACACACGGTGTGCGCACGGTATCCGAGCTGGCCTATCAGAACGAAATCACCCGGGAATTACCCAACAATGAATTCTTCGGCGATCTGGTTAAAGATAAATTGATTTACTACCCAACGGTCACCCGCGAACCCTATAAAAATCAGGGCCGACTGACCGACCTGATAGCCAGCGGCCGTCTGTTTCGCGATATTGGCTTACCCTTTATGACTCCGGAACACGACCGCTTTATGATCTGTGGCAGCCCCGGCATGTTGAAAGACACCTGCGCACTGCTCAACGAGCAGGGATTCGGAGAATCACGCCACGGCCAACAGGGACACTACGTGATCGAGCGGGCATTTGTTGAAAAGTAAATTGCAGCGATGAGCAACTTCCGCTCAGCGGAAGTTCTCCATCAATTTGTAGTAGAGCATACCCAGAGCCAATGCCTGATTACCAAACCATTCATTGAGTGGGATCCGGTAGTGGGACATACCCGCAAACAAATCGAATTCTTTCAGATTGCCATCAATGGCGTTGCCCATGATCTCCGCCATGATATGGGAAGTCGCCACGCCATGACCGGAATAACCCTGACAATAAAACACGTTCTCGCCGGATTTACCCAGCTGGGGAATGCGGTTGATGACAATGCCCGCCATGCCGGTCCACTCGTACTCAATCTCAACCCCTTTAAGGCGGGGGAATGTACGCTCAATGGCAGGTCTTAACTCACTGGCCACCGATTTGGAATCGCGACCGGAGTAATTGGTACCGCCGCCAAACATCAAGCGCTTGTCGGCGGTCAAACGATAGTAATCGAGCACAAAGCGACAATCGTAAACCGCCAGATCCTTCGGGTTAATGGCATTGGCCACCTCATCACCCAAGGGTTTGGTCACAAGATTCCCCAGTGATGCCGGAAATAACATGCCGCGCAACTTGGGCCGTTCCAGACGGTGGTAGGCATTACCCGCCAGTAACACCGTATTGGCGGTAATCTGTCCCCGCTCGGTTTTCACTACCGGCGTCGGCCCATCCTGAATATCAATGACTGGCGAACCCTCAAAAATTTTCGCGCCCAGTGATTGGGCAGCTCGGGCCTCACCGATACAAAGATTAAGGGAATGCAGATGCATATTGCGGGTATTGAGCAAACCACCATGGTACAGCGGTGACTCCAGATAGTCGGGTATCTGCTGTTGCGACAGCATGGTCATGTACTCGCCCATACCACGCTGATGAGCCTCATCATGCATGGCCTGCAGCTCCGGCATATGGCCCGGCTTATAAGCCGTTTGCAAGTGCCCATGTTTGAGATCACATTCAATAGCGTATTTTTCAACGCGGTTTTTAATGATGTCGTGACCACGCCAGCGCAGGTTCCAGACAAAGTCCTCTGCTTCAGTACCGATTACTTTGCGCAACTGTCGGGTCATGGCCGCATCGCCTGACAAGCTGCCGGTCACCTGCCCACCATTGCGGCCGGTGGCTCCCCAACCAATCTTGTTGGCCTCTACAATGGCCACCTGATAGCCCTTCTCACAAAGTTCAACCGCGGTCGCCACACCGGTAAAACCACCGCCGATAATCACCACATCGACCCGCTCTGAACCTTCGAGCTGGGGGTAATCGGTTTCCTGAACAATGCTGTGGGTATAATAGGAGTCGCAACGCTGCATAATATAGTCACTCAAAAATTGTTAGTGCGACGGGAATTTTTCCAGAAATCCCACTATCAATAAGTATCTTCTTTTCAATGTTCAGGTACCGCATCGTGCAACCGGGAGCCCCTATGATTTACGATATGTTTTACGATATTTTTGACAGCCCTGTGGGCGATATCATTGTCGTTCAGGATCAACAGGGGTTGCGCTACGTCGACTTTCAGGACGGCCCCTCGCCTCTGGCGATTGCGCCACACTGGCAGAGAGACCCCCACCCGTGTCAGGCAGCAAAGCGGCAATTGACGCAATACTTTGCAGGCAACCGCCAGCAGTTTGATCTGCCAATTGCGCCACAGGGCACCGACTTCCAGCAACGAGTGTGGGCATTGCTGGCGCAAATCCCTTACGGTGAGCTGGCCACCTATGGCCAGATGGCAAACCGCCTGCAGCAACCTAGCGCATCCAGAGCGGTCGGCATGGCCAATGGCCGCAACCCCATCGCCATTATTCTGCCCTGCCACCGGGTGGTGGGCAGCAGCCGCAAGCTGACCGGTTATCGCGGCGGCCTGGCCATCAAAGAAACCCTGCTCAAGCTCGAGGGAATCAAAATTACCGACCAGACAGTGGTTGAACCCTGCTAAAGCCTCAGTATTACTGGTACTATTGAACCCACTGATAAAAATGATAATTTGAGGCCAGCAACCTCAACCGGAGAGGTATTTATTCTATGGGTTTTATACGCCAAAACCTGCTGCACTTGAGCAATATTCCAGAAGATCTCGATTCTGTTATCACCATCGACGACAAAGCGGAGGTTAACCCCGCTGAAGTCAGCCTTAACGACACCGATGTTGAGGCTATCTGGAATCAGGTGGTTGAACTCTATAAAACCGGCACCCATCCTGCGATTTCCATTCATCTGCGCCGTCACGGCAAAACCGTATTGTCACGCAGTATCGGCCACAGTCAGGGCAATGGTCCTCACGATATGCCAAGCGGCGAAAAAATCCTGGTCACACCGGAAACGCCCTTTTGCCTATTTTCAACATCCAAAGGCATCACCGCGCTGTTGATTCATATGCTGGCCGAAGATGGTCTGATCAACATCATGGACCCGGTCGCCTTTTACGCGCCTGAATTTGCCCAAAATGGCAAAAAGAACATCACCATTCATCAAATTCTGGCACACCGTGGAGGTATTCCCGGCTTGCCAACAGACGTCCCCCTCGACACCTTCTGGGACGAAGACAAAGTCTGGCAACTGCTGTGCGAAGCCAAACCCATTGTCGTCGACGGTTCGAAACTGGCCTATCACGCCATCACCGGCGGCTTTGTACTCGATCAGGTGGTTAAAAAAGTGACCGGCGCCAACATGAACGCCTACATCGACAGGAAAATCCGCCAGCCAATGGGTATGAAGTACTTCACCTACGGTATCGACCAGGAACATTTCCACGACCTGACCGTGAACTACGCCACAGGCCCACGCCCCAGACTGCTGCTGAAAAAATTCGTCAAGCGTGCCCTGGGCACCACCATCGAAGAGTTGGAGAGCATGTGCAATGATCCGCGCTTTCAGGAAGTGTGCATTCCCGCCGGCAACCTGATCGGCACCGCTGCTGAAGTTTCGGCGTTCTTCCAGATGATGATGGATGGCGGCGTCTGGCAGGGTAAGCGCATCTGTGAAGAGAGCACCATTGCCCGCTGTATTCACGAATTTGGCAGCCGCACCCTCGATCGCACCCTACTGGTGCCAATGCGTTACAGTGCCGGCCTGATGCTGGGTGATAAGCCCTTCGGCATCTGGGGGCCAGACACCAAGCACGCCTTTGGCCACCTGGGTCTGATCAACAAATTCAGTTGGGCCGACCCGTCGCGACAACTCTCTGCATCCATTCTGACCTCAGGTATTCCCTTGCTGGCGCCACATATTCCGGCGTTGACCAGACTGCTGTGTAACATCAGCAATGGTATCCCCAAGGTGGATAAAGAGGTACAGAATTTCAAACTCAAAGCCGTATCCTGAAAGCAGGATGCCATCACCTTACCTGAAGGAACAGCAATAAGGAGCCACAATGAAACTGGAAACACTGGCCTTACATGCAGGCTATACCAGCGAGCCGACAACCAAGGCCGCAACCACCCCCATTTATCAGACCACGTCCTACACCTTTGACAATACCCAGCATGGGGCGGACCTGTTCAACCTGGCGGTACCGGGCAACATCTACACCCGGATTACCAATCCCACCAACGCCGTACTGGAAGAGCGCATGGCGCAAATGGAAGGCGGAGTGGGGGCACTGGCACTGGCTTCGGGAATGGCCGCCATCACCTACTCGATTCAGGCCATCTGCGACGTTGGCAGCAACATTGTCAGTACCAGTCAGCTATACGGCGGCACCTACAACCTGTTCGCCCACACTTTTCCACGTCAGGGCATCGAGGTTCGCATGTGCCCTGCCGATGATTTTGATGCTTTTGAAAACGCCATTGATGCCAATACCCGGGCTATTTTTTGTGAGTCCATTGGCAACCCGGCGGGCAATATCGTCGACATCAAACGGCTGGCCGAGATTGGCAAAAAACACGGTGTACCGGTAATTGTCGACAACACCGTTGCCACGCCGTGCCTGTTGCGTCCGTTTGAACTGGGCGCCGATATCGTCGTGCACTCACTGACCAAATACATAGGTGGCCATGGCACCAGCATTGGCGGCGTCATTGTCGACTCAGGAAAATTTGACTGGGCCGGCAACAAGGAGCGCTTCCCCATGCTCAACGAGCCCGATCCCTCTTATCACGGTGTGGTGTATACCGAGGCTCTGGGGCCGGCGGCTTATATTGGTCGTTGCCGGGTGGTACCGCTGCGCAATACCGGTGCGGCACTCTCGCCCATGAACACCTTCCAGATCATGCTGGGTCTTGAGACCCTCAGTCTGCGTATGGAGCGCCACTGTGAGAATGCGCAAAAGGTGGCCGAACACCTGCAACAGCATTCTCTGGTGGAGTGGGTCAATTACGCCGGTTTAAGTGACAGCCCCTACCAGGCGCTGGCCAATCAATACCTCGGTGGCAAAGCTTCTGGCATTTTGAGTTTTGGTATCAAAGGTGGGATCGATGCCGGAACCAAATTCATTGATGCTCTGCAAATGATTCTGCGGCTGGTCAATATCGGGGATGCCAAATCCTTGGCGTGTCATCCGGCCAGTACTACCCACAGGCAGCTGAATGCAGAAGAATTAAAATCGGCGGGAGTGGAAGAAGGTATGGTGAGATTGTCGATTGGTATTGAGCACATTGACGACATCATTGCCGACATCGATCAGGCACTGGCTGCCGCCAGCTAACCCCAATTCATCCGATCTGCCTGTTTTGCCGCTTCAGGCGGCAGAATAGGCTTTCTGCAGTTGGGTATAATGGCTGTTAACACCATCGGCAAAATCAATGCGTGCAATACTTTCTACCGCATCTTTTAAAGCCTGTTGATCCAGCTCAGTGAACGCGCCGGGTTCCTTGCCTTCCCTCAAAGCCTTGATGGTATTGAGAGCATTTCTGCGTAGAATTTTGCGAACCTCAGGATTAATGCTCGCTACAATTCTCTGCGTGGCATCACTGCTGGTTATTGCTTCAATATTCACTATTACCTTCCTTACAAACCGCAACGGCTTATAAAATATCTCTGTTAAGGTAAATAGTATTGGCAACGGCCCTGACAGTATGTGGCACAGTGAAACTACAATGTGCACTTTGCCGGGCACATTGGGTAGTCATGATAATTAAGCCCCTGCCGAGCTCGGAAATTATTGCCGGGCGTAGACGCCTACAGCCTGCTGAACTCGCTCGGTATAGTCACACAAAGCCTGATATTCCCGGGCTATCGGGGTGATCCAGGTGGCCGGCTGATTGTCAATCAGGCCGGCGAGAAGAGAGGCCACGGCAAAGTCATAGGCCGTGATGGCATCGCCCAACAAGAAGTCAGATTCTGCCACCGCACGATCCAGCGCTTGTAGATCCCGCCGGGCAAAACCCGCCTGCTCTTCCAGAGAATGTTTCCCCAGCCCTTGCAGTTCATAGGTTTTGCACACCTGATTACGGGCGACCTTGCACACTAACTGCTTGAGAGGAAACGGCAGTCGGCCAAAAAAACCTTCGGCCACATTGGGCCACCAGCCATCGTCAACCCAGCGACTCGCCACCATAATCCAGTAGAGGTGCTCCTCAGCCAGGCGGGTGTAGGCCACCCCCTGAGCTTTCTGGGCGTTGGACAGGCCTGCAAATAACTGCCCGCCGGTTTTATCATCCAGATACTCCAGGATCAGCTCGGAGTCAGCCACCGTCACATCGCCATCGACGATATAAGGCAGCTTGCCCTTTGGCGATTTGCGGGGGTCGGACTCCTCGACAATCTCAAACGCTTGGCCCAGATGGGTTAATGCCATTTCCACTTTCAGGCAAAACGGGCTGACATTACGCAGCCCGAACGCGGCGGGAAAAGTATAGAGTTGGATCATGCCAATTCTTCTCGCAGTTTGAATTTCAGAACCTTACCGGCGGGATTGCGCGGCAGGGCTTCCACCAAGTGTAGACGCAGTGGCAACTTGTAACGAGCCAGCTTGCCATCGGCGAAGTCCCGCAGCTCATCCAGTGTCAGGCTGGCTTCCGGATTCAAGGCTGCGACAGCCGTCACCGCCTCACCCCACTTGTCATCCGGCAGACCGATGATGGCAACTTCAGCAATCGCAGGGTGCTCAAACAGCACACTTTCCACTTCTGCGGGATACACGTTTTCACCACCGCTGATCACCATATCCTTGACCCGATCACTGATAAACAGAAAACCATCCTCGTCCAGATAACCGGCATCGCCGGTATGGAACCAACCTTTCTCATCAATGGCTTCTGCGGTTGCCTCAGGACGATTCCAGTAGCCCTTCATTACATTTGGCCCGCGATAAAGAATCTCACCCACCTCACCCGCCGCGACCGAATCACCGGAAGCATCGGCCACCCGGATCTCGCCAAACAATCCCGGCTTACCTGCCGAGCCCAGTTTTGCCTCGGTGTACTCCGACATCAAAAACGAAACCAGTGGCGAGGTCTCGGTCAGACCGTAACCCTGATTCAAAGGAATATGGCGCTCATTGAATACCGCCAACAATGATTTCGGCACCGGAGCAGCACCTACCACGATCATTCGCAAAGACGACAATTCCGTATCGGCAAATTCGGGTTGCTGTGCCATAAACAACAGCATCGCCGGGGCTGCAAACATGGTGGTGACCTTGTGCTGGGCCACATCGGACAAGGTGGCCGCCGGATCAAAACTGCGATGCAACAACAGACAACCGCCGGCCTGCAGACAAGACATGGTGGTTACATTCAAACCGCCCACATGAAACAGAGGTGCACACACCAGAGACACATCACTGGCCAACGCCGGCAAGGCAAACGCCGCCTGAATATTATTCCACATCAGATTACCGTGGGTGAGCATGGCACCCTTGGGGCGCCCGGTAGTACCGGAGGTGTACATGATGATGGCCACATCGTCCTGCTGAGTTTGAATAAAACTGGTCAGCGGTTCTGATGCTGAGATAAGCGCCTCCAATGACTCCCAATCGCCTTCGGCACTTTCGGAGCCAATGTAGCGAGTGCAACACAAATCAGCTCGCACAGGATCAATGACCGCTGCCAGCGCATCGTCTGCCACCAGAGTATTAACCCCGGCATCGTTGATGATAAAGGTCAGCTCTTCACCGGTGAGGCGAAAGTTCAAAGGCACAAATATCGCACCCAGAGACTGAGCCGCCAGCATGGTTTCCAGAAAGGCTGGATGGTTTAAACCCACATAGGCAACCCGATCGCCTACGCACACACCATGGTCACGTAAATTCTGCGCCAGCTTGCATACCCGTTCAGACAACTCCGCGTAACTGCGCTGGGTGGACTCAAAAATGATGGCGCGTTTTCCGGGGTCCAATTGCGCACGCTTAAGAACACTACCGGCAATGTTGTAATCGACTTGTGGGTTGTGCATTAATTTTTCCTCTTTATTAAACATTATTATTGGGGTCTATCGAACATGGCAAAACACATCGCCGCTTTTTAACCCGCTTCTGCCCTGGGCATGAGCGTTATGTTGATCCGCGAACTCTGCTGAATAGCAGCCCGACACTATGACCAGTCATACGAAAACCAGTAAACACCGGATGCAGCTAATAAGTCATTGGTTACATGTTTTAGCCTGTCAGGCAAAACTGTTCAAGGAGTCTCGGCTATGGGATACATGCCGACGTCAATATTGACGGAGGTGGGTGTACTGAAATTCATGGAGGCCTCCTCTGTCCAGTTGATTTGTATTCAGGGTAGACAGAGGAAGCAGGCGGTCGACAGAAAAGTAGGGACAAGTGACCGCAGGCTCAAGACAGGATTTATTTACGGGAAAGTATGCCCATTTTTTTGCAGATGATACCCAGCATCACTTCATCGGCACCGCCGCCGATCGAGGCAATGCGCTGATCGCGGAAAAGTTGCGACACCGGGTTGTCCCACATAAAGCCCATACCGCCCCAGTACTGCAGACAGGAGTCAGCCACTTCACGCACCAGACGACCCGCTTTTAACTTCGCCATGGATGCCTTCAAGGTCACATCCTCACCGTTGATGTAACCCTCTACGGCATCGTAGGTCAACGCACGCAGGGCTTCCACTTCGGTTTGCAGCTCTGCCAGACGGAACTGGATGACCTGATTATCCAACAGTGATTTGCCATAGGCCTGGCGCTCACGGGTGTATTCAATGGTGGTATTGATGGCGTGTTCCATGGCCTTGAGACCACCGGCGGCTGCGTACAGACGCTCCTCCTGAAACTGGATCATCTGATAGGTAAAACCCATGCCTTCTTCACCAATCAGGTTTTTCTGCGGCACCCGCACATTGTCAAAAAAGATCTGTGCAGTATCGGATGAACGCATCCCCAGCTTGTCGAGTTTCTCTGACATGGAGATACCGGGCAGGTCGGTTGGCACCACAATCAATGACTTGCTCTTGTGGGGATTGTCGCCACCGGTATTGGCCAGCAGGCACAGATAATCCGCCTGCGTGGCATTGGTGATCCACATCTTGGAGCCATTGATAATGTAGTCGTCACCATCCTTGACCGCGGTCGTTTTAATATTCGCCACATCGGAACCGGCATGGGGCTCACTCACGGCAATGGAACACACGGCGTCACCGGAAATCGCCTTGGCCAGAAAATTCTGTTTGATGTAGTCACTGCCGAACTTGGCCATGGCCGGTGTCGCCATATCGGTTTGTACGCCAATGGCCATGGACACACCGCCGCTGGTAATGCGGCCCAATTCTTCGGAGAAAACAATCTGGTAACTGTAATCCAGCCCCATACCGCCGTATTCTTCCGGCTTGGCAATACCCAGCAGGCCCAGATCCCCCATTTTTTTGAATAACTCATGGGCCGGAAAAATACCTTCGCGCTCCCACTGCTCATGGTGTGGGTTAATCTCTTTATCAATAAACTGTGCGATCGTTTTGCGGATCGCCTCGTGCTCTTCAGTAAAAATCATCTACCTATCCACTTACATCTTTTTTTGATTTCAGTTGCGAAAATTAAGCGCAGTGTTCACTTGAAGTTGCTTTCCGCTTCACCCAACACCACGACTCTCTGGAACGCCGGGCGGGCAATCATGCGATCGAGATAGTCTTTGACGACCGGCGCATAATCGCCATCACACTTGAGGATGCGGCCCAGATACAGGGCATAGGCAATATCAATATCGGCAATGGTGAATTTATTACCCACCAGATAGTCTCGGCCATCGCTCAGATGAGCCTCGAGTTTACGCAAGCGTGCGTGAAACCATTTCATGTAGGCCATACCGGCTTCTTTTTTGTCCGGCTCCTGAATCACAAAACGGATAAACACCGTCTGCGGAAAAGTCAGTGTCGCGTCACTGTGGAATAACCAGTTGAGATAGTCACCGTATTCGGGGTCTTGCGGGCGCAAACCCAGATCGTATTTCTGATAGCGCTCAACCAGATACAAAGGGATTCCCGACGATTCCGTCATGGTGACCTTGCCATCCTGAAAATAGGGTACGGTTCCGAGTGTATTGACATCCAGATACTCTTTTTTAAAAACCCGTGGTGGGAAAGGCAGGATTTCCAACTCGTAATCAAACCCCATTTCTTCCATGGCCCACAGGGCTCTCAGTGAACGGGCATTGTGACAGTGCCAGAGTTTCATTGTTGTTTTCCTTGTATTACAAACCGTATTGTTTGGCGGCCAGATCCCGCATAATTTCTTCAGAGCCGCCGCCGATAGCATTCACTCTTACCTCACGGTAAATACGTTCAATGCGATTGCCGCGGATGTAGGAAGCCCCACCCAGAATCTGCATGGCCTCGCGGGCGCAAAATTCAAGAGTCTGGCTGGCCTGAACCTTGAGCATAGCAATATCGCCGGCATCCGGACGGCCATCCATCAATTGTTTACTGCACACCTGAATATAGGCCTGAGTGGCATTGAGCCTCTGCTTCATATCAGCAATCTTGTGGCGAATCACCTGATGATCACACAAACGCTTGCCAAAGGTCAGACGCTCCTGAGCCCAACTGACAGCGTCCTCAAGACACACCCGGGCATTGGCTTCCATGGAGACAATCAGCTGCATGCGCTCCAGATTGAAGTTATTCATGATGGCCTTAAAACCCTGATTTTCTTTGCCCACCAGATTGGCCACGGGTACACGCACATTATCGAAATACAGTGTGGCGGTATCCGATGCCCACCACCCCTGCTTCTTATCCAGTGGCGTGCGACTGACGCCTTCGGCATCCAGTGGAATCAACAACAGGGAAATACCACCGACGCCGGGACCACCCGTGCGCACCGCCGTTGACGCCCAGCTGGAAGTCATACCACCGGTGATAAAGGTCTTGGAGCCATTGACAACATAGTGATCGCCATCGCGCACGGCGGTGGTGGTGATATTGGCCACATCCGAACCGGCACCCGGTTCTGTCACTCCAAGAGAAATACGCTTTTCACCGCTCAATACAGCGGGCCCGACTTCCTGCCTGATCTCTTCAGAGGCCAGTTTTAAAACCGTCGGCAGAGAAATTCCGTGCACCGTCAGCGCCGTGGAAACACCCCCACAGCCAAGACGGGCCAGCTCTTCGTAGACGATATTGCCGTGCCAGATATCCAGACCTTCGGTCAGACCACCATAGGCTTCGGGGTAGCCGACAGCAAACAATCCCACTTCTGCCGCCTTGGGAAATATTTCGTCGGGCACGCCATGATCTTCCTCCCATTGATCGGCATAGGGCATCAGCTCCTGATCAATAAAGCGACGCAGCTGATCTCGCCAGGCCTCATGGTCGGCAGTTAAATAGGGGTTAAACAGGCGGGCACCATCAAAATCCAGAGACATATTCACCTCAAACAATCACGAAACAACAAAATTGTGATCACACAACTTCTTCATGCATGAAAATTTAATTCAGCGACTCATGGATTGCATGGGAATTGGTGCCAGACAGTTTGGATTCTGTGCCAACCGTTTTTGATGACTGAAAATGCCAATGGCAAAGTTAGATTCCGTACAGCGCATTAGGAAATGACGCTATTCAACAGAGCAGATAAAGCTGTAACGGCGGATAATCAGAAAGCCACCCGGTTTCTACCGGATGATTTGGCCCGATAGAGAAAACTATCCGCTTCGCGCAGCAGCGAGTCAGTGGAATCACCCTGAGCAGGTACACGCGACACCACCCCTATGGAGACGGTCACACATTCGGAAATGGCGCTCTTGGCATGGGGAATGTTCAACCCTTCAATGGCCTGTCGAATGGTATCAGCATAAACCAATCCCGTTTCGCATTCCGGGTTTTCAATGACAAAGGCAAATTCTTCCCCACCAATGCGAAAACAGAAATCACCGGGGCGATGACAGTGCCATTGCAAGCACTCGGAAATTTGCTGCAAAGCCTCATCACCTTTCACATGACCGTAATGATCGTTAAGCAATTTAAAATAATCGATATCCATCATCATCAAAGTCAGGGGTCGTGTTTCCCGCTGACAACGCTTTAACTCCCGATCGAGAATCTGATCGAAATAGCGCCGGTTATAAAGCCCCGTTAACTGATCGGTGATGGACTGGGACTCCAGCTCTGCATTCAGATCCCGCAGTTGTCGCTCTACTTTTTTTCTCTGCACCCTTTCGCGCATCAACTCCATGGTACGCGATGACAAGCTGTCATACATATTGAGCACGGCATCCACCAACACAGTGGCAAAACCTTCCATCTGCTCTTCGGAATAAATTTTTGCTTCATCCAGAGACTTCCCCTGGCGGTAGGCTTTCACCGCCATAGCCATTCTCATATCTTCAGCCACGATATGAAACGCCAACCAACGGATCAGAAACTTGACAACATCTTCAATCACAACCGCCATAGGCTTATGCTTATCGCGTTCCTGCATTTGGACAACCGCAGGTAAAAAATGATCATGGGAACCATGATGGGAAACCAGCCAGGGATCATCTTTGGGAAACACTTCGTCCCAGATGGCCTCTTCTGTTTCAAAATGGTGATTGGCGTAGGCCGCCAGCTCATCGAAAACCCGCTTTATCTCGAGGTGATTGTCATCGGCCAGGGTGCAGGCCAACTCATTCAGTAACTTGACCAACTGCTGATGCTGCTGGTCAATCGTGTCAATGCCGGTTGCAAAATTCTCCGTCCATGGAAACACATCAATTCGATCGAGATCGGTAATCACGTCACCACACCACCCACGTAATACCAGAGGCCATTGATGCGTTTGAATGAAGACAGCTCATGCATCACTTCCCGGTCACCTTGATCGTTAATAAAGCTCGCTCTGAATTCAACCTCGCCCTCATCGCCTTTTTGATTTTTACCGATCACCTCCAGCGCAACCCATTCCAGCGTCTTCTGATTGAGTTCCAACGCCGTCAGATTACGGGCCATAGCAGGCAGCCAGGTTTTCATCAAATACTCGCCATGGCCCCCCAACGCATAGGCACTGTAGCGAGACCGCATCAGCTGCTCGGGGGTTTTGGCATCCTGTTTACCGGATAAAAAGCGGCCACAACATTTATCAAAGGGCTTTTCTGAGCCACAGACACACACACTGTTCATATCAGCAAGCATAACCGATCACTGTTGTTCGGCAATAAATTTGCCAATTTCATCCCAGGCCTCTACTGATTCCTGCAATCTTGGGTAGAAAAAGTGCCAGACGTGAACCATGTGTTTCCAGCTTTGCAATTTGGCAGGCGAACCACTGGCTACCGCCTTGTTAACCAGACGTTTGGCGTCGTCGAACAGCACTTCGGCCATACTGGCCTGAACCAGCAATGGTGGTAAATTGGATAAATCGGCAAATACCGGAGACACCAAGGGCGAACTCGGATTGACCCTTTGCCCCAACCAGCTTAACCAAAGCACCACCGGTCGCGGCGTAATGGCCAGCTTTTTAAACAAGTGCCCCAGCATGGGATCACTGATGTGATTGGCATCGATGCTGGGCGAGCTGTAGGTCGCGTCGGTGGTAGGCGAAAGAGCAACCGCCGCATCAGCCTGACGGATGCCATTGTCACGAGCCCAGAGCAACAACATCAGGGTCAGATTACCACCGGCGGAATCGCCGGAGACAAAAACTTTCGACGGCACACTTTCACCATCGGGGCCGTGTTGCAGCATCCAGAGGTAGGCATTGCGACAATCCTCAATGCCTTTGTGGCGCCCATGCTCGGGCATCAGCCGATAGTCGATGGCCAGCACCGCAGCGTTTGCCGTTTGAGAAAACTTATTGGTGATATTGCGGTGGCTTCTGGGGCTGCCCATTGAAAAAGCCCCCCCATGGATATAGAGCAAGCGGCGGGAGGTATCGACACCGGGTGCCACCACCCATTCAGCACTGACACCACCGGCATCCACTGCGGTGATTACGGACTCGAAAGTCATGCCGTCGGACATGGCATCCATGTTGTCCCGCATGGCCTGCAAGCGTTGTTTGGGGTTATGACTGGCCACGGATTTGCGCGACATGTGTATCGACGCGACAATCGCGGCATGTTCATCACAGGTTTCGTCCCTGCCAAACAATTCACCATCATCGTGATCGTAAGCGGTGAGATCTTCTCCGGGAAACACCACCCAGGTCAGATAGGCGCCAACAGCGACAATCAATAACAAAACCCCAAAAAACCACAACATGCCAATCCCCAAACCAAACAAAAAAGCCCCACAATAATGACATTATTGCGGGGCTGAATCACTCAAAAAGACCACTTACTGCTGAGCTTTAATGTGCTCCATGGCCTTCAGCAAAAACTTTTCGGACTGCTTGGAACCGGACAACAGTTCTTGCTGTGTTGAAAGGTCATTGATTTTAGCTTCTGCGGAAACCACGGCCTCGGGCGACTGCTCAGGCTGCGACAGGAAAATACCCTCGGTTTCACAGATGCGCACACTGGCATAACCACCACCACCGGCGGCCAGAATATAGCGATTGGGAGCATCGTCATGACACAGGGTTAAGGCACCGGCGGTCACCGCTTCGGGCGCCAGCATCGCCAGAACTTCTTCAGGCATCAGATCTTCGGTCATGCGGGTGCCAGCTGTGGGAGCCAGCGCATTAACACGAATATCGTACTTGGCGCCTTCCAGTACCAGAGTATTCATAAAACCAATCACCGCCATCTTGGCCGCACCGTAGTTGCTCTGGCCAAAGTTACCGTAGAGACCACTGGAAGAAGTCGTCATAACGATGCGGCCGTAACCCTGCTCTTTCATAATCTCCCACACAGCTTTGGTGCAGTTAACCGAGCCCATCAGGTGTACGTCCATCACCAGTTTAAAATCGTCCAACTCCATTTTTGAAAAAGATTTGTCGCGCAGGATACCGGCGTTGTTGATCAGGATATCGACCCGCCCCCACTGATCCATGGCCTGCTGCACCATATCCTGTACTTCATCATACTTGGCAACGTTGGCACCGTGGGCAATGGCTTCACCGCCCATTTCTTCAATCTGTTTTACCACCGCCAGCGCCGCCTCTGAAGAAGCACCACTGCCATCGCGGGCACCCCCCAGATCATTGACGACCACCTTGGCACCGCGCTCAGCCAACGCCAGAGCGTGTGATCGACCCAGACCGTTGCCGGCACCAGTAACAATGGCGACCTTGCCATCAAAACGAATTGTCATTATCTGTCTTCCTGTGTTGTTCTTGGAAATTTGAAGGGGTTACATTCAGGCCACGATTTGCAGCGTCAACCACTCGGCCATCAATGCCGGCTTGTCACTGCCCTTGATCTCTACCGTCACTTGGTACTTGATCATAAACTGCCCCGGATTCTTTTCGGTGACATCCATCACTTCAGCCACAGCGCGAACTTCACTGTCTACTGTTACCGGATTGAGAAAACGCACCTTATCAAAGCCGTAGTTGATGCCCATTTGCACGCCATCAATCACCACGCCAAAACTCTCGGCAAAATGTGACAGCATCGACAGCGTCAAAAAGCCATGGGCGATGGTCGCACCAAACGGAGTCCCAGCAGCGCGCTCGGGATCGACGTGGATAAACTGATGATCCAGTGTGGTATCAGCAAAGGCATTGATCTGGTCCTGCTTGACCTGAAACCACGGGCTGGCCTCAAGTGAAGAACCAACCAGAGAAGTAATGGAATCTTTGGAAATGGTAGTCGCCATCGTAGACATCCTTTTTTGGATAACGGAAAGTTGGCTAATCTATCGAGCGGGCAACAATCCCGCCATTACCTGTCGAGTAATGAATTTTCAGCAGCCTCAGGCTGGGCGATTACGGGCCACAGCCCGCCCCGAGCGGGAAGCCAGTCGCACACTCCAATCACCCTCGTGCTGCTGTTCGCAGGCCTCTTCGCTGTCGAACAGCACCTGCTGAGGTAGCGACTTGAATTTCACACCAACTTTTAACAAGCCGGACTGGATTCGCTGCAACAACACCTTGCAGCCACCCGCTTCAATCTGGTGGACGCGATTAGCCTCGGTATCAAAGACACAGGTAATCAACAGGCTGGCGGGGAAATTGGTGTAATTGGCCTGATGGGTCAGCCATTGAAAGCCTGCAACATCCTCCAGGCTCTGATCACACACCTGATTCAGAACCCGGATAATGTTGTTATCGATCTTTTTCTGGGTTTTGGTGGTCATTCACGCCCCAGAGTAATGATCACGGTTTCGCGGGTCCAGAACAGCCAGAAGCGACGGCTCTCAATCACCTGAAACACCAACTGCCAGCCATCTTTGGCCTCATCGTTCAGGGTATCTTCCAGTTTATCCAGAGGCATACCGGAGGCGCCCAGAAACAGGGTGCCTATCGCGCCCTCTGCCACCTGCATTACCTTGTACTCTTTGTAAGCCATCATTACTCCCCACAGTTT
Organism: Candidatus Pelagadaptatus aseana; assembly: GCF_040362265.1. NCBI lineage: Bacteria > Pseudomonadati > Pseudomonadota > Gammaproteobacteria > Cellvibrionales > Cellvibrionaceae > Candidatus Pelagadaptatus > Candidatus Pelagadaptatus aseana. Next base: position 406,017 of record NZ_BAABNJ010000003.1, read on the forward strand.
TCAATGACCATCAGGCCGCGGTTACCTCAACGGGGACGCCATTCAGGGCCGCATTACCCGACAACTCATCAACAAATTGATCATCGGTCAGGTCATTAATACTGACACCATCCTGCTGTGACGCAACCTGTAATTGCACCCCGGAGCGCTTATGGCCCCAACCGTGTGGCAGGCAGACCACCCCCTGCATAACCTCATCGCTGGCACTGACCTGAGTCACCACCGAACCGACCCGCGAAGTAATGGTGACTGAGTCATCATCCTGCAAGTTGCGTTCAGCCATATCCTCAGGGTGCATCAACAGTTTCCAGCGCGGCTTGCCTTTCACCAGACGCTGGGAGTTGTGCAACCAGGAATTGTTACTGCGCACATGGCGACGGCCAATCAGCAGCAAGCCATCGCTATCGGGTTGCTCTGAGACCTGTTGTAAGCGCGGCAGATCGCCTGCAATAAATTCCGGCAACAGCTGAATGCGACCATTGTCGGTGCAGAGGCGCTCGGTCAATGACGGCTGCAGCGGCCCCAGATCCAGACCGTGCGGGTGCTGGCGAATCTTATCCATGGACAGAGCCATATCATGCCCTTGAGCCGCACTGTAAAAGCCCGCCTGAATCCCCATATCAATCAGCTTGTCCGGCGCGGGCAGAGGTTTTATTTCGATGGACTTGCGCTTGGCCAGAGCCATGCCCAGACCGTTCATGATTTGCCAGTCATGCTGAGTCCCTTCCGGCGCCTCGAACACCGGCTCATTAATTCGGGTAACATTGCGTACCGCCAGACGATTGAACGCCAGATCATAGTGATCGTGCTCAAGCGGCCCGGTGGGCGGCAAAATGATATCAGCGTGGCGGGTGGTCTCATTGATAAAGAAATCAATCGCCGCCATAAATTCCAGACTGTCCAATGCTTTGTCCAATCCCGTGCCATTGGTAGAGGACAATACCGGGTTACCGGCGATGGTGACCATGGCACGCAACTGCCCCTCACCCGGTGTCAGAATCTCTTCGGCCATGGTGGCCGCCGGCAGCTCACCGCCAAATTCTGGCAGACCGCGAACCCGCGACTTCCAGCGTCCCAGACTGCCTGCCCCCGCTTCCCCTTTGGTGATGTAACCAAAAGCGGGGGAACACACCAGTGCACCGCCCTCGCGATCAAGGTTGCCACTGAGAATATTGATCACTTGTATCGCCCACTGGCAGATGCCACCAAACTGTTGCACCGATGCCCCCATGCGGCCGTAGCACACGGCACCTTCAGCGTTGAGCATTTGCAGTGCCAATTGGCGAATACGCTCGGCCGGGATACCGGTTTTGCGCTCCGCCAGCTCAGGGGTAAAACCCGCCACCTGCTCGCGCAGCTCGGGCACACTGTCAACATGACCGTCGAGATGCCCAAGATTAATATGAGCTTCATCAATCAGGATGTTCACCATCGCCATCAACAAAAAGGCATCACTGCCCGGGCGGATAAACAAATGTTCATCGGCAATGGCGGCGGTCTCGGTTTTACGCGGATCTATCACCACAAACTGACCACCGCGCTGCTGAATGGCCTTCAGGCGCTTGCGCACATCGGGCACGGTCATCATGCTGCCATTGGAGGCCAGCGGATTACCGCCAATGATCAGCATAAACTGGGTGCGATCAATATCCGGCACCGGCAAACATTGCTGATGGCCGTACATGCCCCAGGACGCCAAATGGTGAGGTAACTGATCAAGGGAGGTGGCCGAGAAGGTGATTTTTGACTGTAGCGCTTTGCGGAACACGCCCGAGTGGGTCATGCTGCCGTAATTGTGAACATTGGGGTTGCCGGCGTAGATGGCCACACTGTCGGTGCCAAACTGCTCCTGAATACCGGCCAGTTTATCGGCAACGGTATCAAATGCCTCTTGCCAGCTAATCTCCTGCCAGCCCGATTCGGTCTTTTTAACCGGTTTGCGCAGGCGATCGGGATCCACATGCAGGTCTTCCAGTGCCGTGGCTTTGGGGCAGATATGGCCGCGACTCAGCGGATCTTCTTTATCGCCCTTGATGGACAGGATTTCATCGCCACGGGTTTTGATTTCCAGACCGCAAATGGCCTCACACAAATGACAGGCGCGATAGTGGGTGGTTTCGTTATTATTGCTCACAGTCCCTACTCCAAAGCTAAAGTATTACCGACTTTAGACTACAGGCAGAAGAAACGCTTTAACATTACTCGACAAGTAATGGTGATTTAACGACAGGACTGAAGAGGAAAAATTATCGGGCCCCAGAGGGTGTAGCCCGATATGAGGGGGTGTATAAAACCTTAATCAGAATAACCTTGACGGAAATCTCTATCGTCCTGAATCTTGGCATCCTGCATACGCTCAATCATACCGGCACGCATTCTCAGTTTGGAACCTTTAAATGCAACCTTATCCAGTTCAGCCAGACGTTGTGTTTCTGCCCTTGCAACCTCAAGTACCGATTCCGGAGAAGCAATTTTATCCAGCAACCCGATGTCAACGGCTCCTTGCGGATCGAATAATTCCGCGTGCACTACGGCCCGATTAATAACATCCTGAGCAAAACGCCCCTTGGCCAGCTCAATCCCATACCAGGGCATGATCATACCAATCTGGGTTTCATTCAGCCCCAGAGTAAACTCACCCTCGGTACCCACCACGTAATCACAAGCCAGAATGTGCATGACGCCCTGAGCCATACAATGGCCGGTCACCGCGGCCACCACCGGGCGTGGGAACGCCAGTAAACGTGCGCACAACTCAGAGCCCGCCTTAATCATATCGGCCACCGCATTGACATCACCACTGCGCATCACATTCAAATCGTAACCAGCAGAGAAGATGCCAGGCTTGCCAATAAACAGCACCGCAGCCTCGTCTTTTTCTGCCTGATCCATGGCGCCCTGAATAGCCTCAATAAAATCCGGCGAAAAGGCATTGACCTTGCCATTGTGTAATTCTATTTCGGCAACATTGCCCTTCAGGGTATAAGTCAGCAGTTCACTCATTTCAGACCTCAAAATTAATATTACAAATAGAGCAATGCTGAACGACAGCTTGCTCCGATGTCAGCTTCCGCCGCTGAGCAGCGGAAACCAGAACACTAAATTAACGGCCTAACATACCACGAGAGATAACTTCCTTCATAATCTCCGAAGTACCCGCATAGATTGTCTGAATACGGGCATCGGTGTAGTAGCGGGAAATCGGATATTCGGTGGTGTAACCGTAACCACCAAACAACTGCAGACACTCATTAACCACCTTGCACTGCATCTCGGTGGTCATCAGTTTGACAATGGCCGCCTCTTCGGTGGTCATCTCTCCCTGCTTGTATTTGGCCATCAGTTTTTCAACGTAAGCACGATTAATTTCCAGCTCGGATTTCTGCTCGGCCAGTTTGAATCGAGTGTTCTGGAACTGGCCAATAGACTGCCCAAAGGCCTTGCGTTCCTGCACGTAATCCACGGTAATTTCGATGGCACCTTCAGCCGCGCCAATGGCCTGAACGGCACAGCCCAAACGCTCACGGGGCAGCTCCTGCATCAGATAGACAAAACCCATGCCCTCTTCACCCAGAATGCTGTCGGCAGGGACTCTCATATTTTCAAAGAACAGTTCGGCGGTATCGCTGGTGTGCTGACCAATCTTTTCAATCTTCTGGCCACGGGAGAAACCCGGAGTGGTGGTATCCACCAGGAACAGAGAGATGCCTTTGGCGCCTTTGGATGGATCGGTTTTGGCTGCCACAATCACCAGATCGGCCAGAATGCCGTTGGTAATAAATACTTTGGAACCGTTCAGGACATACTCATCGCCGTCTTTTTCAGCGGTGGTACGCAGGGCCGCCAGATCGGAACCGGCGCCGGGTTCGGTCATGGCAATCGCACCCAGTGCTTCGCCCGTGATCATCTTCGGCAGCCACTTTTGTTTTTGCTCATCCGCACCGATGTGGTAGATGTAAGGCGCTACGATATTGGAGTGGATGTTGTAACCACTGGCGATACCGCCGTAGCCCAGACGGGACATCTCCTGCAGGACCATCATCTGTACATCAAGGCTGGCACCGGCCGAGCCGAATTCTTCCGGCATATCAACACACAGCATGCCAGCGGCGCCAAAGGTATTCCAAAGCTCACGAGGTACCGCATGCTGCTCTTCCCACTGTTCATAGTTCGGGGCCACTTCCTGTTCCAGAAAACGCAGAACCATATCGCGGAACATTTCCAGTTCTTCATTGATTGCAGCTTGATCGACAGACATTACCTGTACCTCTCTGTAATTGATGCTTTAAAAAATTAAACGTTTGTATGATTTTCGGCAATTTTGCCCAAGACGCCTGTCCAGCACCATAGCCAAAGGCATCATTCACCCCTGCAGAATAGCTCGATTGAGCGGCCTCAACGACTATCTGGGCGAATACCAAACGGGCGAAGTGTAGGCCCTCTCCTGAATCGTCTGGGGATGTCGGACCGAGGGCTTCACCCCCAATGCAATGGCGTCCAGAGTGGAATGACGTGCCGTCGGTATCTGCAACACACGAACGTAGTAAAAAGCCCGCTCAGTGGCATCAAACTCGGGATCCTGCCACAGCGCCACCAGTTCAGCGGAGCCGATGCGGTTGTCATAGCGGCCATCGGTCAGATTGACGGTATTGCCCACCGGCGGTAACTTGCCTGCCGCGTCCAGAGTCCGCTCACCCGACCAGGCGACGTCGTAAACCTTTTCCTGCACCTGCCCCGACGCATCCAACCAGCCCTTGATCACCTGAACCCGATCCAGGTTGGCGTTATTGGGACCCTTGACGGCGCGAATCATAAAGCGAGGCGTTTCCCCCTCTTTATGCCCCACCAGATGACTGCCCATGGGGACGCCCTTGCGATAACCAATACGGGCAAAATCTGGGGAGGCCAGATCCGCCTCGGTAAAATCCCAGCCGGCAAATAATCGAACCTTCATGCGTGGGCCCGTGGTTGCGTATACCTCGCGACGTTTAAAGGCGGCAAAGATCGCATCGCGCGTGTTTTCAGTCGCCCAAACAGCAGCCAACCCCTGGGCTCCCATATCCCACCCGGAAGGACCACCGGCCACAATACCATCGTTGGTCTTGGCTGACGGGATCGAATCGCGGCCAAACTTACCCCAGTAATTGGGCTCCTCATAGGCCGCCAAACCGGTGTGGGAATCGGTCGAACCAATCAGGCCAAACTGGAATGGATTTACCCCCGTTTGCGCCTCGAGCGTCAGACCCGTCATCAGACCAGAGCGGACGTAATCCGCTTTTGCCACCTTGTAGGATTTCACTATCTGCTGAATGTAGTGCTTGTAGGTTTCAAAATCGGCAAACTCATCGTCCGGAGACAAGTCAGGATGAGTTTCAGAATCCCCTTTGTACTGGGTAATCTCCACCACCGGCTCCCACTTCATTCGCACCTGAGCGTAGTCCGCGGTCATGGGCTCGCCCTTCAGGGTCGTCTCCGCAAACATATACCCCTTGGAGATGTTGGAATTGTGGGGTATCGCCAGAAAGCGAGTACCATCTCGCTGTTCGAGCTGCTGCAGCCAGGCCCATAAATCTTGCGGGTATTGACTGTCATCCGAACCGTAGGGCAAAAACTGTTTGGTTTTATCCGGACCGTCCGGGGTAAACACCACCCGATGCAAGTTGGCGCCCACGGGAATGGAGCTCCACTCCCAACCCGCGAATGTGGTGAAGACTCCCGGCTGGTTGTGGCGCTCGGCGGCGTCTACCGATTGGTGCCAGACATGGGTTTCAATCACGCTGGTATCGCCGAGCGCATCCTCCAGCGAGTTATTGGCATCCTGAACCGGATCCCCGCCAACCTTGGCTGGCGCCTTGGGCAGAACGCTGGCAAACACATCACTGCCGTCCTGCTCGTCTTCCATGGCGTTGGTCAACACTTGCAAGGCAATCCAGCGCTTGAGATTGCCCCACCAACCGAGATCCGGCAGCGCCACATCATCCTGTATATAGGACTTCACAAACCCCATGCCTTCGGCATGATCGGCGATCACCAGAAAATCCAGCGGCTCATTAATCTGCACTCTGGCCTTGGTAAAGGGATGAATAACGGGCAAGCCTTTCGCCCAGCGATAAGCCGTTTCAGGCCCCGCCGACCGGTTACTGTTCAGGAAGGCATCGAACGACAGGGAGGTATGCAAATGGGTATCACCGAACAATAACTGTTTGCTTTCGTCCTTCGGATTTTCAGCCCAACCATCAATGGCGAAGGTCAGTAAAAAAAGCAGGCATATCTGTCGTGTAAACATCATATTATTCTTCTTGTTGTTGAGTTTATTCATAGGACGCCGCTATGGCGTCACAATATTGAAATCGCTGGCAGGTTTATCAAATAACCGGAAAAAACCAATCAGTGATAAGCGGCTGCCCTCGAGTGACAATTCATCGCCCATGAGTTCGGTTATTTGTGCCCCGCCCAGTATCGCTTTAACAAATAAATCGCGACTGATGTGAATGCTGGCTTGAGCTTCAGGATCTGGTTCAGACTGACGGTGATGCAGAACTGAGTTATCCACTTCCAGCACGTAATTCTTGCCGGTATCGGTCATATGAATATTGATCAGATAATATTCGCCATCGGCTCTGTCGCCATTCAGGCTGGTCGCCATCGCCGCAAAGAACAATTCACTGGGCACTGCCTTGAACAGACCTTCGGCATCCTGAAGAACATGCTTTTCAGTCTTCGCCACCCCATGACGCAATTCGTAGGCCGCACTCAAATACACATCCCGCCAGGGCGCAGATTCTGATTGATACCCCAGTTGATCGTAACTGTTGGCCAGCAAACCCCTGGCCTCTGGGTTGTCAGGTTCGGCAAATACCAAATGGTTGAGCAATTCAGCGGCCCAGCGATAGTCGCCTTTATCGAAAGCGCTTACAGCCAACTCTAGAACCTTTGCAGCACCGCCCATGGCAGTCACATAGCGCTCGGCCTGCTGCACCGGAGGCAACGGGTTGAGATTGGCCGGGTTGGCGTCATACCAGCCAAAGTACATTTGATAAACGGCTTTGGCGTTATGGGACAAGGTGCCGTAATAGCCCCGATTGGCAAAACTACCCTGCAGCGTTGAAGGCAAGTTTAGCTGTTCGGAAATTTCCCTCGGCGTCGCGCCACGATTGGCCAACCTCAAGGTCTGATCATGAATGAACTTGTAGGTATCGCGCTGACGTTTAATAAAAGTTTGAATATTCTCCTGCCCCCAAATGGGCCATTGGTGGGTTCCGAAATACACATCAGAGCGATCACCAAACAGCGTCAGGGCCTCATCGATATACTGACTCCAGGCCAGAGCATCACGCACCTTGGCGCCGCGCAAAGTATAGAGATTGTGCATATTGCGCGACACCACCTCCCCCCCACAAAAGGCTTTGAATTGCGGCAGATAAAAGGTCAACTCGGCTGGCGCCTCCGAGCCCGGCGCGTTCTGGAATTCCAGATCAACGCCATCAATCGTCAGTGTCTGACCGGTGCGATCAACAATAACATTCGGCTGCAGAATACTGATTTTTCCGGCTTTGGCCGGTTCTTTACCCAGCCCCGTGCCAATATGACCACGCTCTGACACGGGCAGATTTCTGCCATACATAAACTGGGCGCGCCGCTCCATCGCCAGACCGGCCAGAATATTTTCACTGACGGCTTCTTCCATAAACCCGATGGGCGCAATAATGGGAATATCCGCAGCCGAGGCATCACCCAATACACCTGCCACACCACCAAAATGGTCGATATGGCTGTGGGTAAAAACAATCGCTGATACCGGCTTATCACCCAAATGTTGCGCAGCAAACGCCATGGCGTAACGGGCCGTATCTTCAGTGGTCAGGGGGTCTACCACAATCCAGCCACTGTCGCCGGCAATCAGCGTCATATTGGCCAGATCGAAACCACGCAGCTGGTAAATGCCCGGCACCACTTGAAACAAGCCATGAATATTATTGAGCTGTTCCTGGCGCCACAAACTGGGGTTTACCGTTGGCGGCACTTCGCCGTTCACAAATTCATAAGCGGTCTGATCCCAGACGGTACGGCCATCTTCTGTGGTCACCACCAGAGAATCGGCTTGGGCAATCAAACCTCTGCGGGCCTGCTCGAAATCCTGCTGATCCGATAAAGGTAACTCTTTGGCCACCTTGGCATTGGCCCGGATCGTATAATCGGTTGCGGCGGTAAAACCATGGGAGTCCGTTGACTGAGGTTGTGATGCGTTCTGTTGCTCACACCCAAGAAAAACCAGAGACGTTAAGGCCACTAATACAGCTGTCACACGTTTTTTATCAAACATGTTGTTCCTCATTATTGTTGTTATTTCGAACTAAAGAAGTCGGTCAGCTACAGGGTATGGCTTTCTGAGACACGCCGTGAACCCTTCCATGGGGGCTCGATTGCCGCATCCTTGCGGCAAACGGTCTCAGAAAGCCATACCCTGCATCCGCCCTGGTATTGAGCCAAATTTTACGCTGGCACATTTTAGGACGGGCGCTGGATACAGGCCGACAAAAAACAAATTATCGAAAAAGAATTACACAAAAAGAAAAATAATAAAGATAAATACCATAGACCAAAAACGTAAAAACCCGCCGAAGCGGGTTTCTACATACTCCCGCTGATGCAGGAATCACAGGGTTAGGCATAAGCCAGATTACTGCATGGACTGCACCATGGTAATCATCACACCTGCGGCAACGGCCGAACCGATCACACCCGCCACATTGGGGCCCATGGCGTGCATCAACAGGAAATTCTGTGGGTTGTACTCCAACCCTACCTTGTTAGACACGCGGGCGGCCATGGGTACGGCAGAAACACCGGCGGAACCAATCAACGGATTGATTTTCTGGGTGCTGAATTTGTTCATGATCTTGGCCATGATCACACCCATGGCTGTACCAATGCCGAAGGCCACAATGCCCAGCGTCATAATGCCCAGGGTTTTGGGATCCAGAAAAACGTCAGCCGCCAACTTGGAACCGACCGATAGTCCCAGAAAGATGGTGGTGATATTGATCAGAGCATTCTGCGCTGTATCAGACAGACGATCCACCACGCCACACTCTTTCATCAGGTTACCAAAGCAGAACATACCCAACAGTGGCGCCGCCGATGGCAGGAAAATAGCAACAGCGATCAACACAATGATCGGGAACACAATTTTTTCGCGTCTGGACACATGGCGCAGCTGCGTCATGGTGATCTTGCGTTCTTCTTCCGTGGTCAGGGCCTTCATAATGGGCGGCTGGATCATGGGCACCAGCGCCATATAAGAGTAGGCCGCAACCGCAATGGCCCCCAACAACTCAGGCGACAGCAGTGACGCCACATAAATGGCGGTCGGGCCATCAGCACCACCGATAATCCCGATGGCGGCGGCGTCAGCGATGGAGAAATCCATCCAACCGAGATAGCTCATGCCCACAGCCCCCATCACAGTGGCAAAAATACCAAACTGTGCCGCGGCACCCAGGAACATGGTTTTGGGGTTTGCCAGCAGCGGACCGAAATCCGTCATCGCCCCCACACCCATAAAGATCAACAGCGGCGCGATGGTCGAGCCAATCGCCACTGAGTAGAACTTGTAGAGCATGCCACTTTCAAAGCCGGCATTGGCGGCAATCTGCTGAGCCGCAAAAACCTGTTCAGCCGTGGCGTCGGCCATTGCCGCCTTGATGTCCTTGTAGCTTTCATAGCCCGTCACCTGAATTGCATCTGCAATAGCAGCAACAACTTCCGGGCCACCGGACATCAACGCATTCTGCACCGCCGAATACGCCAGACCCGCACCCGGGATATTGGCCAGAATGCCACCAAAGCCAATGGGTACCAGCAACAGGGGTTCAAAGTTTTTGTGAATGGCCAGCCACAACAGCAGCAAGCCAATACCAATCATAACGACCTGACCGGGCCCCTGAAATTGGGCCAGACCGGAATCGTTCCACAGTCCGATAAGTGCTTCCATTGAGAATTCCTCTTAACTTAACGGACTTACGCGATGGTCAGCAGGTTATCACCCACTGCTACCGAGTCGCCTTCTTTAACACTGATTGCACCGATGGTGCCGGATTTAGGTGCCGACACATTGGTTTCCATCTTCATGGCTTCCAGCACAATAATGGTGTCACCTTCGTTCACCTGCTGGCCCGGGGAGACCAATACCTTGAAGATATTGCCCGCCAGAGGCGCGGGTACAGGATCTCCGCCAGCAGGGACACCAGCAGCAGGAGCCGCGCCACCGATAGCGGCAGGTGCGCCGCCCACAGGAGCAATACCGGTCAGATCGCCACCATTGGATACGGTCACGGTATAGCTGTTACCTTCGACATTAACGGTGTAAACCTCTTCACCGGCATCGTTGGTCACCACAGAACCTTCTTTGCCGGTCGGCACAGGTTCAAAGGCATCCGGGTTGCCGCGGTTTTCCAGAAACTTCAGACCAATCTGTGGGAACAGTGCGTAAGTCAGTACATCGTCGATTTCACCTTCACCGGCAGTGAGGCTAATACCCTTCTCACTGGCCAGATCGCGCAGCTCGTCAGCCAGTTTATCCATTTCCGGCTCCAGCAGATCGGCCGGACGACAGGTAATGGCTTCGGCGCCATCCAGTACGCGGGTCTGCAACTCAGCGTTGTAAGGTGCAGGTGCTGCACCGTATTCACCTTTGAGCACACCCTGGGTTTCTTTGGAGATGGACTTATAACGCTCACCGGTCAATACATTCAGCACCGCCTGAGTACCAACAATCTGAGAGGTTGGGGTAACCAGAGGGATATAACCCAGATCTTCGCGCACGCGAGGAATCTCGGCCAGCACTTCAGAGAAACGATCTTCCGCGCCCTGATCCTTCAGCTGGCTCTCCATATTGGTCAGCATACCGCCCGGTACCTGAGCGGTGAGAATGCGGCCATCAATACCGCGCAGAGAACCTTCAAATTTGGCGTATTTTTTCCGTACTTCACGGAAGTAATCGGCGATTTCTTCCAGCAGCCCCAGATCCAGACCGGTATCGCGGTCGGTACCCTCCAGAGTTGCCACCAGCGCTTCGGTGGGGCTGTGGCCGTAGGTCATGGACATGGAGGAGATAGCGGTATCGACGTTATCGATACCCGCTTCAATACACTTCAGGGCCGTTACGGAAGACAGACCCGTGGTGGCATGACAGTGCAGGTGAACCGGGATGTCACAGGCGGCCTTCAATTTCGACACCAGCTCATAACCGTCATAGGGTTTCAACAGGCCCGCCATATCTTTAATGGCAATGGAGTCGGCGCCCATATCCTCAATCTTCTTACCCTGTTCTACCCACATATCCGTGGTGTGAACCGGGCTCAGGGTATAGGAAATGGTTCCCTGAGCGTGCTTGCCCACGTCTTTTACCGCTTTCAGGGCCGTCTCAATATTACGCATATCGTTCATGGCATCGAACACACGGAATACATCGACACCGTTTACCGCACAGCGCTCAACAAATTTGGCCACCACATCATCGGCGTAGTGGCGATAGCCCAGAATATTCTGACCGCGGAACAGCATCTGCATCGGCGTGTTGGGCATCGCTTTTTTCAGCTCGCGGATGCGCTCCCAAGGGTCTTCGCCAAGATAGCGGATACAGGCATCAAAGGTTGCCCCACCCCAGGTCTCCAGTGACCAGAAACCGACTTTATCCAGCTTCTCGGCAATGGGCAGCATGTCGTCGAGACGCATGCGGGTGGCAAACAGTGATTGGTGGGCGTCGCGCAAAACCACATCCGTGATACCCAAGGGCTTTTTGTTGTCGCTCATGAAAATTTCTCTAAAGGTTCGATTTGAATTTGGTTAATCACCACAGGCTATCTATATAGCTGCGGCCATAATTACTTCTGCTTGGCTCGGTGCTGATTGACGGCATCCTGAATGATCGCAATCAACTTGGGATCGTTAACGCCAACCGGTGCGGCGCGTACAGGGGCCAATTCAGGCTCGGGAGCATCGGGAAAGAAACGGCTAACGACACGGGACATGATCATTGTCGCGATGACCAGAACAGTGAGGAACACAAACACCGTGCCCATACCAAAGAGCATCAAATCGATGCCTTGCTGCAAGATATCTTGTTGCATAGGGGGGATAACCTCCATTGTCCACGCTACAGGGTCAGAACTGTAGCGCTGGGAATGATCTGAATTCTCCTGGAATCAGACCCTCTAAATGTCGCCCTGGGCGAATGAGCGGGTGGCTCGCGCCGGAGAGTGGGTGGCGCTTCGCTTAGGACCTCCTCTTGTGAGGGCCGCCGACGATATAACGAACCAGCTACGGGCGCAATCCTTGAATAGCAAATAGGCACTATTCATCTGATTTATAACAAAAAATCAGACTATAGGCTGAAGCTATCCTCACAGGATCGGCGTATCCGCCCTATCGACAACAAGAATAGTCAATCCTGCTATACTTTGCCGCCCTCAAACCAACCCGAACCCAACTTAACTGCAGAGGCCCATGCGATTATTTCTAGCCCCCATGGAAGGTGTCGTCGATCACCATGTTCGCGAGCTGCTCACGGCCTTGGGCGGCATCGACATTTGTGTCACCGAATTTGTCCGCGTCAGTGAGCACCAGCGTCTGCCCGAGCGTGTATTTAAACGCCTTTGCCCGGAGCTCAATAATGACTGCAAAACCCCGTCCGGGGTGCCAGTAAGAGTGCAACTATTGGGTGGCCAACCCGGCTCGTTAGCGTTTAACGCCGCCAAGGTCGCCCGCATGGGGGCCTGCGCCATCGACCTGAACTTTGGCTGCCCAGCCAAAACCGTCAACAAAAGCGATGGTGGAGCCACACTGCTGAAAAACCCGGAGCGCCTGTTCAATATCGTAAGCGCTGTTAGAGAGAGGGTCCCGCCAGAAGTTCCGGTGACGGCCAAAATACGTCTGGGATTTGAAGATCGCAGTCTTTATCTGGATAACGCTCAGGCCGTGTACGAAGCCGGCGCCAATGAACTGGTCGTCCACGCTCGTTCCAAAGCCGATGGTTACAAGCCACCGGCCTACTGGGACTATATCGCCCGGATCAAGCAAGCCATCGACATTCCGGTCATTGCCAATGGGGAGATCTGGTCCGTGGAAGATTGGGTACGTTGTAAACAACAATCCGACTGTAGCGACTTTATGCTGGGACGAGGCGCGCTTGCGACGCCGGACCTGCCACGGCAAATTCAAGCTGCCAGCCGAGGAGAAGACTATCAGCCATTGAGCTGGCCTGAAGTATGTCAATTACTGTTTGGCTACTATCAAACTACCAAGTCGCTCTACCCTGCCAAACATCTTGGCAATCGCGTCAAACAATGGCTGGCTTATTTAAGACTGCAATACCCCGAAGCCGAACAACTGTTTGAAAACATCAAGCGCCTGAAAACGGCTGAAGAAATAGAGAGGCATTTTTTTATGAGTGGCGCCAAGGCGGCTTGAAAAAACTGAATGCAATAAAAAAAGCCGCGGTAAAACGCGGCTTTTTTTATAAAGAAAAATGCGTCACTTACAGTGCAACAATTTTCTCAGCTTGAGGACCTTTTTGGCCATCACTAACGGTGAATTCAACTTTCTGGCCTTCTTCCAGAGATTTGAAACCATCGGATTCAATTGCGCTGAAGTGAGCGAAAACGTCCGGGCCGTTTTCCTGCTCGATGAAGCCATAACCTTTGGCATTGTTGAACCACTTAACAGTACCAGTCACACGAGACATATCTGATCTTCCTAATTTAACTTTATAAGTTATTTGAATAATGCCCATACAAGGCAGTTGTAGCTAGCAGGATGGGTATTACTTATGTGCAACGAGGTACCGCAAAAATCCAGGGTAGAACTTCGCTCTCTTTAGATAAATAAAAGCCTTACCTTCAAGCTGAACTTGATACTACGCCTTCCTTTCGTAATGTCAACGGTTTCGGATAACTTCTCACAACCCGCATTTTTATAGGGCAAATTCATATTTTCTGTAACACAAATGCACTATATTTTGGCAATTTTTGCAGCCTAATCTGGCCACGATCAGTCCTTTCGGGTCGGGAAAAACAGATACCGTAACCACCCCCAAAAACTATTGCCCTGAAGAATGTAGCGATCCAGCTTATCCTGATTTTCATTATAGTAATCGGCATCCTGAAACAGCACATCGCGCTTAAGCATTTTACGGCCGGGGCTCAATTGCTTGATCACTCTGGCCGGGTTGCCTCCAACCACAACATTATCCGGTACGTCTTTCACCACCACGGCACCAGCGGCTACCACACTGTTTTCACCAATGGTCACGCCCTTGCCTACTTTGGCACCATGACCAATCCAGACATTATCCTTTAAAACAATGGGCTTACTGCAACGGAACGGTCGAGTTCGGTTATAGAGGCCATGCCAGTCACTGTCGGAAATATAGCAGCCCGCCGCAAACATACAGTTATCGCCAATGGTAATGCCCTTGGCTGACATGATAGTGGTGCCCGGCGACAACAGGCAGTAATTACCGATCGCTATGCTTCCCTGAATTCCCTTGCCGCTCCAGCAGGTTAACTTCACAGGGTTATCCCAGGAACTGATCAAATGGAGACAATCTCCGGCGGTTATATATTCACCGAATATTTGCGCACTTCTGGGACTTAATACCTGCGGGCTTTTACCCAGAGAGTCAAAATGCTTGCTGAAATAACGGTCAACGTAGAATTGGTTGCAAAGGCTTAAAAAGCGCTTAATAAAATAGGGTTTATGCTCTCGTCTCACTGTGTGTCCTTTTCTGCCTTTCTTCTGGTTCCCTGTTATTGCCTGGTGGTCATTTTGGACAGTGGATGCGTCTTTAAAACACCTTGCCACGCACCGGCCATCACTCTACTGTTGCGTTCTGTATTTTAAGGCCAGTAGAGAAAACCTTATGTCTATTACCCTTCCCATCAATATCGATTCCGTAAAAGGCTTTTTAGCTGCTGACGAGGGCGAAGCGCTCTATCAATATGCTCTGACAGCATCCAAGCTGGGCCCCTGTCTGGAAATTGGCAGCTACTGCGGCAAATCCACGGTTTACCTGGGAACCGCTTGCAAGGAAAACAATCGCACCCTGTTTGCTTTGGATCACCATCGCGGTTCAGAAGAGCATCAACTGGGTGAGGAATACCACGACCCCGACCTGTACGATACCAGCATCGAGCTGATGGACAGTTTCAAAACTTTTCGCACCACCATGCGTCTGGCAGATCTGGACGATACGGTGGTACCGATTGTCTCCTCATCACTGATTGCCTCAAGGGATTGGGCGACACCTCTGGGCATGGTCTTTATCGATGGCGGCCACAGTGAGGAAGCAGCTCAGACCGACTATCGCAGTTGGTCCAGCTTTATCAAGCCCGGCGGCATTCTTGCTATCCACGATATCTTTCCCAATCCGGAAGATGGCGGTCAGGCGCCCTACAATATCTGGAAACTTGCCAAAGCCTCAGGTCTGTTTGAGGAATTGCCCACCGTAAACACTCTGGGACTTTTCCGTCGCTTGTAACAGGTTATTTTCCAGAAACAGTCGCGCGGCCGGGGTGTGCTCGGTCAGCGCATCGGCGGCCAGTAAAATCGCACCCGCCGTCCAGGTGGTTTTTTCTTCAGGCCAAATAATTTTTTCAACGTACTGATACCCGGTCCAGTAGCCACCATCGGCATCGCGCCACTGATGCAGCCAACTGTAGATCATCATTGCCTTGGAACGCTCGCCAGCGGCCAGTAACGCCATGGTTAATTCACAGGATTCAGCGACCGTTACCCAGGGCTCATCACTGACGCACAGACAACCCATGTCGTCTTTGACAAAGGTATCCCAGCGCTCTTTGATTCGTGCTTTCGCACCAGCCTTGTCGTAGACACCCGCCAAAATCGGGTAGAACCAATCCATTGAATAGCGCTCTTTACTCTCCCAGGTGCGATCAAAGCACTCCGGATGAAAGCGCAGGGTCTCGCCCAATCTCTGGTGGGCCTCTCTCCAGCGCAGACAACTCTGTCCGAGAGTCACCGCAATATTGATGGCGCACTCCAGACTTTTGTAAACGGAAGAACAGGCCGTCACCAGCGCATCCTTTAAGGGCTCACCGTCTTCGGATACGGCCCAGTAAATTTCTCCCGTTGGCGCCTGTTGCTGCAGGATAAAATCCATCGCGGCATAAACCATCGGGAAAGTCTCCTGAAGAAAAGCATCGTCTTCAGTGATCAAATAGTAGTGCCACAATCCCGTGGCAATATAAGCCACAAAATTGGTTTCCCTTTTATCGCAATACAAGGGCTTACTATCCTGATAGTTGGCGTACCAACTGCCATCGCTTAATTGTTGTTCCTGCAACCAGCGATAAGCTTTTCGAGCCGCTTCATAGCGCCCGGCAATAGTCAGCCCCATGGCCGCTTCAATATGATCCCATGGATCGGCTTTACCGCCCTTAAACCAGGGGATACAACCGTCTTCTGTTTGCACCGAGAGAATGTAATCAACGGTGTCACTCAGAAAAGCCTCGGGAAACATGCCCTTGCTCAACATCAGACTATCCATCAGGCCTCTCCCGGCTGAAAATACATGACGACACTTTTACCCAGAACAGGATTAAGCAAGGCTTCTGTTTTGCGCGTAATCCAGGGTTGCTTCATCAAGTCCCACACCAGCAGCTTATGATAGGCGTCGACCAGCTTTGACTCCTGCTCCCACTTCCAGCATTTGAGCCACCAGTAGGGCGCGTGAAGAGCATGTGCACCATGGTGATCGAAGCGTTGCCAACCAAATGACTCCACATCATGTTTGAGCTGCACTGCATTGAAAATACGAATATGGCCGCCTTCAACCTCGTGATAAGCCTTACTTAACCGCCAGCAAATTTCTTCCGGCCAGGCGCGAGGCACACTCACGGCCAACAAACCATCGGGTTTGAGTACGCGCTTAATCTCTTTCAAGACCCCTTTATAATCGGGAATATGCTCCAGCACCTCTGAACAGATGACCTTATCAAAACTGTCATCTGCAAACGGCAAGGCCAACGCATCCGCTTCCTGAAAATGGATGGATTTATTCTTATTGGCTTTATCGGTAAATTCGCTGGCACCTTTTCGGGCTTTTTCAACATCACTGGCAGACAGATCCACACCGACAGCTTCAACATTGGCATGTAGATAAGCGCCCAATGTGTGGCGACCTTCGCCACAGCCGACATCCAGAATGCGATCACCGTCACGCAATTGCAGTTTATTGAAATCAATGGTTTGCATGAAAAATAACTTCTATCAATTACTGTTGAACTGTTTGTACCAGAATAGCGTTGTAATACTCGGTGAATTCACGGGCAGCTACTTGCCAGCTGAACTTCTCAAGAATACGTTGACGCCCCTGCTGACCCAGTAAATCGCGCTGGGCTTGGTCATTTAATAGCTGCTTGAGCGCATCGGCCAGTGCTTTGCTGTTTCCTGCCGGAACCACGACGCCAGCCTCACCAACCACCTCGGGTAAAGCGCCGCCATCAGAAGAAATGACGGCACAGCCACAAGCCATGGCTTCGCCAGCAGGCAAGCCAAATCCTTCATATAGCGATGGAGAAACGACAATGGAAGCCTCGTTATAATATTCCACCAATTTTTCGGTGCTGATGCCCGAGACAAAATTCACTGAATCCTCCAGTCCCAAGCGACGCAGGCGACGCTGAGTCGGGCCACCTTTTTTTAACTTACCGACAACCAACAATTCCAGATCAGGATAAAAAGGTTTTAATCGAGCCATGGCTTCCAGCAAATAGCGTAAACCCTTCAGGGGCTGATCGGCAGATGCCGTAGTCATCAGACGCAATGGTTTGCGGGTGACTTCCGGTAATGGCCGGAACGTCTCGGTATCAATGCCGTTGTAGATCAGGCTGATATCCTGCTCCGGGCGATCAAACGCCTCGGCGATATCCTTGCGCGACTGTTCAGAAACAGTGACCACATGATCCAGCTTCTGAACCACCTTCTTTTGCATCCCCAAAAAAGAATGCCAGCGCCGAGCCAGCAGTCTGTACCACCAGTTAGGGGCCGCATCCAAAGCCAGTTGCAAATCTCGGGTAATAGGGTGATGCACGGTCACCACTGTAGGAATGCCACGTTTTTGAAGATCCAGAAGTCCGTAGCCCAGACTTTGATTATCATGCACCAGATCATATTCATGACCGTGCTTTTTCATATAGCTAGCCACCCGGCGGCAAAAACTGTAGGGCTCGGCAAAACCACCGGTCAACATACTCCACCATTCCATAAAGTCGGCCCAGGAGAGCAGATGTCTGGGGCGCAAAGCAAAAGCGTGATGCTGCTTGGAGGCAAACAGATCCAGGCTCGGCATTTCTATCAATTTAACTCTGGGATCCAGATCCGGGTACGGAGGGCCGGAAATGACATCCACCTGATGACCTGCGTCAACCAGTGCCTTGCTAAGGTATTTCAGATAAATACCCTGTCCACCCACAAACGGTGCACTACGGTAGCCCAACAGGCAGATTCGCAGTGGTTTTTCCGCCTGCAGTATCAAATTGTCTGGAACTTGTTGTTGTGCTGTCATGGGGGAGGTCCTGAATGAGGGCCCCACTCAGAGGCCACTATGGCTAACCGGGCCGAGTCTCGCACAGGCCCTATACCCTCTCAATGGCAATTCAAGTCATTTATCGTGACGCAAATGACTTATGCGGTCATTTAAATACCGGCTCTCGATTCTCCAGAAAAGCGTTCACAGCTTCGAGGTATTCATCTGAGCCAATATGACGATTGGTATAGCCACTTTCCACCGCATAGCGCTCCTCGAGACGAGCTTCCTGATTGATGTTCATGGCTTCCTTGAAATAGCGTAGCGCATTGGGAGACTGCCTGAGCAAATCTCTGGCCACTATCATTGCCTCATCCAGAACCTGCTCTTTGGCCACTACCTTGTGAACCCCGCCGTAGTGAGCAATCTCACCGGCGCTGATAGGGTTGCCCGTCAACGACATGTAACGCACTACTTTCTCCGGCACAATCAATTCCAGAAATACCGCCGCACCAATGATGCCCACCTTAATCTCGGGTATGGCAAAATGAGCATCTTCCGCCGCTATCATCACATCGGCCGCTGCCGCCAGAGCCATACCAGCACCGTAAGCATGACCATGAACCGCAGCAACTACCGGCACTTTGCAGTTATACACCGCCGCGATGCCGGCACTTACTGCCTTGCCGTAAGCCACGGGATCTTCACCATCGTTCAGCTTTTTAAATTCACTGACATCATTGCCTGGGCAGAAGAACTTGCCCTCCGAGCGTAAAATAGCCACTCGCACGTCCTGGCGCTGACCAATATCGGCAAACACCTTTTCAAGCTCAAGATAGGTTTTCTTGACCAGAGAATTGATCGGCGGCCGATTCAGAGTAACCACCGCAATATGGTTATTCACTTCCAGATGAACGGACTGGGTTTCGGAAGAATCCATTTTATGTATACCCTCTTATGATTATTTTCAGGTTTAAATACAGAATTTGTATCTGGCCTTAATCCAGTGCAGACAGCAAATCTTTTGCACTGACTCCCTGAGCCAACTCGCCTCGTTCTACTTGATGAACCAGTTCTACGATCTTGCGATTGGCGGGGCAAGGCACCCCCAGCTCTTCAGCGGCGTTCACCACGGCGCCGTTGAGATGATCGACTTCTGTCAGTTTGTTATTACTCAGATCCCACCACATGGAGGTTCTGACAGTCGGATCAATTTCGAGCATTTTACTGCCCAGGATTTTAAACAACCAATCGGGAATATTCAGAAAACCGGGTATCTTTTGCGCGGGTAGCCCCGTCAATTTGGGTAAAACCAAATCTTTGGCTCTGGTGACGGCCAACAATTCTGCCATAAGCCTTGCAATGACCCGCCGATATCCCCTCTTTTGCAGCATCGATTTAACCGGGATATCGGCCAGAGCATTAATGGCGTTGGCAAGATTCAATTGAAGTTTTGCCCAGAGCACCGCATCCATATCCCGACTAAGATGCACTGGCATCAAGCCACAATTGAGCTGTTCTACGATGGCTTCCAACCGGGGGTGATGCTCTACGGTGACATCGCCTTCACTGCCCCGGTGCAAATGATTGGGTGCCATATCAGCAACATTGAACTGCACCATCACCCGCAATACCGTGTTTGACGAGAAAGCCTGACGCACAGCAGCATCAGATCCCAAACCATTCTGACAGCAAAGAATTATCGTATCAGGTCCAACCAGAGGACAAATATCCTCAATAACAGCCTCTACCGCAGTGCATTTCACGGTCAACCAAAGGAAATCCGTAGTTGTTTGGGGCTGCACGGAAAACTCAAAGCCCTCGGCAAAAGCCTCATTGCCATGAAAGTCAGTCAGCTTTAGTCGCCCGGAGAAGCGTTCACGCAATCGCTCACGCCCGACGATACTGACATCAAACCCCTGACTGCGAAGTAATCCGCCGACATAACCGCCGATTAAACCGGCACCAAAAACCGTATGAAGGGACATCAATCTCTCTTATTATTCTAAATCCGATTAACGTAAAATGAATCAGGCCATGATTCATATCAACGTCAAAGCATACGCAAATCACTAAACTGCGCCACCCTCATTACACTTTATAACAGTGCCTGGCGAGACCCGCCCAAGGAAAACCGATAGATGACCACCGTAAATGTTCGCTGGAATGCCGAGATGATCCGCCGCTACGATCTGGCTGGCCCACGCTATACCTCGTATCCCACAGCCCCTCAATTTGTGGATGATTACGCAACCAGCGAAGTTGATGCAGCCGTAGCGCGAAGCAATGCCGCCGGCCGCCCCCTGTCACTGTATTTCCACATCCCGTTTTGCGACACCATCTGTTACTACTGCGGCTGCAACAAAATTGTGACGGCTAATAAAAAACGCGCCCAGCCTTACCTTGATACCCTGTATCAGGAGATTGCCATGCGCGCCGCTCAGATTGACAGCGATCGTCCGGTTCATCAGTTGCACTGGGGGGGCGGCACGCCCACTTATATCAGTGATGAGCAAAAGATCCAGCTGATGGCAGAAACCCGCAAACACTTTAATCTGCTAGATGACGACTCGGGCGAATATTCCATTGAAATTCATCCGGGCGCCATGAACGCTGAGACCATCAGCGTGCTGCGCGAGCTGGGCTTTAATCGTCTGAGCATGGGGGTTCAGGACTTCGACCCCAAGGTCCAGGAAGCCGTCAATCGCTTTAACAGCTTTGAGGAAGTGGCTGAGCTGGTGCACAAAGCCAAGGAAGAGAAATTTCACTCGCTGAGCATGGATCTGATCTATGGCCTGCCTCACCAGTCGGTAGAGAGCGTGGATCGGACTCTGGATCAGATTATTGACCTGAATCCCGAACGCCTGAGCCTGTTTAACTACGCCCATATGCCTCACCTGTTCAAAAGCCAAAAGCAGATTGATGAGACCACCCTGCCGGAGCCACAGGAAAAGCTCGCCATTCTGGAAAACTCCATCGACCAGCTGCAACAAGCCGGATACGTCTATATCGGCATGGATCACTTTGCCAAGCCCAACGATGCCCTGACCATCGCTCAGGACAACGGCGAACTGCAGCGCAACTTTCAAGGCTATGCCACTCACGGCAACTGCGATCTGTTTGCCTTTGGCGTGTCAGCCATCAGCTCCATTGACAATATTTTTGTGCAGAATCACAAGGATATCCCCGGCTACACCAAAGCCATTGAGGAAGAGAAGCAGACTCCCATCCTCAAAGGCCTGACCCTGACCGATGACGACCAACTGCGTCAGGCAGTGATCAACCAGTTAATCTGCCACTTTGAGCTGGAATACGCGCCATTCAATCACGCGTACCAGTTCGACTTCTGCGAGTATTTTGCCGATGCACTGGAAGAACTACAGCCCATGATTGCAGACGGACTCATTATCCGCAGTGACAGCGGCTTAAAAGTATCCGATGACGGTCGGCTATTGATTCGTCGAATTTGCATGGCGTTTGATGCCTATCTCAAGAGCCCTCAGCCGGTACGCTATTCACGCATTATCTAGCCGCAACCAGATAAACCGGGTAAATTGGCCTCTATGGACAGAGAGACTTGGAAAGCCGCACTTAAACAACACTACACAGCCCCCATGGAACAGACGTTCAAACAGTTCCGGCTGGGGGCCATGCTGTTTTTTCTGGGCGCGGTGATTTTGTATATCGCATTCAATAATCTGCAGGCATCGTTGCTACAGGAACTTGTCACCCTGCTGGGTCTTATCATTGGCGGCATCGGTTTTTTAATTGCCATGCTGGCTCAAATTCGAATGCTGATCAGCCGTATCGTACAGTTTTTTAATGACAAATAGATTCAACAGGCTATTTGTGTATCGCGATATTGCTTGGGCGAACATCCCATCCACTTTTTAAACGCCTTGGTAAAATTGGAAGGGTCTGAATAGCCCATATAATCAGAGATCGAAGCTATACTCTGCTCCCCGGTATCGAGATACCGAACCGCCATTCTTCCCTTCACCTCTTCACACAGATCCCGAAATGAAATATCAGCGGCCCGCAATTTGCGAAAGAAGGTTCTATTAGACACACAAAATATTTTGGCCACATCTTCAGCCGAGGCCGAAGGATCCAAATCCATAAGAATCGTTTCAATACAGGCAATCACCAACAAGCGATTGGCTTTAACATCACGGAATAATTTTGGCGCAGAAGCTAGATAATCCATGACATTCTCCTCAACCAGAAATATAGCCGCCATCCATCACCTGTTCACTGCCGGTGATGTTATTGGCCGCTGCGCCACACAGGAAAACCACCATGGCACCGACATCATCCGCCGAAGTGAAACGTCCTGTGGGTTGAGTCCCGAGTAAAACGTCATCCATGACTTGCTGCTCCGATATGCCTCGAGCTTTAGCGGTGTCGGATATCTGGTTTTCAACCAATGGCGTCAAAACATAACCGGGACAAATGGCATTACAGGTAACACCGGTCGTTGCCAATTCAAGGGCTACGGTTTTGGTTAACCCCAGCACGCCATGTTTGGCGGCAACATATGCGGATTTGTAAGGTGAGGCCACCTTGCCATGGATCGACGCCACATTAATGATTCGCCCCCACCCCTGCTGTTTCATTATGGGAGTTACCGCTTTGATGGCATGAAACACACTGCTCAGGTTTATCGCAATAACTTTGTCCCAGGCCTCCCGGGAAAACTCTTCGACGGCAGCCACATGCTGAACCCCCGCGTTATTCACCAAGACATCAATGCGACCATGTTTCTGGTAGACGTCCGCAATCATGGCTTCAATTTCATCCGGCTTGCTCATGTCCGCCGAAATATATTGGGCATTCACTCCCATATCAGAAATTTCCCTGAGCAAGGTGTCAATCTTTTCTGACTCAGCCAAACCGTTAAGAACAATGTGACAACCACTGCTCGCCAACTGTTTGGCAATGGCCAAACCAATGCCACTGGTAGACCCTGTAACTATCGCAACTTTTGAATCCAACATTCTCATCTCTTTATTATTTTTATTCACAAAGCCGGTTAACGAAGGCGTCAATGGCCTGCACCGATTGCGCTTCATCTAACATGGGCGCATGACCCACTCCAGGCACTTCTACCGGCTGCATTGTCGGTAAGACGGTCTTCATTTTTTCAAAGCATGCCTGTGACAGGATGTCAGAATACTCCCCACGAATCGCCATCAAAGGCACCTCAGACAGCATGCTGAAAAGTGGCCATAAATCCGGTGGCACAGCAGCCTTTTGACTGGCTTCAATGGGGGCCGCAATAGCCGGATCATAGGCCAGAACGGGAAGCCCTTGATCGTTTTCACGATAGAGTCGCTCGGCCATTTTCTGCCACTGCTGGTCGGAGTAATGAGGAAAACTACTCTGATTCAGCAATCGCGTTTGCTCTATCGCTGAAGACCAGTCATGGGCCGCTTTAACCTTACCCACGTATCCCATAATTCTCGCCAGCCCCTCCGGGGCGACTTCTGGACCAATATCATTGATGATCAGGCCTTGGATATTTTCAGGCTTGGTAGCAGCCATCATCATACCCATCAGTCCGCCCATGGAAGTACCAATCACCACCACCTGGGTCACCGAGATACTTTCCAGCAGTTGCCACATATCCTCGACGTAAACCTGTGGGTTATAACGGCTGGCATCCGTATCCCACTGAGACAATCCGCGACCGCGTTGCTCGGCACAGATCACTCGATGACGCTTGCTAAGGTGCTCGGCAATGAATTCGAAATCTGCGGAGTTTCGGGTCAGGCCGTGCAAGCACAGTACAACCAGGTCACTGTCTGACGGCGCCCCGTAATCCCGCGCATAAAGGGTCAAACCATCCTTATTCTGATAATAAATATCCTGATACTGTTTCATAAACCTAGTCGTACACCCTGTCTGAATAATGTTTGCGCAGTTCGCGTTTTAAAATTTTGCCATTGGAATTTCTGGGCAATTCATCGACCCAAATGGCATCAACAATGCGCTGCTGTTTTCCCAGACGCTGGTTTGCCCAACCCATAAGTATCTCTGCATCCAGAGTCTCTATGTCACCCGCCTGCCCGGGTTGCGGCACAATCAAAGCCAGTGGCGATTCTCCCCAGCGTCGGCTGTTGGCCGCAATTACGGCTACGTCATTAATCGCCTCATGTTCGATCAGAACAGACTCTATATCCTGAGGATAAATATTTTGCCCACCGGATAGGATCATGTCTTTTTTGCGATCGACAATAAACAGATAGCCGTCTTCATCCAGATAACCAACATCACCAGTTCGCAACCAGGACAATCCCTGTTGGTCCACAAAACAAGCGGTTTTATTGGCATCCGGCCGGTTCAGATAACCCGGCATGGTAATGCGCCCACGGGAGACGATTTCTCCCGCCTCACCAATCGACGCTTCGGAGTCATCTTCCTTTAAAATTTTGATATCGGTGCCAAGCAATGGCTTACCCACTGATGCCCATCGGCCTTGAGCGTCTTCGGCATCCAATGTGGTAATCACCCCCTCGGTCAATCCGTAGAGCTCAATAATGCCGCAATCAAAGATCCGGAAAATTTCCTGTTTTAAATCCTTGTGCAGAGGTGAACCACAGCTCATCAACGCCTGTAACGAACTCACATCGGAGGCAGATTGTTGAAACCGTTCCACCACGCGCTGATACTGAATGGGCACCATGGCCGCATGGGTTATGCGTTCGATATCAACCGTTTCCAGAAAACGTTCTTGTGAAAATCCTTTGTGGATATACAGTGTGCCTCCACCCAACAGCGTGCACAGAATGCCCACCCAGGAAATATTGGAGTACATCCCGATGGTTAACAGCGTTCGACTGTGGCTGTGATAGCGCAAAGCCAGAGCCAAGTCATAAGCCCAGTCGCGACGTCCGCGATGAGTATGAACAATGCCTTTGGGTAAACCGGTGGTACCGGAACTGTAAATAATATTCAGAGGGGCTTGTTCTTCGATCGCAATATCAGGCAGAGTCGCAGGCTGTCCATCGGCCAGTTCGTCCAGAGAAATCCACCCCTCTCTCTTCCCATCGCAAAATCTGTGCTTAATCCTTGCAATTACTGCTGACGTTTGCAGACGAGCAATCTGATCGACGGTTGCCACTATGCCCTTAACACTGGCATCGTTCAGCATGTTAGCCATGGCTTTGTCATTCACCGATAAATTAATCGGCACCGTAACAACGCCCATCGCCATGGCAGCCAACATAATCTGTAACATCGGTATGCCATTACTCATGACCACGCCAAGACTGTCACCGGGCTTAAAACCGGCGGCCAGCAAACCATGAGCCAAGCGATGATTGGTGTCGATAAAAGCCCGCCAGGTCAGGCGCTTATCGTCACACACCACCGCGACATCTCCGGCTCGCCATTTGCCATGCAGAGCAAATATTTCCGGCAAGAGCGGAGCTTTATAGTTGAATGAGGTAAACATGTTTTCAGTCATATTCTATTTGGAAAAACGGAGCCCCCACCGGAGGCTCCAAAGTTGAGAGAGAGAAAACCACCAATCAGAAAGAGTAAGATGCGTTCAGATTCCAGGTGCGTGGCGCGCCATGGAAACCGGTGCGGATCTTCAAACCACCAGAGTAAAAGTTATACCCCGTCACCAGATACTCTTCATCAGTCAGGTTTTTAACCGACAAACCAAACTTCCAGTTTTCATCCGGCATCCAATTCACCACGGCATTCACCACGCCATAATCATCGGCAACCAGTGGACCGGTATTATCCAGCGTCAGTAGCCCCGACACATCAGCCGCTACAGCGGCCGCCGCGGCGGTATTAGTTTCCGTTGTCAACACCGACTCATCACGCCAGGCGTAATCCAATCGCGCCATAATTTGGCCGGCATTATCCAAATAAGCATCGTATTGAAAACCGATGTTAAAGGTGTTTTCCGGCGCGTTGGTCAGATTTTCAGAGCCGGAAATATCCACATCACTGTCGATGTACTCATCGTACTCAGCATCCAGATAACCATAAGAAGCGTTAACCGTCAGGCTCTCGGTCAGAGCCATAGTGAAGTCAATTTCAAGGCCGTTGATACTGGCCTTACCCGCGTTGGTAAAATCGCCGAAGAAGCTGCCATCGGGCAGAGACGTAAACACACTCAGCTGAATGTCTTCGTAATCATTGAAGAACAGTGCGCCATTCAGGGTGATGCGGCCATCCATCAGGGTCGACTTGGCACCGAACTCAAACGAGGTAACCGTTTCCGGGTCGTAGGGGTTGGCAGATTCTGGAACTGCAACGGTATTGGCACGAACATTAAAACCACCGCTCTTGAAACCTTCAGAGTAACTGGCGTAGAGCATCACATCTTCATTCCATTGATAATCAACGCCGACGCGGGGTGAAAATTCCCGGAAGGTTTTGCTGTCGGTAAAGTCACTGGCCACACTGGTTGGAGTCGAAAAGGTATTGTCAGCATAGCCCTCATTGAGCGCGACCACTTCCTTCTCTTCCACCGTCAAACGACCACCCAGAGTAAAGCTCCACTGATCGTTAAACTGATAGCTACCCTGAGAGTAAATGGAAACACTGTCGGTATCGACCACACCGGAAGTGGTACCACAGACACAGCCATTGGCTGGCCCACCCAACACACCATCACCAAAGAATTCATTGGCCACCCAGCCACCGGCTTCGCCACTCATAAAATACAACCCGGCCACCAAATCCAGAGCCTCACCGGTGTAATTGAGTTGCAGCTCCTGAGTCAGTTGATCGTCCTCATAGATGGCACGTACATCAGTTATCGGATAAGGCGTCTGGTCAAAATCGATGTAGGTATCGGTGGCACCTTTGCGATAGGCCGTGATGGATTTTAAAGAAAATTCGTCACTCAAATCGGCCTTCAATGTCAGGGAATAGCCTTGGGTTTCCGTGTCATTCTTGTTTTTAAAACCCGCATCGCTATCGAATTCATCGCCACCTGCCAGAGCTGTGGTATCCGCAGGATCGTACAACAGCGCTACCGGATTATCGGCCAGGATCTGGGCGCCAATGGGTGCCGATCGATCTTTGGTGTAATCAGCAGAAAAGGTCGCGCTAAATGTATCGACCGGGTCCCATTGGAAGGCCATGCGACCGGAATAGATTTCCTTGTCGCTCACATGTTTTGATCCGGTCGTGGTGTTCTCACCAAAACCCTCACGGCGGGTAATCGAAGCACCGGCCACTTTCATGGTCAGAGTATCGTCAATCAAGGGGATCTGAATATGGCCTTTGGCCTCCTGCTGATCATAGTCACCATAAGTCATGCCAACCTTGCCCGACAATTCATGATAAATCGGTTTGCTGACGTATTTGATGGCACCACCAATGGTGTTCTTACCGTAGAGTGTTCCCTGAGGGCCGCGCAGTACTTCGACACGTTCCACATCGAACACGTCCAGCAATGCCCCTTGCGGTCGAGCCACGTAGACATCATCAAAGTAGAGCCCTACACCGGGGTCAACTCCCCACAGGGGATCCGACTGGCCCACACCGCGAATGTAAGTGGTCAAGGTACTGGTGGTACCACGGGCCGGATAGGCCGTCAGATTGGGCACTTGTCCCTGCAATTCATTGATGCTGGCCACGCCCAGATCTTCGAGCTTATCGCCACCGAAAGCCGCCATGGCAATCGGTACATCCTGCACCGACTCGGCTCTTTTGCGAGCGGTGACGGTAACCTCTTCAAGCATCAAGGATTGTTCGGCTGAAACGCTGCTGACAGGGGCTGAAACACCGGCAACCACCATAGCGATTGCTGCAGACAGTCGGGTACGGGAAACAAAATTTTTCATTGTTGTTTTACCTTAATTATTTTTTTAATCGGTATCTGGTGGGCAAATTTAAATCAGCCTCACATCAAGCTGCCTCACCAGCTCTCCATTTCATCGATCGCAGAACATGCCACAAAAACATTAATTCAACACATGATGAATATGTAAGCGTAAAATTATTCAACAACTGATGAACTGTCAACTATTTTTTCATCAGTTGTTGAAATTAAAATTAATGCCTTTATTTTTTATCGAGTTAAGAACGTAATAAACAACAACCGGCAAGGCAGACAGCAGGATCGCGTAGGTGGCAGAAACCGCCGGGTTTTCGATACCAAAAGCAAACAAACCCAGCAAGTGTGCTCCCAAACCGACCATCGCCGCCAACCACGCCACAACAACCGGCGGCTGGTGACGCACATAGGTGCCCAACAGGATCGGCACCACGCTTGCCGCCGCCAGACCATAGACCCCTTTCTGGGCAAACAAACCAATTAATTGCGGCGGATTCAGGGCAATCAGGTAGGCCACAACTCCAACACCAATCAACACCCAGCGTGACAGCTTTAATCCTGCCCCATGCTGAAAACCGGTCTTGCCGCTAAAGGGCAAATACAGATCCTTCACCACCATGGCCGACAGTGAAACCAGAATGCCATCCAGTGTGCTCATACCGGCAGCCAATAACGTGATGGAGATAAACACCAGCGCATAGGCCCCCCAGCTATGACCGCTGAACTCTGCGGCAATATAACTGACGACCACACTGTCCTGACGATCAATTTCCAACCCCTTGAGCCGAGCATAAAATCCCACTGCCAGCATCAACATAAAACAGGCGCCGGCGATCACGGTGGTTACCAGAAACTTATTCACATCGGCGTCATTTTTCAGATACAGCATTTTCGTCAGTATGTGGGGCTGCATCATCAAGGCAAAAGTAACGACAAACCCGCTTAAAAAAACCGAAAAGAAATCGAAGTAGAGGTTACTGTCGGGGTTACAGGCGGCCATAAAGTTTTCCCCGAGAGACGCCAGTGAACCCCGGACATCGCCGCCAAAATGATAAAAGCCTTGAACAAAAATAAAGATGGCAACCAACGCCATCATAAAACCCTGAAACGTATTGGTGTAAGCGTGTGCGTAACTGCCCCCCATCAACACATAGGAAAACACAAACAACAGAATCAGGGTCAGTGATGCGGTTTGAGAAATAGGAAACAGCTGGCTCATCAACAAACTGCAACCCACCAGAATCAGAACCACAAAAGTCACCGACAACAGATTAATGATGGCAAAGAACATGCTCAAAGATCGGCTTTGATAGCGTTGGTAAATCCAATCCGGGATGGTAATCGCACCGGTCTCATCCCCCAGTTTGCGAAATCGCCGGGTTAATAAAATAAAAGCGGTAGTGATACCCGCTGTACCCGCCACTGCGTAGTGGATAAATGCCGACATCCCATGAACATAAACAAAACCCGGATTGATCACGAAAGTGGAAGTTGAGGACACTGACGCTGCCATAGTCACACCAATAATCCAGGGGCTCATGTCCTTGTTGCCGATCGAGAAGCCTTTGATGTCACGGGTCTTCCTCATGCCAATCCAGGACAACCACAGGGTCAGCACCACGTAAAAACCAACACAGGCGTATTTAAATAATTCGGGAGACATACACACACTCTTTTATTGTTATATTGTCACCAGTATTAAATTCATCGCTTGTTGAATTGTCAAGCCTTGTTTAGAATGACCACTCATTCAAGGAGACAAATAGCCCATGGCAGCAACCGCTCAAAAAACGCCTCGCGTTGGAAGACCACCCAAGGAAGCCAAAGACAAAGGGGAAAAAGGCGAGAATATCCTCAACGCCGCTGAAGAGCTGTTTGCTCTGCGTGGCTATGATGGTGTTACCCTGCGAGCGGTGGCCAATCAAGCCGGCGTGGATGTCGCCCTGATTAATTACTACTTTGGCAGTAAGAGCCAATTATTCGATACGGTCTTCGAACGTCGTGCTCAGGTGCTCAACCAAGGTCGTCTGGTCGCCCTCGAGCAAGCCCGGCAACAAGCACAGCCAGAAGCTATATCCGTCGAAAAAATCATTGAGGCCTACCTTAAGCCCCTTGCTGTAGCTCAGGACAGTGAGGACAGCGGCTGGAAAAACTACTGCGCCCTGCTGGCCTACATCAATAATTCGGCGGTCTGGGGGCCACAACTGATGGGTAAACACTTCAACAAACTGGCAGACAGCTTTATCGAAGCCCTGAAGCTGGCACTGCCTCACAGCAGTGATGCCGATCTCTATTGGTGCTACCACTATATGTCCGGCGCCCTGACTCTGACCTTTGCCAACACTGGCCGGATTGACAAGATGTCCAAAGGCGCCTGTCGTTCTGACGATTTCAAAGCCGCCTACGAGCGGATGATTCCATTTATCAGCGCCGGATTTCATCAGGTGTGCAATAAATAACAACCCATAAAAAAAGCCGCAGATTACGCGGCTTTTTTTATCCTGAGATACATGTCAACGCTGCAAATCGTACTTGCGCATTTTCTCCACCAAGGTGGTGCGGCGAATACCCAAGCGCTCGGCTGCACGAGCCACCACGCTACCAGAGTCATCCAACGCCTGCTGAATCAGGTTGCGTTCCAGCGTGGTCAGATATTCTTTCAGATCGATACCCTGCTCCGGCAACAACGCTGTGTCACCTACATTCACCACACCCGCCTGAGGTGCTGGCGCCTCGACATTGGGCTCTATCTCAATGTCCTCGACATCAATGTGGCGATACTTTCTTGGCAGATCCTGTGCGCCAACCACGCCATTGGGAAACATAATGGACATGCGCTCCACCAGGTTCGACAACTCTCGCACATTACCAGACCAGTCGTGTTGCGATAGAGACATAATTGCCGAAGAATTGAAGCGCACAAAACCCCGCTGATCTTTCTCCATTCTTGAGACCAGCTCATTAATAATCAGAGGGATATCGTCGGCCCTTTCACGCAAGGCTGGCATCTCGATGGGAAATACATTGAGGCAATAAAAAAGATCTTCACGAAAAGTTTCCTCATCGATCATCTTTTCCAGATCCCGGTGGGTTGCAGCAATCACTCTGACATTGGCAGAAATCATCTTGTTGCCACCAACTCGCTCAAAGCTGCGTTCCTGCAGCACGCGCAGAATTTTCACCTGCATATTGAGGGGCATATCACCGATTTCATCGAGAAACAGAGTGCCGCCTTCGGCCATCTCAAAACGGCCAGCACGGGAGCTGACTGCACCGGTGAAGGCACCTTTTTCATGGCCAAACAATTCGCTTTCCAGCAGTTCAGCGGGGATGGCACCACAGTTTACCGGCACAAAGGGTTTATCACGGCGCTCAGAATTGAAATGCAGATTGCGAGCCACAACCTCCTTACCGGTTCCTGACTCACCCGTAATCAGCACACTGACATCCTTATCCGCCACCTGTGCCATCATACTGCGCACCACTTCCATCGCCGCCGTGCTGCCCACCAGAGAACGAAACTGAGGCACCGACTGGCCAGATACATTTTTGAATCCCTGCTGAGCCTTTCGATAGGACTGAGCCTGATACAGAGCATCGGTAACCTGAGTCAGGCTCAGAGGCGGTTCAAGGCAGGCAACAACCGTACGCTTGATGGTATCGCTCCAATCGTCCGCGATAGCGGCGTCTTTGCCAACCAAAATAACAGGAAGGGTATCATCCCACTCACGCACGGACTCTAACCATGCTTGCGACTCGGACGACACAGGAGCACAGCTAACCGCGGCAACGGTATTCAGTTCAGAATCAACAGAGGCTGTCAGCTGTGGCCATTCAGAGGTGTCACCGGCGATAACCTGTAAGCCTAAAAATTCAAAAATCACCTCAAGCTTATTTCGCTCGAACTGATCCCCCACCAATAAAATTTGCGCAGATTGCAACATGCAATTGAAACCTATAAATCCGGACTTCCAGGTCCGTTGTCACTATTATTCAACCCAGATCACCTTCGACGCCCCAAATCAAAAGTCAAAGGAATGGCCATATCACTTCAAGTATCAGTCAGGTTTTTGGCTTTTGCCAAATTTCTGACTCAAACTCAAACAAATTCAGTCAAAATAATACCACTGAACAGGCTGCGGGATTAAGAGGAATTTTGCGTCATAACGCAATCAAAAGAACAAACAAGAAGCAACTTGTAGACTTAACAGTCACCAGTAAGAAATTGGGCCTCGGATTCACAGGCAGCGATCAATTCACGGTACAGTCGAACCACCACTTCTACCTCCTTAACCAGAGCACCAAGATTGCGATCTTTGGAATTGGAGGCCTGATCCAAAGCCGCCATCAACTGACCATTGATGGCTTCGACAGCGTACCAGTCACGCTCCTGAAGAGCCTCGGTGATTTCCCGGCGCAGGCGCACCAGCTTGAAAAGAGAATGAGGGATCACCGCCATAGGACTGCCTTTTGTAGTTAACAACCAACGTTAAACACTGTATCGGCCAGAGCCATGGCGGCTTTAGAAACCTTAAAAAGAAAGTCTGAAAAGCAATTAGCTGGAGAAATAGTTCAACTGTTCTTCCACATATTCGGCACTGGCATGCAACGACTGGGCAATCTCTCCGGCCTTCTGGGTTTTGGCATTTTGGTCATTGGCCATATTCACCACCTCAGAGACATTGACGTTAATTTCATTCGCCGTGGCACTCTGCTCCTCAGCCGCAGTAGCGATCTGACTGTTCATCATAGAGATTTCATCAATGGAGCCAACAATCCCTTTGAGAGAGGTTTCAGTGCCAACGGCATTTTCAGCAACAGATTCTGCCCGAGACTCCACATCACTCATAATGGTCACCGTTTCAGAACTGTTTTGCTGTAATCCCTGAATCACGTCAGATATTTCATTGGTCGATTCCTGGGTCCGCGTTGCCAGGGTTCGAACTTCATCGGCAACCACGGCAAAACCACGTCCCTGCTCCCCGGCTCGCGCCGCCTCAATAGCAGCATTCAGCGCCAACAAATTGGTCTGCTCGGCAATCCCCCGAATCACATCCAAAATGGAGCTGATATTGGCAGTATTGTCACTCAGAGCACCAACTTTTGACGTGGCTTCGGTCACAGCCTGATTGAGGGACTTCATATCACGCGCCATGGTCACCACCCGCTGCTCCCCCTCTGCCGCCTGAGTATTGGCTTGCTGGGCACCACTGGCTGCCCCCTCGGCATTTTTAGCCACTTCACCGATGGTGTAACTCATTTCGGTCATTGCGGTAGACAACATGGTCATCTGGTCGTTGACCAGATCCGCGGTGGAGCTGTTATTCACCACAATCGCCTGCAATTCTGAAGACTGTCGATTCACCTCTTGCATGCGCTGCTGTACGCCCGAAACCAAATCACGCAGGTGAGCCACCAGCTCATCAAGGGAGTGTGAAATATCGGCAATCTCATCCTCACCGGTGGAGTTAATGGCCACCCGTAAATCACCATCTTTTACCTGACTCATCACCTGATTCAGCTGATCGACTCTTTGACTCAAGTTGCGTGCTACAGCGCCGAGTAAAAAACCGGTTATCAACACAAAAAACAGAATCAAACCGAGGTTTACCTTGGTAACGGTAGCGCGGCCTTCCAGTACCAGCTTTTTGGCCACCGGCATCCGCTGCTCCAAGGTCTCGATGACTTTGGCGTACATACCGAAAAAAGGATCTATCGATTTCACATAAACATCGTCATACCAACGATTGAAGGCCTGAGGGTCTGCACCGGAAGCCATCAGGTCCGCGCCACTATTGAGTGTCACAATCGCCTTATCCGATAATTTGATCACCATGGCAGCGGCCATACGCCCCTGATCCGAAAGCATATTGTCACGCAGCTGGGCAATATTATTTTTTTCAGACTCAAGGATTCTCGCGGACTGACGCAATTGATTGGCGTTGTAATGGGATTTGTCGCGCAGTGAATGCAGCACAACGCTGTGAGATGCCACCAGAGCTGTTTGGGCCGCCATCATGGTTTTGGTGGCGTTGGCATTCAACAGGATATTGAGCGAGCCCTTGGTCATCTTGTCGGTAAAAAATTGAACGACGGCCGCCGTAATCAAAAAGGCGGCAACAACGATGATCACATTAACCGCAAGCTTCTGTTTTATTGTTTTATAAAATTTCATCAATCCCTCGTATCCCTGAACTGCCATCAATGATTCATATGGCACAAATAACCATCCGGCGGAGTTACCCTGCTATCTAGCTATCGGTACTCCGCCTTTATTCTTTAGATCGGGAGGGAGGATATAACCAAGTCTATGGCGTGTACCAGATCGGTGAACTGTAAGCACGCTCCTGAATGGTTGCCGGATGCCCCTTGGGATGTGGCTTGTTCATGGCCACGGTCGCATACAGAGAGTGTCTGG
This sequence comes from Candidatus Pelagadaptatus aseana, assembly GCF_040362265.1. NCBI lineage: Bacteria > Pseudomonadati > Pseudomonadota > Gammaproteobacteria > Cellvibrionales > Cellvibrionaceae > Candidatus Pelagadaptatus > Candidatus Pelagadaptatus aseana. The sequence continues at coordinate 440,790 of NZ_BAABNJ010000003.1, forward strand.
GTGTCGGTATTTGCAGTACGCGAACATAGTAAAACGCTCGCACAGCCGGGTTAAATTCCGGATCCTGCCACACGCTTACCAACTCAGGTGAGCCAATGCTATTGGTGTAACTGGCGGTTTTCAGATCCACGGTATTGCCAACAGGCGCCAACTGATTATTTTCGATGGGACGATTATCCGAGGCCGCCACATTAAATACTTTCTCATGGGAGCGCCCCTTTGCATCAAGCCAGCCCTTGACCACCTGAATGCGATCGAGATTGGCATCGATCGGATCCTTAACCGCCTGAATTAAAAAGCTTGGCGCTATGCCATCTGGCGCCATGCTCAGGTCGGCCCCCATCGGCACACCTTTGCGGTAGCCCAGCTGCCCAATATCCTTTGCCAGAGTATCCTCAGCAGTGAAATCCCAACCGGCAAACAGGCGCAACCGAATGCGAGGCCCTGTGGTGCCGTAGACCTCGCGCCGCTTGAAGGCATCGAAGATGGCTTCCCGGGTATTTTCGCCAGCCCAGACCCCGGCCAATCCGGCAGAGGCCATGTCGTAACCGATCACACCCGGCGTTAATTGAGATGACTTGCCTTCTGGATAAGAGTCGACAGGGAACTTACCACCAAAATTGTCCTCTTCAACAGCCGACACCCCGGAATGACTGTCTGACGCTCCGATCATGCCAAACTTGTAGGGATTGACACCGGCCCGCGCCTCAATTTCCATGCCGCGCATCAACGCCGTTCGCGCATAGTCACCCTTATTGGCAGGCGCCTTATCCATTTCAACGCCGATGCGGGCATCCATTGGATGGCGATAGGATTCAAACTCGGCAAATTCATCCGCCGGGGATAAATCTGCCAGTGTCTCACCGTCACCCTTGATTTGTGTCATTTCATACACCGGCTCCCAACGCATCCGCATTTTGGCGTAACCGGCATCAATGGGTTTGCCACGGCTGTCCACTTCAGAAAACATTTTGCCCTTGCTGACATTGCCGTTGTGAGGAATGGCAATAAAATTGGCGCCCGATTTTTCTTCGGTTTGCTCTAACCAATCCCACAGGTCTTCCGGGCGATCGCTGTCAAACAGAGAAAACGGTAGATACTGGCTGGCAGCTTCTGCGCCCTGTTTCTGGAAAATAACGCGATGCAAATTGGCACCATAGGTAATCGACGACCACTCCCAACCCACGAGCGCGGTGAATTTACCCGGCTCATTATGTTGGTCGGCGGCATTGTAAATACTCTCCCAGACAGAACCCCGTATTTCCGGCGTATTGATTTCATCCAGCGGTTTACCGCTATTGGCTGACGCCACCATTTCCAGAAAAGCCTTCCTGCCTAAGCCCTGTTGGGTGAGTTCGCTAAAACGCTTACCGGTTGCGGTTTTCAGTAGTTCGGGGTCGCCCTCAAGCATCCTTGAGACCACTCCCATATACTCGGCATGATCACTGACCACCAGAAAATCCAGCGGCGTCTTGATCTGAATTTTGTGTCGGGTTTTCGCGTTCACCACGGGCAGGCCCTTGGCAAATCGGTAGGCGTCATCGGGGCTCAAACTGCGATTGCCCATCATATAGGCATCGGGCGACAACTTGGTATGCAGATGGGTATCCCCCCAATAGAGATTGGTCTGGGCATAAACAGATCCAATCACAGAGCAGACACCGGCTAGGGCTGCAACCACAGACAACAGACGTTTCCGGGACAAGGTTCGCATAACGCTGCTCCTGTTCAGTCTGCCGTCTGCTTGTTCTGAGCCATCAATAAAGGCAGCCAGTGCAAAAAACCAAACAACAGGGTTTTAATAAAATGCTGCCCGTCCTGTTCCTGGAAGGCATCGAGCTTTCCCTTCATCAGGATAAATTCGGTGATATGGGTCACCAACAGAATCAAAGTAACGACACTGAGGATAAAACTGTACGCCTGCAGCGGTTCCAGCACAAAGGACAAAGCGGTTGCCAGATAAATCAGTAACGCCGCCAATTTGAGAAAGTTAAAAAGAGTGTTCATAGAGGAGCCTGTCTTATTATTGTGGAATCAAACTCCGAAACTGTAGCCTGATTTTACGATTTGGCCCATATTGATCGCGGCCAAGAATTTGTGAAATCCGGACAGCCCATCAAAGAATCAAAAAAGGCTCATAAATGCCGCTTGGTTTTGGCGGTGGCAGTGGCTGCCAAAGGATCATCAGGCCACGGATGCTTGGGGTAGCGGCCTTTCATTTCTTTCTTAACCTCCTGATAACTGCCCTGCCAAAAGCCGTGTAAATCCTGTGTCACTTGCAGAGGGCGCCCAGCCGGCGACAGCAAATGAATCATCAGAGGCTGACGTCCGGCGGCAATCACTGGCGTTTGGGCACTGCCAAACATTTCTTGAAGCTTCACCGCCAGCACCGGCGGTCTCTGCGAGTAATCGATGGCAGCAGAGTTACCAGATGGCACCGCTATTCTCACCGGCGCCTGTGAATCGAGTTCAGCGGGTAGCGGCCAGGGCAACATAGTCATTAACAGATTTTTAATATCCAGCCTTGGCAACTGATCGAGCTTGGTTATCGGGGCCAGAACCGGTTCAAGCCATTGCTCCAGAGATGCCAACAACCCCGATTCACTGAAATCTGGCCATCGGCTTGTCTCTCCCGATTGCAAATCCAGCTGCCGCAGCAGCTCGACCCTTTGTCTCAGAACCTCAACGTCTTGCGAGAACCCCAACTGCGACAAGCCCACTTCACGGATTAACTCCAGCAGAGCCTCAACTCTGACCTGAGCATCGGGATTACTGACCGGTTTCGAGCGCACCACCAACGCCCCCACCAACCACTGCTTTTCTGCCACAAAGGCGGCTTTGGCAGAATCCCACAACCCGGTTTCGCGTTCGACTATCAGCTCGGGCAGATGCGTTTGCAATGCCTCAATATCGAGAGTCAAAGCCTGATAGATTTTCTCGTGAGATTGCCCCTCAATACCGCCCATATCGGCAATCACCAACCATTGAGGAACTCCCAAGCGGGCGTCTGAGACCAGTTCTGCGGCGCGCCCATTACTGAGACGATAGCGACTGCGACTGTCGGTGCGGCGCAAAGCGATGCGGTCCGGGTAAGCGCAGGCCAGCAGCAACGCCGGGATTTGCGCCGGTTCAACTTCCGGTTCAAGCGCATCCAACGTCAGCTTATCCAACACGCTACTCATCTGCTTGCGCTGCTGTTGCATGCGTTTGAGCACGCCTCTTGAGGAGGTCGGTATCGGGGTATCGCCATTGACAATATCCAGACGGGCCAGAAAATCGGCACCCATTTCCGGGGCGACGTCCCTTTCCGATAACAGCAAGGCCATATTAATTGCCAGTGACCGATACCCCCACTGACAACCCTGAATCAGCATATGGGCCAGCCGCGGATGCAAAGGCAACGAATTCATTAACTCCCCATGAGCCGTGATTCGCACCCGGCCATCCTCAACTGCCACAGCACCGAGATATTGCAACAGATCCAGAGCTTGCCCCCAGGAGGCATCCTGTGGCGGGTCGAGCCAGCGCAATTCAGAGGGATCATTAATGCCCCACTGAAGCAGATTCAGCGCCAGAGGCAATAAATCCGCCTTGGTAATTTCAGGCGAAATATAATTGGCCAACTCATCCTGCTGGCTTCCACTCCACAACCGATAGCAGCAGCCGGGCTCCATTCGCCCGGCACGCCCCATGCGTTGAGTTGCCGAGGCTTTACTGATGCGTTTGGTGGCTAGACGCGTCATGGCTGTGCGGGGGTCAAAGGCAGGCTCGCGACAAAGCCCCGTATCAACCACAACCCTGACTCCCTCGATGGTCAAACTGGTTTCAGCAATATTGGTAGCCAAAACAATTTTCCGTTTGCCCTCGGGGGCGGGATCAATGGCTTTACGCTGTTCCTGTAATGACAAGTCACCATACAATGGTGCCAGTAATATATCGGGGTCTTGGCCAATCTTGTTTGCCAACAATTTGGCAACACGATGGATCTCACCCTGACCCGGCAAAAATACCAGCACGCTGCCGCGCTGCTGAGCCAAAGCCTCAACAATGGTCTCGGCGCAGCGCTCAGCAATGGGTTGCCGATATTGATAAACACCGGTGTAAATAACCTCGACCGGAAACATCTTACCCTGGCTTTTAACCACCGCAGCACCATCCAGCAATTGACTCAAAGCCTGGCCATCGAGAGTAGCCGACATCAACAGCAACTTGAGGGTATGCTCCCGCAAATCACCAAATAGCTCCCGACCGTTCAGTGTCAGAGCCAAACCCAGATCAGCATCCAGACTGCGCTCATGGAATTCATCAAAAATAACCAGACCCACGCCATCAAGCGATGGATCGCTCTGCAGCATCCGGGTAAATACCCCTTCCGTCACGACTTCAATTCTGGTGGCCTCGCTGACCCGTGTATCAAAGCGCATCCGGTAACCCACTGTCTGCCCGGTCTTTTCCTGTAATAGACTGGCCATTCTCTCCGCTGCGGAACGTGCTGCCAGCCGTCTGGGTTCAAGCAGTATAATTTTCTGCCCTGCCAGCCAAGCTTCATTTAACAGCGCAAGAGGCACCAAAGTGGTCTTGCCGGCCCCGGGCGGAGCCTCCAAAATCACGTTGTCGCGGCTTTGCAACTGCGTGCAAATTTCGTCCAGAACATCAACCACAGGCAGGTGCTCAAGGCCGGCAAATAGTTTTGCTTTTAAATTACTCATACGCCAATATGGGTTGAAATATCGTCTGGGAAGAGCTGCATATTCTACCAGTTTTCAATCTAAAGCACCGAAGAGAAAAACCTTGAGCCTTTACGAACGCTATATTCTGCCTCACGTTATCAATTGCGCCTGTGGCACCAAACCGGTCATGAAACAACGACAAAAAGTTGTTCCTCTGGCTGAAGGAAATGTACTTGAAATCGGTATGGGCTCAGGTCTTAACATTCCCTTTTACAATCCGCAGAAAGTCACCAAAGTCTGGGGACTGGAGCCGTCAGAAGGCATGAGACAGAGAGCGGCTGACCGTGTCAGTCAATCTCCCATCGACATCGAATGGCTGGATTTACCCGGTGAAAAAATTCCGCTGGATGATCACTGTGTCGACACCATCGTACTGACTTTTACCCTGTGCACCATTCCCGATTGGCACGCGGCTCTGACACAAATGCGACGGGTACTCAAGCCCGGGGGCAAGTTGCTGTTCAGTGAGCACGGCCAGGCCCCGGACCAGAACATTCTGAAGTGGCAAAACCGCCTCAACGGCACCTGGAAAACCATCGCCGGCGGCTGCAATCTTAACCGTGCCATACCCGACTTGCTGCAACACGCAGGTTTTGAAATAGAGACTATGGAAAAAATGTACTTGCCTTCCACACCTAAGATCGCAGGCTATTGTTATTGGGGCACAGCGAAATAAAACGGGATGGCCTATAACCCGGGTTTAGAAATCAACCCGGGCAATACAACCACCGCCATCGCGGCCTTGCAATTGCAAATGCCAACCGTGCTTTCTGCAGATATCATTGGCAATCAGTAACCCAAGTCCATAACCCTCAACTCGCTGCTGCACTTGTTTAAGCCCTATGCCTGTATCTTCAACACAGATACTGCTGTATTTTAACCGGACAACCACCTCTCCGCTTTGAGTATAACTAAAGGCATTTTTGATCAAATTACCCAACAGTATTTTAACGCTGGATTCAATAGCACTTAATTCAGGTTCAGATTCAATAACGACTTGGCTGATAACTTTTTTATCCGCCAGTAAAAAATGATACCCGTCCATAATTTCATTTATAAAAACCGAAGTTACAAGAAAACGGCGATCCGTCTCGACTGTGTCTTCACGAGTTAATGCCAACAGGGTTTCAACAAAATCCCGCATCTCATTACAAGCTCTTGAAATACGGGCACACTGGCGGTCCGTAAACTCTTCCCGACTTGCCTCCGCCAGTAAATTAGTGGCCCCTTGAATCACCATTAACGGTGTCCGCAATTCGTGACTGGCATACTGATTAAACGCCCTCTCGCGAGTTAACAGATCTATAATGTATTGTTGATACTTTCGAATGGAATCTTGTAAAGCCCCCAATTCATAGGGCATAAAACGATCATTCTCTGGCAATGGCTCGATCGAATTCAGATCACACGTTGCAAGCTTTCTACTCAGATTGCTCAAGGGTTGGGTCAACCAACGGGATATTTTCAACAGTAAAACCAGAGCGAGAATTAACAGACCAATGGTCAAATACATTTGCCGGTCGTAGGCCTTCTCAAGATCGTCTTCGATGCCTTCAAAGAAACTGTCAAACAGCTGAATATAGCCATCAATCATTTGGCTTTGATTATTTTCCAGCATGAATTGCATAGGTATTTTCATCAGGTAAATGGGATTACCGTAGACATCTGGCGCATTAAATTCTTCGGCCTGATAATACTCTAATCGCTGGGCGCCCTTGAGTGACTCCGGTAAGTTATCAGAACCGACATAGACTTTGGTTTGCCTGTTCAAATCCATTACCGGCCCATTTACTTCGACAGGGTTTTGCTTAAATTGATTGGCAATCTTATTCAACTGATTCTCTGCACTGGTCAATTCAATGTCGTCAAAGATGGCTGTGTGAAAATAGAGTTGCACGGCCCCTAGTAATAACAGGAACACCGCCATAACGAAAAAAACATGGTACTTAAAAGGTACAGGTTTCACACAACACCTCAGGCCGCAACCAGCTGAAAACCCACTTTGGGAATGGTTTTTATGTAACTGTGCTCAAAGGGTTTATCAACCAATGTTCGCAGTTGATAAATATGGCTGCGTAGGATGTCACCATCAGGCTCATCATCCCCCCATACGGCTCTGATAATCTCCTCGCGGGTGACGATATTGGGAGCCCGGCTAATCAACAGCCTCATAATGGTTAACTGGGTGGGATTTAAAGTAACACGATTTCCCCTGCGACAGATTTCATGCCGGCTTAAGTGCAAGGACAAGTCATCGAAATTCAACACGTTGACGGCTTGACCGCAGCGGCGACGCAGCAGAGCCTGAATGCGCGCCTCAAGGATATCCAGATCAAATGGTTTAATCAGATAATCGTCTGCACCATTGGCAAAGCCATCCAACGTATCTTCACGGGTGTCCCGAGCTGTCAGCATCAACACCGGAACCCCATTGCCCTCTTCGCGGAGCTGGCGGCACAGACTAAAACCATCCATATCTGGCAACATCACATCCAGAATCAGAAGGTCGTAGTGGTTGTTTCGCACCAAAGACAAACCGTGCTGTCCGGTTTCAGTGTAATCCAGGGTGTAGCCTTTCAACTCAAAGAAATCGAAGATAATTCCTGCAATATCCCGATGATCTTCAATAAGCAATAATTTCATGAATCTGCACCTGCCTGCCCAAAGCGAAAAACTTGCAACTCAACACGCCACCTTAAATGCCTTCTATCAGACGCCCAAAAATCACAAAAGGTTCCGGTAATACAACAACCTGCAGATAACGGATTCGACAAATTTTTCACACCGAGGGCATTACATTCTTACCCGCTTGACTCTGTTAGAACCACAGAATTAACCGATGGAGGATACCCATGCGCTTCAGGCACTTTATTCTTACCCCCCTGATTCTTACCACTGCAGTTGCCGGCTGCTGGCTGGTTTTGCCTGCCGACCTTGAAATGAAACGAAAGGTGCCTGCTCTGTTTGCCGCAATATCCATGCTCAGCATGGCGGTGGCACTGTGGCTGGGAATCCGCCCCAAACTGGCGGACATTCTGTTTGGAGGCATGGACAAAGCCTACCAATGGCATAAGTGGCTGGGAATTTCCGGGCTGTTAGGCGCTTCGCTTCACTGGGCATTGGTGCCGGGCCCCGCTGGCGGCGACGTCATTCCCGCCATTGCAGAAAGTGGAGAGGAGATGGGTGAAGTCGCCATGTATCTGTTATTACTGTTGGGCTGTATCAGTTTTTTGCGCTTTTTACCCTACAATATCTGGCATAAAACCCACCAATTGATGGGCCCTATCTTTTTAATATCCGTTTACCACACGTTTTTTTCGGATGTCCCCTTTACCATCAACAGCCTGACTGGATACGTGTTATTGGCCATCTCCGCATTGGGAGTTGGCAGCTGGGTCTACAAAATACTGTTATACAAGCGCCATATAAACTCCTACAAGGTGGTCAAATTGGTGCAACTCGATGGCGCAGTTGAAGTCACTCTGGCTCCTCGCAGTGATAAAACAGTCAAACATCAACCGGGACAATTTGCCTATGTGGATTTTAATTTAAAAGGCGTTAACGAATTTCATCCTTACACCATCGCCTCTTCAGGAAGCGGGGACAAACTGGTATTCGTTATTCGGGCGCTGGGCGATCACACCAGTGAATTACAACAAAGCATTGAACTGGGACAGACGGTTCAGGTAGATGGTCCCTATGGCCGACTCTACAAGCATCGGGTCCATGAAAAACCTCAAATCTGGCTTGCAGGTGGCATCGGTATTACGCCATTTCTGGCTTGGCTGAAAGCGCTGCGTCTGAACTCTATCGAACAACCGACACAAGAAATCCATCTGTTTTACAGTGGTGAAGGGCAATTATTCCGACAGTTCGCCCCCTATCTGGTCAAATTGCAAAGTCCTTTGCAGACTGTCAAATTGCATGCAATTGACACCACCGATAAGACTTCCGGGCGTTTAACTGGGGAAAAAATCAAACAGTGCATTGATCAACCCCTGCGCAATTACCAGATCTTTGCCTGCGGTCCGAAGCCCATGCTGAAAGCGCTACGAAGTCAGTTGCGACAACTGGGTATGAACGGCTACCAATGGCACAACGAGCGGTTTGATATGCGCTGAGTCCATTCCCCGGGTTGCTGACAGATAAAACTGCCGGGCGATAAGCCTCCCCAGTCAGTAAAAAATGGCTGTCCACAGAATCTGTGGATAACTCTGAGGACAGCTTTTTGGTAACCGGACCAAAGCCACAAACGGCGCGCTCTGGAGATTTAGCGCAAGAATTAGACAGCTCTCTAAGCTGCTGTTTTTACAGCCAGTTCGATTAAATTACTGGTTCAATTTACATACCGATCGAATTTAAAATCAGCGCAATCGCTGCCACCTGTGGCACCGTGATAAGGGGCAGGAACAGAGCGATCTTCCAGGATTTGGTGGTGTCTTTAATCACCATGACCTCGGTGTAATCGGTGGCCACCCCTGTCATCAGAAACGCAAAACCATTACCCGGCGCATTCGCCCGGTTCATCACATCGGCGGCAATGGGTGTACTCCCTTCCGAGCAGACTTCAATAATGGTGGCCGCCAACATGGTCACCAACAACCCCAGTGCGGTTGGGCCAAACCATGTTTGAAAATCTTCCAGACTGACAAAGCTGCGTAAAACGGTTGCCAACAGCACCCCAAATAACAACCAGCGAATCACCATCCGCGAACCGCGAATGCCCTCCCATAAGACCTGGCCAATCAGGCCGGGGCTCCACTGGATTTGACGCCAAGCGTTGCCAGCTTCCCGCCAAAACCGATAGCCCTCAGGCAATTCCTGTTTATTGGGATTATCCGGCAAAGAGCCACGTCCCACGAGAAAATCAAAGATGGCACCGCTGACCAGAGCAATCACCAGAGACAAGCCAATAAAAGCCAGAGTCCATGGCAAACCAATAAGCGTCACCAGAATGATGGTCAGTGACAGCGAATTCCAGGGGCTGGCAATCAGAAACGCCATCACCTGCCCCAGGCTGGCACCTCGCTGATAGAGTTTCATCCCCACCATCAGAATGCCGTGGCTGCACAAATCCATCAGCACACCCGCCAGAGTTGCGCGCACCAACCCAATAAAGGTTCCGCCTTTTCCAAGTACCGACAACACCATTTCCTGAGGTACACGGCCCAGCACACCGACAAAAACCGCCGCGGCAAGCACCCCCCACCACATGGTATTCATCAGTTCGAAGACGCCATGACTCATCATCATCAACCAATGGGGAATGGCCTCATAGCCTGACAAATGGATGGCATAGTTAATAATTACAAACGTCAGACTGCCCCATAACAGCCAGTCAAACGATGCCTTGCCCTCTGCCGGAGTATCGCAACAGCTGGTGGCGGCACTTTGGGGTTGTGACCCACAGCAACTGTCAGCTGTTGATTCAACTTTTGCCTCAGAGGCACAACAGGAACTGGAATGACTTTTGGACTGCGATTCTTCCAGAGCCTTTGCCTCGGCCACGGCCTTCGCTTTGCAGCATTCACTCATGGCCGGCACCTCCCTGCTCTGCCAACTGGTTGATAATATGACAATTGGGTTGTTCATCGCCCTGACAGCCCTCAGCTAACTCGCTCAGGGTTTGCCGCATCGCCATTAATTCTTCAATCTGCTGATCCAGTCGTGACAGCTTATCCAGCACCAGTTGTTTTACATGCTGACTGCGGCGGTCCGCGTTTTCATAAAGCGCCAGAAGGTCGCGGCTCTCTTCCAGGCTGAAACCGGTGGTTTTGGCCTGTTTTAAAAAGCACAGGCGATCAACATCGCTTTTTGAAAATGAGCGATAACCGTTGTGCGCCATTCGTGCTGGACTCACCAGACCAATAGACTCGTAATAGCGGACGGTTTGTGCGGGCAATCCTGAAATCTTCGCCGCCTGACTGATATTCACGTTTATCTCCAATGAATCAACCTGACAATAAGTTAAAGATAAACCTTAAAGTTACTGCAAGGTCAAGACTGTTTTTTTGTCACAGCCGAATTGGCTCGGTAGCTATGACCTTGCCCCTGCTGCTATGCTCCGCGCATGTTTAAAAAGACTCGTAAAAAACCCATACGGCAGACCATACAAGCCGCGCCAGAGCTGGGCTTTGACTATCAGATTCGGTTTTCCCAGCGAAAAACGGCCGCCATCGAAATCAAAAACCAGACTGTAACTGTCGCCGCCCCCTTTGGCGCCCGAACTGAGGAACTGCACCAATGGGTTCGTCATAAACGCCATTGGATAAACGACAAGCTGCAGCAACAGAACCAGAGATCCGAAGAAATACCTCAACCGCAGTTTAGCGACGGTGAGCTCTGGCCCTTTATGGGCAGCCAACTCACATTGAAGTTGCTGTATAACTCAAGAAAACAAGCACAAATCAACAATCAGACGCTGCATCTATCCATGTCGGGCTCACCGGAGACGGTTACAGCAGAGCAAGTCCGCAAACGCCTTAGCCGTTGGTATCAGCATCAGGCCGAGGAATATATGGGGCCAATGACGATTCGGATGGCTCGACAAATTGGACAGCAGGTTGCCGATATCCGTTTTCGCCGAACCAAAACCAAGTGGGGGCACTGCACCAGCCAGGGTGTTATCCAATACAACTGGCTGATCATGATGGCGCCCCGAAATGTCATCGACTACCTGATCGCTCACGAAGTCAGCCACCTGTGCCATCCCAATCACAGTTCTGATTTCTGGCAACAAGTTGCCGAAATCGCCCCGGATTATGCCACACAACGCCTTTGGCTAAAGCAAAATGGCCATAAATTTATTATGTAAAATACAATAAAAACAATAGGTTACAAAACATTGTTGACACAGAAAATTAAAAAACTAAAATAACTGTGAATTCGCGCGATTTACCAATAGGAGGGGGCCTATGGAATATCTCGACGCAACCGACAGTGAATGGTCTGAAATGTGGGAAGAACTTTCTGCCCACTGGCTCAACAAGGGCGATCCACTGTGTATCAACCGCGGCAAATGCTGGGAGTATCTGGGCTCAACGGAGGATCATCACACCTTCTTTCACCCGGAACACCCTTCATCCAAACGCCCGGAATACGTTTATCTGGAGCGCTATCAGGCAAACTTAAGCTGGCGAAAATACGCCTAACAAACAAATACACTGTCATCCCGAACCCATGTGAGGGATCTAAAAAAAGGGGCGCTCCGCAAGGTGCGCCCCTTTTTTATTACGGCCATGTCAGGCTGTCACCCCTCCCCGCTTACACGGCAAGGGGTATACCAGCAGGAGACTTAATCAACATTCAGATTGCCGTCATCCAGCAACTGATTAATGATCGCGGCCTGATCTGCGTAAGAACCAAAATCGACGTCCGTCAGATTGATTTGCAATGCAGAGGCATCAGTACCCGTTCCATCAGCATCGACGGTAACCACGGTGCCGCCATTACCGTCGGAAGCGAAGGTCAGGTAATCCGCAAGATCATCCTGCTCAATGTCGTCTGGCAACAGATCGCCAATATTCAGAACATCACCACCCAATCCGAGAGTAAAGTCACTAATGGTGTCCTGTTCCACACTGGCCGCTTGAAGCGCCTGATCATAATCCTCTCTGATCCACAGGAATTCGTCACTGCCGGTACCACCGGACATGGAATCATCTCCGGCTCCGCCAATCAGCAAGTCATCACCTTCGCCACCGATCAGAGTCTCATTGGCAGCACTGCCGATGAGAGTATCATCACCGGCCCCACCATCAATAATGACCTGGTCGTCAATAACAACGGATGAACTGCCATCGGCATTGGTCACGTACACACCTGACACCGACGAACCGTCACTGTAGGTAATGGTTACCTGAACACCGGCATCCCCGAAGTCTGAGCCTTCGTTGCCACCAAGATTGTCCGTATCCACACCAAACCAGAATTCATCGCCCTGGGTAAATTCACCATTGGCAAAGTTAACCGTCAGGGTCGAACTGGCATCAGGCGCATTAAAGCTGACATTACTGGAATTGATACCGGAGGTACTGCCACCAATTTGTGGTGCTGAACTGCCATCACCGGCGGTATCGAAAATGGCGTTTCCATCAGTTCCGGCTTGCAGATCCAGGGTAATCGCCAAAATCGACATCCCCGCCATAGCCTGATCAAAACGGAAACCGATTTGATTTGTCTGAGCGAAAGTATTACCGGCATTAACAGTCGCTGTCACAACATTATTGCCAGCAGCATTGCGGGTATTGATCAGGATTTCATCACGGTAGTTACCTGTCAGCTTATTGCTGTTGACCTGCTCTACAGTTACACCGGTTGTATCCGATTGAGCCGCGTTCGACAGGGTGTAATCGAAGCCCTCACCGTCTGCAATATCTGTCAGAGTCAAACCATCAGTACCTACCGTTAAATCGGTGCCGACGGCCGGAGCCACGTTGCTGATGGAGACCTGCTCAGTTACCGAATCGTTATTCAAGAGCGCCTTATCAGAGATATCAAGACTGTCTCCGGTAGCGGCGTTGGTAACAATAACATCGCGATCAGCATCGAGACCTGGGGTGTAATCGACGTTCAGGCGAACAGTAACATCGCTGGTATCACCGTCGTTATCCGTCACAGTAGCAATAAATACTTCCTGCTGCCCCAACACTTCGGTTTCGACTTCCAGCAGATAACTGTATTCGCCTGTGACAAAATTGATGGTCAGTTCACCACCTAACTGAGTGGTAATTACGACCGAATCTGAGCCACTTGGATCGTAGTCATACTGCGTGCCATCGATCTGGATAGACGCAATGTAACCATCGTCCGCGCCGATCAGGAACCCTGTAGTGCCCTGTGAACCGGCAAAGCCAAACGAACCACTGATCAGATTATTATCAAAACTGTCGAGCAGAGTTCCCGCCAGGCCTTCCGCATCATCAATAACCTGAGCGTAAGGTTCGGCCTCACCATCGGCGTTGGTGTTTGGATAGGCCACATCCTGCAAATCATCCAGTGCAGCACCGCCAATACCAATGCCGTAGGCAATATCGATATTATCCTGCACATAGGATTCCCAGGCGGCCACACCGGTCTGACCGTTATAGGAAACCGTATCGTCCACGCCGTAACCATCATTGGGTTCACCATCAGACACGAAGTACAGCAAAGTCTGGTCAGCGGCAGGTTGCACGCCACTGTTATTAATGACCGTATTCAAAGCCGCGTCATAGCGAGTACCGCCATTTGCATCGAGCGTATTCAGATAGTCAATTGCGGAATTAATGTCATCACTGTACCAAGGCGTTGCATTGGTCGATGCGGCAAAGTCGACAATCTGAACATTGACGTTGCCAATATCATCCACCCGTTGAATTAACTGGGTCAACGCGTCCACAGCGATTTCAAGATAGCTGCGACCATTGAGGACTGTATCCATACTGCCGGATACGTCGAGCACCAGAATAAGATTGGTGGTTTGCAATGTGCCATCGGCTGCCAGACTCTGCTCTATATCCGGCACCTGATTGGGCGCATCATCGACAATATTGATGGTCAGATTACCGCTATCGCTGTTAACGCCATCCGATACGGTATAAGTAACCTGATCAAAAGCGGCATCACCATCGAGACTATTATCCGTAAGGGTATAGACATAATCCCCTGCCCGATAACCACTGCCATCCTGAGTGTAGACAGTAATGGTGCCGAACTCAGTCGTAACGGTAAGCACGCCATCGGCTGTGGAGCTATCTGTATTACCATCGGAGGTAATCGAAGTAATAGTGGCACTGGCACTGATGCCTGAATCATTGTCCAGTAAATTACCACTGTAAGTAATGGCAGCATTACCAGCATCGGTACCATTGGCCAGACCCGCTTCATAAACCGTCGCGGTATCATCAGCCACGCTAATCGTCAGATCATGTGTAATGGTCAGATCAGCGGAGCTGCGATCGCCATCTATGTCTTCCAGAACATAACCAAACACCTCATCGTTAATACCGACCGGAGGCTCAATCAACTGATAGCTCAGTCCCTCAACCCGGAAATAATCGCCACTGTCGATACCGGTAAAGACGATGTACTTGAAACCATCCGGAGCTGACGGCTGAATGGTGAATACACCGCCTTGACTGCTATTACCGTTGAGAACACCTGAATCCAGATAGGTACCATCCTGAGCATAAACATGCCAAGCCGCGGCTTCAGAATTCCCCAGACTGCCTAGGGTAACGGTGACCGCATTCGGCTCATCAGCCAATTCAAGCACCAGGTGCTCATTGACCTGTATCCGTTCCTGAGAACCATCAATGGCAAGACCATTGGAATCATCCGTGACCACGGAGGTGGCGGCCGCATTCAACTCCGATAAATCCAAACCGCCGATGGCTGCGCCAGTTGTAAACAGATCGTTATCACCATCTGCAAATCCAAAGTACGAGATGCCCTGAGAATTCCAGTTGCCTCCCGTATTACCACTGGCGTTGACAGTGGTGACTTGCAGCGGTTCTGCTGAAGTGTAGGTATAAGAGCCGTCCTGACCAATCGACAAACTGCCGTGATCCGAAGGAATAATCCAGGAAGATGAAGCACTGTCATATTCGGCACTGTCAGTATCGTAAGTCACGCCGTCGTAAGTTACTTCCACGATAGTCGCGGGATCGGCACCAAGAGTATCCGCACCACTGGCATCGGTACCGTAGCCAGTAATCACATTACCGACTGCAATCCCGCCGTAACCAACGTTGTCGTTATCATTCTCTGCCTCTGGCGTCGTATCCAGGATCTGGATATCCAGACTGTCTGTATCCGTCTGACCGTCACTGTCGGTCACCGACACCGTGAAGCTGTCCAGAACGTTGTCGTTCGACGCGTTGTGCGTTTCCGCATCTCCGTCTTCTTCGTAGCTGTAGCTGATAACACCTGTCGCCGCGTTGTAGTTCGTGATCGTCAACGTGCCTTCATCGCCTACGATCACGACGTTATTCGCCGCCGTGCCATCCGCGCCCGTTATGTCCTCACCATCTACCGTCAGCGCCGTGATCGCCGTGCTCGACGTCACATTCACCGTCCCCGTGATCGTCGCGCCCGTCGCTTCCTCGACACTGTTATCCGCCGCCGTCACCGCGCCATCGTCGTCGCTCACCGTCACTGTCGGTGGCGTCTCGTTCGCACCGTTGATCGTGATCGTCAACGTCGCCGTCGTCTCATCACCATCCGCGTCCGTGTAGGTGTAGGTGTAACTGTCGGTCAGCGCCGTGCTGCTCGCATTCAGCGCCTGCACCAACGGATTGCTGTTATCCAGGCTATAGGTGTAACTGCCGTTGCTGTTCAGCACCAGCGAACCGTACGTCAGATCGCCACTGAACGCCGTCACCGGGCTCGCCGTCACATCCACCGCACTGTCGTTCGTCACGACCGTGCCGGTCACCGATACCTCATCTTCGGTGATGCTCGCGCTGTCATCACCCGCATCTGGCGTCGTATCCAGGATCTGGATATCCAGACTGTCTGTATCCGTCTGACCGTCACTGTCGGTCACCGACACCGTGAAGCTGTCCAGAACGTTGTCGTTCGACGCGTTGTGCGTTTCCGCATCTCCGTCTTCTTCGTAGCTGTAGCTGATAACACCTGTCGCCGCGTTGTAGTTCGTGATCGTCAACGTGCCTTCATCGCCTACGATCACGACGTTATTCGCCGCCGTGCCATCCGCGCCCGTTATGTCCTCACCATCTACCGTCAGCGCCGTGATCGCCGTGCTCGACGTCACATTCACCGTCCCCGTGATCGTCGCGCCCGTCGCTTCCTCGACACTGTTATCCGCCGCCGTCACCGCGCCATCGTCGTCGCTCACCGTCACTGTCGGTGGCGTCTCGTTCGCACCGTTTACGCCAGATGTGGAAACATCCCCACCATCAGGATCAATAAAGTCTTCTTCACTGCCTTCATTACTGGTAGCAATCGTCGCCGGGTCAATCAGTTCGACGATTCTGCCCAAACGAACAAACCCGTGACCTTCACCAGCAACACCACCAGCACCGGCAGCAGTAGCATCCAATTCAGCCAGAACCTCACTTAGCTCTTTGCCTTCATCCAAAGCTTTAAAAATATTGGCTACGGTCTGTTCTTCTATGGCGGCCTGATCGGCACGGGGAGCGCTGTCGAGTAAATCCGGGGTCATGGCAACATCGGTGATGTCATCCACATCCAGTCGGTCGCCATCTTTCATATCCAGCTCGACCCGACCACCAACAGAGGTAAAGACCACCTCGCCTTCAAACAGTACATCGCCGGGCAGGATTTCCCGGACTTCACCATTTTCATTGCGAGCGTAGGCTTTACCGATGACGGAAATAACGGTAGCGATGGGAGTGGAAGAGGCCATAATGTCTGTCCAATTTGCATAAGCTGATGCGACGGAAAGGGGTTTTCCGACAATTGGCAGATATTTTAGGGGGATACAAGAAGAGGTACATTGTACAAAAGGGCAATAAGAGAGGGGATTACATCCTCACTTCGCTCGTTATTGCCATGAATGGTATGTATGCAAACTTTGCAGTAGCAAAAGTCTGTCGCAATGATGGGCAAAGCATATGTGATTGCCGCGATAACGAAGACTTATTTAGATAGAAATACCATTCATTAACAGAGCCAGCTGGACACGATCACGGACCGCCAGCTTTTCAAAGGCAACAGTAAGGTGCGCCTTGACCGTGCGCTCGGTAACACCAAGCACTTGTGCTATTTCACGATTATTCAGACCTTTACCCACCTCCTGAGCCACGGCCAGCTCACGCTCAGTTAATACAGAGAGATCCGTATCAACACCGACACTGGCAGCCTCGCGGGCAACAAACTTCGATATCTGCATCACCTTCTGCATGACCGACGGACCAACCCACAAACCTCCGGCATCAACCACAGCAGCAATCTCTTCAAGTTGCGCCGGCTTAGCGTGACGGTGAGCATAACCGCAGGCGCCTGACTGAACGGCCTTAATGGCAGCGTCATCATCGGGAACCGCATCCAGCACAACAAAACGACGCTGGATCAATTGCAGGCGCACCATCATCTCCGGCAGAGCAGCCTTTAAACTCGCTGCATCAAGCCAGACAAGATCGGCACCATCAATGGCTGACTCAGGGGCCACATGAACAAGATCGGGAAATGCTTGGAGCCAGCGCGAAAGAGGTTTGGCCAAACTGGAAATAAAAACGTGATTCATTAGCGCTCGGTCAATGCGTATTGCCTGGCCCTGGAGACCGGTTTTAACAAATAGGCAAGAATGGTCTTCTTACCCGTCAGAATATCCACCTGCGCCACCATCCCGGGGATAATCGGCATATCTTCACCCAAGCTGGCCTCATGGGTTCTGACGTGAATCGGATAATAGGGATTGCCATCTTCATCCATCTCGGTATCAACGCCAATATGCTCAACTACAGCTTCCAGGCCGCCGTAGACGACAAAATCGTAGGCGGTGAATTTGACCATGGCCTCCTGATTGGGACCCAGAAAGGCAATATCCTGTGGTTTAATTCGCGCCTCAAGCAACAGACTGTCATCGAGGGGAACAATCTCCACCACCTCTTTGCCGGGCGTTACAACACCACCAATGGTATTAAAATAGAGGCGTTTAATGGTACCCCGCACCGGCGAGCGAACCTCCGTCATTTTAACCCGGTCGGACAACCCCAGCTTGGACTCCTGCAAGGTACTGAGGCGGGCCGCGGTAGTCGACAACTCTTCGCGAATCCTGTTTTTAAACTCCAGCTCCACCGCGTCGCGCTTCTGAATAGCCTCTGCAATGGCGGACTGAACAGACTTGACCTGGGCTCGGGCCTGATCCCGCTCACCGCGCAGGCTTGACACTTCGCGTTCAAGCCTCAGCAACTCCACTTCGGACACTGCCCCCGAAGCCATAAGCGGGCGAGTCACAATCAACTCTCTGCTGGCCAGCTCAAATGCTTTGGCCGCCTCATCACGGCGCGATGTAATTTCCACCAACTCCTGCTGACGCTGAATCAGCTGCTGACTGGCAATCGCCTTTTCGGCAATTAACTCATCGCGACTGGAGGCAAACAGAGCCATCTCCTGCTCAATCAGCTCCGGCGCCAGCTGCTGCAGTTCTTCGGAAGGAACATAATCACGATCTTCAGCAACGGCCCGCAAACGTTCGGCCTTGGCCTTCAACGCCATGACTTCAGCCTGATTCTCACGCAAAGTGGATTCGAATCGGGTGGCATCGAGATTCACCAACAGCTGCCCTGGCTCGACAATTTCACCTTCGCGAACATGAATCTGGGTAACAACACCACCATCAAGCGACTGCAGAATCTGCACCTGAGTCGAGGGAATAACCCGACCTTCACCCCGAGTCACTTCGTCGACTTCAGCAAAAGCAGCCCAGATCAGCAAAGCCAACACAAACGCGACAATGGTATACAACAGAGCGCGAGTGCGAACCGGCTCCTGATCGAGAATGGCGCGATCAGCCCCCTCCAGCCAATCCGCCACCGAACCATCATCCGCGGGGACATAGCGATCAAATACCAGCTCAACCCAGGCCACCATTTTGGCCTGAAGCTTTTTCCAGATTTTGCTGAACCACAACCAAACACCGCCAAGTTGTCGAGTCATACCACCTTCCCTATGCGCCCCTGACGCAGCGCCTCAACAACCTTGTCCCGCTGACCGTCAGCAACTATCTGCCCTTTATCGACCACCAGAATGCGGTCAACCAAAGGTAACAAGGTAGTCCTGTGAGTCACCATCAGCAGGGTTTTATCGCTGGCATAACCACTCAACTGCTCCCGCACCCAGGATTCCGTGGACTGATCCATGGAGCCTGTAGGCTCATCAAGCAAAAGCATGGTCGGATCATTCACCAGTGAGCGAGCCAGCGACACGGATTTCCTCTGCCCTCCGGATAAGAACTCACCGCGCTCACCCACCGGCATATCGAATCCCTGAGGATGAGCGTTTACAAAATCGTTCAGATTGGCAAATTCAGCAGCCTTGATCACGTCATCGTCGGTGGCCTGCGGATTCCCCATCACAATGTTCTCTCGCAGGCTGCCGTAAAACAGCGTGACATCCTGGGGCACATAACCGATATGCCGGCGCAATTCAGCCGGATCCAACTGGCGCACATCAATACCGTCAATCAATACCGCCCCTTCGGTAGGCTGATACAAGCCCATCACCAATTTATGCAGGGTCGTCTTGCCAGACCCGATGCGCCCAAGCACCGCAACGCTTTCACCGGGCTTAATGATAAAGGAAACATTGTTCAGGGCTTTCACTTCAGAACCGGGGTAAGCAAAACTGACATTGCGAAACTCTATCTGCCCGGTAAAGTTTTTTCTCGACAGAAAATGACTGCCTTCGGGACGCTCAATTTCCTGAGCCATAATGCCATCAAGGGACTCAAAGGCGGTTTTGACGTGATGCAATTGTGTGGTTAATGCCGCCACCTGCCCCAGAGGCGCCATGGCACGACCCGTCAGCATCGAGGCGGCAATCAAGCCACCCATGGTCAACTCACCAGCCGCAATCAGGTAGACACCAGTGACAATAATCGCCACGGAAACCGCCTGCTGGGTCCAGGCTGCCACATTGCCATTGGAAGAGGACAACAATTTTAACTGGGAGCCTACGCGTGCCAGAAATTCTGCCGAGCGCTCCCAGCGGCGCTGAATATTACCTTCGGCTGCAAGCGCCTTGACCGTCTCCAATCCACTCAACCCCTCAACCAGAACCGCATTACGCATGGCTGAGGTCCGGTAGGTGGTTTCCGTCAATTCTTCCATTTTTGCCTGAGTCGAAAAGGCATAGACAATGATGATCACCATTCCCACCAACAGCGGCAGCACCAGCCAAGGGGAAATCCACATCAACACTGCCATAAACACCAGTACAAACGGGAAATCAATCAGTGTGGCCAGTGCGGCCGAACTCATAAATTCGCGGATCACTTCGAATGAACGCAAATTGGATGCAAAAGACCCTACTGACTGAGGTTTGTGTTCAAGACGCATCCCCAACACCCGCTCCATAATGGTCGCGGTCAACTTGGTATCCACACGGCGTCCGGCCAGATCGATAAAATAGCCTCGCAGGGTTTTCAGTGACAAGTCACCCAGCAACACCAGAACCACGCCAATCGCCAGCATCCACAGGGTTTCCAGGGCGTAATTGGGCACCACCCTGTCGTAGACATTCATGGTAAAGATGGGCAGCGCCAGGGCAAAAACATTGATCAGAAACGCCGCCACCAGCACATCGCGGTAGAGCCGCTTGTTTTCGAAGAAGACACTCCAGAACCAGTGACTGGTCTTGTGGGATTGCAGGATTGGTGCACGCTCATCAAACTCAAATTGAGGCCGCGCCAGTAACGCCCTACCGGTGTAACGCTGCGCCAGTTCCTCCCGACTCATCGTTACTGACTCACTCGATTTCAGGGGATCGACGATCAAGGCATCGCCAGATTCAGACCATCCCATCAGCAAACAGGCCTGCTCATCATGCAATATAAGAACCGCAGGCAGCAGAGAATCAGAAATATGTGACAGGGGACGCTGCAGTATTTTACTGGAAAGGCCGCAGCGAGTGGCCGCACGGGAAAAGAGCTCCGGGGTCAGACGGCCATCTACAACAGGCAACCCGGCCAGCAAGGCATCGGCCGTTACCGCATTACCGTGGTAGCGGCTTAAAAAAATCAGGCACTCAAGCAGATGATCACTATTCGGGTGTTTCATTCAATCCCTGGATTTATGCATTTATGATTGAACGGCTTGCCTTAAACCTGCAAACCGCGACCAACTAGGGCAATAACCGGTGCCGTCAGATTAATATTGCCAACCATTGTGCAGGCTGTCTGAAGTCTGCAACTTATCCTTGTCTTCGTCATAACGAAAATCGGTAAAGTCCGACAGCCTTGGCTTACGCGCGGGAACCTCTGTCTCAAGGACCAGCTCTACCCGGCGATTGATGCTTCTACCCGAGTCGGAATCGTTACTGGCCATGGGTCGGGATTCACCATAGCCAACAGCCTGCAATCGCGATGACGCAACCCCCAGCTTATTTACCAGATAATCACGCACAGCCACTGCCCGACTCTGAGACAGAGCCTTGTTATAGTTTTCCGAACCAACATCGTCGGTATGACCTTCAATCACACCAGTCAAACGAGGGTACTTCTGCAAGAATTCGGCGGCTTCGCGCAAACGCTGATCTTCATCGGGTGAGACAACCGAAGAATTGTAAGCAAACTTCACGTCCAGATTAAAAGCAGCCTTGCCGGCTTCATTCTTACGGAATCGGGGATCGTCGAACAGCTCGGATAGCAATTGATCATTATCAACCGTCTGTAGTTGCGGAGCCTCAATTTCACAGCGCCCCAGCATGGAACGACGATCATCATCGTCAAACAGCTCCAGCGCTTCCATTCGACTCAGCACCTCAGGCCGCAGGGAGAAAGCCCGAAGCAGAACACCCATGGCTTCAAGGGTGCGGGCACGGGCCAGAATCAGGTCAGTTTCCGCATTAACCAGTGTACGCCGGGTTTCAAAATATTCATTTTCAGTATCAAGTAAATCCAGCAGGGTTCGCTGACCAATATCAAACTGCTTGCGATAAGCCTGACGCGCCTTACCAATGGCCGCCTGATTGCGATCGAGATAGGCAACCTGTTGCTGTTGAGCACCAATATCATTGTGCGCAATCAGCACTTCCTGCCGCACATCCCGACAGGCTTTATCGCGCAACGATTTGGCTTGATTCAGCAACTCGAAAGACTGGCGTTTGGATGCGCTGTCCGAGCCACCATTGTAGAGATTGTAAGACAGCACCAATTCAACTGCCTGCTCTTCAAATCGGCCCTCTACGCCATCGGTATCGTGATCCAGCTCCTGACGCAAACGCAGATCCAGACGCGGCATCATGGCCGAGTTCTTGCGCTTCATTTCCGCACGAACGGCTCGAATTCGCTCGATCGCAGCACTCAATTGCGCATTATTCAGATAGGCTTTTTCCAGCGCGTCCAGCTGCGATTCTGGAATCAAATCAACCGGCAACTCGATGGTTTCAAGTAAATCAGCCGGCGCCACACCCACCAGACGCTGAAAGCGAATGGTCACATCGTGCAAATTGGTTCGCTCGGTCAACAGATTCGATTCAGCTAAGGCCAAACGACCCGTGGCCTGTTCAAGGTCAACCCGACGACCAAGACCGGATGTTACCCGCTCCTGAATATCATCGAAGACCAACCGGTGTTGAATGTAATTTTCCTTGGCGAGATTGACCAGTTCACGATAGCGGATAACATCGTGGTAAGCCTGAATCACTTCCAGAGCGGTTTCTTCCGCCGTCTGTTGAAAATCGTAATAACTGGCCAGCTTTTCAAACCCCAACCGGGCCACCTCATTGCGGGTGGAGAAGCCATCAAACAACATTTGAGTCAGCGTCAGTCGGGTACTGTCAGGGTGATAGGCATCACTCGAGGTATTGGGAGTATCAATTTTCTCCCTGCCCGCCGTGGCATCCAGGTCAAGACTTGGGTAGTACCCCCCCCTGGGCCACACGCTGCTCTTCGACAGACGCTCGCAGGTCATACCAACTGGCCATAACATCCGGAGACTCAGTCATAGCCTCCACCAGAGCTTCTCGCAACGTACTTACCGGAGCTGACGCAAAGGCGCCGGCCATTCCCGAGGCCAACAACAGTCCGGTGATATGCTTAGATATCCTTTTCATATGCAGTATCATTTGATGTGTACACGCATCGCGCCATTTGCAGCCCAAAGCCTCAAACGGACACGCCCCCAAAAGATTAGTGACGGCATTTTATTCAACATACCGCCTAAAGACAATTAACCACTGACCCTGCGGTCGATTTATATCAACTTCCCCACAGAATAGACCGAAACCAAGCCACCAGCTCGGGTTATCGGCAGAAAGAGCCATCACATAAAAGCTGTTTTCCGCTACACTCACCCAAAAACCAGCAAGGAGACCCGCGATGCCCTACGTGGTTCGCAACAAGGACAAGCACATCATGGCCCTTTTGAGGGAAGCCCCCCATGACAACGCCGAGTTTCTGGGGCCTGATCACCCGGAAGTCGCGGCATTTATTGCCGAAACCGATATCCACGGGGCCCGTCAGGCACTGGCCGAGACTGATCTGGAAATTACCCGGGTGATCGAAGACCTGGTGCAACTCCTGATCCACAAAAACACCATCATGTTTACTGAATTACCTCCGGCAGTTCAGCTAAAATTACTCAACCGGGAAAAACTGCGTAATAGCCTGCAGACACCGGAAAGCAATCTGTGGGATGACGAAGAGGGGCTTATTTGATAACCCCGCCCCAAAACTACCCTAGGTAACACCATGAGCGAACTCACACTGCAAGACTGGCAACAACAAGCCGCAACCCTCACCATCGAAGGCAGAGCCTTTATCAACGGTCGTTACGTACACGCCATCTCGGGGGATACGCGTCCAACTTACAACCCAGCCACAGGCGAAAAACTGGCCGACGTCGCCAACTGCGACACAGCCGATGCCGACAAAGCCATTGCCATAGCCCGGCAGACCTTTGAATCCGGCATCTGGGCCGATATGTCCCCGGCAGAACGAAAGATGGTGCTGGTTCGCTGGGCCGAACTGATAGAGGCCAATGCCGACGAACTCGCACTGTTAGAGTGCCTCGATGTCGGCAAACCCATTGCAGACACCACAGGCGTAGACGTTCCCTCAGCCGCCCGCACCATTCGCTGGACTGGCGAAGCCATCGACAAGGTTTATGAAGAGATATCAGCGACTCCCAAAGGCACCTTGAGCCTGATCACCCGGCTTCCTCTGGGTGTCGTCGCGGCCATCGTGCCCTGGAACTTCCCCCTGTCAACAACGGCATGGAAAATTGCCCCCTCTCTGGCAACAGGCAACTCGGTCATCGTCAAACCGGCCTCTAACACCCCGTTGACCGCCATCCGCATCGCCCAATTGGCAACCGAAGCCGGTCTGCCTGATGGCGCACTGCAGATTTTACCCGGCCCCGGAGGTAAATTAGGCGCCTATATCGCCACCCACATGGAT
The DNA here is from genome assembly GCF_040362265.1 of Candidatus Pelagadaptatus aseana. Classification (NCBI taxonomy): domain Bacteria; kingdom Pseudomonadati; phylum Pseudomonadota; class Gammaproteobacteria; order Cellvibrionales; family Cellvibrionaceae; genus Candidatus Pelagadaptatus; species Candidatus Pelagadaptatus aseana. Next base: position 465,606 of record NZ_BAABNJ010000003.1, read on the forward strand.
ATCGACGGCCTGACTTTTACCGGTTCAACCCCGGTGGGTAAGCAATTGATGGAATATTCCGGCCAATCCAACCTCAAACGAACTTTTCTAGAGCTGGGCGGGAAAAGCCCCAACATCGTTTTTGCTGACGCCGACCTGGACAAAGCCGCTTCCATGGCAGCCACCGCTGTATTTTATAACGGCGGACAAACCTGTACGGCGGGCACTCGCCTACTGGTGGAAGAATCCATTCATGACGAATTTATAGAAAAAGTCATTCAACATGCTCGAGACTGGATGCCTGGCAACCCACTCGACCCCAACACCACCATGGGCCCCATGGTCGACCAGGGTCAATACAACACCGTTGCTGAATACGTACAGATCGGCCTGAATGAAGGCTGCAAGCTTGAGTTTGGTGGGAAGGCCATCGAAGTCACCCCCGGAGGCTACTACCACGAGCCCACCATTTTCACAGGCGTGAATAATCAGCACCGCATTGCCCAGGAAGAAATTTTTGGGCCGGTTATGTCCGTCATCAAATTCCGCACCGCCGAAGAGGCCGTGGAAATTGCCAACGACTCGATCTTCGGTCTGGCCGGGGCCGTCTGGTCCAACAACATCAATACAGCCATCAAAGTAGCCGAACAGGTCCAAGTCGGTACCATGGGCATTAATAACTACTTTGGCGGTGATATCACCGTACCCTTCGGCGGATTCAAACAATCCGGTAATGGCCGCGACAAGTCCATTCACGCCTTTGACGATTACACGGAACTGAAAACCACCTGGATAGAATTCGAGTGAGGTAGGAACAAAAAAGCCGGAGCATCTACTCCGGCTTTTTTGTTGAAAGGAAAATCATCCAGCAACTTTACTCATCGGCGGCTTGATTCCGCTGAGATTCTGATTGTGACTGGCGACGTAATCCCCTTCATAGACCTTCAGGATTTCTTCGAGAGAGTGACCAATCTTGGTTTGAGTACGGATCATTTCCAATTTTGGCCAGGTGCAGCGCTCACCCATCAACATCAGCCTCTGTACATCCTCCACCGATAGATGATGCAAAATCTTGAACGGATTAAAGAAGCGCGTTGACGGCAAAATATTGATATCACCAAAGTAGTCCTGATTAACCACAGACAACAACGTATTGGAAACACGACTCAACATCGGACGCCTTGAAAGAGGCTTCTGCAGAATATCGAGGTAGGTATTTAGCCAGACTCTGGAGGTATTAATCGCCGCCGTTTTCAATTTGGATGCCGCACCGGAACCACGCTTTCCGCCAGTAGCAAAAGGCAATACATGAGGTAAGGTCTGACTCACCAGATAGTGGTTAACGCCGTACAAACGGGCAAGTCGCTTGGCTGGCAGATCATCGCTCACGGAGCCATCAACCCACATGCGACTGGGCAAATAGGCCTGACGCTCGCCGTGATCATTTTTGGCATAAAGCACCTGCGGAGGAAAAGCACCGGGCAACGCCGTAGAGGCCATGACCGCTTCACGGACAAATACATTTGGTGAAGTGACCGCATTCAACAGGCGTGAAGTCTGATGCGCTTCAACCGGAGCGATTGAAACATTCAGGTGTCTGCCGGTCAGTTCATAGGCCTCTTGAAAGGTCAGATTCGGTATAAACCGCTCGATCAGCTCAAGCCGGTCCGTATTGGTCAATTTCGGCGGAGCCAAGGAGGTCAGAGCTCCAAGAATGCCCGTGCCGGGCTCAACCTGTGAAGCAACTGTTTCCGGATCAAAAAAGCCCTTTAGCTCTTCATCGGTATGAGTACAGAGAATGGCCCCCACCAGAGAACCGCCACTGGAGCCAGACATCACATTGGGTAACAGATTGTTTTCCCAGAGAGTTTTAACCACACCCAGGTGGAAATACAACAGGGTTCCGGAACCACTCATCATCAAGGCAGATGAACCGAAACAGTGATGAGCCCGGCGGAAGAAATCGAGCTTTTGCTCAAAACTGATGTCATCTACTTCAGGACTGGCGATATACTCCAGCGCCGAAACAATCTCATCAACGTAATCAACAATCAGGTTCTTGGTGCCCAACTTGGCTTTATGGTACAGAGACTCATTGCCCATACCGCCCATGTTACCGTGGATACCTTCATTCAGGGTAAACAACAACCCCTTATTGTCATGCCGGGCCCTCATAGCACGGAGCCTGTCCAGACGCACGCGAATTGACACATAGTCATAACGCATCGACTGGTCCATCATTTTCCAGCGATTTAAACCGGTTCTGGCATCGTAACCGCCGGCCGCCTCACGCCACTCATCATAACTGGTGGCCCTTTCCATAGCCTTTTCGTAGGCCTTTGGGGATTTCGACAACATAGAATCACACCCAAGTAGTTCAATGAGGCCAGACTACCACAAGAAGACCTTCCAATAAGAGTGGATTTGCTCAATTAACTTGCTTAAAAGGATTTTTTTGATTTCGTGCACCAGAAGAAAGCACGGAATTGAAATCCATTAAGAGCAAAATTCAAACAATGAAATCCCGGGGTTTTCCGCACCAAAATAAAGCAGAGCCTTTTGGAGCAACAGGATAAAAGGGTTAGACAAAGAGAATTCGGGAGGGATGGACTCATAAAACGCTTATTGACATGGATGTCATGTATGCAGGAAATGCAGGAGCAATTTCCTGTTGGCGTTTTATGCCCCTGCGGGCGCCTTTGGCGGTCTAAATTGCTGCGCAATTTATCGACAAATTTGTCTGGAACAAATTTGAACTCCGAAGGAGCACGCAGTGCGAGACATAGGACGTGTCGAGTTAACCAAGGACATTGTTAAATCTATCCCGCTGCGCGGTTAAACGAAAAAAGCCACCCTGATCGGGTAGAGCTGGATTTTTTCTAGCTCCGGGAGGGATGGACTCATAAAACGCTCAGGCGTTTTATGACCCTTCGGGCGCCTTTGGCGGTCTAAATTGCTGCGCAATTTATCGAACCAAGGAAATTGTTAAATCTATCCCGCTGCGCGGTTAAACGAAAAAAGCCACCCAATTGGGTGGCTTTTTTCGTTTAAATGGCGGAGAGGGAGGGATTCGAACCCTCGATACGTTGCCGTATACACACTTTCCA
>NZ_BAABNJ010000004.1:0-429412 GCF_040362265.1 Candidatus Pelagadaptatus aseana
TTTGGATAATGCATAGCATAGGGCTATATTGTTTAGCGACATCACGAATGTAATGTAAGGCTGCACAGTTTCACTGGTATAAGAGCTTCCTGATGCCAGTTCTTTTCCGAAGAGGAGTTCTGCTAATTCACTATGTGTTTGCATGCGCTTCTGATATTCCAAAAGCTCTGACATAAAACCATCAAGGTCAGTTTGATGAAGTCCAGTTACTGAGGTCGCGTATGACTGATCTTTAATAGCTGCTACGAGAAGTACGTTTTGGAATCTACGTATCTGTTTACGATACACGGCTTCTCGAAGTGGTAGTGGGATATAGCTGCGCAAGGCTGTCCCGATAGTATTTCCTAGCCGGTGAGCTACCGCACCAATGTCGCCTCCAGTATTGAACCACTCTAAAACGCCTCCCGTAACTCTCAGTTTTTTCAAGGTTGGGTTGCATAGAGATACTGTTTCAGTAAGTTCGTTGACAAGTCTTTTCCAGGCGGATCTGCGAGATTGAATCGAAAGTGGAACAGCTGTGCTTTCGTAGTTCTCCACCCCACCTTGATCAACCAGGAAGAGGTGCGATAATCCTGTATATTCTCGATAGGGTCGTGTCATTTCGAGAACTGCGGCAAGCGCAACTGCACTATCGATTTCTTCTTCTGGTATGGAAGCTAGATCTTTGCTCGGTAGTGATCCAAGAGGTTTAGTGAGAAATGTTCTTGCGCGAAGCTTTTTATAGGTGATAGTTAGCTCGCCGTTGTGATTAGTGAATACGCCTTCTCCCCCTGGAATAGAAGTGAGTTGGGTATTGTGTAGGGAGTCTGCATTTACTCCATCGTCCCCGATTATGATCGCTTGCGCAGCAACTGCGACTAAAGGTGTCAATCCTAGATGGCGTCGGACATATTCGTAACCCCACTCATCTATATGATGTTCGCCAATGAAGCTTCTTTGTCTGGCTTGATGTTCTCTTTCTTGAGCAAGATATGCTACTAAATTCTCTAAGCCTTCAGGGTGATTTTTACTGAAGAAACTTATTGGGCTCCGATCTTTCGCTTTGGTTCGATCAAGATGGTCTGGTGTTCTCATTATGTGATCGATATTTCTATCTGCCATTTTTCTTCCATTGTGGAAGTCGATCAGTCCTTCCTTAAGGATCTTGCGAGCTGTCTTCAATACATGGTCGTATTGGGTTTGTAGGTGTGTTTGAACTTCAGAGAGGAATGTGTCAACACTAGCGACCTCTGCTTCCCTCGCGGATATTCCCTGTGCAATATCCGTCATGCACAGACTACCCAACAACTGATTGGTTTTTCGGGTGTCAAATATGTAATTTGAACGTTCAGAGAGCTTGATGAGTGGTGCTTTTGCCATTAAATCTGCGCCTTGAAGTTGAATGGAATAGCGGCGTAGCGTGTTATAGTCTGTGGTCAGAGTGCCCCATGCAATTCCATCTTCTTGGTTGTGCAGGTGCAGGAGTTTGGATAGATGAAAGCTGTACAGGCGTGCGACGAAGTCAGAATCGGTGTACCATTCAGTAGGAAAATCGAATTCACTCATTTCTTTTAGTTGTAAGAATGAGCGAATAACACGACGTTGTACGGATCTGCCTAAGTTAGATGTTGATTTCTTAAGTTTCTCTTCGATCTTATCCGCATGATTTCCCCAAATCGATTGCCATGCTTGGCAGTCAGCTTTGGCAAGAAACGATGAGTCAGGAGTTGATTTGAGGCGTTGTTTACGTGGCTTTCTATCTATTTTGGTGATTGGTACTTGAGAGATTGCTTGAAATTCTTGCAGATAGTGCAAAGCTTTGTAGAAATTGGCACTTCTTTCCTTAGCTATGCTCCAATCGATGTTGCTGTTATTGTATTCAGAGAGAAGTTTTTCATTAAAGTGGTCTACACCCTGCGTAATATGATCTGGAGAGTTGAGCCATATTTCTGAAGTAGGGCAGTTACTTACAGAAGTGAAAGTAATGATATCGTCGCACAGTTCAATTGCGGCCTGTTGTGGTATGCCTGTTTCTTTGTTCAGCATAATCTGTAGTGCTCTTTCGGCATCGTTGCTTTTGCTTTGCCAGACCTGAGGCCATAGGTCACTCGCGTGGTCACTAATGGAAAGGGGAGTTTCTAATGTGTCCTTTGTGCAAAAAGGAATAGGGGATAAACAGAGCAAGTTCGATTTCTGTAAAGAAATTAGGCAGCCCCTTAGCCTAGTTATAGCTCTATTCTTATAGGCCTGAGTTGGATAAATATCATGAAGGGCATTGAAGTACTCGGAAACAACTTTAGGTATTTCGGACTTGTTCATGTGCCAGTTTGGATCAAGAGGTGTTTGCTGCAGCCAGTACAGATCCAATATCGCTGTAATATGTTCGCGCTGTGACTTTTCAACTAAGTGAGCTAGTTCTCGCTCAATTACCTGTCCAACTTGCTTACTCTTGTCTCCCCATATTGACCGCCATATAAGTTCATCCATTGCGTTCTTTATTAGCTGGTGGCTAGGTACGAAGGCCGTGATACCGGGCCCTATGTTAGGTAGGGGAGGCGGTATGGCAATATCTGACAGTAGTCCTTCTGCATGTAAAATCCGAGTGCATCGAGTAATCTCGCGATATATCTCTTCCACTGTGATTGCTGACAAACGGCCCTGATTCAGCTCGGATTCGTAGTGGGCAAATAGGCGTCTAAAGAGTTCTTGCACCAATACTCGGTCAGCGAACCATTTGGGCGGAACGACTGGATTGACAAGGGGTAAGAGGCGAAATGCTCTCTGCACTTTAGATCTAATGGTATTAGTTTTGTCTTTGTAAGCTGAGGACAAGAGTTGTTCTGCTTGTTTAGAATTGTGGCCCCACAGATCGTTCCATCGATTGTAATCTCGTGGTTGTAGAATTCCCTTTTTGGGAGCTGAATCATGCGTCATGATGTTAATCCCCTAAATGATAACTTGTCATATAGGGCGCCTCGTGAATTAGAGTTGGCTGATTTCATAAATAGTCTTGCAATATCAGTAGGTTAGAGTATCTTATCAATAAGAATTTAGTTTCGTAAATATCTTTATGACAACAACAGTATCGGACAAAATTTGCAGGCACGTCTGATGTCTCAAGCGCTGCGTAAAATTACCGGCAATATTAAAAATGCCAACTGTCTGGCCATCTTCATTAACCAGATCCGTATGAAAATCGGTGTCATGTTTGGCAACCCTGAAACGACTACCGGTGGTAACGCTCTGAAATTCTACTCGTCTGTGCGTCTGGATATCCGTCGCATCGGTGCAGTAAAAGATGGCGACGAAGTGGTGGGCTCTGAAACCCGGGTCAAGGTGGTTAAAAACAAGGTGGCGCCGCCGTTTACTCAGACTGAATTCCAGATTATGTATGGCGAAGGCATCAACCGCATGGGTGAAATCATCGATTACGGTGTCAAACTGGGTCTGGTGGACAAAGCCGGCGCCTGGTACAGCTATCAGGGAACCAAAATCGGCCAGGGTAAAAATAATGTGGTCAGATACCTTCAGGAAAATCCGGAAATTGCTGAAACCATCGAGAAGAAAATTCGCGAAGAGTTTTTACCGGATCCAGTTGCTCAAAGCGAGTCCAGTGCTGAAGAAGCCGAGGCTTGATCAATGGCTTGAACTCTCTGATTTGAGTTCTCTGATTAAAGTAGCAACTCAGCCACTTTTAAAAACGTTAAGGGCCGCATGATTGCGGCCTTTTCTTTTTTGGGGCAGGTTAAAGGTTGCTCATTTTGGTGCTAAATTGGATGAAGGGTTTTCTAATAGATACGAGCCGATAAATACAGGGGGCGGTTGGTCCGATGCCAATCAGAGCTGGACATCAATATTATTGCAAGGGTGGTATATCCCTGCTTTTCTTGTTGTTTTTAACCGTGTGTCAGGCCAGTCAGATGGATATTGGTTTGCAACCTGATCAGGCCGACCTTGAGGTGGATGGAAGCTTCAAACATGGCTCCCACGTCAAACTGTACCTGCCAAATTTACCTTATCTAGCCATTTCTCATGCCATCAACGGCGCACTATTGCGCCCGGCGGATAATGACCGGGGCTGGCAATACGATCTGGCGACCTCCCATACCAGTATCGATAATAAAGTTTGGGATTTTCAGCTCCGCAAGGATGCCTATTTTCAGGATGGCAGTCATTTCAATGCGGACTCAGTAATGGAAAATGTCGCCGCCTTTCAGAAGGCTCCTTTTACATTCAGTAAATTTGCCAGTGTATTGAGTCATGTAGAAAAAGTGGATGATTACCGGGTTCGTTTTTTTATGAAAGAACCCTATGGTGCATTTCCCTACGATGCCATCTGGTTGCAATTTTACACTTCGTCTTATTTGCTGAAGCACGGTTGGAACGGGAAGCCAACTTGCCCGAATCTGGTGGAGCCCGGCCCCTATGGCTTGGGTCCCTATATCCTATCGAAGGGCTATGTCGAAGGCGATCGCCGTTCTTCAGTGGTTGAGCTGGTGGCCAATAAAAATTACTGGGGTGAAAGCAAGCCCAAGGTTGAAAAAATAACCATTCATCTGGATGTGACCTCTGATAAGGCATTTACAGGATTGACGCAGTCCGAGGGGATTGTCGATATTATGCCGATCGCCTTTTCCAAACAACTGGAAACCATTTTGTCAGATCATGGCAAACTTGCCAGTAGCCCCTCAAAAAATAACTACGCAATGCACTTTAATATGATTAACGGTGATTCGGCTATTCGGGATGCTGAAATCAGACAAATCATTAACCAAGTGATTGATCAACAGTATCTATTGGAATTATCAATGTTGGGAGAGGGAATGCCGTCGCCAACCATGGTGTCACCAAATTTTTATCGTCTTGATGATGCGATCAGTAGACTGGAGGATTACCTGACAGAGTCGGATGGTATCAGGCAACAGAGCGTTGAATCCATGCGTGCAAGAGTACGTGCATATCAACAGCGGCAAGGTCTCAACCCCGAAGAGAAACTGCAGTTAACTTTGCTTGCTCAAGAAAGCTTCCTATTTCTGGTAAGGGATATCCAGTATTTTCTGGATTTGATCAATATTGACCTGAACGTCGAAGTATTGCCTGCAGAAGAGGATATATTCGGCCAGTTACATGTAACCTGGAAGGGTGAAAATACCATGGATTGGGATCTGTTGCTTTGGGGAAATACCGATTGGTATAAACACCCATGGTCGGCATTCTTTGTTTATTTACCGTCCTACGCCTGGTCAACAATCCCCCCCGATTCCTACCTTGTGGAATTGATCGATAATTTATTCCGAGCAGGAATTGACTCGGAATACTACGCGCAATCTGCCGCGGATATTATTCGCTATGTGCATAGCAATAATTTAATGGTGTTTTTGCCAACTCCAAATAATGTCTTCGCGGTCAATAAAGAAGTGCATTTTACGCCTGGATCATCAGCGTTTGTTTTTCTGAGGGATCTGCAAGTGACGAACTATCACTGGTCATTGAGAGGTGCTGAAGGCTTACCTGAATATCGGAAGCAACCTGTCGCAATTAAAAAGGTATATTCCGGTGCAGGTGAATCATGAGTGATAACAATAAGACCGAGTCAGTAAAGGACGTTCAGAAGGGGGCTGAGCGTGAAAGAGCCTTGTCACGTTGGATAATTATTTTGCTGTTATTAGCATCCACCGTGATGATTGCTCAGGGCGTCTACAATCTTTCCAATCTCAAGAAAGTGGATGCATCAATTGGGTCTGTATACCAAACCGCGCGAAAACTGGATTCTCTGGCCAGTGATATCGCCAAACCCATCGCGGATATCCGCCTGCTATCGAAACAATTGGTTTTGTCACCTGATGAGGCTATGGCCCGTGAAACCGAGGCTGAACTGGAAAAAGCCATCAATGCAGTTGCGTCAAGCCTAGAAAAATTACAGGACAAGAATGGCTCAATTAACGGTATTGGGCAGAAGCAAGTTGAATTCGAACAGATTATTCAAGCCTGGGATGAGTATCTGGCCGCATTGGCAGTGACAAAGAAATATCAGCAAGAAGGTATACGGGTGGCCGCGTTTCTCAGTGTGACCAAGCAGGAAAAAGTGGTTTATGAAAAGTTGCAAGCGACGATATCGGATTATTCCAGAGTTTTATTGGAACAGAGCAGTCGGGTTTATGATGACGCCAATGAGCAATCCGAGCTGACCTATTTGACCTTGATCATTACAGTGATCGTTGAAGTGCTGGTTTTGAAATTTATCCTCTACTTTGTCTGGCGCATGTTCCGGGCTTTTATCCGGTCGGCCCAAGTTCATGAAGAAGCTTTGGAAAATGAACGGAAGTTATTACAGGACACATTAAATACCAGTCCGGTAGGCGTAGGCATTACCGTTGATTCAAAACTGGATTATGTCAATGACAAACTGGTTAATATGCTGGGTGTTGATCTGGGTGATGATATTAATAATTCCTGGGCTGATCTGAGTCGGCGTAGCCAGTTGATGGCCGAATTTAAAGACAAAGATGTCGTGACTGATTTTGAAATGCAGTTGCTGGATAAAGATGGCAAACCGATTGATATTTTGAGCACATTTTATCTCATCGATTATCGCTCCAAGCCGGGCATTCTAGGTTGGATTATTGATGTTACCAACCTGAAGGAAGTTGAACGTCAAAGTATTACGGCCAGGCAATTGGCTGAAGAGGCAACCCGAGCTAAATCCGATTTTCTCGCTAATATGAGTCATGAAATCAGGACACCAATGAATGCCATTATTGGTCTCTCGGAGCTGGCGATGGACACGGGTTTATCGCCCAAGCAGCACAATTACATCAGCAAGGTCCATCGCTCTGCAGAATCCCTGTTGGGGATTATTAACGATATTCTTGATTTTTCGAAAATAGAAGCCGGAAGACTCAATGTTGAATCTGTGGAGTTTCGTCTGGAATATATTCTGGATAATTTGGGTAACCTGCTCGGATTCAAGTCCGAAGAGAAGAACCTGGAATTGATTTTTGATCTACCCGCTGATTTGCCGCCAGCCCTGATTGGCGATCCTCTGCGCCTTTCACAGATACTGATTAATCTCGGTAACAATGCCATCAAGTTTACCGAACAGGGTGAAGTCATTATCCGCGTTAAGGTGCTGAAGCAAGAATATGATCTGATTGAGTTGATGTTTGAAGTTTCTGATACCGGGATTGGAATTTCCGAGAAACAGCTTCAGGGATTATTTAAATCATTTACCCAGGCGGACGCTTCTACTACCAGAAAATTCGGTGGTACCGGACTTGGGCTTGCTATCAGTAAGAGTCTGACCGAGTTAATGGGAGGACAGATAGAATGTGAAAGTGAGCAGGGTATAGGTTCTTTGTTTCGGTTTAATCTCACTTTCGGCATCAGCGGCAGCATTATTGAACGGCCAAGTATTGAGCAAGTCTCTAATACAAAAATTCTGGTAGTTGACGATAACAGTAACTCCAGAGAAATTATCGGCGGCATGATCGATCGCCTCGGGTTGCAAGTTGAGCAGACCAGTTCGGGTAATCGTGCCTTGAAATTGATTGAATAGGCAGATCAACGAGGAAAGCCATTTGAATTGGTGTTTATGGATTGGAAAATGCCGGTTATGGATGGCATTGAAACCGCCAAGCAAATTCAGACAAATAGTAATCTGGTCAGCCCGCCACAAATTATTTTAGTGACTGCCTATGGCCGTGAAGCGGCCATGGAAATCGCTGATGAAATACAGATTAAGGACTTTTTATCCAAGCCGGTAACGCCTTCTACGCTGCTGGATTCGATCCTTCTGTCGCAAGGCAAGAAAGAATTTGCCCCTAATCCTGTGGGAAATATGGAAACGGAGGAAGAGCGAGCCATTGATAAATTACGTGGTGCGAAAATATTGTTGGCAGAAGACAATGAAATCAATATGGAGCTGGCTGTTGATATCCTTGAACGTCAGGATATTACCGTAGTGACTGCAGTGGATGGACAGCAAGCCCTTGAACGTTTAGAGCAGGAAGAGGTTGATGGGGTTCTGATGGACTGTCAAATGCCGGTAATGGATGGTTACGAAGCCACCCAGGCAATCCGTTCGGATTCCAAATTCAAGAAACTGCCCATTCTGGCCATGACAGCTAATGCGATGGTCGGCGACAAGGAAAAGGTTTTGGCTGCGGGTATGAACGACCATATCGCCAAACCTATCCGCAAGCGTGATTTGTTTATAACCATGGCGCGATGGATTAAACCGAAGTCTCCTTTGAGCCAGTCTTCCCGAGAAGCTCTTCCTGATGTTGGCAAAATGCCGGAGATTGAGGGCGTGGATATAGAGATTGGAATGCAAACTTTTGAGGGCAATGCCGCGTTATACAAAAAATTGTTGCTCAAATTTGCCGATCGGGAAGTGGATTTCCGCGATCGGTTTCTGCAAAGTTTAGCGCAGCAGGATGACAGGGCAGCGGTTCGATGTGCGCACACATTAAAAGGTGTGGCGGCCAATATTGCGGCACATGATATTCAGCAGTCCGCTGCCAGCCTTGAGTTGAGTTGTGCCCAACCGGACAATCAAGAATCAATGATGCAACTGCTGGATGCCGTTCAGGCGAATATAGATCGGGTTGTTAAGGCCATTCATCAAGCCGATTGGGGAGCTTCAGGGGAATCAGTTCAATCCGAACCATTGTCGTCACTGCCGGATCTTCTAAAACAGCTGTTGCAGCAGGTGGAGAATTGCGATGCCGAATCTCTGACTATTCTGGATGCCATCAGACAACATGATTTACCCAAAGATCGGGAATCGATCAGGCAGATCCATGACGCCATTAATGAATTTGATTTTGATCGCGCTGAACAGGTAATACGCCAATGGTTGGGGAGTCTTTGATGATCCGTATTCGGTTGCAGGAATTGCTTGTTGAGGGGCATTTATGTCAGTAGATCTCGCTACTTTAAAGGCTAAGGTCAAAGCCATTGAGTCTCAGGGGACTCCCAAGACCGCGGAGACATCATCGAAGCCATTAAATCCAGAGGTTGCACCAGAACCGAGTGGCTTGTTTGCAACCGGGGATGATATTGCTAAGCGCATTCGCTGGAACGCGATGGATCTTTTGTCTCGCCGGGAACACAGTCAAAAAGAGTTACGTCTTAAGTTGTCGAAGCGTTACCCGGATAACCTAGTTGAAATAGAACACTGCATAGCGGATCTGGCCATGGAGGGGCTGCAATCGGAGCAGCGATATTGTGAGGCCTATGTAGCAATGCGCCACAGGAAAGGGTATGGCCCATTAAGGATTCTCTCAGAGCTCAGGGACAAGGGGGTGGATGACAATATGGCCAAAACGGAGATTTATAATTGCAGGTTTGACTGGTTTGCCTCGGTTGCTGATGTTTGGCAAAAAAAGTTCCGGGGATGCTTGCCGCAGGACGCCAAAGAGCGGTCTAGGCAAATGCGCTTTCTTGCTTATCGTGGTTTCAGTCAGGATCAGATCAGTACGATCTACTCATAGAAACGGTCTTTCTGCTTCACAAAAAAATAGCCCCGAGTGACGGTGTCATTCGGGGCCGAAGGAGAGACTGTATGTTCATTACGAACAATATCTCTATTGCAGGTGCTGTGCCAAAACGCTTCATCAAAGCCAAATAACGATTATTTAGGTAACATTAGTGGCTAAAGTGCGCAATGTGTTGGTAATTTCAGCGGTTGGTTCTGGCGTTGCTGTCTGAAACATTCACAGAGATTGCCAGATTTGCGCCAAATTAGTGTTTTGGTATTTTTGAGTGCACTAAAACGGGTCGCCATTATTTGGTCGGTGGATGTTAGTTTTTCTGTGGATGTTAGTTGTTCCACGGACATTAACAGGAGCAAGCTCTAAAGCAGGGCTGAATCGAAGGCTTTATTAGCGGTCGTTTTGCGCTATCTTAAGCTTTGCATTTATCCCGGTTCCATATAACGTGGTCTTTTGCTTTAAGACACTAAAATCCGCAGAAGAAAAATAATCATGCTGAAGAAACTCCTCTGGGGGATGCTCCTGACTGTCAGTTGCTTCCAGTACGCAAATGCCGTGGGTGTTGATTATGACAATCGCAGTATTGCCATGGCGTTTGCCGGCGAACCACCGGATCTGAATTCAACTACCAGCACCGACTCCATCAGCTTTATGGTGTTAACCCATGTGATGGAGGGGCTAATGTCCTACGATCAGAATAATAATCTGGTCGGCGGTGTCGCTGAAAAATGGCAGCTGCGTGAAGATGGCGCAACCTTCTGGTTACGCAAAGATGCCCGCTGGAGTAATGGTGAGCCGGTCACTGCCCACGATTTTGTGTTTGCCTGGCGCAAGGTTGTTGATCCGGCCAACGCATCGGAATACGCCTTTATTCTCTATCCTGTCACCAATTCACAGGCCATCAATGAAGGTAAGCTGGCGCCGGAAGCGCTCGGGGTCAGAGCCTTGGATGACCATACGCTGGAAGTGGATCTGTTTCAGCCATGCCCCTATTTTTTGGGCCTGACCGCTTTTGGGGTTCTGAATCCGGTGAATCAGGCTTTTTACGAGTCTCGTAACGGTCGCTATGCTGCGGATGTGGAGGACATGCTCTACAACGGTCCCTTCCAATTGACCGAGTGGGTTCATGGTGCCTCGTTGAAAATGGAGAAAAATGGTCATTACTGGAACCGTGACAGTATCTGGCTGAACACCATTGATGTGCCCTATATCACAGAAGACGCCAATGCCCGCCTCAATCTTTATCGTGATGGTATGACGGCCATCGCCAATGGCCTCAACGAGCAGGCGCTGATTGGAGCCATGCGCGAGCGTATGCAAATCAAAACCTTCTTTGATGGCGCCATTTTTTTTATTGAGTTCAATCAACGCCCGGATAGAGCAACGCGCAGTAAATACCTGCGCAAGGCGATCCAGTCTGTGCTCAACACCGAAGATCTGGTTTACAAGGTCATTGGTAGCCCGGGAACATACCCGGTCAATACGATCTTCCCCAGATGGATGAAAGGGGTGGAGGATAACTTTGTACGTGAATACCCGCCCACCAAGGTTGAGTTTGATGTTGAGCTGGGCAGGCGTTATCTCGATATGGCCAAGCAGGAGCTGGGGGTCGATGTGATTCCACCGATTACCTTACTGGCCGATGACAGCCCTGGCGGTTCAAAAACGTCTGAATATTTTCAGGCTATGCTCAAACAGCATCTGGATTTGGATGTGCGGGTCGATGCCCAGATTTTCAAACAGCGGCTGGCCAAAATGTCGGTGGGCGATTTTGATCTGGTGGTGTCCGGTTGGGGCCCCGACTACGAAGATCTGCTGACTTATGGCGATTTGTTCCTCAGCAAGAACCTCAACAATCGGGGACGCTATGCCAGTGAGGAATACGATCACTGGGTGGCTGTGGCCCAGTCATCACTGGAGCCCGAAGTGCGAGCCGAGGCGTTTGCCAATATGCAGCGTTTAATTTACGAAGACGCCATCATAGTGCCCCTGTTCGAGCGCGGTGTTACCTATGTTCAGAATACCCGCCTGAGAGACGTTGTCCGACGCCCCATTGGTGGCGATCCCAATTTCAAATTTGCCTACATTGAACCACCGGAGAGTGCGGATCAACGGGTCAAGCACTCGGAGGCCCAGCAGTGAAGCAATTTATTCTCAAGCGCCTGTTATCAGGCTTCATCACCATCTGGTTTATTGCCACGGCAACGTTTGTTGGCATGCACATGGTGCCCGGTGATCCCCTGGCCAATGCCAAGGCAATGAAACCGGAAATTCGCAAAAACCTGGAGGCTCGCTACGGCCTGGATAAGCCCATCTTGCAGCAATACGGTATTTTCATGGGGAATATGCTTCAGGGAGACTTTGGTATTTCATTTACGCAGAAGAACCGCAAGGTCAATGACATTATTCGTGAACATTTTCCGATTTCAGCTGTGTTGGGTGTGCTGGCGCTGGTGATTGCCGCAGTGGGCGGCATAGTCTGGGGTGCCATTACCGCGGTGTACCGCAACCGCTGGCCCGACAGTGTGATTATGTTTCTGGTAGTGGTGTCGGTATCGGTTCCCAGTTTTGTCTTTGCCATGCTGGGCCAGTTAGGCATTCTCAATCTGAATAATTGGTTGGGGTTTTCGCTGTTGCCGGTGGCGGGGTGGGGCAGCCCGAGTCATATGATTGTGCCGGCGCTGGTTCTGGGTCTTGGCACCATGGCTTATCTTACCCGCTTGATGCGTTCTTCCATGCTGGAAGTTACCAGCGCCGATTACATCCGCACGGCTCGGGCCAAAGGTGTGCCGCCGTTGCGAATCTTTTTTAAACACCAGTTGCGCAATGCCATTTTGCCTGTGATTACTGTTCTGGGGCCGGCCATCGCCGCCATTACCACCGGGGGGTTTGTGGTTGAATTGGTATTTGCCATTCCCGGGTTGGGGCGCTACTTCGTGCAGGCGGTGCAACAATTGGACTACACCGTGATTATGGGGACCACTGTGTTTTACGGTGCTTTTCTGGTGTTGATGGTATTGGTGGTGGACATTCTCTATGGCTTTATTGATCCGCGAATCCGGGTCGGCAAACGCGGTGGGTAGGGGGCTGATATGAATCATAATCTGACCACTGTAGCCATGCCGGCTGACGCGTTTGAGACACTTCAATTACAGGTTTCAGAAGACGTGATGGTGCGTCCCTCGCAGTCCTATTGGCAGGACGCCTGGCGCCGTCTGAAAGCCAATCGACGAGCCATCTGGTCGCTGTACCTGATTGTTGCGCTGTTAGGCTTTGCCTTTGTGTTGCCACTGGTTGTGAAGCTGGACCCTGAATCACAGGATTTAACCCAGATCTCGCAGGGGCCAAGTTTTGCCCGGACATCCCTGATTGTCGATACCGCTCCCTGGGCAGGGCGCTATGCTGATCACAGTGTGGCGACCAATACCCGGTTAACACAGCTGCAGTTGGCTCAGGAGCCCCATACTGAGTCAGTGCGTCTGTTTTGGCAGCCAGTGCATGGTGCAGTGGAATATCAGGTGTATCGTCACATTCTGGTCCCTTCCGGGTTGTTGGATTTGGGGCTACCTCTGGGAGCAACTCAGTATCCGGATCAGGTCTACTATGAAGACCGGCTAAAACTTAAAACCGACCCCTATTATTATTCCGTGGTTGCGCTGGATGCCGGGCATAAGGTGTTGAGCTATTCATCGCTGGAAGTGACGCCGCGCCATGCGACCAGTTATGGTGATGCGCTGCGTCGGGGGCTCATTGATAACAGTGTTGCCATTGGTGCAGAGGTGGCACTGCCCAGGCACCTGTTGGGTACCGATCAGTTAGGGCGCGATATGCTGGCTCGTCTGGTTTACGGTGCCCAGACATCCCTGTTTATCGGCATTGTTGCACCGCTGTTGTTTGTGGCACTGGGGATCGTTTACGGAGGCTTGTCCGGCTATCTGGGGGGGCGTGCGGATGAGGTAATGATGCGGTTTGCCGATTTTGTGATCGCACTGCCTTTTCTGTTGTTCATGATTTTGTTCCGCGTGGCCATGGGTATCGAGTCGGGAGAAAGTGGCATCACCCCGATGTTGATCGCCCTGGTGGCCTTGGGATGGCCTTCGGTTGCACGGCTGGTGCGAGGACAGGTTTTGCAATTGCGCGAGCAGCCATTTGTGGAAGCAGCCCAATTGATGGGTGGCTCATCCACGTACCTTATCTGGCGCCATATGTTGCCCAATGTCATGGGTGTGGTTCTGGTTTCGCTGACTTTTGCCATACCCAGCGCCATTTTTACCGAGGCGTTTCTGTCCTTTATCGGCATGGGCGTTGCGCCACCCACACCCAGCTGGGGGGCCATGTGTAATGACGGCATCAAATCATTTTTGAGCCATCCCCACGAGTTATTGTTTCCGGCATTGCTGATCAGTGTCACGGTATTGGCTTTCAATTTGCTGGGTGATGGTTTGCGTGATGCCCTGGATGCCAAAATGAAGGGTGAGTGACCATGAGCGAAAATAAACCCAAAGCCTTGGTAATCGACAATTTGCATGTGGACTTTGCGGTGCAGGGCGGTCGAGTACATGCGGTTCGTGGTGTGTCTCTGGAGGTGAATCGCGGCGAGACGCTCGCTATCGTCGGTGAGTCCGGGTGCGGTAAGTCTGTGACCATGATGAGTGTTATGGGCCTGACCCCATCCCCGCCGGGGCGCGTGATCTCCGGTTCGGCAAAATTGAATGGCCAGGAATTGCTCGGCCTTAAGACCCCGCAGCTCAACCGCATTCGTGGCGCTGACATCGGTATGATCTTCCAGGATCCCATGAGTGCGCTTAACCCGACCATGAAGGTTGGCGAGCAAATTGCTGAAACCTTGATGATTCATAAAGCCATGGGACACCGTGAAGCGTTGCAGCGAGCGGTGGCGTTGCTGGATCGAACCAAGATTCCAGAAGCTGCCAAGCGGGCGCAGCAATACCCGTTTGAGTTTTCCGGAGGCATGTTGCAGCGGGCCATGATTGCCATGAGTCTGGCCTGTAATCCCAGTGTCTTGATTGCCGATGAACCGACCACGGCGCTGGACGTTACCATTCAGAATCAAGTGTTGGAATTGATGCGCGAAATCCAGCGTGATGAAGGCATGGCGATTGTGCTGATTACCCACGATCTGGGTGTCGTGGCGCGTATGGCCGAACAGATTGCTGTGATGTACGCCGGCCAGATTGTCGAATCCGGCAGTGTGGACGATATTTTCTATCGCAGTGCGCACCCCTACACCCAGGGGCTTAAGCAGGCCATGCCCAGTCTGACCATGCACGCCGAAGATCGCCTTGAGGCGATTGCCGGAAGCCCGCCCGATCTGTTTTCTCCTCCGGTCGGATGTGGCTATTGCAGTCGCTGTCCCTACGCCATGAACGTTTGTGAAAGCATGCCGCCTCCGGTTGTGGATGTTGCTCAGGACGGTTCGCACAACAGTCGTTGCTGGCTGCAGCATCCCCAATCTACCCGGATCATTGACGATCTCTATATCCCGTCAGTTAACCGCGAGGACGCGCCGTGCTAGTTGAAATTGATAATTTGCAAAAGCGCTTCCATGTTGGTCGGGGCAAGGTATTGCACGCCGTCGATGGTGTTTCACTGACCATTCAGGAAAATACGATTGTTGGTCTGGTGGGCGAAAGTGGCTCGGGCAAATCAACCTTGGGTAAAGCCCTGGTAGGATTGCACGATAAATCCGGTGGAGAGGTCAGATATCGTGGTGAAACTTTGCCGGGCAGTTATCAGGCTGCCGATTTTCGCCGGCACAGTAAAAACATCCAGATGATTTTTCAGGATCCCTATGCCTCGCTTAATCCACGTATGACCATTGAAGAGATTCTTACGGAGCCCTTAAAACTGCAAAAGCAGTGTTCTGCTGCGGAGGCACGACAGCGCGCGGCAGAGTGGATGGAAAAGGTCAGTTTGTCGGCGGCCCATCTAGGGCGTTACCCCCATGAATTTTCCGGTGGTCAGAGGCAGCGTATCGGTATCGCCAGAGCCCTGATTACCCAGCCGGAGTTTGTGGTGTGTGATGAACCCATCTCGGCACTGGATGTATCAGTTCAGGCGCAGGTGATTAATTTGCTCGGAGAGCTGCAAAAATCCATGGGCTTGACGTTGCTGTTCATTGCTCACGACCTGTCGATGGTGCGTTATATCTCTGATGAAATGGTGGTGATGTACCTGGGTGGTATCGTTGAGCAAGGGCCGGCCGATGATGTGTTTTTTGAGCCCAAACATCCATACACCAAGGCTCTGGTGGAATCCAATCCGGTGGCGGATCCCAAACGGGAGAAACTGCAACAGCACAAATTGATTCAGGGTGAGGTACCCTCGCCGGTCAACTTGCCTCCGGGTTGTCGTTTTGTGGGCCGTTGTGATCAGGCCAGTGAGCGATGTCACAGTCAACGACCTGAGCTCAAGCCTGTGGCTGGTCGACTGATTGCCTGCCATCTTTATGATTAGGTTTTCGATAAAACCTGTCAGGGATTTTTATTCCGGCTAGTTGCTGCTTGTAATTCTTCTCGCACTTCTTAGTGTTTATGTCTGCCCAAGAGTTGGTAAATGACATTGGTTGTTACGGCTGCCGGGTTTATCTTGTCAGGCAGGTGATCGAATAAATAACAAAGAATAACAACAAGGAGAGGCTCCATGACATTTGAATATTTCCTCTATGAAGTCAGTGACCGGGTGGCGACCATTACCATGAATCGCCCGGATCGTTTAAATGCCATTAATTTCGGGCTGGCAGAAGAATTTCCCAAGGTGTTTGCTGCGGCTCAGGCAGATCCTGATGTTCATGTCATTGTTCTACAAGGCGCTGGTAAGGGCTTTTGTGGTGGCTATGATCTGGTGGAGTATGCCGAAGGCAGTGGCGAGCATCCCTGCAGTCAGAATGACATGCCATGGGATCCGACCCTGGATTTTCAGGCCATGTGGAATTGCACTCAGAACTACATGTCCATCTGGCGATGTACCAAGCCGGTAATTGCCAAAATTCATGGCGCGGCGGCAGCTGGCGGCAGTGACATTGCTCTGTGTTGCGACATGATCATTATGGCCGATGACGCCCGCATTGGTTATCCACCGGTAAGAGTCTGGGGGGTTCCGACAACCATGATGTGGGTTTACCGGTTGGGGATCGAGAAAGCCAAGCGGATGTTGTTTACCGGTGATTTGGTGGATGGAAAAGAAGCAGAATCGATGGGATTGATTCAGAAGTCGGTACCGGCTGATCAGCTGGATGCTGAAGTACAGGCTCTGTGCGATCGCATCAAGGGAGTGCCCAGAAACCAGTTGATGATGAACAAAATGGTGGTGAATCAGGCCTATGAAAATATGGGACTGAACACCACTCAGATGTTCGCTACCATGTTTGATGGTGTGGCACGTCATTCACCGGAAGGTAAATGGTTTGAAGAGCGGGCTCAGGCTGAGGGTTTCAAACAGGCCGTTGCAGAACGTGATAGCGGTAAGCCCATTGCTGAAGGGCGCAGTAAATCCTATAAAGATTTTGGTATCAGCTAAATCCGGTGTTTTATAGGTAAAGAGAAATTCCCTGCGGCCGCTACAATAAGTAATCTTCTGCCCCTGTTTGTTGTCGCCTTTCATGGTTTTGGGCGGACTATACTGGGATGCGGGTGTCTAAAGGGTTTTGTGACTGCCATGGCCAACGATAAATATCTACAAAATTACTATGTGGTGGCTGCCATCGTGGCGGCCGAGCTGTACCACACCCTGCAGGATTGCCGTTCCATCAATTTGACAGCAAGCAATGCTCAGGCGGCGTCCCTGCGAGCTGGCGACAAGGCCGTGGGTTTCCGGGCGCTGACCAAATTTATCGATGAATTGGCAAGCTATACCATGCGCATGGCGCGCCATATCAATCAGTTAGCGGTTCGTACCAGTAAAATAGCCGCAGAGACAGCGCGTTCGGAAAACGCCCTGAATCGTTTCAAGACGGTACAGCTCAAGGCTCAGGGTGCCACCTACGCCAGTTCCATTGATGCTGCGGTGAATCGAACCGAAGAAAAATACAATGACCTGAAAAAAGAGTTTGAGGCGTTGGTTGCAGAGATGCGCATGGGCCTTGAGGACCTGGAGCAGCATTTGCGCTCTGCCAATGTGATTGCTTCTATCTCCAGAGTCGAAGCGTCGCGGGTCGATGAAGGTAATCAGGGCACCTTTTTTACGGTAGCGGAAACGGTCGATGCCACCGCCAATCGCATTAAAAAAAGGGTCAATTATTCCCGTAATCTGTTTAATAACGTGTAAGCCAAACCATCGATACCAAATAATCACCTGA
Source organism: Candidatus Pelagadaptatus aseana (assembly GCF_040362265.1). Lineage (NCBI taxonomy): Bacteria > Pseudomonadati > Pseudomonadota > Gammaproteobacteria > Cellvibrionales > Cellvibrionaceae > Candidatus Pelagadaptatus > Candidatus Pelagadaptatus aseana. The sequence goes on from NZ_BAABNJ010000004.1 coordinate 17,791, forward strand.
ACAACGGGCTATAGCTTTTATGAAAACAGAAGTGCTTTTCCAATCCGGTAATTCCCGCTGGCTGTACTTTGGCCGGGATCCCGATAAGCCGGAAAAGATTATTGATACCAATCAGTATATGAAGGTGACCAGTTCTCAGGCGTTGCTGATGGATCCCGGTGGTATTGAGCTGTTTGCTCCCATGCTGGCGGCGGTAGTTAAACAGATCCCCATTGAGCAGTTGACCTATCTGTTTGCGTCACACCAGGATCCGGACATTATTTCCTCCCTGGGGTTGTGGGATCAGACGCTACCCAAGGCCCGCCTGCATTCCCCCTGGTTGTGGGAGAGCTTTATCCGTCATTTTGGGATGAACAATATCGCCTATGACTCCATCCCCGATGAAGGCAGTACCCTGAGTCTCGATGGTGAAGAAGTGCGCTTTATACCGGCCCACTACCTTCATGCGTCGGGTAATTTTCACGTCTATGATCCCAAAGCCAAAATTTTGATGAGTGGCGATGTCGGGGCCGCATTGGAGCCGGCGAACGTTTCTATATTTGTGGATGACTTTGATGCCCATTGTAAGAATATGGAATACTTTCATCGTCGCTGGATGCCTTCTAATGCCGCCAAGAAAGACTGGATTGCAAGAGTCCGGGATCTCGATATCGACATGCTCTGCCCACAACATGGGCGTATTTTTCGTGGCGAGCAGGTTGGCCAGTTTCTAGACTGGTTTGATCAACTCAATGTCGGCTGCGCTGTAGCTCTAAGCAGCTAAAAACCTGACTAAATTTTCTCTCTTCGGCGGGGCGGCCACTTTTGGTTAAGCCCCGCTGTGCGTATAATCGCCAGCTTTCCTGGATTTACCTGAGAGTCGTCAATATGACCGTTCGCACCCGCATTGCGCCATCCCCAACCGGGGATCCCCACGTAGGCACCGCCTATATTGCTTTGTTTAACCTGTGTTTTGCCAAACAGCATGGCGGTGAGTTTATCTTGCGCATCGAGGATACCGATCGTGCCCGTTCTACCCCCGAGTCTGAACAGGCCATTCTCGATAGTCTTCGCTGGCTGGGGCTGGATTGGGATGAAGGCCCTGACAAGGGAGGCGAATACGGCCCCTATCGTCAGAGCGAGCGAGGTGATATCTATGCGAAGTACGCTGAAGAGCTACTCGAAAAGGGTCATGCCTTCCGTTGTTACAGAACCCCTGAAGAGCTGGACGACTTGCGTGCTGCACGCCGTGCCGCTGGTGGTTTTGCGGCCCTGAAGCCCAGTGAGCTGATGTTGGACGAAGCCGAAGTGGCGCGCCGCGAAGCCGAGGGTATGCCCAGTGTTGTGCGGATGATGGTGCCGGAAGGTGAAGGTCCTTGTCCCGTTGACGATATGCTGCGCGGCAGCATCGAGCTGGACTGGGGGCAGGTAGATGCCCAAGTGTTGCTGAAATCCGATGGTATGCCGACCTACCATCTGGCGAACGTTGTGGATGACCACTTGATGGGCATTACCCATGTGTTACGCGGTGAAGAGTGGATTAACTCAGCCCCCAAACACAAGTTGCTGTATGAGTACTTTGGCTGGGATATGCCCGAGCTTTGCCATTTACCCTTGTTGCGTAATCCCGACAAATCCAAGCTCAGTAAGCGCAAGAACCCAACGTCCATTCTCTACTATCAGCGTATGGGTTATTTGCCTGAGGCGGTGGTGAACTATCTGGGGCGTATGGGCTGGTCCATGCCAGATGAGAGCGAAAAGTTCAGTCTGCAGCAGATGATGGATAATTTCGATGTTCAGCGGGTCTCTCTGGGCGGCCCCATTTTTGATGTGGAGAAGTTGTCCTGGCTCAATGGTCTGTGGATTCGTGAGGATCTGGATCTGGAGGCTCTTGCACAGCGCCTGCAGGCTTGGGCGCTCAACAAAGAAAACCTGATGCAGGTTCTGCCCCATGCCCAGCAGCGGATGAATACCCTCAGTGATTTTGCTCCACTGGCCAGTTTTCTGGTGTCTGGTCAGCTGCCACTGAACGAAAGCAGTTTTGCGGAAGTGAAACTGGACGAAGACCAGCTCAAGTCGGTTCTGCAGTTTGCGCTATGGCGCCTTGAGGCCCTGCGAACTTGGGAGCGCGATGAAATCTTTGCCACCCTGAAAACTCTGGCAGGGGAGTTGGACATCAAATTGAAGGATTTTCTCGCCCCCTTGTTCATTGCCATAGCCGGTACAACCGCCTCTTTTTCGGTGATGGACTCCATGGTACTGCTGGGGCCGGATATGAGCCGAGCGCGGATTCGCAGTGCGCTCAATAGCCGTTTTGGTGAGCTGGGCAAAAAACAACTGAAGAAGTTAGAGAAAGCTTACGCCGGATTGGGGTGAAAGTTTTCTGTCAGTTGTCATCGCACCCTTCAGCGGGGCCTTAATTGGTCCCGTTTTATTTGGCTTTTTGATCTTTCCTTTTTTCCTCAAAACGGCGAAACTTTAGGCATGAGACTTCAGTTGTCTCGACTTTGGCCGATAATAACCATAACCAGAGCCCGCACATGCAACATTTACCTCTGTGGTTGCGTGTGAAAAACTCTATTAATAACGACTAAAATCCCAAAGGGAGCTTGTTTTGAAGGCGTTACTCCTTCCTGCCATAAACCTTATGAACCGACTGAGCTTCGGTTTGAAATTCGGGTTGGTCAGTGCGGTGTTTATCATCCCCATGGCCGTCACCAATTTGATGGTCATCAACAGCTACTTTCAAGAGTTCAAGAAAACCAGCGATGAACTGGACGCTATGGCGAGCATTCTTGATGTCACCAAGCTGCGCCGTGATCTGTTGGATGTGCACAGCCTTGCGCGCATCAATATGGATTTTGTTCAGCCTGATCGAGAAGGTGGAGTTAAAGATCGGACTGACGCAAAGATTCAGGAGGCTATGGCGAACCTCAATGGTCTTGAGTCAACGTCAGACGATGCCGATCAGATTGTCGGTTTTAATGACAAAAAAGCCTCCATGCAGAAGGCTATAGAGGTCGTTGCTAACGATCTGATGCCCATCAGTAAATTCAATAATGCCGATCTGATGATGAATGAATTCAAAGGCTTTATGAAAATGGTGGCTACCCAGAGTGGTCTGGCACAGGATGAGGATCAGGGTACACGCCAGATCACAGAGTTTTTGCTGACCAGTGCCTTTGATGCCAGCAAGGTTATTTCCGATGTCCGATCGATTGGCAGCTCAGCCTTGCGTAAAGGCGGGATGATTGGTTCTGATCACTATGGCTTTCTCGAAGATCTGATTACTGATCTGGAAAAAAATGCCAAGAGTTATGAGGTTGCAACGTTTGAGATCCAGAGCCAAAACCCGGACTTGCCCGAGGAAATACTCGCGCAAATTGAAGAGGCCAAAAAGGTTTTTGCCAGCACAACCCTTTTGATCGAGGATGATTTCCTCTACGCCGAAGCCATGGATAAGCCCTGGGATGACATGTACGGCAAAGTCACTGATATCATGGCTCACAACTTTGTGTTGGTTGATCAGTTGGAAGTTTTTGTTACCCAGCAATTGGAAAAGCGTCTGGAAAGCAAGCGCCAGCAAATGATGGTCACGATTTTGGGGTTGATCTTGGTGTTTCTGATCATCTTTTATCTCTACGCAGGGTTTTATGTCTCTACCCGAGAGACCATTTTGGGTTTAAGCAAGGTAGTCGATAAGGTGGCTGCCGGCGATATGACGGTCAGCTTTCAGGCGCGCAGCAACGATGAGCTGGGTGATCTGGGGAACGTTGTAAACGCCATGGTGAATAAGATACACGATCTGATTCAACTGGTGATTGATACGGTGGCAGAAGTTGAAAGCCAGTCTGAGCGAGTCAAGTCCGTGTCGGCTGAGAGCAATCAACTGGTTGGCAGTCAGCGTCATCAGATTGAGCTGGTTTCTCAGGCTATGACCGAGATGTCGAACGCTACCCTGGAGGTATCCAGCAGTTCCAGTACCGCGGTGGAAAACGCCCACAGTGTCAATCAGGAAACCCTGAATGGCCGTGAGATGGTAGGCCAGCAGGTTGATAATATTCGCTCATTGGCAGAGGAAATTGACGAGTCTGTTTCGGTTATTAATCAACTGGCAACAGACAGTGCCGCCATCAGTCAGGTGCTGGATGTGATTAAGGGGATTGCCGAGCAAACCAACCTGCTGGCTCTGAATGCTGCCATTGAGGCCGCTCGTGCCGGTGAGCAGGGTCGTGGTTTTGCCGTGGTTGCCGATGAAGTTCGAACTCTGGCCCAGAGAACCCAGCAATCCACCGAAGAGATCGAGCAGATGATCGTTAAGTTGCAAAACGGGGTCGATGGCACGGTCAAATCCATGAATGCCAGTCACGCCAAGGTTGATGAGACAGTAGGGCAGTCGGATCAGGTGCAGGCTGCGCTGGAAAATATTCTGGGCGAAGTGACCAGCATCGTGGATCAGAGCCAGCATATTGCCACTGCAGCAGAAAGGCAGACAGCGGTTGCCAACGATATTGATCAGAATATTGTTGAAATTAACCGGGCGGGTGAGCGCACCGCTGAGGGGGCCAGCGAAACAGAGCAGGCCAGTAATCAGTTGTCTGATTCAGTGTCGCGGCTTAAAGATCTGATTAAGGCTTTCAAGGTATAGAGAGCCTCTACATAAAAAGCCGGCTATCAGCCGGCTTTTTTGTTGATAAAGTATGAATTTAATTCATGTCTATATTGAAGTTAATACATTTGTGGAATTTTGGTGTTGCTCATAAACTGTTTCTCAAGGTTAGGGGACACCCCGCCAACAACACAAAGAGGACTTCATCATGCCTATTATCATTGCTCTGTACGTTTCTATTCTTGGTCTGGCTATCTTTCAGGAAAAGCAAAACCCGGATGCTAGCAAGTCCTGCTGAACGAATTCTCCGTAATGCTCTCTTTGCCCACTTTTGTGGGCATTTTTATTTCTGGATCAATATGAATTTCGTTCATTCTGCCAATGATGATAATACATTTGTGGAATTACAGATTAAAAAATAGACTGTTAATCAAGGTCAGGGGATATCCTGACATCATCAAGAGAGGACACGATCATGGCTATCATTATTGCGCTTTACGCTTCAGTTCTTGGCTTGGCTATTTATCAGGATGAAAAGAACAACAACCGCTGTCAGTCCTGCTAATCGAAATGTCTTAGAACACCTAAATGCCCGCAAACGCGGGCATTTTTTTGTTAATAATCAAACCCCCGGATTTCTCTCATTTCTTTCAGGGTTGGCATGTCATTGTGCTGGCGCCACTCTTCAACCACTTCGGTAAACAATTGCTTTAAAAACAGGTGGGTGGGCGAATTCCTGGTCCTTTCATGGGTGACCAAAACAAATCGGAACATCAGCTCTTCGTTCTCCGGGATGGGGAGCGATATGATCTCCTTACTCAAATCACCTTCCTCAATAAAAATGGGCGTGCTTGGCATGATGTAATCGGTGTTGCACAGCACCTCCATCGCCGGAAACAGATGGTCGGTTTCAAGCACCGGTTGAATGGTGCTTTCCTCACTGATGAATTTTGATTCCTTGCTCTTGAAGAAGTGCTTGTCATTGATGTCGGCAATGCGGGTTCGGATTTGAGGATAGCGTTTGATGTCTTCCCAGGACGGTTGGGTTCCCTCAAGGGGGTGGCCGGCTCGGGCCAATAGCATGGGTGGCGCTACCCCCATGGTGACCACGTCATACTCGGATGAATAATCATCCTGGGCAACCTGTATCAGGACGTCGAGTTTGCCACTGGCCAGCATTTCCAGCTGGTTATCCTGCTGACCTTCGGTGCTGAGGCTGAATCTGGGTGCTTGTGCGTTCAATTTGAGCATCAGTCTGGGGAGGGCCCAGATGCAGATATGGATCGGTATGGCCACGCGAAAATGGGCCTCGGTGGTCATAGGATTAAATTCATAAGGCTGAACCATACACTGCACGGCCTGCAAAACCTGCGGCAGATGTTCCGCGATTTGTTCGGTTCTGGGGGTTGGGCTCATGCCATTGGCGGTGCGAACAAACAGTTGGTCGTCAAAGACCTCCCTGAGCCTGCCCAGGGTTTTACTCATGGCTGACTGGGTAATGAAAAGCCTGTCTGCGGCTTTGGAGACGCTCTGCTCTTCGATCAGGGCTTCGAGAGCAACCAGAAGATTCAGGTCAAGACGACCGAGTGTGCGGATATCCATGGTTCGTACCAATATGAATCAGTTTCATGAAAGGTAGACTATGGCTGACTTTATTGGAATTTTAAAGCGCCCACAGATTTGGCTCTGTGGGCGTATAAAGGCTGGCTTAGCCGAAGAATGAAGTGGCTTGATTCAATTCCAGGCGTCCCGGAATGGCCTTGTTGGCAGGGGCTTCGGAGTCGGCATAGCCAAACGACATACCAAACAAAATACCTTGATCGTCAGGAATATTGAGGGTTTCACGAACTGGTTCTGGAAATTGACCCAGGGCCCCCTGGAAGCAGCTGCTGATGCCTTTTTCTGTCAGAAGCAGTGCCAGGCTTTGAGCGTAGATGCCCACATCAACCGCACCCATCAGATTCATGTACTTGGGCATGGTGAAAAATACCGCGTGTGGGGCGTCAAAAAACATCCAGTTGCGGACCATGGCCATTTGTCGCCCCTGCTTGTCACTGCGCTCAATGCCCATGGCGCTGTAGAGTACGTTGGCGGAGTCGTATTGAAGCTCTTTCTGGTCGCCTTCGTAGTAAACATTCCAGTCAAAGTCCGGGTTGGGCTGCTTGCCTTCCATCAGGCCGGTAATCAGTTTGTCTTTCAGTTGATCTTTGACTTCACCGGAGACCACATAAGAGTGCCAGGGCTGAGTGTTACAGTTTGATGGTGAGCGCTGAGCTTGGGTGAAAATTTCTTCCAGCAGCTCTTTAGGGACTGGTTTATCGATAAACCCGCGGGTGGATACACGCTTTTGTAATGCTTCAGCGACGCTCATGCAAAATCTCCGAAATTATTGTTGGTTTCTAAGGTGAATCTTTAATTGGTTGTGATCATATCGACTTCATCTTTTGGCGGCCATGACCTATCGGGTAATCCTTGTGGGTTTTTTCTGACTTCCACTGACCTCAGGGGCAAAGAATAGAGTTCGTGCGCGGTCTGCTGTACAATTCGCGCCTCCAAAATTCCGAATGAGTTGAAGCGTCCATGGAAATCAATCCGCTGCTGAATTCCCTCAAAGACCTGCAAGAACGTACTGACGTTCTTAGGGGGTATCTTTGACTACGCTCACAAGAAAGAGCGTTTAACCGAAGTTGAAATGGAGCTGGGCGAGCCCAGTGTCTGGGATGATCCTGACCGTGCTCAGGCCCTGGGGCGTGAGCGTTCCAGTCTGGAAGAGGTGGTAAAGACCATCGAAGATCTGGATCAGGGTGTAGCCGATTGTCGCGAACTGCTGGAAATGGCGGTTGAGGAAAACGACGAAGACAGCGTGGCCGAGGTTGAGGCGGAGATTGAGTCTTTGGATGCGCAGTTGGGCACTCTGGAATTCCGCCGGATGTTTTCCGGTGATATGGATGCCAATAACGCGTTCCTGGAAATTCAGTCTGGCTCGGGCGGTACAGAGGCTCAGGACTGGGCCGAGATGATTCTGCGCATGTACCTGCGCTGGGGGGAGGCCAAGGGCTTCAAAACCACTCTGGAAGAAGCATCGGCCGGCGAAGTGGCGGGTATCAAAAGTGCCACCATTCGCTTTGAGGGTGAGTACGCCTTCGGTTGGCTGCGCACTGAAACCGGTGTGCATCGCTTGGTGCGCAAGTCGCCGTTTGATTCCGGTAATCGCCGCCACACCTCATTCAGCTCGGTATTTGTGTCCCCTGAGATTGATGACAACATCGAAATCGATATCAATCCCTCGGATGTTCGCACCGACACCTATCGAGCATCCGGTGCCGGTGGTCAGCACGTCAACAAAACCGATTCGGCGGTGCGCCTGACTCACGAACCAACCGGTATCGTGGCGGAATGTCAGAGTCAGCGCTCTCAGCATAAAAACCGGGATCAAGCCTGGAAGATGCTGCGTGCCAAGCTCTACGAGCAGGAAATGCTCAAGCGCAACGCAGAAAAGCAGGCTGCCGAAGACAGCAAAGCCGACATTGGCTGGGGCAGTCAGATTCGCTCTTATGTGCTCGATGATCAGCGCATCAAGGATTTGCGCACCAGTGTACAGACCAGTAACTGTCAGTCTGTATTGGACGGCGACCTGGATCAGTTTATCGAAGCCAGCCTGAAAGCCGGCCTATAATTTTTTAATTTATTTGAATTAGCGTACTTAGAGACAAGCCATGAGTAACGACAATCAGCAACCGAAAGATGAAAACAAATTGATCGCCGTACGCCGCGAAAAACTCAATGTTTTGCGTGAGCAGGAAGGCGGTGCCTTTCCCAACGACTTTCGTCCAGCCCACAAAAGCCAGCAGCTGAAAGATGCCTACGGCGAAGAGACCAAAGAGGTATTGGAGGAAAAGGCGCAGGTTGTCAGTGTCGCCGGTCGTGTGGTGGCCATGCGTGGCCCATGGATCGTGTTGCAGGATGTTGATGGCCGTATTCAGTTGTATGTAACCAAAGAGGCCCGTCCTTTTGCCAAGACACTGGATCTGGGTGATATCGTTGGTTGTAAGGGCGAACTGCACAAGTCCGGTAAAGGCGACCTCTACGTCAATATGGGCGAATACAAATTGCTGACCAAGGCGCTGCGCCCGCTGCCGGATAAGTTTCATGGTCTGGCCGATCAGGAGATGCGTTACCGTCAGCGCTATGTTGATCTGATTGCCAATCCGGAAGTGCGTGACACCTTTAAACTGCGCTCTCAAATCGTTGCCTTTATTCGTAACTACCTCAACAGTAACGACTTCCTGGAAGTGGAAACGCCCATGTTGCAGGCGATTCCCGGTGGTGCCTCGGCCCGCCCATTTATTACGCACCACAATGCGCTGGATATCGATATGTACCTGCGTATCGCTCCTGAGCTGTACCTGAAGCGATTGGTTGTTGGTGGCTTTGATCGCGTTTATGAGATCAATCGCAATTTCCGCAATGAGGGATTGTCGACCCGTCACAACCCGGAATTCACCATGTTGGAGTTCTATCAGGCCTACGCCGATTACAACGACCTGATGGATTTGACCGAAGACATGCTGCGCAAACTGTGTGAGCAAGTAATCGGTACCACCCAGATTGCCAGCACCGTGAAGAACTCCGATGGCGAAGTGGTTCAGGAGACCATCTACGACTTTACCAAACCGTTTGCCCGCATGAGTGTGTTTGACTCCATTCTGCATTTCAATCCGGAAATGTCCGCAGAGGCGCTGGCCGATGAGCAGGGTGCCCGTCAGATTGCCGAGCATCTGGATATCCCTCTGAAGGATTCCTGGGGGCTGGGTAAGGTTCAGATCGAGATTTTTGAAAAGACCGTAGAGCATCGCCTGGACGATCCTACCTTTATTACCGAATACCCAACCGAGGTATCCCCACTGGCGCGTCGCAGTGACAGCAATCCATTTGTAACCGATCGCTTTGAGTTCTTCGTGGGCGGGCGTGAAATTGCCAATGGTTTCTCTGAGCTGAATGACGCGGAAGATCAGGCTGAGCGCTTCCTGGCTCAGGTGGCCGAAAAGGATGCTGGCGATGATGAGGCCATGCACTATGACGCCGACTATGTTCGGGCGCTGGAATACGGTCTGCCACCAACCGCCGGTCAGGGTATTGGCATCGATCGACTGGTAATGTTGCTGACAGACTCGCCATCCATCCGCGATGTCTTGCTGTTCCCGGCCATGCGCCCGGAATAAAAGTACATTTTTGTCATCCCTGTCGTTGCGGGGGTGACATCCTTCTCCTGTTCTTCAAATTTCAGATATCAAGTCACTCGCCCCATTTGGTCATTGGCTGAACCGCCTTGCCTGTGGTCTTATTTCACCTATTGTTTAATTTACTGAATTTGTCCAAGAGAGGATTTATGGGGCTCTTTGATCAAAATACCGCAATTGAAAAAGTGGCCGACAATCGCTGGAAAGCGCAGCTGAGCGAAAATTGGTGCATTGGACCGGTGCCCAATGGCGGTTATCTGATGGCCATCGCCGGTAAGGCTTTGAGTGAAGCTCTGCCTCACAAAGAGCCTATGTCGATCAACGGCTTTTATATGGCCGCTTCTCGTGTTGGTGAATGCGAGATTGTGGTTGAACCGCTGACACTGGGCAAATCCACCAGCTATGCCGTGGCCAAGTTGATTCAGGATGGCGAGTTAAAAGTCCAGTTTACGGCTGCCTATACCCAGCTCGATAAACTCTACGGTGAGACGATCATGGACGTCAGCCCACCGGATGTTCCCGCTATTGAGGATTGTATCGATATTCCTCGGGCTCCAATGATCAATGTGCAGAAATACACCTTGCAGAAAGTCGCACCGGGTGCGGATAAAAACTTTTTGGGCGAGCCGCAGAAGAGTGGTGAATGGAGTGGCTGGATTGATTTTAAAGATGGCAATGTGCTGGATGTCTACAGCTTGTTGTACTTTACCGATGCCTACCCGCCACCGGTATTTACCCATTTTGGTCCCACAGGTTGGGTGCCAACCATTGAGTTGACTGTGCAAGTGCGAGCCAAGCCTGTATCCGGTCCACTGAAAGTCCACTTTAAGTCCAAAATGATGACCCAGGGCGTTCTGGAAGAGGACGGTGAAATTTGGGATGCCGAAGGCAACCTGTTGGCCATCAGCCGGCAAACCGCCAAATTTCGCTTGCCCGGTTAATGGCGATTACCTTCGGCCATTAAAAAGCCCGTCAGAATCCGATTCTGACGGGCTTTTTGTTTGGTTAGGTCTCGCTGCTCTCTATCAGGCTTTGGCTGAGGGGCGGCTGGAAACCAGCTCGTGCCAGCGTTTGATGTTCACCTGTTCATCGGTTGGTTTGATCTTAACTACCCTGGCAAAATCGATGGCGCACAGCAGGCTGATGTCCGCGGCGGAGAAGTTGTCGCCGGCAATATAGGTGTGCTTGCCCAGTTGTTCTTCAGCCAGTTCCAGAAACTGGACGGCGTTTTTACCGGCTTCTACACCCCATTCGGCTACCGGGTTCATGCGGTCTTTAAAGTAGCCGGTGGTGTGTTGGAAGCAAAACCCCACCTGCAGCATAAAGCCAAACTCAACTCGGCGCTGCCACATCTCAACTTCGGCTTTTTCCAGTGGGGTGTTGCCCAGCAGCGGTGTTTCGGGGTTGGTTTCTTCGAAGTAGCGACAGATCGCCATAGTCTCGCCAATGCAGGTACCGTCATCCAGTTCGAGGAAAGGGACCTTGGTGGTAACATTTTTGGCGCGCATTTCCGGCGTCAGGTTTTCACCACCGGCGATATCCAGTTGCACGTACTCCATATCGATGCCTTTTTCCGCAAGAAACATGCGTACTCGACGAGGATTGGGGGCGGTTTTGGTTTCGTAAATCTTCATTAATGTCTCACCTTATTATTGGCTTTGCGGTTTTTTATTTTTAAAAAGTCACCGGATCATAGCTGAATAGGCAGTGGTGTGAAAAGCTGTCATAATCGCCGACTTCAATTTTTTTACACTTCTTATTTTGCGAGTGAATTTCACTATGAAGCCATCGGTTAAGCCCCAGAATCCGAATTTTTCTTCCGGCCCTTGCAGCAAGCGTCCGGGCTATGACGTCAATGCACTGAGTCTGGAAACTCTGGGCCGTTCCCACCGTTCCAGTCTGGGTAAGGCTGCACTTGGTGAGGCTTGCAGTAAAACAGCGGAGCTGCTTGGTTTGCCTGAGGGATACCGTGTAGGTGTGGTGCCGGCTTCTGATACTGGCGCGGTTGAGATGGCGTTGTGGTCAATGTTGGGTGCTCGCCCTGTGGATGTAGTGCACTGGGAATCTTTCGGGTCCGGCTGGTACAGTGATATCACCAAACAACTGAAGCTGGATGATGCTCGCTCCATAACGGCTGACTATGGTCAGTTACCGAATCTGGATGACGTCAATTTTGACCACGATGTGGTGTTTACCTGGAACGGCACCACCTCGGGCGTCAAGGTGCCTGATGGTGACTGGATTGCGGACGATCGCACCGGTCTCACTATTTGTGATGCCACCTCTGCGGTTTTCGCTATGGAAATGCCATGGGAAAAGCTGGATGTGGTGACCTTCTCCTGGCAAAAGGTGCTGGGTGGTGAGGGTGCCCACGGCATGTTGATTCTGAGTCCTCGCGCGGTTGAGCGTCTGGAAAACTATACCCCGGCCTGGCCTCTGCCCAAGATTTTCCGCATGACCAAAGGTGGCAAGTTGATCGAGGGTATCTTTAAAGGAGCCACCATCAATACCCCTTCCATGTTGTGTGTGGCGGATTATCTGGATGCCCTGAATTGGATTGAGTCTCTGGGTGGTGTGTCTGCTGCGATTAAGAAATCCGAAGATAATCTGGCGGTAGTGGAAGCCTTTGTCGCTGAGAATGATTGGATTAATTTTCTGGCGGCAGAAAAAGCGACATTGTCCAATACCAGTATTTGTCTGACACTGGATGCCACTGCTGATCAGGTGAAAGCGATGGTTAAGCTGCTCGATAGTGAAGGTGTTGCCTACGATATCGGCGCTTACCGTGACGCTCCTGATGGCCTGCGTTTGTGGGGTGGTGCGACGGTTGAGAAGGCTGATATGGAAGCATTGATGCCTTGGTTGGCATGGGCTTATCAGGAAGTTACTGCTTAATTTTTAATAAAGCGACGGTATAGGTGCCGTTGCTGTCGGGCGGTCACCGGGTGTAAGGGTTGAAGACGCGCCGTAAACCCATCCATGGGGGCTCCGCTCCAGCATCCCTGCTGGAGAGGGCCTTCAACCCTTACCCCCGGCAACCACCCTGCAATGTGCCAGTATCGAATTTGGCACGTCGTTAGGATGGATACTGGGTGCTGCCTTCTGAGACCGTTTGCCTGGGCAGTTAACTGCTCCTGCGTTAACGGCATTTACGCCATCCATGGCGCTCGGATGCGGCAACCGAGCTTACAGGGATGTATTCACAGCGTGTCTCAGAAGGCAGTACCCAGTAGCCGTCCGGATTAAAAAATCCAAATTTAGTTTTACCGGAACAATAAGAACAAACAGGGAAATAACATGTTCAAAATCAAAACGTACAACGCGATTTCCAGCAAAGGCCTGAATCGCTTCGATCGCGATCATTATGAAGTGGCCAGCGAAATGTCCACCCCGGATGCCTATGTTCTGAGAAGCCACAAGCTTCATGGTGAAGCGATTCCTGAATCGCTGGTGGCCGTGGCGCGTGCCGGTGCCGGTGTTAATAATATTCCGGTGGACGATTACACCAAAGAAGGTGTGGTTGTTTTTAATACGCCGGGTGCCAATGCCAATGCGGTAAAAGAACTGGTGTTGTCCGGTCTGTTGTTAAGCTCACGGGATATTGTGGGCGGCATGAATTATGTTCAAACCCTGACCGATATGGAAGATGCCGGTGAGATGGGCAAGTTGCTGGAAAAAGAGAAAAAGCGCTTTGCCGGTAACGAGCTGTATGGCCGGACTCTTGGTGTAGTCGGTCTGGGGGCTATTGGCTCCATGGTGGCGGAAATGGCTTTGTCGCTGGGAATGAACGTTGTCGGCTATGATCCTGCTCTGTCTGTGGAAGCGGCCTGGCGTCTGCCAAGTTCTGTCGAGAAGATGGAAAATCTGCAAATGCTGTTGAGTCACTCCGACTATGTCACTCTGCATGTGCCTGCCATTGAGCCTACCTACCATATGGTTAATGCCGAGGCGCTGCAATCAGTGAAGAAGGGGGCTGTATTGTTGAATTTTGCCCGTGAGTCGATTGTTGATGCCAAGGCGGCTGCTGATTCACTGGATAAGGGCCAGTTGGGGATGTACGTTTGTGATTTTCCGGAGCCCTGTTTGCTCAATCGCAAAGATGTTCTGGCGATGCCGCATATCGGCGCCAGTACGGCTGAGGCTGAAGAGAACTGTGCCGTGATGGCGGCAGATCAGATCAAGGATTATCTGGAAAACGGTAACATCAAGAACTCGGTGAATTTTCCCGCAATCAGTCTGCCTCGTGCCGAAGGTGTGCGCATCACCTTCTGTAACGATAATGTTTCAGGGGTTTTGGGGCATGTGCTGTCGGTCTTTACTGATAATGACATCAACGTCATTGATATGATGAACAAGAGTCGTGGCGATGTGGCTTATAACATTCTCGATGTTGAACAGGCGCCATCAGACGATGTGATTGCTGCGATTGAAGCGGTTGAGCACGTGATCAATGTGCGCGTCTTGGGTTAATTACAGCACTCATGTACAAGCTTTGCTTTTATGTTCCTGAGGCCGATGCCGAGGCCGTTAAGGCCGCGGTGTTTGCCGCCGGTGCTGGTCGAATTGGCGATTACGATTGCTGTTGTTGGCAGGTGCTGGGGCAGGGGCAGTTCAGACCGCTGGAGGGCAGCAACCCTCACATTGGTAGCCTTAATCAGGTCGAAAAGGTTGCTGAGTTCAGGATTGAGATGGTCTGTGAGGATCATTTAATCAAACCGGCTGTGGCGGCATTGAAGCAAGCATATCCCTACGAAGAGCCGGCCTATGACGTTTGGCGGCTGGAAAGCCTCTAAGTAATCTCTGATCTTATTTATTGCGATAAACCGGGGTGTCGAACGAGGTGTTCTTATCGGTCCCGGGCTTGTAAATGGCTTCGCTGCGCATTGGAAATTCGCCCGCTTTGCGGTCACTGAAAAAGTGTCTCAGGGTTTTCTTTACCAATGGGAAGGCAATGTCATCCCAGGGTATTTCCTCTTCGCTAAACAACGCCACTTCCAGTGATTCCGGGCCGGCGGAAAACTCAGACTCGGTCAGGTGGCCGCGAAACATCATATAGACCTGACTGATCTGGGGCAGGCTGAACAGGGTATATAGGCTATCGAGTTGTACTTTGGCTCTGGCTTCTTCCCAGGTTTCCCGTGCGGCACCTTCTTCTACCGATTCGTTATTTTCCATAAAGCCCGCTGGCAGGGTCCAGAAGCCATAACGTGGTTCGATGGCGCGTTTACACATCAAAACCTTGTCCTGGTAGACCGGCAGGCAGCCTGCGATGATTTTGGGATTCTGGTAGTGGATGGCACTGCAGTCATCGTCGGTGCATATATGGCGGTGACGGTCATCACCGTTGGGAATCTGCAGCTCAACTTCGCTGCCGCAGTGACTGCAATGCTTCATAAGTAACCCTTTGAGTGAATTTATCCAGCCAGTATAAAGCAGATGTTCATGGACGACACTAAGCGTTTTACGGTAGCGTGTAAGGTGTAGTTTAAAAAATGATGTTTAAAAATGTTGAGCCAACTTACGACGAATATAAAGGCTTCGACGCCATTGAATCAAAAGCGTGGCAGTCACCCCAAGCACGCTGCGGTTTTACTGGCGCTGACCAGCAATGAACAAAACCCATCGGTGATACTCACCAAAAGGGCGATGCACCTCAATAACCACAGCGGTGAGGTTTCTCTGCCGGGTGGCAAGTGGGAGGATCAGGACGAGAGTCTGATGCGAACCGCGTTGCGTGAAACCCATGAAGAAATTGGGATGCAACCAGATTGGGTGGACGTGATTTGCAATCTGCCGGTAGCCCATACCTGGCAGGGTATAGAGGTGACGCCCTATGTGGGGGTGGTGGCTGAAAACCTGCCTCTGCAGCCCAATCCTGATGAGCTCGATGCCATTTTTGAAGTGCCACTGTCTTTCTTTCTCAAAGATCAGCGAACCCGTACCGATGTATTCCCGCGCGAGGGTGGGGCGGTCTGGTCGCCGGCCTACGACTATCAGGGCTATGAAATTTGGGGGTTTACCGCCCGGCTCATGGTAGAATTCCTGAATCAGTTCTGGGGCAGCGAGTTATCGCGTACCAATCCGGCCCGGGAAAAGGACTGGTCTAAAGATCCAATTTATATAGAGCGCCGTAAGCAGGCATTGGCAGCAGCGGCGCGTGTAAAACAGCAGTAAATAATTTATGAGTGATGTAAAGAAAGTAGGTACCTCGGTTCGTCCGGGGGAGAGACCCATCAGTTCCCCCTGTGTCTCCATCTGTGTTCTCAACGAGGATGATGTGTGTACCGGTTGTTATCGCACCGGCAAAGAGATCAGTCACTGGGGGGTGTTTGATAATGATGAACGTATGGATGTGCTGAAGCGCTGCGCTCAGCGTGCCCGTGCCAATAACCCTTTTGCCAGTTAACTTTCCCTGTTTCTGAGAACCATTGCCATGAGTCAACAGTCAGTCGATGTCACAATTGGTACGCCTTTTTCCAGCACCGCCACCCGGGTATTACTCTGCGGATCGGGTGAGCTTGGCAAAGAGGTTGTGATCGAATTGCAACGTCTGGGTGTCGAGGTGATAGCCTGTGATCGCTATGAAAATGCCCCAGCCATGCAGGTTGCTGACCGCAGCTATACGCTGTCGATGCTCAATGGTGATGCTCTGAGGTCGGTGATTGAGCTCGAGAAGCCCGATTATATTGTTCCGGAGATTGAGGCCATAGCCACTGATACTCTGGTGGCCTTGGAGTCCGAGGGTTTTACCGTGGTGCCGACTGCCCGTGCGGCCCAGTTGACCATGAACCGTGAGGGCATCCGGCGTCTGGCGTCCGAAGAGCTGGGTTTGCAAACCTCTCCCTATGAGTTTGCAGACAATTTTGATGCCTTCTCTGCAGCGGTTGCCCGTATCGGCATTCCCTGTGTGGTTAAGCCGATTATGAGCTCCTCGGGCAAAGGCCAGAGTCTCATAAAAAACAGCGATGATATTCAAGCTGCCTGGGACTACGCTCAGGAAGGCGGTCGCGCCGGAGCTGGCCGGGTGATTGTAGAGGGCTTTGTGGACTTCGATTATGAAATTACCCTGCTGACAGTCCGCCATCGTGATGGCACCAGTTTTTGCGAGCCCATCGGTCATCGTCAGGAAAATGGTGATTATCAGGAGTCCTGGCAGCCACAGCCCATGAGTGCTGAGGCACTGCAAGCTGCGAGGGATATGGGTGAAAAAATCACTTCCGCGCTGGGTGGCTGGGGGCTGTTCGGTGTCGAGTTATTCATCAAAGGCGATCAGGTGATTTTCAGTGAGGTGTCACCACGCCCACATGATACCGGTCTGGTTACGCTGATTTCGCAGGATCTTTCGGAGTTCGCCCTACACGCCCGAGCCATCCTTGGATTGCCAATACCCAATATCAAGTTGCATGGTCCATCCGCGTCATCGGTGATTTTGGTGGAAGGTGAGTCTCAGGATGTGTGTTTTGGTAATCTCGCGAATGCTCTGCTTGAGGCAGACACGGGATTGCGTCTTTTTGGTAAGCCTGAAGTCAGCGGACAACGCCGAATGGGAGTGGGTTTGGCTCGGGGAGAATCAATAGACGACGCCAAAGCTAAGGCCTGCAAGGTGTCTGCTTCCGTTACCGTCAGTCTTTAACCTGCGAGGCCGTTAAAGCGGCAATACCTTCCAGCCTTTGACGGATAAATCCTGATCGGATACTTCGCAGATGATGCTATTGTCTTTTTGAGGTGCACTGTTGCGGCTGGAAGTTTGGGTTTCAATAAAAATAACGTACTTGTTCTCATCCGGGGTGTAGCGACTGGCGACCGTATCAAACTGATGGCTGATTTCTTTACCGCTGGAAGAGGTCAACAATTTGTCTTCGCAGACGTACATGGCTTTGGCCATCGAATGGATCACGGTTGGCTTGGGTGGCTGCGGCTCAGCGGCGGCTTCCGCGGCAACTTCTGGCTGCGGTTCTTCTACTACCTCTTCTTCGGAATCACCTATGGCGCCAGTGGCAAGCAGTGTTGCCACAATGGAAACATTGGTAAGCAGGACGGCAACCGCGCCGACCATCAAATATTCTTTGGCTTGCATGGTGTGAATGTTTGCCTCTCCGGTTTGAGGTCGGCCATTCTAAACCACGCAGTGATCAGTTTCTACAGGACTAAAGTTGTACCCACTTGAGCCTTTCGGCTGTGGCTTATTGGACAGTTTATGCCGTCAGCAGACGGTCGTATTTTTGGCTCAGGATATCGTAGAACTGTTCGCGCAGTTTCAGAATTTCCTGTTTTAAGGCAACGATGTCCTGTTCGCTGATGTCCTGGCGGCCAACATAGACCTGCTTGCGGAAGTGAGCAATGCGGGCGCCGTAGAGACGCAGAGTTTTTTCCAGAGCTTTCTCCCCCAGCATCAACAGTTTGGCTTCTGCATCCGCCATTTTTTTGAACTCCTGCACCAGTTCGCTGTTAACTCGAGTGAGCTCTTCCTTGCGGGCTTCAGGCCACTGATTGCCAAAGCGGGTGGATTCAATTACCAGAGAAGAGTACTTGGCAAATATGTGATTGACGTTGCCGACGTTGCTGGATACATCTTCAAGAATTTCGATGCGGCGGTTGCTCTTATCCGTTGGGGTCAGAGGGTTTCTGCGGCCTGCCAGCCAGAGGCAAGCAGCGGCGATAATGGCGCCCAGTGCGATTTTTACCGAAGTATCGATCAATAGCCAGAGTTCTGTTGTTTCCATAATCCATCTCCGCCAAAAAAGTGACGTTGTAAAAGGTTTTCAGAGATAGAGCAGAATCTGTGCCAACAGAGGGGGCAGGCTTAACCTCCGGCTATTTTGGCGCTATAACCGGCTTTCTCAAGCAACTCTTTCAATTTCTGGCGATCGTCGGTCTGGATTTCAATAACACCGTCTTTGACGCTGCCACCCACACCACATTGTTGCTTGAGTTTTTTCGCTAGAGCTTTCAGTGCGTCGGGCTTTTCCAGTACGCCTTTGATCAGAGTTACGCCCTTGCCTTTGCGACCTTTGGTTTCCCGGTGCAGCCTGACAATGCCGTCGCCCTCAGGAGTGGCGGCGGCTTCCGGGGCCTCTTTAATACGACCCATGTCGGTGGAGTAGACCAATTTGGAGTTTTTGTTTCGCGGGTTCATTGCTTGATGTCCCCATGCCCGGTCTTATCCGCTGCCTTGCCGGCCTTTTCCAGTTTTAGCGTCAGACTGCCGGCGACAAAAATGGCGACACCAAGGGCAAACAGGTAGCGGGTATCCATCAACTGTACTTCCCAGAAGTGGAATAGAGGCGCGAGAATGACGGCTACGAAAATACCCATAGATGCCATGGTGTCGGCTTTTTCCGGGAACCGAACTTGATTGCTGCAATGGGGGCAGGGAAATTTTTCACTTTTGAGGAAATCCTGAAGTAGCCCTTCTCGGCGTAACAGGCGTTTGTCCATGGGTTCGCTGCAATAGGGGCAGCGCAGAGGTTTGAGTAATAGTGCCACGTTGGTTTCCCCGGTGGTGTGGTTATAATTCTGTCATACATTCTTACAAGGCTTTTGGTCATTACCTCAAGGGATTTTTAATGAAGCGCACAGCCCTGCAACGCAAACTCAATATTATCATCTTCGGTCATGATACGCCTTCCGGTAAAACCTTTGATCTCGTTCTGATCTGGTTGATTGTGATCAGTGTGTTGCTGGTGATGCTTGAGACTGTCAGCTGGATTGAGCAGGAATGGGGTGAGTGGCTGATCATGATCGAGTGGGGCTTTACGGTGGTTTTCACCCTGGAGTATCTGGTGCGAATTTATGTAACCGAAAGACGCTGGGCCTATATTCGTAGTTTTTACGGGATTGTGGATCTGCTGTCCATTCTGCCGACCTATTTGGGGCTGTTCTTTACCGATGCCCGTTATCTGTTGATAGTGCGGGTATTGCGGGTATTGCGGGTGTTTCGTGTTCTGAAGTTGGTACAGTACATGTCTGAGGCCAATATTCTGGTGCGGTCGATGAAGATGTCCCGTCGTAAGATTTTCGTATTCTTCTCAACCGTATTGGTGCTCTCAACCATTTTTGGTTCTTTGATGTACATTGTTGAGGGGCCAGAGCACGGTTTTACCAGCATTCCGAAAAGTATTTATTGGACCATAGTAACCATTACCACGGTTGGATACGGCGACATCACGCCGCACACCGTGATGGGACAGTTTATTGCTTCAGCGGCCATGTTGACCGGTTATTCCATTATTGCTGTTCCTACCGGCATTCTGACGGCTGAATTGGCCAGTGAGATGCAGAAAGAACGGACCCAGATTGTTTGCCCAAATTGTCATCACGCCGGACACGAGTCCGATGCCTTTCATTGCAAGCACTGCGGATCCGATCTTGGGCGTCGTTCCTGACGCCAAAAGGCGATCACGGCATCGCTTCTAACTCCAATTCTTGAATTACGCGCCAAATCACTGCTTTTGGTAGTTTTTGCTTTGTAATTGTCAGCGCCATTGTGTATGTTCATAAGTAGTTAATTGAGCCGTACTAATATAATAAAAACAGTAAGTTGCATGACCTTTCTAAATTTCTTTTTAAATTTAAAAGGGTGTGCCGTATGGCGGGGGTGTTCGAGGTTGGTGGATGACAAAAGACAAAGACTGTGAAGAGTTGCTTGAGCAGATTCAGGAGCTGCAGATGCGGGTGTCCTTTCAGGAGGACAATCTTCAGGAACTGAATGATGTAATTGCTGAACAGGATGCCAATATCTCCAAGCTACAAGAACAGTTGCGTTACTTCGCTGAAAAAATGAAACAGCTGGAGAGTGCAAGCTCCTTGACTGGCCCCGTTTCCGGGGATGAACGTCCTCCCCATTACTAGGCAGAGTGGAAAATGTTCCTCAGTCCAAATCGGCGTCTATACTTAAAATCTCTACCAGCTCTGCTGGAGGAGACTGCAGTGCCTGATCTGTTGTTTAAAGCAAGTCGGTACTGTATTGCGCGGGAATGCAGCCTGAGAGTTCGATTTTTCGGCCGGGGTAAACCAGTGTGAGCAATATCAAGCTAAGCCTTGTACAGAAAGCTGATAGCACGCTAAAAGCAAAGCTGTTTGATACCGCTATGCCTGCCTGGAGCTGGAATATTGATACCGGCCTGGTTGAATGTAACGAGCACTTCAACAATTTCTTTAATGCCAAAGCCTCCAATCTGATGGAGTTTTTACCGCTGATTTCAGAAGATGGTGGTGAATATTTTCTGTCTCTGGCCGGTAAATCCATCCAAAATCGAGAACCCTTCTTTACCGAAGTCATGCTGCAGACGGCAAAGGGTAAGCAGAAAGGTTTTATCTGGGGCTGCCCTGAGATCATGCCGGAAGGCAAGGCCTGTATGAAGGTTGCGGGGGTTATACACCCCAATGAAGCAAGCCAGAGGCCGGATACGCTGGAGCATCGCTTACTGGATCAGAAGGCTGAACTGCAGGGGCTGCTCGACTCTATTCGATCTCCTATCTGGTATCTGGATACCCGGGGTTGTATCAAGCAGGGTAATCAGGAAGCGGAAAGAATTGTTCCCCGTTTTGAAGCGGTAGGAAAACCTTTTGCTCAGGTTGTGCCGGGGGCCGGTTCGGCACAGCGTTGTCAGTCAGAGCTGCAACAAGTGATCGATAGTGGCGTTGCGCTTTACGATACGCTGGAAAACTTCACCATCCATGGTCAACACTACTGGTACCGGGTCGATAAGGTACCGACCAAGAACGGTGCCGGCGAGGTAACCGGGGTTATGGTGACTTTCAAGGACGTCACCACTGACGTCTCTTACAAAAAAGCGCTGGAAGAGAGTGAAACCCGTTACCGGGCTTTTATTGCCAACAGTTCAGAGGCCGTTTTCTGTATTGATATGAGCCCGCCGGTTAATACCGGCCTGCCATATGCAGAGCAGACACTGGCCATTGAGCAATCCGGGGTGCTGGTTGAAAGTAATTCCGTGATGGCGGAAATGTTTGATTTTCAGAATCTCAATGACCGTATTGGTACCCGCTTTTTCAAAGATGTTGGGCACAGTTTTGCCGGAGATTTGAATGATTTTCTGGCCAACAATTATCGTCTGCAAGATCGTGAGGTTATTACGACTCACGCAAACTCCCGTCGTTATTATCAGATGTCGATTATGGGTATTGTCGAAGACGGGCAATTGGTCAGAATCTGGGGTACGGCACGGGATACCACCGAGCGACGCCGCTATCTGGAAAAGTTGGAGTATCAGGCCACCCACGACTCTCTGACTCTGTTACCCAATCGCAGTTTTCTCTATAAAGAGCTTGAGAAGAAGCTTAGGGAAACCCGAGGTAAAAAGTTTGCCCTGATGCTGATGGATCTCGACCGCTTTAAAGAGATCAACGACACCCTGGGCCATCACGTCGGTGATGAATTGCTGAAAAAATCGGCCCACGGATTGAATTGGAAATAGCCGAGCACAATGCACTGGTTACCCGTTTGGGTGGTGATGAATTTGCCATTCTGCTGTCGAATATCCGCAGTAATCAGCAGGCGGTTGTTCTGGGGTACCGAATTCTCGATGCTGTTCGTGAACCGTTTGAGCTGGCAGGTTTCAATACCGAAATCAGCGCCAGTATCGGAATTACCATCTCACCGGATCAGGCTCAGGATATCAGCACCTTGATGCGCTTTGCGGATGTGGCTATGTACCATGCCAAGTCCGAGAGAAATGGTGTGTCGGTGTATCGCTCCAGTTATGATCGCCATACGCCCAAACGTCTGGCACTGATCAATGATTTGGGTAAAGCCATTCGCGAGAACCAACTGGAACTCTACTACCAACCTAAAATCCGACTGAACGATCGCCAGTGCTATGGCTTTGAGGCTTTGATTCGCTGGAATCACCCCGAAATGGGTTTTATTCCGCCGGGTGAGTTTATCCCTCTGGCGGAAGTCAGTGAGGTGATTCATCCTCTGACATTGTGGGTGCTGGAGCAGTCCATTAAGCAGGCCCGAGCGTGGTTGGATAGCGGTTACAATTTTACTGTGGCGGCAAACCTGTCGGCACAGAACCTGTTGAATGATCAGTTGGTGGATCGAGTCGCCGCGCTGTTACGCCGTTATCAGGTGCCGGCCAGTCACCTTGAACTGGAAATCACCGAAAGTGCCATTATGGCCGACCCCAATCGGGCGCTGAAGGCGTTGCAGGAAATCAATGAGCTGGGGATTACGCTGGCCATTGATGATTTTGGTACCGGTTATTCGTCACTGTCTTATCTCAAACGCTTGCCAGTCACCTCCTTAAAAATTGACTGCTCCTTCGTCAAAGACATTCTGGAAGACGAGCAGGATTCCATCATCGTCAATTCCACCATTAATCTGGCCCACAACCTGGGGCTTACGGTAGTCGCGGAAGGGGTAGAGGAAGAGGAAATCCTCAGGCATCTGGAGCTCATGGGTGCCGATAAAGCTCAGGGTTACCACATTGGTAAACCCATGGCGGTTACGGATCTGGATGCCTGGCTGGCAAAAGGTGATTGGCTGCCCCGTTAGGGACAACCAATTGGCTAGCAGCTCAATAACCGCCAGATTTAAATCGGGCAGGTCATTTTACCAAGGCGCTTGGTGAGTTCCATATTTTCCCTATAGTCGATGGGCAGTACCACCAGACTGGGCCCCTCTTCATTTAAGGCCGCTTCCAGAACCGTCTTCAGCTCTTTGCTGTGATCCACCCGATGGCCTGACCAGCCAAAGGATTCTGCCAGTTGTACCCAGTCCGGGTTGTCGAAAGCCAGATCCGTATGGCGGCCAAATTCATTGGTCTGTTTCCAGCCGATCAAACCATAGCCGCCGTCCTCCCAAACCATGATGGTCATATGGCAGTTGAGCCGCTTGGCGGTTTCCATCTCCTGAACGTTCATAAGAAATCCACCGTCACCGCAAATGCCCAGAATTTTGCGATCCGGGTAGACGATCGAGGCGGCAATGGTACCTGGCAGGGCAAACCCCATGGAGCAAAAGCCGTTGGGTATCAGGCAGGTATTGGGTTCGTGGCATTGATAGTGCCTTGCGATCCACATTTTGTGAGCACCGACGTCCGATAGCAGGATGTCGTGAGCGCCCATCACGGTGCGAGCATCGCTCAACACTTTCTGGGGTTTGATGGTGTGCGATGTATCATCGTTGCTGTAGCGGTCAAACTCTTCAGTCATTTGCTCGCGCACAGATTGCTGCTGTTGCAGATCGAAGTTGGTGGGGCTGGGGTCATTGTCGAGTCTTTCATTGAGCATCCACAGGGAGTGGGCCAGATCTCCGACAACTTCTGTTTCCGGGTGGTAGTGTTCGTCAATTTCTGCCGGCAGGAAGTCAATGTGCAGGACTTCTTTGGTGTCTTCACCATTCCAGAGGCGGGGGTGGTATTCCACCATGTCATAGCCAATGGTGATGACCAGATCCGCGGCATCGATGGCGCAGGCGGGTATGTCTTTGGAGCCCAGACCGATGGTATAGAGGCAATAGGGCGCATCCATGTCCACACAACCTTTGGCCATAAACGTACTCAGTACACCAATACCTGTTTTCTCACAGAAAATTCTTAATTGTTTGCTGGCGCGTTTGCGAATGCAACCGTTACCGGCAATGATGATGGGACGCTTGGCATTCTTCAGGCGCTCGTAAGCCATGTCGATAATTTTGTCGGCGGGTACCGGGCGACGGAATTTTTTCACGGGCAGCGGCGTTTTATTGACGGGAAGTTTGGCGATGTCTTCCGGCAGTTCCACCAATACGGCACCGGGCTTTTCGGTTCGGGCCAAACGCACCGCTTTACGCATGATTTCCGGGATGTTTTCTGGATGCCAGATGGTGGTCGCCCATTTGGTCACTGGCTTGAACATATCCACCACATCCATGACCTGATGGGATTCTTTGTGTAAGCGGGTAGAGGCGCCTTGACCGGTAAGTACCAGCATGGGAGCACGGTCCATATTGGAATCAGCCACGCCGGTGATCAGATTGGTCGCGCCTGGTCCAAGTGTGCCCAGACAACCGGCGGGGTTTCCGGTAAGCCGCCCGTATATCTCTGCCATAAAAGCTGCGCCCTGTTCATGGCGGGTCAATATGAATTTTATTTTTTCAGACTGTTCCAGAGATATCATAAAATCGGCGTTTTCTTCACCCGGTACGCCAAAGATGTACTCTACGCCTTCCTCTTCCAGACACTGAACCATTAAATCTGATGCTTTCATGCAAGAATCCCGTTTGTTGTTCTACTGTTAGAGAATAGACTATGGCTTTTATCTAGGCCTATTTCTGTCATTTTTATCTTTCTGTTGAGTGAAGTTTATGCCCGGTACTGATTCCACCTTCTCCCGTCGTTTACTGCGCTGGGGGGGACATACCCTGTTGTTGATTTTTCTGATCCTGTTATTGGTCTTCACGTTATTACCACTGGGTATTCGTACCGCTGTTGAGCACTGGTTTGCCCAACAGGGTATTGAGGCAGAACTGGCTCATGTTGAAATCGCCCCGGTTGTTGGTCGCGTGCAATTATCCGGTCTCAAGGCACTGCGCAATGGTGAGAGGGTGTTGCAGCTGGACGATTTGATTGTGGATATCAGCTGGCTTCCGCTCAGGGAGAATCGCCTGCAGATTACAGAATTCAGTGTTGATGGTTTGTACCTGCAGGCCAGTAAGCGTGATAACCAGCAGTGGCTGGCGGGGCTGAATTTGGAAAAATTGCTCAGCACTGGTGGCAATACCCCGAACGCCCCCGATTCGCAGGCAGGGGCGGAAGCCGATGCATCGGCTTCGCCCTTTGTCGTTGAAGTCGATCGGTTGGCTCTGGAGAATATCGGCGCCTGTGCCAACGCCAGCAGTGCGGGGCAGATGTTGGCTGATTATTGTCTGGATTTCAGATCATTCAATATTCCGCAAACCCTGTCGCTGGTGCTGGATAAAGACATCAGTGTCCAGTTGCCTGGCGCTCAGTTACAACAACTGGCAATCAAGGATCAGCTTCCCGGGCAAAGTGTGCTGCGATTGGGGGCGATCACGATGCAGCAGTTACAGCTGCAAGCCGATACGTTGACTTTGGCGAATCTCAGTCTTGAATCTCTGCAGGTTTTGGCTCGTGAGGCATCTCTGACCATGGTTGATGTGCAGCCTTACTACTTGTCATTGCAGGCGATTGGGTTGCAGGACATGGCTTACTCTTTGAAGGAACCACGTGCCGATTTGGAGAGCTTGTCGTTGGCGGGTCTGGGGGTAATGGTACATCGGGACAGTAACGGCGTCTTGCCGATTCAGCCGCGGGTCAATGCGTTGCAGCAATCACTGTCGGCTTTGTTGCCGGCTAAAAATGACACCGAACAACCGCAGCCGCAGGCTGACCCCTCTGTTGCAGGTCAGGAGGGCGCACTGGTGTTGACGCTGAATCAATTTTCTTTGGGGCAGGGTTCCAGAGTTTTTTGGTTGGATGAAGGTGTTCAACCCCAAGTGAAGCAAACGCTTAATGATGTTCGTCTGGCCGTGCAGGGTATTGATACCTCGATGCCACAGCACCAAACCGAGATTGATTTTGCGGTAGCGCTCAATGATTTTTCCTCCGCCAGCCTCAAGGGCTGGGTCAAACCCTTTACCGAAAAGGTCAATCTGGCGTTTGATGCGCGAATAGAAGGCTTTGATGCGTTGCCAGTATCGCCCTATGTTGAGCGCAATCTGCAATATAAGATTCAGCAGGGCCACATCAATGAAACCCTGACCGTAGCGATCGAGGAGGATCAGCTGGATATTATGTCCGAGCTGGTGCTGGAAAAGTTTTATATGGAAAGCCTCTCGCGAAATGAATTGGCAGAGGGTGAAGAAACTCAGGATTTACCGGTGGCTATGGCGCTCGATTTGCTGCGCGATGGTGATGACCGGATTACGGTAGAGATTCCCGTTGATGGTGATATCAGCGATCCAAATTTTTCGCTGGCTCAGGTTATGGGGGTGGTGTTTCGCAAGGCCCTGACTCAGGCGGTGATCAATTATTACACGCCCTTTGGTCTGGTTAATATTGCTTCGGCTGTGGCGGGTTCGGCCATGAAGTTGCGCTTTGATCCTTTTTACTTCCCGCCTGGCAATGCCAGTTTGACGTCCGAGCAGATGCAAAGGCTTAAGGAGCTTTCCGGTTTGTTAACGTCTAAGCAGCAGTTGAGTTTGAGCTTTTGTCCCAAGGTCACGGCGCAAGATGCCATGAGTATGCTGGGATTGAAAACCATGCCCAAAGCCGGTTTACAGCTGACGGACGATCAGATCCAACAGCTTCTGCTGATGGGCAAACAGCGCAGTGTGGCAATCAAGCGAGCGCTGCTGGATCAACAGGTTAGAAGTAGTCAGGTTATTCTTTGTCAGGTTGAGTTGGATCTTGGTTCTGTGACCGAGCCGTTCGTCACCGTACAAATATAAGCGACAGAAGGTGTCGGAAAGGGCGGGTTATTCCCCGGTGTTGAGATAGCGAAGGCCAATGCCTTCCGGGTCCAGGCGAACCACTTCCATATCTACGATCGGAGCGTCACCGCCTGGAAGGCCTTGAACCTGCCCTTTTACGATCGAGCCTATTTCTGGCAGCGGCACATCTTCCATAAACAGGAAGACACCACTGTTGGAGATGTCTCGGGTGGTGGTTTCAATTTCACCGATGGATTCGTGGCTGATACGAATCCGGGTTTTCATTGGCACTCTTGGGCTATTGCGGTGTTCGGACATGGTCAGTGGCTTCTTATTGTTTTGTTCAGCCTAGCAGGTTCAGCTGGGTTGTGCCTCCCCCGGTCAGGGGAGGCGTATGATTAGCTTTTAATCGCTGCGCTGTCCACTTTCTGAAATCCTCGGGGCAGTTTGTTGCCCCGGCGTCCTCGTTCACCTCGGTAGTGATCGAGATCCGATGCTTTCAGAGTCAGGTGACGTTTACCCGAGTAAATGGCCAGCTGCTCCCCTTCGCTGATGACAACCAGAGCGACCATATATTCCTCCCGGCTTAAAACCCGCGCGGAGGGAATATTGAGGATTTTATTGCCTTTGCCTCGTGCCAGTACCGGGAGCTCGGCCACTGGGAATACCAGCATGCGGCCTTCATTGCTGATGGCGGCCAGCAGGTCAGTTTCGGCATTGCGGATCTTGAGTGGCGCCATGACCTGACCGCCCTTGGGCAGGGTCAGTGCTGCTTTACCCGCTTTGTTTTTGGCGTAGAGGTCACCAAGCTTGGTCACAAACCCATAACCGGCATCGGATGCCAGCAGTACAGGCTCCTCGTTGTTGCCCATCAACAGCCCGTCAAAGGTGGCACCGCTGGGTGGGTTAAGGCGCCCGCTGACCGGTTCGCCCTGTCCTCGTGCCGAAGGCAGGGTGTGGGCTGCAATGGCGTAGCTGCGGCCGGTGGAATCCAGCAGAATGGCGTTTTGATTGGTCTTGCCCTGTGCGGACAGTTTGTAACCGTCGCCGGCCTTGTAGTTGAGAGCGGTTGGGTCCATATCGTGGCCCTTGGCGGCTCGAATCCAGCCCTTATCGGAAATCACCACGGTAACCGGGTCACTGCCCAGCAGATCGGTTTCACTGAAGGCCTGAGCTTCCTGACGTTGCACAATCGGTGAGCGGCGCTCATCGCCAAATTCTTCGGCAGCGGCCAGTAGTTCTTTCTTGAGCAGGGTTTTCAGACGTCGGGCACTGTCCAGTGTCTGCTTCAGTTTGTCTCGCTCGCCCTCCAGTGCTTCCTTCTCCTGAAGGATTTTCATCTCCTCCAGACGCGCCAATTGTCGCAACTTGGTTTCAAGAATGTACTCTGCCTGAGCTTCGTTGAGATTGAAGCGCTTCATCAGTACCGGTTTGGGCTCGTCCTCGTTGCGGATGATTTCAATCACTTCATCGACATTGAGGAAGACGATCATCAAGGCCGCCAATCGCTCCAATCGTTCTTCGACTTTTTTGAGGCGATGTTCCAGACGGCGGCGCAGGGTGACGGTGCGGAAGCTGAGCCACTCGCTGAGGATCTTGTCCAGCGATTTTACCTGGGGCAGGCCATCGATACCGATCATGTTGAGATTGACGCGGTAGGTTTTCTCCAGATCGGTGGTGGCGAACAGGTGATTCATCACCTCGTCCATATCGATGCGGTTGGAGCGCGGTACAATCACCAGACGCGTGGGGTTTTCATGGTCAGATTCATCGCGCAAATCCACCACCATCGGTAACTTTTTAGCCTGCATCTGAGCCGCGATCTGCTCCAGCACTTTGGCGCCACTGACCTGATGGGGCAGAGCGGTGACCACAATGTCGCCGTCTTCTTTGCTCCACTTGGCACGCATGCGCACACTGCCCCGGCCAGTTTCATACATCTTCTGCAGATCCGCCGGAGGCGTAATGATCTCGGCATCAGTGGGCATATCAGGCCCGGGAATATGCTCAATAAGATCGGCCACCGTTGCCTTGGGGTTTTCCAGCATATGTACGGTGGCATTGACCACCTCACGCAGGTTGTGAGGAGGAATGTCTGTGGCCATGCCCACGGCTATACCGGTGGTGCCGTTGAGTAGGACATTGGGTACCCGGGCCGGAAGAACAGCGGGCTCTTTCAGAGTGCCGTCGAAATTGGGAACCCAATCAACCGTGCCCTGACCCAGCTCGGATAAGAGCGCTTCACTGTATTTGGTCAGCTTTGACTCGGTGTAACGCATCGCCGCAAAGGACTTGGGGTCATCGGGGGAGCCCCAGTTGCCCTGACCGTCGATCAGGGTGTAGCGGTATGAAAAAGGCTGCGCCATCAGCACCATGGCTTCGTAAGAGGCCGAGTCACCGTGCGGGTGAAATTTACCAATTACATCACCCACGGTTCGCGCCGACTTCTTGTACTTTGCTGAGGCCTTGAGCCCCAGCTCGCTCATGGCGTACACAATGCGTCGTTGTACGGGCTTTAAACCATCGCCGATATTGGGCAGGGCCCGGTCGAGAATGACGTACATGGAATAGTCCAGGTAGGCTTTCTCGGCGTAGGTTTTCAGGGAAATCTGTTCATCTGCTTCAGGCGCAGTGATTACCTCGGTCATAGATGCGATCCTAAGATATCGGCAGGGTCTTGATTCAATTAATGAGCGTACTTCGACGCCCGATGGCCAAGCTTATACAACCCCCCGGTACCCTTCAATCATTGGCGCATTAACAGAGCGCAGAGTGAGCAAAACAGTTACACTCTGTGCTGCCGGGTATTGTTGTAAGAGGCTGGATTGGTCTCAGGTTGTACAAACGGGTTTATTCATGCTCAATTCATTGGCTACCAGATTGGTTGTTCTGGTTGGTGTCAGCATTCTTTTTATCGTTGGCGTAGTGACTTACGTTAACAATCGCGAATACGGTTCTCTTGTATCGGAGCGCATTGTTCAGTCAATCCAGCAGGATCTGAAAGTTGCCACGACGCGATTGGAGCTTAAGTCAGAAGAGTTGCGCTCAGATCTGCGGTTTCTGGCGAGCGCCATGCCGGCCGGGGATTATGGTTCGCAAGCGGCAACTTCTGAGTCGTCTGCACACTACACCCAGCTGCTGCGCAGTTTTATGGCCAGCCATCGGCATATCATCCAGATTCAGTTTTTGCCCTTCGACGGGAAGATCCCAGAAGCCTTCTACATTGCCCGGCAGGGTCAGCAAATAGAGTCAGTAGCAGCCAGTGTTTACTACCAGTCTGGACCGAATCAGCTCAAGGCGTTGGTCGACGGGCTGGCTGACGGGGCTGTACACACGACCCCCATCAAAGTGCTGCGGCACGTCAATAGCGCCGGATCTGAGGTGACCATTCCGTTTGTGATGTTATCGACAACAGTGGTTTCATCCACGGGTGATCCGCTGGGGGTTATGAGTCTGCAGGCCAATGTCGGCTCTTTTTTCCAGCAGGAACGGTCTTTTCTGGCGTTTCTGGATTCCGGCTTGTCAGATACCCGGGGTAATTTTGTTACGATCAATGGCGACTATGTTTTGCCTTCTAAATCAGATGATGAGATGGATAATCTGATGAATGAAAATGGCAATATCGCTTCAGATTGGCCAGAGGCTGCGGCGTTTCTGGAGCAGGGGGCTGGTTTATCTCATCTGTTTTACAGTGACGATGGCGATCGGGTGATTATGATACAGCGCTTTAATGTGGGCAGCGTGGCAAATCCCTATTATCTCTATGCGGTTCTTAATGCCCCGCTGGATAGTCTGTTTTCCGAGTTGTATCAGTTGCAATCGTGGGTGCTGTTATTCACGCTGATTTTAATGGTGTTGGTTTTTGCTGCCAGTGCTCTCTACATTCATAGCCGGTTGATGCCATTGCAGGATTTGATTGTAAAAATGGGGGGCTATAAGCCCGACCGCCCCTTTACTCCCATCGATGTAAAAGGTCACGATGAAATATCGGAAGTTACTGCGTCGTTTAACCATCTGGCTCTGCAGTTACGGGGCGTGTTCGATCATGAGCAGAGAATTCGTGAGGCGCTCAATAAAATTTCCCTGCTTTCTACGATTGACGAGAACGGTGTTATTGTCGATTGCAACGACAACTTGCTGGAATTCTGTAACTGTCCTCGCGAAGAATTAATCGGGCGATCGGTTTCGCTGTTTCGCTCTGGACTGCATGACGAGGAATTCTACCGCCAGGGCTGGGAAAAAATGCGCAACGGACAGATCTGGCGCGCTGATATCAGCTTTTCCAACGACAGCGGTAATACGGTGTGGCTGGATACCTCTGCCGTCCCATTAATGAATACCGAGAGTGGTGAAAACCGGATTTTAATTATCCAGATAGACGTTACCGAACGTCTGTTATTACTGCGCGAGCTTGAGAAAGAGAGAAACCGGGCGGAGCATGCCAGTCGGGTCAAGAGTGATTTTCTGGCGGGTATGTCCCATGAACTTCGAACCCCGTTGAATTCCATTATTGGTTTTTCCCAACGTTTGATCAGAAAGTTAAAGGGGGAACTGAGCCCACGGCATATGGATGCACTGGAAACCATTGAACGCAATGGACAGCACCTGTTGCAGGTGATCAATGAAATTTTGGATGTTTCGAAGATTGAATCCGGCCGTATGAATGTTCACCCTGAGCAATTTGAGTTGAATCGTGTGGTTCGCGATGTGCAACTGACGATGTCGACTCAGGCTGGTGACAGGAATTTGTCGCTGTCCGATGAACTTCCGGGCTACGATATTCTGGTTTATCTGGACAGGAAGAAACTGGTCCAGACTCTGCTTAACCTTGTATCCAATGCCATTAAGTACACCAATGTTGGTCGAGTTGTCATTCGTGTCACAGACGATAATGATTGGGTTCAAATAGCCGTGGAAGATACCGGCATCGGTATCAAACAGGAGGATCTGCCCAAACTGTTTACCCGGTTTACGCAATTGGAATCAGGTATCACCCAGCGAGTGGAAGGCACCGGTTTGGGATTGGTGCTGGCCAATGAATTTGTCTCCATGCAGGGTGGGAAAATAACTGTCAACAGCGAGTTTGGTGAGGGCAGTGTGTTTACGATAAGGCTTCCGAAACGTTTGGATATTGACAGTCTTAAAGAAAAAGAAAAGACTTCCGTTCTCGAACAAGAAACTCACCCGTAACCAGTTGTTGGCCGGATTGGTTTAATAAAAATAACAATTACCTCAAGGATTTATCTATGCTGGAGAACCTGGGTTTGGTTCTGGCTCTGGCTGTGCTGATTGTAATGGCGCTGCGTGGAATCAATGTCATCTTTGCTTCACTGGTCAGTTCTCTGCTGATCATAGCTACCAATCAGTTACCTTTGGCTGAAAGCTTCAGTCAGTACTACAGCTTTGGCCCTCTGGGAGCCTTTACCTTTGCCGGTAAGTTTTTCCTGTTATTTGTCTGCGGGGCCATTTTTGGCCGGGTGATGGGGGAGAGTCATGCGGCAGCCAGTATTGCCATCGTCCTTTCCCGCAAACTGGGACCCCATCGCGCGCTGTTGATTGCGGCACTGGCCAGTGCCATGCTGACCTATGGCGGCGTGGTGGTGTTTATTGTAATTTTTGCCATCTATCCGCTTGGATTAAGATTGCTGCAGGAAGCTGATATCCCCAAGCGCTTGTTGTTGGCCGCCATCGCTCTGGGTAGTGGCACTTTTACATTAACGGCACTGCCGGGTACTCCTTCCGTACAGAATGTCATTTCCTCTGTGGCCTTGGGCACGGATCTTTTTGCAGGCGCCATCTACGGCATTATTGCCACCTTTGTAATGCTTGGATGTGGTCTCTGGTATCTTGAGTCTGAGCGCCTCAAGGCCATTCGTAATGGTGAAAAGTTTGTCCCTGCACCCGGTGAAATCACTCAGACCGATGACAGTGATGAGGAAATGCCCCATTGGTTTTTAGCGCTTATCCCGCTGGTGACGGTATTACTGGCCATTATTATTCCCCGACTGTTAGTCGATAGTGTTACTGATATGAGTGCAGGCTCTTCAGTCGCCGCTCTGATCACTTTTGCTAATGCCCAGCCCATTATCTGGCCCAGCATTGCGTTGCTGATTGGCAGTGTCTGTTGTGTGATTTTATTTCCGGTTTTGCGGCGACATCCGGTGCAATCACTGAGCAAGGGCGCGGAAGATGCCATTATGCCGCTGCTGAATACCGCAGCGGTGATTGGCTTTGGCGGCATTGTCACTCAGACCGAAGGTTTTCAGCAATTTACCAATGCTATTATGCAGGTGGACTTGCCACCGCTGATTTCGATGTTTGTTTCCGTCAGTTTGACTTCGGCACTGGTGGGGTCTTCCTCGGGGGGGCTACAGATCTTTATGGAAACCATGGCGCAGGATTATCTCGCTATGGGTATTTCTGCCGGTGAATTGCACAGACTGGCGACTATGGCCAGCGGCGGATTTGATTCACTGCCTCATTGCGGCGCGGTGGTGGCGATGTTGACCATTACCCGTCAGACACACCGTGAAGCCTATAAGGATCTGGCGGTGATTACGGTGGCGATTCCGGTGTTGGCCACTCTGGTGGCCATGGCGTCAACCTTGGTTGTGTGACATTGCGCAACTGGCTGTGGCCGGTTGAATGTGATCGGTTGATTAGGGCCGGTTGAAGCGAATTTTTTTACGGTAGGCAAAGGTGTTACGAATGACGCCGCGCTCTATGGAGTCCTGAATGCCCTGCCAGTAGTGATAATCATAGAGATCGCTGTGCTGTTCCTCAAAGGCCTTTTTGGCTTTGGGGTTGCCGCTGAAGAACAATCGAAACTCCTCCGGGAATATGTCGTTTTCTGCAACTGTGTACCATGGTCTGTCTGCCATTTCTTCCGCTTCGGTTCGGGGTTCAGGGATCTTGCGGAAGTTACATTCAGTGATCAGGACAATCTCATCGTAGTCGTAAAATACCACGCGACCATGGCGGGTAACGCCAAAGTTCTTGAGCAGCATATCGCCGGGAAAAATATTGGCATCGGCCAGTTGCTTTATGGCGTTGCCGTATTCATCCATAACATCATATATGGCTTCGTCATCGGCTGTTTGCAGATAAAGGTTCAGCGGTATCATTCGTCGCTCAGTATAGAGATGACGGATGATCACCCACTTGTCGGTGAGAATGATTTTGGAGGGGGCCACTTTCATCAATTCATCAAGTAGCTCACTGCTAAAGCGGTTGCGGTAAAAGATAAAATTTTTGTATTCCTGAGTATCCGCCATGCGGCCAGCACGCTCACTGCGCGACACCAGCTTGTATTTTTCTTTGACGATTTTCTCCGTGACCTGCTTGGGATAATCAAATTTGTCTTTGATGACTTTGAAAACTACGTCGTAAGAGGGCAGAGTAAAAACACTCATAACCATCCCCTTGATGCCTGGTGCTATAACAAACTGATCATCACTGCGTTTCATATGCTCAATGATGTGGCGATAGAATTCTGTTTTACCGTGCTTATTAAAACCGATGGCCGTGTAGAGCTCGGTTAACTCTTTGTTGGGCATCAGGGTATTGAGAAAACGCACCAGCCGAGAGGGAATGGGTGCATCGACCATAAAGTACGAACGGGTAAAGCTGAAAATGATACTGGCGCTGTCCTGATCGAGGATCACGGTGTCGATGTAAAGCCCGCCTTTCTCATTGTTGAGCACAGGAATAACGATGGGGATAAGACCGTTATGGTGGCGAATTCTGCCAACCAGGTACGCGCACTTGTTGCGATAAAATACCGACTCCAGAATGTCGATGTGCACCTGCTTCAGTTTTTCGCTCTGACAGTATGGTTTCATGCAAGCACAGAGATTGGCGACATCGCGCTCTTTATCTTCCCAGGGAACCGAAAACTCAAAGTCATCGAGCATGACGTTCAATACTTCGGGTAGGGAATGATTGATGTCGTAGCTCATGTAAATACTGTAACGCTTGAGTGGTTTGTCATCGAGACTGCGAGAGGGTTTAACAAACAGATGGCTGTCGTGAATGTGCTGATGACTGAACTGAGCGCAAAACACCGAGTTGAAGAAGGTTTCAGCAATTTCGTAATTGCTGTGATCACAGACCAGTTGGCTGTAGGCCAGGCGAGCCATCTTCCAGAGCTCCAGATTGTTGACGTCTTTGCTGGTAACGCTGCCGACCAGATCCATGACCTGATTTACTTTACTCTTGTAGAGTTCAATGCGATTGAAATGTGATTGCTGAACGGCCTGCCAGTTGCCTTGCTCAAATCGGGTTTTGGCTCCCAGAGTAAGGTTCTGGAAGTCGGCAAAATAGGCTTCAAAACCGTTGAGAATGGTTTTGGCTATGCGTCTGGCTGCAGGGATAATATTACTGTTCATTGGCGTTAATGCTGCGAGCTCTGGGGCGTTTGTGTCGATGGCCTGACAGGCATCTATCCTGTAATAATAGCCACCTGTTGATGGTTTTCACGGTGTGACGTGGTTTTAGAGAATTTACAAGGAGAGGGGGGATGATAAAGCGGGTTGTGTGCTGTTTATTGCTTGCCGGTAGTGTACTTTCCCTGCCTCTCAGGGCCGCTGTAATCCTGCAGTATCACCATGTCGGCAGCGGCTATCCTGATGCCACCTCGGTATCGGTTGAACGCTTTCGTCAGCACATGGATTATCTGCACGAACAGCAGTTCAGCGTGGTCAGTCTGGTATCGCTGGTTGATGCCATTAAACAGGGGCGAACACTGCCGGAAAAGGCCGTCGTCATTACCTTTGATGATGCTTATGAAAGTGTACTTTTGCATGCCACACCGATCTTGCAAGACCGGGGCTGGCCCTACACCGTATTTGCCAGTACTGAAGCGGTTGACAAGGGTTATCAGGGTGTCATGTCCTGGGAGCAATTGCGCGAGATCTCACGACGGGGCGCGGATATTGCCAATCACACGGTTTCACACAGTCATTTGATTAGACAGTATCCGGAAGAGTCTGAGGACAACTGGCAGGAGAGAGTCGGGCTTGAGATTGACAGGGCCGAACAGCGGATTCAGGACGAGGTGGGGCACAGCCACAAGTTACTGGCATTTCCCTATGGCGAGTACAATCTGGCTTTGCTGCAACTGATGGCCAGCCGCGGCTTTGCCGGAGTGGGGCAACAATCCGGGGCTCTGGGTGACTGGATGGACGTACGTCTCCTGCCCCGTTTTCCCTTCGCCGGTGCTTATGGTGATCTGCAGGATTTTGCCATCAAGGTTAATAGCCTGCCTTTACCGGTGGCGTCCGTGGCTTTTCAAGGGGAGAGCTATTCGCACTGGGTTGAGCCTGTATTATCTGGTCCATCCAGGCCTGTGTTGAAGATAAAATTCGGTTCGGAAAGGCTGGATGGTTTGCGTTGTTATGCTACCGGGCAGGGGCAGATTGATGTGGATATTGTTGGGAGTGAGGCCAGAGTGACAGCCTCTGCTGCTCTGTTGCCGGGTCGCTCACGCTATAACTGCACGGCAGCGGGACCGCAGGGGCGCTTTTACTGGTTCTCGCAGTTATTTATCATCCCGCAAAAAGATGGCAGCTGGTACCCGGAACCCTAGTGAAGGTCGGTCAATTAAGGGCTGAGAGCTTGGTGTTTTTGGCGCAAAAATGATTATAATGATCGTTTCTAAATCTCGATTCATTGACAGTGGCAGTTCAGAGCGGAATTGAATGGCATCCATTAAAAAAATAACACCGGATCTGTTGCAGGTAGGCATGTACATTACCGGCATGGAAGGCGGCTCTAACGATGAATCGGCACGGTTGCGTAATGAAGGTCTTTTGACCCGCGTCCAGACGGTTGAAAAACTCAAGCAGATGGATGTCAGGACGGTTTACATTGATGTCGAAAAGGGCATCGATTGCATCGGCAGTGTTGACGACGTTCAAATCAGCCCCACAAAAATTGAATTACCGCAGCCTTCGCTGGACGACTTACCCCCACCCAAATCACTGGATACCGATGACATTGGTAAGACGTTGGTCAGCTTCGAGCAAGAGATGGGTGACGCCGTTGAGCTGCACAGCAAGGCGCTGTCTCTGGTAGACGATGTGATGCATGACGTTAAAATGGGGCGGGCTCTGGATCTGACCACCGTAGACGACATCGCTTCGGAAATTACCGCCTCGCTGGTCAATAATCAGAATGCACTGGCAAGCCTGATGCGCAAACGCTCGATGGATGCCTATCTGCTGGAGCACTCCATGAATGTCTCGGTGTTGATGGGCATTATGGTGCGCTCGTTAGGCTACCGTGAAGACATCGTCAAAGAGCTGGTTCTGGGAGCCTTTCTGCACGATATTGGCAAGGTCCGGGTTCCGGACGAGATTTTGCATAAACCCGGCAAATTGACCAACGAAGAGTGGGATGAGATGAAGCGCCACGTCGATTACGGCATTGAGGCGCTGGAAGAGGTTGATGGTATCTCCCCTCTGGCCAAATCTATCTGTGCCCAGCACCATGAAAAGCTCGATGGTACCGGCTACCCCTACGGTTTGGATCACACCCAGTTGCCCCGACATACCCGAATTGCCTCGGTGGTGGATGTCTATGATGCGGTAACGGCGGATCGTTGTTATCACAAAGGCATGGAGCCAACTGTGGCTCTGAAAAAAATGCTGACCTGGACCGGTGATCATCTGGACAAGGACATGGTGTACCAATTGATTCGATGCCTGGGTGTCTATCCGCCGGGCTCTTTTGTGGAACTGGAAAGTGGCCATATTGCCATGGTGCAGGAGCATCATCCGGCGAAGCCTAACCGCCCGGTGGTACAGATGGTCTACGACCCCAAGCGCCAGAAAGCTCTGGATGGCTTTGTGGTCGACTTACGTAAATACGACACCTATGGTGTCGCCATAAAAGCGGCCAACCCTGAACAATACGGATTGAATATTTCTGATTTCCTGAAAGATTAAAAGGGCAGACAGTTTTTACAGTATCTGCCGTGCTATTGGTTTCAGGTTGCTACTTTTTCAGGTCGCTGCTTTTTTAGATTCTAGGATATCCGGATATTGCTGCAATTTGTTGTAGCGAATCATGGCCTGCAATTCCTCAATATAGGCCTCGCCGCGGCTGGAGTAATGCTCCAATCCTTCTGCCAGTTGAATGGCATCAATTTTCTGATTGTTTTTGCGCATCTCCGCGCGGATACGGCGTAATTTCCGATAACTTTGATTGCGGTTAAGGTTCAGAAAGTAGGCCTCGACCGAGGCGTCAGCGGATTTGAATCTGGCTACTTCGTGAGTGGCTCCGGTGTTTCTTTGCTTGGGTACGACGCCACAACCACTGCTAAAACACCACTGGCCAAAATAGTTGTTGGCTTCTGTGGCAAAGCGCGAGGTCCCCCAGGCCGATTCGTTGGCTGCCTGAGCCAGTACCAGGGCTGCTGGAATGATATCCACATGCACTAACAGTTCGTCGATCAATGCCTGATATGAGAGTCGCTCAGCGTCGGGCACTCGATAGCGTTTGGCCAGTTGTTGCACCGTTGCCAACTGTTCCGTTGTGGGGGCGTTATTGTGCTTCTGGGCTATCAGCCATTGGCGTTGCTGCGAAAGGGTGGCGTTTTGCTGATGTATGGCCGGCAGCAGAAATTCAAAAAAGCGCTGCTTCTTTTCCTGAACATTGCCGATTGCAGCAAAGTCAGGTGCTGTCCGGTGACTGATGATCGGGCTGATGGGAAGTAAAGAGCCCGCCATTGTTTTCAGATTGTGCTTGCTGCTGATCTGTTGCTGGTGTGAAATCAGCCAGAATGTCAGGGTCAGACAGGCTATGGCGTAGCCTAGAAAGGCGATGCCAAGGATTGGTTTCTGAGAAGGAGTTGGTTGCTGCGGAGACATCACAGATCCAATTGTTGGCGAAGTTCATCCAACCGTTTTTGATTCTCTTCCCGTGACAGAGGGTGTTCGATGTGTTCCGGCAGTTGTTTTAACTGCGGTTCGGGCAAGGCTTCCCCTTCCATAACCCGCTGGCACAGGGACAGATAGTTTTCTTTGAAAATGGGGAAAGCCACTTTTTCTGAGCTGTTGGCGAGCATAAACCAGTCACTGTTCCTGCCGGCGTGATAGACCGCAGGGTGGCTCCAGTGAAACGAGGCTTTGGGCGAGGGTGCCTGACAGGCTTCGATATAAGCCGCATGGACGTCTGGCAATCCGTGACTTGCCGCTGAACCCTGACACAGTTCGATCATTTTATGCAAGGTCGGCAGGTATTCACACTGCTCGATGGCCCGTTTGGCACCCATCAATATTTCTTCCGGGGGGAATCGCTGCAGGGTTTCAAGCCACAACCGTTTTGCCTGATTCAGTGTCTCGATATTGCCAAAGGCACTGAAGTACTGGTTGTGAAAATTGATCCGGAACAACTCGAATGTTTGATTGATGGCGTCAATCAGATCGTTGCTGGGGGGGAGCCGGTTTTGCTGGTGCGACTCTTCAGCTGGCCCAGCTTCTGTCGTTAAGCTGTTCTGAGATTGAGCGATCTTTTGTTCTACCTGATTGAGAACCTCTCGGGTGTCCTTCATGTACAAGACCTTGTTGCGTGTTCAGGGAGTGGCGTTGAGCCCAATGGTATTTTACATGCTGCAAAAATTTGGTATTCCAGGAGGCGTAGACGCGGTTACTGTCACGCCAGAATACAATAAATTCTGGCAGAAGTTGCAGGGCAAATTCCCGATCAATATTGGCCATGCGCAATATGTCGAATACATCGGCGCCCGGTTGCCAGTTTTCGGGGATCGGGCGAGGTTCCGCCTCATGTTCTGATGCGGCAGTAAAACGTGCCCATTGGCGACGGACGTGCTGGATAAATTTGGTGTTCCAGGTACGGGATTTTTCGCCGCGCTCGCTCCAGTAGAGAATAAACTCGGGGATGGCATCTTCTATAAAGCTGCGGTTAATGCCGGCCTGCCGGGTCATGATATCCATGGCGTCGAGGCTTGGTTGCCAGCCACTGTGCATCAGGGTGTCGGTATCCCGCTGCTGATCTTCCCATGCCTGTTGGGAACGATGCTTGGCCCAGTTGCGCTGTACTCGCTGCAAAAATTTGGCCCCCCAGGAGCGGTGTGATTCACCGCTCTCGCGCCAGAAGGTCACAAATTCGGGCACCTGGGCTCGGATAAACTCCTCTGGGATATTGTGTTGGGCAATGCGAGCCAGGGTTTCCCGGTCCGGTTGCCAGCCGGGAGAAATGGGGCAAGCCCCCAGTGTGTAGTTGCCCGGCAGAGCTGGGGCTGCGGACTGGGTGTGAGGGTAAGCCGAAGGCGGAAGGGAGGATGATCCCGATTCTTCGTTATAGGCAAAGATTAATTGCCGGCTCTCGGAATAGGGGGCTGATTGCAGTAACAGGATGCCTTTGGCTCGCAGCGCTTGACTGACTCGCTGGATATCATGGACTTGCCAAAAAGGCAGAGCGGCTTCCAGTTGCTCACCATAAACTTCGTACCAGTGATGCCCCTGACTGACCACCCCTTGCACGTAGCGGGTCATTTCCGTCAAAACGCTGAGCAGTGTTGCCTCTTCAAGGCCAATGGTGGCAGCAAGGGAGGGCGAAACCAATATGGGGTGTTCGGGAATCAGGGATGAAGTCATTACGCCACTTTATCATTTTTAGAATTGGGAGTCGTTATTCTTGTGTTGTAAATGAATCAAATATGTCAGCTTGGGAATGACGTAAATGAATCGGGTTCATTTATAATCTGTTGCCAGTGTTACTTAATATATAACGATTAAATAAGGGTAAGTAAGCATGTCTCTGCTGTATAAATTGAAGGGCCGTATCGTGTCCTCACTTCTCAAATTTCTGCCAATTCAACTGCCTGTGGTCTTCAAGGGCGCCGGTTCTACCGTGCAGCTGTGTGGTCAGATCGATTCTCTCGGTTACTCAAAAGTACTGATTGTTACCGATGAGGTATTGCACAAACTGGGTGCTTTGGATGTGGTTAAGGCAGAACTGGATAAATCGGGCATCGCTTACGCTATTTATGACAAGGTTCAGCCCAATCCGCTGTTCAGTCAGGTACTTGAGGCGCTGGCATTATTCCAGCAAGAACAGTGTCAGGCGGTGGTATCCATCGGTGGTGGTTCTGTGATTGATGCCGCCAAAATGGTGGCCATGATGCACACCAATCCGGGCGATAAGCTGAAAAAATACGACGGTATCCAGAAATTCAAAAAAGCGGGTGTCACCCAGTTTGTGGTGCCCAGCACCGCTGGTACCGGTTCCGAAGTGTCTGTTGGTGCTGTGATTACCGACGATACCACTCATGCCAAATTCGTGATTATTGATACCAAAATGGCTCCCCAGTACGTGGCTCTGGATTCCGAAATTATGAAGGGCATGCCTCCGGGGATTACCGCAGCCACTGGTATGGATGCACTGACCCACGCCGTTGAGAGCTATCTGGCAACCGGCGGTGGTGAGGCTTCCGATTTGCAGGCCAAGACCGCCACCAAGCTGATTTTCAAATACCTGAAACGTGCCTATCAGAATGGTGAGGACATGGAAGCTCGCGACAATATGGCTCTGGCGGCGTTTTACGCGGGTGTGGCCATGTCTCGTACATCACTGGGCTATGTTCACGGTGTGGCTCACCAACTGAGTCGCTTGTGCGAAACACCTCATGGTCTGGCTAATGCCATGGTATTGCCTGAAGTTCTCAGTGCCTATGGCAACAGCGTGCATAAAAAGCTGGCCGATCTGGCACGAGAGGCGGGTATTGGTAATGCCGATGACAATGACAGTCAGCTGGCCAATGATTTTATTCAGGCCATCAAGGATCTGCGCAGCGATATGGCCATGCCTTTGAAGCCCAAGGGCTTTAAGCCCGAGTACGTTCAGGATGTCACCGATGCGGCCATTTCCGAGACCGGTAATCTCTACCCTGTGCCTCGCTACATGTCCAAAGCCGAAATCAGTGTTGTGGTACAAGGACTGGTTTAATACAGACTTCCTTTCGCTTAATGCCAGGGCCTTGCCCTGGCTTTTTTTTGCCCGCCATTCATTAAATCCCTTTTTGATTCTTGACGGAATTTTGACTTTCCTCTTTCGTTTTTTCTTAACCTGTTGATTTTAAATAATTTATTTTATTGGCATTCCCTTTGCTAATACAGATGTATTCCGTGTCTTTGTGTTGGTTTATTGACACAAGACCATCGGCAATCTGATTTATACAGGGAGACGAGCCAATGGCGTTGGCCGCCGCTTTACCAGAGACTGAAGCTGTCCGCTTACATGAGGATCATTCCAATGATCGCAATATGGCGGATGTGCGTTCCGCATTTGCGGCTTTCCGCAAGATGTCGCAACAGCTGTCCGATTCTTATGAGGTGCTGGAGGAGCGAGTTGCTGATCTGACCGAGGAGCTCAATACCGTCTCTCACCAACGCATGGAAGAGTTGGCGGAGAAAGAGCGCATCGCTGATCGCCTGGAAAATCTGTTGAGTGTGTTGCCCGGCGGTGTGGTAGTGATTGACGCCACGGGGCGGGTGAGTGAGGCCAATATGGCTGCCAAAGAAATGCTGGGCGAGCCGCTTGAAGGCGAACTTTGGCGCGATGTCATTCAGCGCAATTTCTGCCCCCGTGAAGACGATGGTCATGAAATTTCAACCCGTGATGGCCGCCGTTATAGCCTCTCGACCCGCTCGCTGGCGGAAGATGGACAGATCATTTTGTTAACGGATCAAACCGAGACTCGCAGACTACAGGGCGAGCTGAGTCGCCATGAACGACTGTCTGCGCTGGGACAAATGGTGTCAGCACTGGCCCATCAAATTCGCACCCCTTTGTCTGCGGCCATGCTCTATGCCGGACACCTGTGTGGTGGTGCTTTGTCGCCAGCTCAGCAGCAGCGCTTTTCCGAGAAGCTGATGAAGCGTCTTAACCACATGGAAAGGCATGTTCAGGACATGCTGACTTTCGTTAAGGGTGAATTGCCTTTGCATGATCTGGTAACTGCGGGTGAGCTTCAGGGAGCGCTGAACGAAGAAATGGAAATGGTGCTCAAGACCAGTCATGCAGCCTGTCACTGGGATAATCAGGTGTCAGGGCAGTTATTGCGTTGCCATAAGGATGCGCTGATTGGTGCTCTGCTGAATCTGGTCAATAACGCCGTGCAATCCCAGGCTGAAGGCGTCGAGCTTCAGATACAGATGGCCCCTTGCGGGGATGAGGCTGTGGCCATTGAGGTTCGTGATAATGGACCGGGGATGCCCGCTGATGAATTGAGTAAAGCCAAAGAAGTATTCGTGACGTCCAAACCCCAGGGAACCGGCTTGGGCTTGGCCGTAGTTGAAAGTGTCGTGAGACGACACGGTGGAACATTTGAATTGCAGTCCGAAGTTGGGGTGGGAACCTGTGCCCGTGTGCTTTTGCCACTGGCTCAATTTGCCCC
Organism: Candidatus Pelagadaptatus aseana; assembly: GCF_040362265.1. Lineage (NCBI taxonomy): Bacteria > Pseudomonadati > Pseudomonadota > Gammaproteobacteria > Cellvibrionales > Cellvibrionaceae > Candidatus Pelagadaptatus > Candidatus Pelagadaptatus aseana. The sequence goes on from NZ_BAABNJ010000004.1 coordinate 61,437, forward strand.
GACACAGACGAAAACTGATGGAGTTTAAGATGGCGCTTGCAGCAATGCCTTTGGATATGGATTCAGCGGGAAAACTGCTGATCGTAGAGGATGATCTGGATCTGCGTGAGGCAGTGGAAGATACCCTGATGCTGTCAGGGTATGAAGTTGTTACTGCTGACAGTGGTGAGGTGGCCCTGCAGCGGTTGGCCGCACACAGCGACATTCAGTGTGTTATTTCAGACGTCAATATGGGCGGTATGGATGGCCACGAACTGTTGCGTCAAATTAAAAAGCACTACCCGCACATACCGGTGGTACTCAATACTGCCTACGGCAGCATTGATCGCTCGGTTGAAGCCATGCGCGATGGCGCGGTGGACTATCTGGTTAAGCCTTTCGAACCCAAGCTTCTGCTGGAAACGGTAGGTCGCTATGTGGGCAACCGTGGCGGTAATAATGACGGCGAACCGATTGCCAGTGATCCAGCCAGTCAGCAGCTGTTGCAATTGGCACGCCGCGTGGCGGAAACCGATGCAACGGCATTGATTATCGGTGAATCCGGGACCGGTAAAGAGGTGCTGGCGCGTTACATCCACAATCATTCGCCCCGGGCCAAGCAGCCATTTGTGGCTGTGAACTGTGCAGCCATTCCAGAGAATATGCTGGAAGCCATGCTATTCGGTCATGAGAAGGGGGCTTTTACCGGTGCCTATACCAGTGCTCCCGGTAAGTTTGAGCAGGCAGATGGCGGCACCTTGCTGCTGGATGAAATTTCAGAAATGGATCTTGGGTTGCAAGCAAAATTGTTGCGGGTCTTACAGGAGCGTGAAGTCGAGCGCTTGGGAGGCCGTAAGACCATCCCTCTTAATGTTCGTGTCATCGCCACTTCCAACCGCAATATGCGTGAGTATGTGGCAGAGGGTAAGTTCCGTGAGGATCTCTACTTCCGATTGAGTGTATTGCCTCTGCAATGGGCACCACTGCGTGACCGCAAGGCGGATATTCTGCCTTTGGCAGAGCAGCTGCTGGCCAAGCATTCGGAAAAACAGCACCGTCCGGGTATGCAGATCTCTCCGGCGGCCGCTGATGCTCTGGTCGCACACAGTTGGCCAGGCAATGTTCGTGAGCTGGATAATGTGATTCAGCGGGCATTGATACTGCAAACCGGGGAGACCATTGAACCCCATGATCTGGGATTAGAGGCCGATGTCTGCTTCAGTGATAAGCCCAGTCTGATGAGTGTAGCTGTAACACCCGATGTCACCGATACGTCTAGCAGTCATCAAGTTCAGGAAGCTTCAGCGCTGGTGGTGAGCAGTGTCAATAAATCGGCAGAGGTCGAGTCTGAAGAGGATATGGCCCCGGACTTGGGTGGTGATCTGAAACAGCGCGAGTTTGAAATTATCGCCAATACGCTCAAGCAGGAGCGAGGCAGTAAAAAGAACACCGCGGCCAGACTGGGAATCAGCCCCAGAACCCTGCGCTACAAAATTGCGCGCCTTAAAGAAATGGGTATGGATATCAATCAATTGGCTTATTAGAGGATTGATTTGGACTGAAAAAGACAAAAAAGGTGTCATAAAGCAGTCAAATTACAGCGGTATCGTGACCTCTCCGTTTGGTCGGATTAGTTTCTGGCTTAACCAGACTATAAACATAAAAAATAACCGGTTGGAGTGAAAGCTATGGAAGCCCAAAAAGTTACCCAAACCCCGTCTCGCGCAAAAGCAGCCTCAAAGCGCGGGCCATCCAAAGTCGCACAGCAGGAAATGGAAGCCCGCCGTCGTTTGGAAGAAAAGCTGGAACAGCGCCGTCTCGAACGGGAGCTGATGGAGTTTGATTTCGAGTGACCAGTTATTGATCCTATGTTGAGTAAAAAGCCCTGCAATTGCAGGGCTTTTTTTGTTTCTGGGTGGTGTATTTTTAGGCCGTGATTGGCCGATTTTTATCCATTAGCGGCAACCGGCAAAAAATAATCTTAAGCGGCAATAATTGGCCTGCTTTGTGCAATAACTCGATAAATCCAATAGAGCAGCCAAAAAAATGGCGGCCACAATTGAGTTTACCGAGAGCAAAAAATAATGACTGATCGAATGGATATAAGCCGCTTGCTGGTGGAAATGCGATCCCTCAAGTCCCAGTCCCAGGCGTTTCAGCCGCCACAGGGGTTGTCTGCCCGCGACGTTGCCGCCCCCGGTCTGGGGAATGGCGCTGCGGTCAAACCGTCAGAAAAAATCCCTTCCTTTGGTGAGTTGATGGAACAAGCCGTCAACAAGGTCAACGATGTACAGAAGCAATCGTCTGCCATTGCCAAGGCCTATGAGCAGGGTGATCCCAATATCGATGTCTCCGACGTAATGATTGCCTCTCAGAAGTCCAGCGTGGCTTTTCAATCCGCACTGCAGGTTCGTAACAAACTGATCGAAGCCTATCGTGATGTTATGAACATGCCGGTATAACTCCGTAAAATTTTTGTTTGGGAAAGAATAAATCATGGCGACAGCAGAAACAGACATGGATATGACGGAAGCACCGGCCAAGAGCAGAAGTGCCAGCGACCTGATCGAAGGCTTCAATAACCTCAATATCCTCCGACAGGCTGGCTTGATGGTGGGATTGGCGGCCAGTGTGGCCATCGGTTTTGCCGTGGTGCTATGGACTCAGGGTGAAGACTACCGGCCTCTTTATGGCAGTCTGGATCGTCTGGATTCTGCCGAAGTGGTGGATATTCTTGAACAGTACGATATTAAATTTAAGGTTGATGGCAGCACCGGTGCCCTGCTGGTGGCCTCTGAGGATGTTCATCAGGCACGCTTGAAACTGGCCGAGGCCGGCGTTCCCGGTGAGAACTCCATTGGTTTTGAGTTGCTCGACAAGGAGCAGCCGCTGGGTACCAGCCAATTTATGGAAAATGCCCGCTTTCGTCGCAGTCTGGAAGGTGAGCTGGCCAGAACCATTACCAGTATCAATACCGTGCGCAGCTCCAGAGTGCATTTGGCGATACCCAAGCGTTCGGTTTTTGTGCGTGACCCTCGTCGTCCCAGCGCTTCTGTTTTTGTAGAGCTTTACCCCGGTCGTGGCATTCGTCCCCAGCAGGTGAAGGCCATTGCCAATCTGGTGGCTTCCAGTATTCCTGAGCTGTTACTGGAAAATGTCACCGTGGTGGATCAAAAGGGCAATCTGTTGTCCAAGGGCGAAGAAGACGAAGAAATGCTGGCCGCGGCCAAGCACCGTGATTTTACCCGCAAAATGGAAGAAGACATCACGCTGCGCATCAACAGCATTCTGGAGCCTATTGTCGGCTCCAACAGCTTCAAGGCTGAAGTCAGCGCCGATGTGGATTTTACGGCGATCGAACAGGCCGAAGAGATTTTTAACCCCGATCTGCCCGCTGTTCGCAGTGAGCAGACCCTGGTGGAAGACCGAGCCAATAATATGGTCGGTGGCATTCCCGGTGCCTTGACCAATCAGCCGCCAGCCGATGGCGCAGCACCTGAAGAGGCCGAGCCGGGTGCAGGTCCCAATGGCGCTGGTCAGTCGAACCGCCGTGAGCAGGCAACCCGCAACTTCGAATTGGACAGAACCGTTAGCTACACCAAGCATCAACAGGGTAAACTACGTCGTCTGACTGTGGCGGTTGTGGTCGATGATCGCCTCGCCATTGATCCGGTCAGCGGCAATGAAATACGCCAACCCTGGACTGATAATGAGCTGGAGCGACTTTCGATTCTGGTTCGCGATGCCGTGGGCTTTTCAGCCGCGCGAGGCGACAGTGTCAATGTATTGAATACCCCGTTTGTGGATCGCGATCAGGACCTGTTTGTAGAGCGTCCCTTCTGGGAAGAAGAGTGGGTTCAGTCCATAATCAAACAATTGGTTGGCTTGATCGTCATTCTGGTATTGATTACCGGCTTGCTGCGCCCGGTACTGAAAAGCCTGTCGGTCAGTGGGGCTCAGACCAAAGAGGAAGAAAAAGCCAGAGAGATGGCCGCCCTCGAATCCGCCGGACTGGACAGTTTTGAAGGCTTGTCCGATGAGACCGTGACATTGACCGGTGGTGATGCACTGGCTTTGCCAAGCCCTGAAGAAAGTTATGAGCAACAATTAAATGCCGTTAAAGGTCTGATTGCCGAAGATCCGGGTCGGGTAGCTCAGGTGATCAAGCGTTGGGTAAACGAAGATGAGTGAAGCTGAACAAACACAAAATGCCCCAGTGCTGAAAATGCCCAAGGTAGAGCAGGCCGCTGTTCTACTGATGACGCTGGGCGAGGCTGATGCCGCAGAAATTCTCAAGCATATGGGGCCTAAAGAGGTACAGCGACTGGGCACAGCCATGTCGCAGCTGGCCAATGTTGAGCAAAGCACCGTTGAGGCTGTACTCGGCGGATTTCTCGATGAAGTGCGAACTCTCACCGGTTTGGGCATGGGTTCAGACAGTTATATCCGCAATATGCTGGTCACCGCCCTTGGTGAAGATAAAGCCAATGGCTTGATCGATCGAATTCTGCTGGGTGGTAATACCACCGGTCTGGATACTCTGAAGTGGATGGAGGCTCGATCTGTAGCCGACATTATTCGCAACGAACACCCGCAAATTCAGGCCATTGTGATGGCTTATCTGGAAGCGGATCAGGCGGCAGAAATCTTGTCTTACTTCCCGGATAAGGTTCGTCTCGACATCATGATGCGAGTGGCCTCACTGGATACGGTACAGCCGAGTGCTCTGCAGGAGCTGAACGATATTCTCGAGAAACAGTTCTCTGGCAATGCCAACTCCCAGACCAAAGATATGGGTGGTTACAAAGTAGCTGCAGAGATCATGAACAACCTGGAAGGTTCCATCGAGGCCGATCTAATGGAGGCCATCAAGGAAACCGACGAGGACATGGGCAACCAGATTCAGGATCTTATGTTTGTCTTCGACAACCTCAAAGAAGTGGACGACCGCGGTATTCAGGCGCTGTTGCGCGAGGTTTCCTCGGAGATTCTTATCGTTGCCCTCAAAGGTGCCGACGAAATCCTGCAGGAAAAAATCTTCAAGAATATGTCCAAGCGTGCCGCCGAGTTGCTGCGCGACGATCTGGAGGCCAAGGGACCGGTCAAAGTATCGGAAGTCGAAGGTGCCCAGAAGGAAATCCTTACCATTGCCCGCCGCATGGCCGATGCTGGCGAAATTATGCTGGGTGGCGGTGGCGAGCAGATGCTCTAACCATTGGCGTGCAGTTTTAGCCTTAGGAAAGATTGAATGTCCTCAAAAATGCCGGTTCTGATCACGGCGGAAGAAGCCGCTGACTACCAAGCCTGGAGCCTGCCCGGGTTTGATGGTGATGGCAATGTCCTGCCCACGGCAGAAAAAGAGGCCCGTGATCGTCAGTCGGATGCTATTACCGAGCCTGAGGAGACCCCGCAAGCGGAGCCAGCTGTTGAAGAGCATCAGGAAATCATCGAAGACGTCACCGCCGAAGAGGTCAGTTTTTCCCCCATAACCGCCGAGGAATTGCAGGCCATCACCGATGCTGCAGAGCAGGAGGGTTTTGCCAAGGGCAAGGCCGAGGGGGTGGTTTCGGGCCACAAAGAAGGCTTGGATCGAGGTTATCAGGAGGGGCTGAAAAAAGCTCAGGTCGAAGCGGCCCAGAAGCTCAACGAGCAAGTAGGGCAACTACAGGCGATTGCTCAATCCCTGATGCAGCCCATTGCGGAGCAGCAACACCAGATTGAGCGCATGTTGGTGGATTTTACCTGTGCTCTGACCCGGCAATTGGTGGAGCGGGAGTTAACCACCGATTCTTCTCATGTGCTGATCACGGTTAAAGAGGCGCTGGCAGCTCTGCCGGTGGGTGCCGAAAATATTACCCTGTTTTTGAACCCTGACGATCTGGCGCTGGTTGAAAGCTACGCCGAGCGGCAGGGTGAAAAGTGGCAGTTTATTGGCGATGCTGATTTGTTGCCGGGCGGCTGCCGGCTTAAAACAGAAGCCAGTCTGGTGGATTATTCAGTCGAATCGCAATTGTCTGAATTGTTGCAATTATTTAAAAACAAACAACTAGTGGGTAGCGACGATGGCAGTCAGTTTGATTGCCCGGAAGCAGCCGTAGAGACCGAATCTGAAGTGGCGGACAAACTTTCCGCAAGTGATACAGAGCAGGAACTACCCGAGGCTCAGGATACCAGCCAGTCAACCGATCAGGATTCGGGCAATGAGCCTGTTTGATCAGCTTAAAGAATATCGCCCAACACGGCCGTTCAAATATGAGGCGTTGGCTGAGGGGCGCTTGACGCGGCTGGTGGGTATGACACTGGAAGCGGTGGGCTTAAACGTTTCGGTCGGCCAACAGTGTGAAGTGATTACGGCGGATAATCGCAGCATCGAAGCTGAGGTTGTCGGTTTTGCTTCAGGCAAGGTCTACCTTATGCCCATTCAGCATTTTGAAGGGGTTCAGCCCGGTGCGGTGGTCCGCCCGCTTGGGGCTCACAATGGGATTCATATCAGCCCCCAGCTGATGGGACGAGTCATAAACGGCTTGGGACAACCACTGGATGGCAAGCCATTATGGCCTGGCGATGAGTTTCTCGATTTTACCCCGCACACCATCAATCCGATGAAGCGTCACCCAATCAGTGAGCCGATGGATGTCGGTATTCGTGCTATTAATTCCCTGTTGACCGTTGGTCGGGGCCAGCGTATCGGTTTGTTTGCCGGCAGTGGCGTGGGTAAAAGTATGCTGCTGGGAATGATGACCAAATTTACCAAAGCCGATGTGGTTGTGGTTGGTCTCATTGGCGAGCGTGGCCGGGAAGTGAAAGAGTTTATTGATCATATCCTCGGGGCCGAGGGGTTGCAGCGCTCCATAGTTGTGGCTTCACCGGCCGATGATGCGCCCTTGATGAGGCTGAGGGCGTCACAGCTGTCAACCCGGATTGCCGAGCACTTTCGCGATCAGGGCAAAAACGTGCTGCTGTTGATGGATTCTCTGACCCGTTACGCACAGGCCCAGCGTGAAATTTCTCTGGCCATTGGTGAGCCTCCGGCGACCAAAGGCTATCCGCCATCGGTTTTTGCCAAGATTCCACAACTGGTTGAACGCGCCGGTAACGGTGAAGAGGGTGGTGGCTCGATCACGGCTTTTTATACCGTACTGACCGAGGGTGATGATTTGCAGGATCCGATTGCCGATGCGGCCCGCGCCATTCTGGATGGCCATGTGGTGCTGTCGCGTCGTCTTGCGGAAGAGGGCACTTATCCGGCGATTGATATCGAAGCATCAATCAGTCGGGCAATGCCGAATATTGTCAGCGATGAGCATCTGAAGATGATGCAGCGCTATAAACAGCTGCAGTCACTGTATCAGCAGAACAAAGACTTGATTAACATCGGCGCCTACGTCAAGGGTTCGGACCCCAATGTGGATATGGCGATTGAGCGTCAGCCGCATTTTCGAACATTTGTGATGCAGGGCCTGAAAGAACCTGTGTCATTTGAGCAGAGTCAGGCGGAAATGAATGCTCTGATGCGTCCTGTATTGCAGGCACCTCAAGCGAAGGCTGCCGGTCCGCGTAACGGCGGTGCATTACAGGGGCAAAGACAGGCCCAGGCTCAGGCTCAACAGTCTCAATAAAATTGTGATGTAATTCTATGGCTCAATTGAGATCCAAGCGTATGACCATTGTTCTGCAGTTAGCAGAGCAGGCAGAGCAGAGTGCCGCAGAATTGTTGCAGCAATATCGGGATCAGTTAAATGCTGCTGAACAGCAACTGCAACAACTGCTGGATTATCAGCAAGAATATATTGAGCAAATCAATAGCAAACAGCAGCTGTCAGCGCGTGAGATGATCAGCGATCGCTCGTTTATTGGTCAACTGGATGACGCGGCCGGCGCACAGAGACAAAAACTTGCCAGTTGTCATCGGCAATGTGACGAGGCGCTGGCTGCCTGGCAAAAGGCTTATCAAAAACGCAACAATATTGCCGATTTGATAGAGAAAATGAGACTCGATGAAAATGCGCTGATGGAAAAGCAACTACAGAAAGAAATTGACGAACTTTCTTCACAGAGTCTGCTGCGAAAATCCTGATTTATTTCGATTGATTTCAAGCGGTTTTAAAAAAAACACCATTTCTGCTTTTACTTTATTCACCCTGATGTATCTCTGAGCAATTGCCTTATCTGGCTAACTAGAATCATTCTGATTTATGGCTAAACTATTCAGATGTGCCTCATTTGGGTCGATCATCTCAGAACCTGATAAGGCCTGCTGCCTTTTCTGGCAGTAAAAATGTAATTTTTTAAATGTAATTTCAGAATAATTATAAAGTTCCGGGCCGGGCTACCGATAGCCTCCATACAGTAACGGCCTTCGCTTTTGTATTCAGGAGATTTTCATGGGCAACTCGACTTCTGTAGACCTGCCAGAAAATTTGACCATCGCCACGGTTGAAGCACTGCATGAGCAGCTCGATCCTCATGCTGTGGGCAGCCAAGACGTGGTATTGAATGGCGCATCTGTAGAGAGGGCGGATACTGCAGGATTGCAAACTCTGTACGCTTTTCATCAGGCACTTAAGGCTCACAATGCCGAAATGTCCTGGTCTGCAACGTCACCTGCGTTGATTGATGCCGCAGAAAACCTCGGACTGAAAGAGCATTTAGCACTCGATTGATTTTTGATAAGCCAAATGGAGAACTTGTATGGCTAAGATTCTTGCCGTTGATGATTCCGCATCAATGAGACAAATGGTGTCCTTCACTTTGAAGGGAGCGGGGCACGATGTGATTGAAGCGGTTGACGGTGTCGATGCGCTTGCCAAAGCCAAGGGGACCCCACTGGATCTGGTTATTTCCGACGTCAATATGCCCAATATGGATGGTATTACCCTGATTGCTGAATTGCGCAAGCTGCCAGCGTTTAAATTTACTCCTATGCTGATGCTGACCACGGAATCTGGTGCCGACAAAAAAAGCACAGGGTAAAGCTGCCGGTGCTACCGGTTGGATTGTTAAGCCGTTCAATCCTGACCAATTGCTCAATACCATCAAAAAGGTACTGTAAGACCAAAGGATGGCCAAACCATGAGTATCGACCTTTCGCAATTTCATCAGGTTTTCTTTGAGGAGAGCTTCGAAGGGCTCGATGCTATGGAAACGGCTCTTATGGAGCTGGATCCTTCTGATATTGATTCAGAAACCATCAATACCATTTTTCGTGCGGCCCACTCCATCAAAGGGGGCAGTGCTACTTTCGGTTTCTCCATTGTTGCTGAATTTACCCATGTGCTTGAAACCTTGCTCGATGAAGTCAGGGCCGGAAATCGGGGTATCAGCCAGGATGATGTTGATTTGTTTTTGCAGTCGGTGGATTGCCTGAGGGAATTGCTGACTGCGCTGCAGGCGGAGGAAGAGCCTGACAGTCAACAATCCGAAACCTTGAAGACTGCTTTTGAAGCCATTTTAAATGGTGAAACACCGGCTCCCGCTGATACTCCTGATACGGCGGCAGAGTCTGAAATGGTGTTGGCTGAGCCTGCAAGTACTGACGACGATACAACGGTCTGGAATATTCGTTTTATTCCCTATCGCGATGTATTGCGTACCGGTAACGAACCTCTGCGAATGTTTCGCGAGCTGTCCGATTTGGGTGAGGTTAAAGTTCAGGCCTTGGTCGATGGTGTTCCTGCTTTCCCACAAATGGAGCCTGAAGCCTGCTATCTGGGGTGGCAAATTAGCTGCACAGGTAATGCCTCTCGAGCGGATATCGAAGAGGTATTTGAGTGGGTGGCGGATGAATCCGAGATTGTTATCTCTGAGGGCGCGGCTAGCGATTCACAGGGTCAGAGTTCAGCTGCAGCTGGCAATGACTGGTGTATCCAATTCAAACCCAATGCCGACATTCTGCGCACCGGTAACGAACCTCTGAGGATTTTTCGGGAACTGGCAGATGCCGGTCAGATTCGTGCTGAGGTGGATGTCAGTAATGTACCCGCCTGGTCGCAACTTGACAGTGAAGCCTGCTACCTGTCCTGGTCTTTACAGTTATCGGAGGCGGCCACCCGGGAGCAAATTGACGAAGCTTTTGAATGGGTTGCAGACGAATCCGATATTCTGATTCAGGCCGGAGAGTCTGAGGTCGAACAGCAAACTGTTGATGCATCAGCTGTCGAAACTGAAGCCCCTGTTAACCAGCCGCCAGAAGAACCTGTTGTGGCTGAAGTTCCAGAACCCACAGAAATTCAATCGCAGCCTGTCGAGGTGAAGCCTCCAGCAGATCCAAAACCGGTTCAGGCACCGACTCCAGCCAAACCAGCAGCGAAAAAGGCCTCCACGGAATCTTCCTCTATTCGGGTTGGTATCGACAAGATCGACAGCCTGATCAATATGGTTGGCGAGTTGGTTATTACTCAATCCATGTTGGGACAATTGGGTACCGACTTTGAAATGAGCCATATGCCCAAGTTGCTGGAAGGATTGAGCCAGCTTGAGCAGAATACTCGCGAGCTGCAGGAAAGTGTCATGCGCATTCGCATGCTGCCAATCAGCTTTGCCTTTAATCGTTTTCCCAGAATGGTTCGCGACTTAAGTCGCCGTCTGAATAAGAATATCGATTTGGTTTTGGTGGGTGAGCAAACTGAACTTGATAAAACCGTGATGGAAAAAATTGGCGATCCACTGGTGCATCTGGTGCGCAACTCCGTCGATCACGGCATTGAATCTCCGCAAGAGCGGTTGGCTGCAGGTAAAAGTGAAACCGGTGAGATCGTTCTCAATGCCTATCATCAGGGTGGCAATGTGGTCATCGAAATTACTGATGATGGTAAAGGGCTTAACCGTGAAAAATTACTGAGCAAGGCCATAGAAAATGGCTTGGTTGCCGAGAGCGATGCTGCGGCTATGAGCGACGATCAGGTCCACGATCTGATTTTCCAGCCGGGCTTTTCTACCGCCAAGGAAGTCAGCGACGTATCCGGTCGAGGGGTCGGTATGGACGTTGTCCGACGTAATATTCAAGAATTGAATGGCTCTGTCGAAATTACTTCCAAAGAGGGGCAGGGCTCACGTATTACCATCCGTCTGCCCCTGACTCTGGCCATTCTGGATGGCCAGTTGGTCAGAGTGGGAACTCATACCTACATCTTCCCGTTAGTGTCCGTGGTGGAATCCATGCAGAACCATCAGGACATGATGAGTAATGTGGCTGGCAGCTGCGATGTCTTCAAACTGCGGGATGAATATGTGCCGGTTATCCGATTGTTTGAGATCTTTGGTATCGAACCGGATAACCAGATGGTGGATGATTCGCTGCTGGTGGTCGTCGAATGCGACGGTGAAAAAGTCGGCATTGTGGTTGACGAATTAGAAGCACAACAGCAGGTTGTAATCAAAAGTTTGGAGCAAAACTATCGACGTGTTGAGGGGATCTCCGGTGCCACTATTTTGGGTGACGGTACTGTGGCTCTGATTCTCGATATTCCCGGTCTGGTGAAACTTGCCGGTATCAATCATCAAATGAGATCCCGCGTGATGAATTTAGCCGGCTCTCATCAAAGTGTTCAGCACATGGCCTGACTGCCTGATAGAAGGAGAATACAGTGACATTGAACCCTGAAATACAATCGACGGAAGGATTGGCCTCAGAGGCTGGTACCTCAGCGGTTGATGATGGCAATCAGTACCTGACCTTCTTTATGGCGGGGGAAGAATACGGTGTAGACATTCTCTGTGTACAGGAAATTCGTGGGTGGGAATCTGCCACTCCGATCCCGAACGCGCCACCTAATATCAAAGGTGTGATTAATCTTCGCGGTACCATTGTTCCCATTATTGACCTGCGCCAATGCTTTGGTCTGGATGCCATTGAGTACAGCCCGGTAACGGTTGTTATTGTTCTGAAAGTCCAGTCAGAAAATGGCAGCCGGGTTATGGGCATTGTGGTTGATGCAGTGTCCGACGTTTACAACCTTTCAGTAGAAGATATGCGAGCAGCGCCGGATCTGGGTGACTCAATCGATACTGCTTTTATCAAGGGATTGGTGAATGTGAATGACCGAATGGTGATTTTGCTGGAACTCGATAAGTTGTTAAATCTCGACGATATGCCGGATTTGTCTTCGGTGTCATCGGCAATAAAAACAATTAACTAGAATCTGCTGTCAATCTGGGGTTTGGAGAGAGGAAATTATGGGCGTTTTACAAAATCTGTTTGGCGGTAATGATTCGGGATTAAGCAGTGTAAGAATTCATGAATTGAAAGAGATGATGGCTGCTATCGATAACACCCAAGCGGTCATTGAGTTCAATTTGGATGGCACCATTCTTACTGCCAATAACAATTTTCTTGGGGCGATGGGCTATACCCTGCCTGAGGTTCAGGGGCAGCACCACAAAATGTTTGTGGAGCCTGATTACGCTACGTCTGCAGAATACCAACAATTCTGGGCAATGTTGAATCAAGGGCGTGGCGATGTTGCCGAGTATAAGCGTCTTGCCAAGGGTGGGCGTGAAATTTGGATTAAGGCCTCGTACAACCCTATCTGCGATTCCACGGGCAAGCCCTATAAAGTGGTTAAATTTGCTCAGGACATAACCGAGCAAAAAAAACAGGCAGATGTATCAAGCGCGCTCAAACTTTGTCAGGCCAATGTCATGCTGGCTGACAACAATATGACGATTGTCTATATGAATGAGCAGGTGGAAACCATGTTGCGCCACCGCGAAGCGACTTTACAGAAAGCATTGCCCAGTTTTCGTGTTGACACCCTGATTGGTACCAATGTAGATGGTTTTCATGTCAGCCCGGGACATCAACGAAATATTATTGCCAATTTGACCCAGCCTTACGTAACCGACATCAATGTTGAAGGCTTGAGCTTCAAGTTGACCGCAACCCCCTGGAAGAATGCTGCCGGCGTTCGTATTGGTACTGTGATCGAGTGGTATGACCAGACTGAAGAACTGGCCAAGAAGGCAGAAGAAACACGTGTGGCCAATGAAAATGCCCGGGTTAAACAGGCCCTTGATGCCGTGACTACCAATGTCATGATCGCCGATGACAAATTCGACATCATTTATATGAACGGGGCCATTGTCGATATGATGGCTAATGCCCAGTCGGATATCCGCAAGGATCTGCCGAACTTTGATACCGGCAAATTGATTGGCTCAAACATCGATGTATTCCATAAGAATCCTGCCCATCAGCGTCACATGCTTGAGCGTTTACAGGGCACTCATCGGGCTCAGATTACTGTGGGGGGTCGGAGCTTCGCCTTAGTGGCTAATCCGATTACGGTGGACGGTGAGCGTATTGGTACTGTGGTCGAATGGAAGGATCGCACCGATGAAGTGGCAATTGAGCAGGAAATTGATGCGGTAGTTGATGCCGCCTCTGCCGGTGATTTCTCCAAACAAATCAGTATGGCTGGCAAAGAGGGCTTCTTCGCCAACCTCAGTCACGGTTTGAATACGTTAGTGAGCACGGTAGAAGTGGCATTGAATGATGTGCTGCGCATGCTGGGTGCTATGGCCAAAGGTGATTTGACCGAGAGAATTACTCGTGATTATCAAGGTTCTTTTGGTCAGTTAAAAGATGATTCAAACACCACAGCCGATAAACTGACTGAGGTGATTGGCAATATCCGCAGCTCGGCACAGGCCATTACCTCCGCTGCCAACGAAATAGCTCAAGGCAATGCCGATCTGAGTCAACGCACCGAAGAGCAGGCTTCTTCTCTTGAAGAGACGGCATCAAGCATGGAAGAGATGACTTCGACGGTACGCCAGAGCTCTGAAAATGCCCAGCAGGCTAACAGCTTGTCTCAAGCCGCTCAGGATAAAGCGGTAGAAGGTGGCGAAGTGGTCAGTCGCGCTGTCAGTGCGATGGATGAAATCAATGATTCCAGTAAAAAGATCTCCGATATTATTGGCGTAATTGATGAGATTGCTTTCCAAACCAACCTTTTGGCATTGAATGCTGCAGTTGAGGCTGCCCGTGCCGGTGAGCAGGGGCGGGGTTTTGCTGTTGTGGCGGGTGAAGTTCGAAATCTGGCTCAGCGTTCAGCCGCTGCGGCAAAAGAAATTAAAGAGTTGATTCGTGATTCGGTCTCCAAAATAGCAGATGGCTCACAGTTAGTTAATGAGTCCGGTGAGACCCTGACCGATATTGTTTCTGCGGTAGAGCAGGTGAGCACCATGATGCGCGAAATCAGTGAGGCCGCCCAGGAACAGTCCTCTGGTATCGATCAGGTTAATACCGCGGTGTCACAGATGGATGATATGACTCAGCAAAATGCGGCGCTGGTAGAAGAGGCGTCTGCGGCCGGTGAAGCCATGGCTGAGCAGGCACGGAATATGAGTAGCATGATGGACTTCTTTGTTGTCAGTGGTCATGGAGCGGTCTCCGCCGCGTCGGTTGCTGCGGCTCCGGCTGGCGATGATATTCACTCCTATCAATCTCCGGCGGGTTATTCTTCCGGCAGTACCACAAGCAGTATGGATGATGAGTGGGAAGAGTTTTAAGCGGATTCGATGGCCCGAGAGGCTTCTATCTGTCGGTCTAAGATTACTAATGGCTAACACAAACGGGCTGTCGGTATTGAAGGTATGAAAAAGGTGTGACTATGAACAGTAACAGTTCCTACACGAATTTCTTTGAACGCGTCAATTTTCTACGTAACTATAACGTAGGGATTAAGTTTCTTGTCGCTGCGTCAATGGCGTTTGTTCTGGTCATTTTCCTTATGTATCAGGTTATCAAGGCCAGTCTTGATACCATTGAGTTCAGTTCCAAAGAACGTTTGGGTACAGAGTATCTGTTGCCGCTGTACAACACGATTCGCTATATTCAGGTTCACCGAGGAACAACCAATGCGTACCTCAATGGCAACGCTCAGGCGAGATCGAAAGCGCTGGCGGCGAGGCCAAAAGTGGCTGCAGGTTTCGCAGACATTGATAAAGCTATCAGTGAGTATGGCGATCAGATGGAGATTGCGAGCAAGGTCGAAAACATTAAATCTGATTGGCAATCTCTCGAACAGCGAGCCTTTAATGGTCCGGCTGGTGGTGTATTCAAGTCCCACACTGAAATTGTAGAAGACCTGCAGCAAACCATTATTCAGGTTGCTGATCTGAGTAACTTAACACTGGATCCCGAGCTCGACAGTTTTTATCTGATGGAAATTATCAGCTTTCGTCTGCATAAGCTGATTGAGGCCATGGGAGTGGCTCGGGGTAAAGGCGCTGGCGTTATTGCTTCTGGTGATCTTCAGCAGAGCCGCGTTTTTCCGCTGGCCCTGTTACTGGGACAGATTGATGTGAAGGGATTAAATTCTTCATTAGATTCTGCCTATGCTGCCAATAGCAGCTTGAGATCCAAGCTTAATGCCGATGATGCGATCAAAGCCATCAGTGGTTTTGAACGAGAGTTGAACGTACTGGTGAACACGCAGAGCACGACGTTAACCTCCTCTGAATATTTTTCGCTGGGTACTCAGGCCATAGACGAAATGTTTGATCTGGCTCAGGTAGTCAATGCCAACTTGCAATCGCTACTGGATCAGAGAGTCAGCAATTTACGTGGGAATTTCTGGTTTGTTTTGGCGATCACATTAGTGTTTGTCGCCGCTGTAATTTTTGTGATGCTGGTGGTAATTACGGGTATCCGAATGCCTCTGGCTCGTTGTCAGGATGCACTGGCATCCATCGGTAATGGCAATCTTGATAACATTATCCCTATCAGTGGAGATGATGAAATTGGCAGTATCGCCAAATCTATTGATGATATGCAGCAACTGTTGAAAGATCGCAATCAGAAAATGGCGGAAGCAGCGGCTCGAATGGAACGGATCACTCAAGCTCTGGATGCGGTAACCACCAATGTCATGATTGCCGATGAGAACTACGACATCATCTATATGAATGAAGCCATTGGCGAGATGATGGGTAATGCTCAGGCGGATATTCGCAAAGACCTGCCCAACTTTGATACCGCAAAGCTGTTGGGTTCCAATATCGATGTATTCCATAAAAATCCGGCTCATCAGCGCCATATGCTCGAGCGTCTGCAAGGTACCCACAGGGCTCAGATCAATGTGGGTGGGCGCACCTTTGCCCTCGTGGCCAATCCCGTGATTGTTGAAGGGGAGCGAATTGGGACTGTGGTGGAATGGGATGATCAGACTGAGCGTTTGGCCAGAGAATCCGAAGAGCGTCGCATTGCCAATGAAAATGCCAGAGTAAAACAGGCTCTGGATGCCGTCAGTAACAACGTGATGATCGCCAATGATCAATTCGACATCATTTATATGAACGAAGCAATCATTGAGATGATGGCCAATGCTCAGGCGGATATTCGCAAAGATTTGCCGAATTTTGATACTGCAAAACTGATTGGTTCCAACATTGATGTATTCCATAAAAATCCATCTCATCAACGCCATATGCTTGAACGCCTGCAAGGCACTCACAGGGCTCAAATCAATGTGGGTGGTCGAACCTTTTCACTGGTAGCCAACCCGGTTAATGTTGAGGGAAAACGCATTGGTACCGTGGTCGAGTGGAATGATCGTACCAATGAAGTTGCCATTGAAAATGAGATTGATGCTGTAGTTGATGCGGCGGCCGCAGGTGATTTTTCCAAGCAAATCAATATGGCAGGCAAGGAGGGCTTTTTTGCCAACCTGAGTCATGGTTTGAATACTTTGGTGAGTACCGTTGATGTTGCTCTGAACGATGTGATTCGAATGCTGGGTGCCATGGCCAAAGGGGATTTGACCGAGCGGATTACCCGCGATTATCAAGGAGCTTTTGGTCAGCTCAAAGACGATACCAATACAACGGCCAATAAGTTGACCGAGGTGATAGGGAATATTCGCAGTTCAGCAGAGGCTATCACTTCGGCAGCCAATGAAATTGCTCAGGGTAATGCAGATTTAAGTCAGCGCACGGAAGAGCAGGCATCCTCACTCGAGGAAACCGCCTCCAGCATGGAGGAAATGACTTCTACGGTTCGCCAGAGCTCAGAAAATGCCCAGCAGGCCAACCAGTTGTCGCAAAGTGCTCAGAGCAAAGCCGTCGAGGGCGGCGATGTTGTGGGTCGTGCGGTCAGCGCCATGGACGAAATCAATGATTCCAGCAAGAAGATTTCCGACATCATTGGCGTCATTGATGAGATTGCTTTCCAGACCAATCTTCTGGCTTTGAATGCGGCGGTTGAGGCAGCCCGAGCGGGTGAACAGGGGCGTGGTTTTGCGGTAGTGGCCGGTGAAGTGCGGAATCTGGCACAGCGCTCGGCAGCGGCTGCCAAAGAGATCAAAGAGCTGATTCGAGATTCCGTGGCAAAAATTACGGATGGGTCAGAGCTGGTCAATGAATCGGGGGCGACTCTCAAGGATATCGTATCTGCGGTAGAGCAGGTGAGCGCCATGATGAAAGAGATCAGCGAGGCCGCCCAGGAGCAATCTTCAGGTATTGATCAGGTCAATACCGCGGTATCGCAAATGGACGATATGACTCAGCAAAATGCCGCACTGGTGGAGGAGGCCTCTGCGGCGGGTGAAGCCATGGCTGAGCAGGCCCGCAGTATGAGCGCAATGATGGACTTTTTTGTGGTAAGCGGATCAATGGCGTCTGATCGTTCACCAGCTACTGTGATTGGGAGTTATGTGAATACCAGTCCGGTAACAACTGGTTCATCGACAGGCAGACGCCCTGAAGCAACAGACGATGAATGGGAAGAATTCTGAGTGGTATTCAGTATGGTCAGCATCTGATGTACTGAATATCGATTACAGTTGATTATGGTTAGAGACTCTGAAGAAATGCACATGGCGAAAGAATTCCCCATGAGCAATAAAAACTTTGATGAGATTAAGCGTATCGCTTATGAAATCACGGGTATTAATCTCACTGACCAGAAAAAAAACATGATATACAGCCGCTTGGCTCGCCGTATTCGCGCCAATGGCCTAAACAGTTTTGATCAATATTGTGCCCTGTTGGCGCAAGCTAATAGCGGCGAAACCACCGAGTTTATTAACGCTATTACCACCAATCTGACCTCGTTCTTCCGTGAAGGTCATCATTTCGACTTTCTGCAGGAAACCGTCTTTCCTGAACTCTTAAGGAAAAATGCATCGACACATCGGGTGCGTTTCTGGTCAGCGGGATGCTCTACCGGTGAAGAGCCTTATTCCATAGCCATGTGCCTCAAGGAAAAAATGCCCATCAGTTCATGGGATATTAAATTGCTGGCCACAGATCTAGACAGTAATGTTGTGGCTCATGGTAAAGCCGGTGTCTATAATCTTGACAGAACTGATGGTATTGGGGACTCGCGTAAAAAACGCTGGCTGCTTAAAGCAGCTGATGCCAAGAGCGTGAGAATGAAGACCGAACTGCAGGATTTAATTACTTTCAAGCAGCTGAATTTGCTACATGACTGGCCTATGAAAGGCCCGTTTGATGTGGTTTTCTGTCGAAACGTTGTGATCTATTTTGACAAGGAAACCCAGAGAACCCTGTTTGATCGCTATGCCAATATTCTGGCCCCCGGGGGCTACCTTTTTATTGGTCATTCGGAAAATCTGCACAAGGTATCTGATCGATTTAAATCGGTGGGTCGCACGATTTACCAGAAAATCAGATAATCTTCTCCATTCTGAGTAGTTGAGGAGTTTTGTGAATAACCAACATCCACTGCCAAAGCCTTTGCCGGGATTTGAGCACGTTAACCGCTATTGGGACAGGCAGCAAAAAGTGCCTGCCGCCAAGATATTACCAGGTCAATTTTATATCAGCGCTCAGGGTGAGATGATCTCTACGGTACTCGGTTCCTGTATTTCTGCCTGTATCAGGGATAAGCGCTTGGGTATTGGTGGTATGAATCATTTTATGTTGCCGGAATCGGCTGATGGTAAAGGCAGCTGGGAAACCGATTCGGTAACAGGAGCGTCTTCACGCTATGGCAACTGGGCCATGGAATATCTGATTAACGCAATCATCAAACAGGGTGGCAAGAAATCCGACATGGAGGTCAAGTTGTTTGGCGGTGGTGCGGTTCTGGCCAATATGTCCGATGTGGGCGCCCGAAATATCGAGTTTGCACGCAGTTATCTGGAGCAGGAGGGGTTGACGATTACTGCTCAGGACGTCGGCGGCCCGTTCCCACGCAAGGTCCTTTATTTTCCTGATACGGGTTCGGTGAAGATGCGAAAACTGAAAACCCAGCGTAATGATACGGTTGAGCGTCGTGAGAAAGAGTACATTCAATCCATTACCAGCAAGCCTGCAGCGGGTGATGTCGAACTTTTCTGATTTATTGATTTGTATCGCGGCGTCATGGCCGCGAGGCTGCTATAACTAGATTTGGCTTCGAGCCTGAATGACTATAAATCCAGCGCTAAGTGATAGGGATAAATGACTGTATGAGTAGTGCCAAGACCATCAAAGTTCTTATTGTGGATGATTCCGCTCTGGTAAGGACCCTGTTGACTGAAATCCTTCAATCCGAGAACGGCATTGAAGTGGTTGGAGCCGCTCAAGATCCTTACGAAGCCAGGGAAATGATCAAGCGACTGAATCCGGATGTACTGACCCTAGATATTGAAATGCCAAAGATGAATGGCATTACATTTCTGGGAAATCTGATGCGGTTGCGACCTATGCCCGTGGTGATGATCTCCACCCTGACCCATGCCGGTGCTCCAGCTACACTCGAGGCTCTGGAACTTGGGGCGGTCGATTTTCTGCCCAAACCCAAAGGCGAGAGTGGCGCTTCACTGACCGATTACCGTGCCACCATTGTCAGTAAAGTGCGGGCCGCGGCTTCAGCCAACTTGTCCGGGCGCGACAGTGATTGGTTGGAGCAGACTCCTGTCGCCAAGGCTGATGGCAATATTCGGGCAAATTTTGTCTGTGCCATTGGGGCCTCCACCGGCGGTACCGAGGCCATCAAGGATGTCTTGAGGGTTTTACCCAAGCAGTCACCACCGATACTGATTACCCAGCATATTCCAGCGGCATTCAGCACGTCATTTGCCGAACGTCTGGACAATAATTGCGAGATAAAGGTATTTGAAGCAGAAGATCAGCAACCTGTAAGGGCTGGCTGTGCCTATCTGGCGCCGGGTGACAAGCATTTGCTGCTGGCCCGCTCCTCATACGGTTATGTCTGTAAGCTGCTGGACAGCGATCCGGTAAACCGCCACAAGCCTTCGGTCGAGGTGTTATTTGACTCGGTAACTGAAGTGGCGGGCAAGAATGCCATGGGTGTGATGTTGACTGGTATGGGAGCTGATGGCGCCGAAGCCATGCTGAGGATGAATCAGGCGGGCTGTTTTACCACCGCCCAGGATGAAAAAACCAGCGTGGTCTGGGGTATGCCAGGTGCAGTAGTGAAATTAGGCGCTGCCAGCAAGGTGCTGCCGCTGAATAAGATTGCCAGAGAAATCATCCAACAAGGCTACAGTAAATAGTGAGTTTGACAGGGCCTATTTGACGTTCAATAATCGGTGTAAGCTTTTTAGGCAGTATCCGGATTCGAGGACGCTTCCGGACGTTTGACAATAAAAACAATGGATTTATAAAAGAGGCAGTTTATGGGAATTCAATCTCATGTATCGAAAGATGGCAAAGAGTTAACCATTTCGATCCATGGTCGTTTTGATTTCAGTGCGCATCAGGACTTTCGCAACAGCTATGAGTCTGTAGAAGCGCAGCCCTCACTCTTCAAAGTCGATATGAATGAGACCACCTATCTGGACAGTTCGGCACTGGGTATGTTGCTGCTGCTGAGAGACCATGCCGGTGGTAATTCGTCTCATATTGAGATTGTTAATTGCAGTCCCGATGTGAAGAAAATTCTGACCATCTCTAATTTCGAGCAGTTATTCAGTATTCAGTAGATCGTTTTTACAGGGGCCGAGAGATGACAGCAGCTATTGCTTATGGTCCTTGTCTAGCCCCTTTGTTGATTTTGTCCGGGGTGCCTAACCATGTCTGAATCCAGCTCTCTCAAGGTACTGATCGCCGACGACACCGATACCGACCGGATGATTCTGGAGTCCATCGTCAAACGAGAAGGGCATCAGGTGGTCAGTGTCTGTAATGGCGTCGAGGCGGTTAACGCCTACGAGCAAGAGCGCCCGGATATTGTCCTGATGGACGCCCTGATGCCGATCCTCGACGGGTTTGGCGCCGCCAGACAAATCAAAGCCCTTGCGGGCGAAGAGCTGGTCCCTATCATTTTTCTGACCTCTCTCAATGACACCGAATCTTTGGTGAAATGCCTGGATGCTGGCGGCGATGATTTTCTCTCCAAACCCTATAACCGGGTTATCTTGCAGGCTAAAATCAAAGCCTTTTCCCGTATGCGGGAAATGAATATCACCATGCAGGAACAGCGTGATCAGATCGCCCTGCACAACAGTCAATTGCTCAAAGAGCAGGCAGTGGCCAAACATGTGTTTGACAACATCGCCCATACCGGCTGTCTGGGGGCCAGTAACGTCAATTATCTGTTGTCGCCTCTGGCGGTTTTCAATGGTGACATTATTGTTGCGGCGATGCGCCCCTCAGGCAATATGCTGGTGTTACTGGGGGACTTTACCGGGCACGGATTACCGGCGGCAATCGGCGCTATGCCACTGGCCTCGATTTTTTATGGCATGGTGCAAAAGGGTTTCTCGATGATTGATATCCTGCGGGAAATCAATCAAAAGCTGAAACAGATCTTGCCAATAGGGGTGTTCTGTTGCGCGACCATCGTGGATATGGATTTCTCAGGACGTCAGATCAAGGTGTGGAATGGCGGTTTGCCTGACTGCTATATCTATCGCAAAGACAGCGGTCAGGTGGATGCGGTTTCTTCCACTCATCTACCCTTGGGTGTTCTGGATGACAAGGAGTTTCGTGACGATTATCAGACCTTTCCCATGAATCATGGTGACCGCTTTTATATGTGGTCTGACGGTATTATAGAGTCCCGTGGACCTGAGGGGGGGATGTACGGTGAGGATCGCCTGAAAGCGGTTTTTGAGGGCAATCAGCTGCCTGCGGAGGTGTTTGACGAAGTGCTGAAAGATGTCCAAGCCTATATCGGTACGGATGAGCGGGACGATGATATTTCAATGATCGAGCTGGAGATGGTCCCAGCAGACAGCCTTGAAGCTCAGGAGCAGGAGTTTACCAAGCACAACAGCACGGCAGGTTTGATTGAGTGGTCTCTGGATCTGGAATTGAAACCCTCGACCTGCAAAATTTTTGACCCCTTGCCTCTGTTGTTAAATATTCTGGTGGAGGTGCCTGGTCTACGACGCTATAGCGGTGAGCTTTACACCATAATGGCTGAGCTCTATTCCAATACCCTTGAGCACGGTTTGTTACAACTGGATTCCGCTTGGAAGTCAACGGCAGAGGGGTTCACCCGCTACTATACAGAGCGTGAAGAGCGTTTATCGAAGTTGCAGGATGGGGGGATTTCGTTCCAGTTGTCACACCAGACCAGTGCCAATGGTGGCCGCCTTATCATTGTGGTGCAGGATACCGGTCAGGGGTTTTCCAGAGATGAAAACGTGGATCTTGATACCCAGATGTTTGAGCACAGCGGTCGCGGGATTCCATTGGTGAAAAGCCTTTGTGAGACTTTGCGCTATAGTAATAATGGTTCTCGAGTAGAGGCTGTTTTTTCCTGGCAGCAATAACCGGCCTTGCTCAGACTGCTTCTCTTTAATGATTGGGTTTGAATTAGGAAATCACCAATGGGCGATGTTGTTGATACGGAAACTCTGGAAATGCTGAAAGAGGTGATGGAGGATGATTTCCCCCTGCTTTTGCAGACCTTTATCGATGATGCTCTGACACGCATTCCCCAACTGCGAGAACAGCTTGACGCGAATAATGCCGATGAACTCAGGCGCAATGCTCACAGTTTAAAAGGCAGCAGCGGCAATGTCGGGGCAGCTGGGATGACGGAGATCTGTTCACGCCTTGAGTCTCTGGCAAATCAATCACAATTACAGGAAGCCGGCGACATCATTAATGCCATTGAGGCGGAGTTTGGCAGGGTCAGATCTGCTCTCAACGCCTTACTTTAGTTTTGTTGGTGCCGGTTATGTCTTTTGGCACTGTGCTTGCATTTTCACAGGAAAGACCGATTTCGGTCAGGAATTAAAGCAAAGCGGCAGTGGGTTGCCGCTAAACCTGTGGATGTGTGAGAGCTGCAATGAATAGTTATTCCCCCAATCTTGCTGTGAATACGCTGTTGAGTCTGGATACGGCTGCAGAACCCAGAAAAGATACGACACGCAGCAGTGCCCCGGATGATCAGGATTCCTTTGGGCGTATCCTGTCTGAGCAGGATAGACCGGAAGTTGCCAAGCCTCGGAGGGAGCCGGAGCGTCAGGATAAGCCGTCGGACTCGCGGGATTCGCAAACCCAGAAACCAGCTGATCAGGAGCATTCTGCGACCAGAGCGGATAGCCCAAAGCCTGACGATGCGCCTCAAGCTGAGCGGCAAACTGTTGCCGATAACGACGCTGATCGTGCCCCAGAGGATGACACCCAAGAGCAGAGTCAGCCCCAAAGCGCCGACAGCGATGAACCGGTAAGTTCAGAAACCCAAGAATCTGGCACTGAGGATTTGGTGGTGGATTTGGCACTGGTAGCAGAATCAGAGGAATCATCGTCAGTGCCCGCTGAAGGAGAAGCTTCAGTTATTGACTCAGAGGCTGATCCCTCCAGCGAGGTTTTAGAAGCTGACAAGACGATGGCTGAAGAGGTGGTTGCCGTTACAGCGACTCAAGCGCCTTTAGCGAGAGCTGAAACCATCAAGGCGGATGCGTTAAGCCCCCTCTCTCAACAATCTGTGCCCGATGAATTAAAGCCCTATCGGGTCAATGCTGCAGGTAAACCTTTGAATCTCGTTGCCTCAGAAGAGGGGCAGTTGAATCAATCCGGTGAGTCGGCCTTTGTGGAGCTGGCTCTCAAAGGCGGCAAGAAAGAGAGCAGTGCTGCCATTCAACCGGAAACCAAGTCCGCAGCGGTCAGGCAGTTAAGCCAATTGGCTAATCAGTTGGGAGGGCAGCCTGTTGTCAGTACCGAGCAAGCCCTGAAAGAGCTGGCGGCTCGCTCTGAAATGCCGGCAGTAAGGGCAAATACCACAGCTATATCTGCATTGGCGGCTGCCGTATCCCGCGGCACATCCCAGTCGCAACCGGCTTCGGTTTTAACCAACACCAATCCCGCTAATGCATTACAAGCACAGGTGAAAGCCGGCATTGGCCAGCCTAAATGGCAGGCAGTAATCTCTGAGAGAGTTGCCTTTATGGCGTCCCAGAACATCAAATCTGCTGAAATTCAGTTGGATCCCCCGGAACTTGGGCCATTACAGGTTCGCGTGACAGTGAATCAGGATCAGGCCAGTGTGGCGTTTGCCAGTCATCATGCCCAGGTACGCGAGGCTTTAGATCAAACCGCATTTCGCTTGCGGGATATGCTCCAGCAAGAGGGCATGACTCAGGTTGATGTGGATGTTTCCGGTGAGGCCTTTTCACAAGAGTCTGGAGAGGGCGGCTCTAACGGAAATTCAGGCGCCGGCCAGTCTGATTTTGATGCGGAAGAGGCGCAAGAGGTGACTGTAACTGCGCGGGTTTCCAACAGTTTGGTCGATCATTTTGTTTGAGGGTTGTCATTGCTAAGCCATGTTACAGGCACAGTTATACAGAGCTTCTCTGGTAGCTAAATAATCGATTTGATCTCGCCTTGTACGTGAAGCTTGCTGCAAGCCAGAGCAATCTTTGAATTCTCCTATTGTCGTGCTTTAATCAGTTCTCTTTATTGATTAGTGAGAGGCCATCTTGTCTGTTTGTGCAGGCTGGCATAGCTCTTGCTGACTTTTCCTCTTAGACGATATCGACGGACTTTTGACATGGCAGAAGAAAACGCACCAGAGCAGGAAGGACAATCAGGCGGCAAGAAAAAGCTCATCATGTTGATTGTTATAGGCTTGTTGCTGGTTGGATTGTCCGTTGGCGACACTCTGGTCGCTTTGAAGTTTATGGGTGGTGATGCGCCATCCGCAGAGCAAATGGCTGCAGATCAGGCCGCCGCCGAAGCAGAAGCTGCTGAAGCGACAAAGCAGCTGCCGGCGATTTATTACCCTCTCAAGCCCACCATTATTGTGAACTTTAATGCCCGGGGTAAGCAGCGCTATCTTCAGGCCGATGTCAGTCTGATGGTCAGGGAAAATGACGTAGTTGCCGCCATTGAAGAGCACAGCACCATGTTGCAACACGGTTTGTTGATGCTGTTCAGTGGTCAGGACTACACCGAGTTGCAAACCGCTGAAGGTAAAGAGCTGTTGCGCCAATTGGCGTTGGAAGAGGTGCAACGACTGCTGGAGCAGGAAATAGGCAAGAAGGGTGTTGAACAGGTTTTGTTTACCAACTTTGTCATGCAGTAACCCGGTTGCTTACCGAAACGAATAATAGCCAATTGAATTGGGAATAAACGGTGCAGGACTTACTCTCACAAGACGAAATTGATGCCCTGTTGCACGGCGTCGATGACGGCGATATAGAAACCGAATCGGACTCCGACCCTGGTGGGGTCAAGGCCTATGACTTAACCAGTCAGGATCGTATCGTCCGTGGTCGGATGCCAACGCTGGAGATGATCAACGAGCGTTTTGCCCGTTATACCCGGATTAGCATGTTCAATTTGCTGCGTCGCTCGGCCGATGTATCTGCGGGTGGCATCCAGATTCAGAAATTTGGTGAATACGTACACACGCTCTATGTTCCAACCAGCCTCAATATGGTCAAGTTCCGACCATTGCGTGGTACGGCTCTGATCATTCTTGACGCCAAACTGGTGTTCAAACTGGTGGATAATTTCTTTGGTGGTGACGGCCGTCATGCCAAAATTGAAGGCCGGGAATTTACCCCCACAGAACTGCGGGTGGTACAGATGGTCTTGGAGCAGGCATTTGTTGATTTGACCGAGGCCTGGCGTGCGGTCATGCCAATTGACTTTGAGTTTATTAATTCCGAAGTAAACCCATCCATGGCCAATATTGTCAGCCCAAGCGAAGTGGTGGTTGTCAGTACCTTTCATATCGAACTGGATGGTGGCGGTGGTGAGCTGCATATCACCATTCCCTATTCCATGATTGAACCGATCAGGGAAATGCTGGATGCCGGTTTACAGAGCGATACCGATGAGCGTGATGATCGCTGGGTGCATGCCTTACGCAACGATATTATGGATGCCACCGTTGACCTTGAGTGTGAACTGGTTAGGCGGGAAATTACCCTCAGAGACATCAAAGATATGAAACCCGGCGATATCATTCCGATTGAAATGCCGGAGCACCATGTGGTGACGGCCAATAACGTCCCCATGTTCCGAGTCAATATGGGACAGATCGATGGCAATCTGGCGATGAAAGTTGCCGAAACCATCGATCGCTCTTCCGTAAAAAATTCATCTGCGTTAGACGCACTGCAGCGTGAGCACCAGGCCTCTCAGGAAAAAGAGACCGGTAACGCTGTGAACAATGAGGGTTAATTATGAGTGATGAAGACGATTTGATGGGCGGCGAAGAAGGTGATGTTAATCAGGATGCCATGGCCGATGAATGGGCGGCAGCCATGGCTGAGGCCGAAGATTCTGCATCAGATCCCATAGACGATGTCAGTTCTGTGGAACTCGAAGAGTTTGCCCCAAGTGAGCCTCAGGTTGTGCCGGGAGAGGGTAATCCCGATCTGGACACGATTCTGGATATTCCGGTTACCATTTCCATGGAAGTCGGTGCTACCTCGATTACCATTCGCAACCTGTTGCAATTGAATCAGGGGTCGGTCATTGAGCTGGACCGATTGGCGGGTGAACCGCTGGATGTTCTGGTTAACGGCACCTTGATTGCCCATGGTGAAGTGGTTGTCGTAAATGAGAAATTTGGTATTCGCATGACCGATGTGATCAGCCCGTCTGAGCGCATCAAGCGACTGCGTTAATCGAAGCCTGGAGCGGTTATGTCAGTGCAAGCGACCTTTGCGCAGTTGGTTTGTTTATTGTTTGCGGCAATGCCTGTTTCAGTCGTGGCGCAGGTTGCTGATAAGCCCAAGCCTGATGTGATCAATAGCGGCGATCATATTGGTCAGGTTGTTGTTGCTCTGATGTTTGTGGTGGCCATGATTTTTGCGCTGGCCTGGTTTTTCAAAAAAATGGGCCATGGTTCGCTGGTAGGAAGTCAGCACATTAAATTGGTGGCCAATATGCCTCTGGGAACCCGGGAGCGAATTGCTCTTGTTGAAGTGGGTGACAAACAATTGCTGCTGGGTATTACGGCTCACCAGATCAATACACTGCACAGCTTTGATGAACCCGTTGTCAGCAGTGACGATCCTAAAGAGCTTTCTGAGTTCGGTAAAAAGATCAAAGAAATTATTGGCAGCGGCGGGGTTAAGTCGTGAGACTGTGTTTGCCATTTAATCTGAGCTCCAAAAATCTAGCCCTTATTGCATTGCAGTTGTTGGTAGTGTTCGCCGTGGCGGCTTATACGCCAGTGGTGTCTGCTCAAGCGGAACCGCAACTGGCTGAACCTGCCGAGCAACTGCTGCCACTGAAAGCGTTACCGGGGTTGCCGGCCATGTCGGTGCAAACCAACCCCGATGGCACTCAGGAATACACCATAACGCTGCAGATCCTGGCGATCATGACAGTGCTGACACTACTGCCGGCACTGCTGATGATGCTTACCTCCTTTACCCGTATCATCATTGTTTTTGCCATTTTGCGTCAGGCTCTGGGATTGCAGCAGTCACCTTCCAATCAGATATTGATCGGGCTGACGCTGTTTTTGACGTTCTTTATCATGGCACCGGTATTCGAGAAGGTGAACCAACAGGCTCTGCAACCTTATATCAATGAAGAGATTGGTTCTCGAGAAGCCTTTGATCGCGCGACGCGCCCGTTTCATGAATTTATGCTGGCTCAGACTCGGGAAAACGATCTGGACCTGTTTATAGAGCTGGCTGATCGCAGGGATATTCAGGGCCCGGAACAGGTGCCTATGAATATTCTGATTCCGGCTTTTGTAACATCGGAATTGAAAACCGCGTTTCAGATCGGTTTTATCATATTCATTCCGTTTCTGGTGATCGATATTGTCGTGGCCAGTGTATTGATGGCCATGGGTATGATGATGCTATCGCCACTGATTATCTCGCTGCCTTTTAAACTGATGTTGTTTGTATTGGTTGATGGCTGGGCGATGATCGTTGGTACTCTGGCGGCGAGTTATGGCTAAGGGGGATTGATATGGAACCCGAAGTGGTAATGGATTTGCTTGGCAATGCCTTTTATCTGACGGTATTGATGGTGGCTTTGATCGTTGGCCCAAGCCTTGCCGTTGGCTTGTTGGTCAGTATGTTTCAGGCAGCCACCCAGATTAATGAACAGACCCTCAGTTTTTTGCCCCGGTTGCTGATTACTCTGGGGACCATCATGTTTGCCGGTGGTTGGCTGCTCACCAAATTCATGGATTTGTTCTCCGATCTGTTTCATCGAATTCCCATTCTGATTGGTTAAGGTCAAAAGGCGATAGCACTTATGTGGGAGCTGACCGACAACAATATAATGGAGTTTGTGGGGCGTTATTTCTGGCCTCTGGTTCGTATTTCCGCGCTGTTTATGGCCATGCCGATTTTGGGTACCAAGGTGGTAACCGCTCGAATTCGGATTCTGCTGGCGGCGATGCTGACGCTTATTGTTGTGCCTCTTTTGCCCCCCCATGCCGCAAGTGGAATTGATGTCATTGTCCAGTCTGATGATCGTGTTACAACAGGTGGTCATAGGCCTGGCTGTGGGGTTCTTCCTGCAGGTGGTTTTTCAGGTGTTTGTGTTGGCCGGGCAGGTGGTGGCGATGAAGATGGGTCTTGGCTTTGCGTCCATGAACGACCCGGCTAACGGTGTCACCGTGACGGTGTTGTCTCAGTATTATCTGGTGATGACTACCCTGTTATTTTTAAGTGTGAACGGCCATCTGGCAGTGATAGAGCTGATCGTCAGCAGCTTTACCACTTTGCCCATTTCGCAGCAGGGGTTGTCTGCTCAGGATTTTTGGAACATTGCTGCCAGTGGCAGTTGGCTATTCAGTCGGGCCTTATTGATTGCCTTGCCTTTGCTGACGGCTCTGTTGGTGGTCAATCTCGCCTTTGGTGTGATGAGTCGCTCTGCACCACAAATGAACGTGTTTGCGGTGGGTTTCCCGATCACTCTGGTGTTTGGTCTGTTTTTGATGTGGGTAGGGCAGGCCAGCTTTTTACCCAACTTCCAAACCTTTGTTGAAGAAGGGTTCAACTTCGTACACCACCTGCTGGGAGTGCCGTAATGGCCGAAAACGACGACAGTCAGGAAAAAACAGAAGAGCCCACGGCACGGCGTCTAGAAAAGGCGCGTGAAGAAGGCCAGATTCCCCGATCGCGGGAGCTGACTACCACCGCCATCCTATTGGCTGGCACGGTGGGTCTGGTTGTGTTCGGTCCTTTTATGGCTGAAACCCTGTCCAATATTATTCGCTTTAATTTTATTCTCGAACGCGATGCAGCCTTTGATACCAATCTGATGATTTCCCATCTCACAGATTCCATGGCCGATGGCATGATTATGCTGCTGCCTTTGTTTGCGATTCTGTTTCTGGCAGCCATTTTGGGGCCCATTGCTTTAGGTGGGTGGCTCTGGAGTACCAAAGCCATGGCGCCGAAAGCCAGTCGAATGAACCCGCTGGAAGGTCTCAAACGAATGTTTGGCACCAAGGGGTTGATGGAATTGGTCAAGGCAGTAGCCAAGGTTTTGGTGATTCTGGCGCTGGCCATTGTGCTGTTGATGAGTATGCAGCAGGATATTCTGGAACTGGCGTTGATGACACCTTTCCCAGCGGTGGTCGAGTCCATGAAGCTGTCCGGTTGGGCGGCCATCGCCCTGTCGGCGGTGACCATTCTGATTGCCATGGTGGACATCCCGTTTCAGATCCACGACAACACCAAGAAACTGAGAATATCCCGTCAGGATATCAAGGATGAAATGAAGGACACCGAAGGCAAGCCTGAAGTGAAAGGGCGTATTCGCCAACTGCAGCGGGAGATGGCCAACAACCGTCAGTTGCAGTCGGTGCCCGAGGCCGATGTAGTAATTACCAACCCGACCCACTTTTCCGTAGCCTTGAAATACGATCCTGCCACCATGGAAACCCCAATTATGGTGGCTAAGGGTGTTGATCATTTCGCCTTGAAAATTCGTGAAGTCGCCAATGAGCACGACATTCAAATCATGGAGTCTCCGGTACTGGCCCGAGCCATCTACCACACGACGGATGTTGATGGCGAAATTCCCGGCGGTCTCTACATGGCGGTTGCTCAGGTATTGGCTTACGTATTTCAACTGCGCAACTACAAGCAGGGCGTTGGTGAGATGCCGGTGTATCCACGCAATATCGATGTACCCAAAGATATGCAATATGACCCGTAAACTGATTCTTTAGGCTCGCTATGTTGAAACAATTGATGTTGTTGTCGCTGCTCAGTGTTCTGGTTTACTTTTTGAGCTGGCCTGTGGTGGTTGAACCAATCAGCTGGCAGGCCCCTGAGGCCCCAGAATATCGTGGTAAATATTTACCCAATCGGGTTCTGGCGGATTACGAACCCATGTTAATGGACGGTTTGACCGGTCCCGAGGGCGTGGTTGTTGGTCGCGATGGTCGGGTCTACGCAACGACCGAGCAGGGCTGGATTCTGCGTTGGTCACCCGGCCAAGCCCAGCCCGAGCGCTGGGTGAAATTACCGGGGCGGCCATTGGGAATTACCTGGGATAACAGCGATGGGTTTTGGGTGGCCGATGCGTTTACCGGGGTCTTCCACATTACCGCTGAGGGTGAACAGACGCTGGTATTGAGCGAAGTGGCGGGTAAGCCCCTGTTGTATGCTAACGATCTGGTTCTGGCGGCCAATGGCAAGCTGTACATATCTGATTCCACGGCGCGCTTTTCAGCCAAGGCTTACGGGCACACCTATAAGGCCAGTCTGGTGGATATTCTTGAGCATGGTTATACCGGCCGGGTGGTGGAATTTGATCCGGTTTCAGGCGCGTCCCGCGAAGTTTTGACCGGGTTGAGCTTTGCCAATGGCGTCACCACCGACTCCAACGGTGAATTTATCCTGGTTAATGAAACCTCGGAGTACCGGGTCTGGAAACACTGGCTCAAAGGGGAGAAGGCCGGTAACAGTGAAATTCTGATCGATAACCTGCCGGGTTTTCCTGACAATATTCTGGCAGGGCAGGATGGTCGCTACTGGCTTGGCTTCACCTCTCCCAGAATTGCTCTGTTGGATAATCTGGCCGACAAGCCCTTTGCCAGGAAAGTAGTACAACGTCTACCGGCCTGGGTGCGGCCAAAAGCCAAGCTCTATGGGCATGTGCTGGCCATTGATGGTTCCGGGCGAATTGTTCAAAACTTGCAGGACCCTGAGGCACATTATCCGCTGACAACCGGGGCTTCAGAAGACGATCAATATCTTTATATCAGCAGTCTGGTTGCCGGAGAATTGGCGCGCATTGAAAAGTCTGCATTGGGACTTTAGATGATGCCTGTCTGTTTTCTGTTCGGTCTGGCTTCTGTTTGCTCTTTATGATGGCTGTCTGTTCGTAAGAGGAAATTTTTTGCCGCTTTGTGGCAAAGTAGGTGCGCTTTTTGCAGAAGTGCTGTTTAACAATAAACGGCGTCAAAAAAGCATACACCTATGGCATTTCAAGCATTAAACGATTTCCGGCAATACGCCTCCACTATTGACCGCAAGCAGGCAATGGAAGGTATTCGTGGTGCCGGTCGCGGTAATCTGGGTATCCCCATTTTGCTGTTGATGATTCTGGGCATGATGACGCTGCCCGTGCCGCCATTTCTTCTCGATTTATTCTTTTCCTTCAATATCGCACTGGCCATTGTGGTATTGCTGGTGGGTATCTATACCCTCCGTCCTCTTGATTTTGCGGTGTTCCCAACGATTCTGCTGGTGGCAACCTTATTGCGTCTGGCGCTGAACGTGGCATCAACCCGCGTGGTTTTGCTGGAAGGTCATCAGGGCGGAGACGCAGCGGGTAAAGTGATTCAGGCCTTCGGTGAAGTGGTGATTGGCGGTAATTACGCCGTGGGTCTGGTGATCTTTATTATCCTGATGATCATCAACTTTGTGGTGGTGACCAAAGGTGCCGGCCGGATCTCTGAAGTGAGTGCGCGTTTTACTCTGGATGCGATGCCCGGTAAACAGATGGCGATTGATGCGGATCTTAACGCGGGCCTGATTGATCAGGATGAGGCCCGTACCCGGCGTGAAGATGTAGCGGCGGAAGCAGACTTTTACGGGGCGATGGACGGTGCCAGTAAGTTTGTCCGGGGTGATGCTGTCGCCGGGATTCTGATTCTGGTGCTGAATATTATTGGTGGCCTGATTGTGGGTATGGTGCAGCACGATCTGGAGTTTCAGGACGCGCTGGAGAAGTACATTTTGCTGACCATCGGTGATGGTCTGGTGGCTCAAATTCCCTCGCTGCTATTGTCGACTGCTGCCGCCATTATGGTGACTCGCGTTAACAGTTCTGAAGATATGCGCAATCAGGTGATGAACCAGATGTTTGATTCACCCAAGGCTCTCGGTGTTGCTGCGCTTATCCTGTTTATTATGGGATCGATCCCGGGAATGCCGCATGTGTCTTTTTTGGGGCTGGCGCTTATTGCCGCCGGTTTTGCCATCTTTATTCACTACAAGAAACAACGCGAAGAGCAGGGTGTGGGTGGTTCGGGCCCCGCGGGTCCGGGCAACGCCATGGTACCTGCTGGCGGCGGCCCTGCCGGTGCCATTACCCATGAGGGAGAGGTGACCAGTGAGGAGTCTTCTGAAATCGGCTGGGACGACGTATTGCCTGTGGATGTTGTTGGGCTCGAAGTGGGTTACCGCCTGATTCCAATGGTGGATAAAGCTCAGGGCGGTGAATTACTGGGTCGTATCAAAGGGGTTCGTAAAAAGCTGTCACAGGACGTTGGCTTCCTGATTCCCTCGGTTCATATTCGTGACAATCTGGATCTCAGTCCCAACGCCTATCGCATCAGTCTGATGGGTGTCTCACTGGGCGAAGCTGAGGTGTATCCCGATAAAGATCTCGCTATCAACCCCGGGCAGGTGTTTGGCGCGATTGACGGAATCGCCACTGTGGACCCGGCCTTTGGTCTGGAGTCGGTATGGATTGATCCAGACAAGAAAGATCAGGCACAGACACTGGGTTATACCGTGGTTGATGTCAGTACGGTGGTGGCCACTCATATCAATCAGATTTTGCAGCAGCACTCCTACGAGCTGCTGGGTCATGAAGACGTACAAACCTTACTGGATAAATTGGCTGAGAATTCACCCAAGTTGGTTGAAGAATTGGTGCCCAATACCGTGACGCTCAATACCTTGTTGAAAGTCTTGCAGGGCTTGCTGAAGGAGAAGGTGTCGGTTCGCGATATGCGCACCATCGCTGAAGCACTGGCCGCCGATGGAGGCAAGAGTCAAGATCCTGACGCGTTAATTTCCATGGCTCGGACCGCTCTATCCCGCCAGATCGTACAGAACATCGTGGGTCAGGAGCAGGATATACCGGTTATTACTCTGGAGGCCGGATTGGAACAGTTATTGCTGAAGAGTATGAGGCAGGCACAAAAAGCTGGCGTTGATTCCGGCTTTATTGAGCCGAGTCTGGCCGAGAAGTTGCAGCAGTCCCTGGTGGATGCGGCACAGAAGCAGGAGATGGTCGGTAAACCAGTGGTACTGCTTGTGGCTGAGCCAATACGCATGCTGATGTCCAAGTTTGTCCGCTTCAGCTTGCCGGATATGGCTGTACTGGCCTACACGGAAATTCCGGACAACAAACAGGTTACCGTGGACGCGACAGTCGGCGGTTAACAATAGCTAAGCGCTTTTAGGGCGCTGTTAACAACAATAAAAACACCAGTAAAACCAATATTTAAAGGTAATGCTTCAGTCAAAAGGGCTGATGGTGGAGGGTAACAAGATGTCAGTTAAACGTTTCGTAGCCGCAGATATGCGCCGGGCCTTAGAGCTCGTACGACAGGAAATGGGTCCCGATGCAGTGATTCTATCCAGTCGTCGCATTAAGCAGGGTGTGGAGATTCTGACCAGTTTCGAGCCTCCGGCTGACGATCCCAAACAGCCTTTGCCGGTAGATACACCGGTTGATGGTGTTGACGTGCCTATGAACAGCGACGGTTCCTGGCGTGATCAGGTGATTGCAGAAAAGGCGATGGCTGATAACGCTGACAGAATTATTGGTACCGGACACAGTGGCATGGAGGCATTCCCTGAAACAATCCCACCTCGTCCGGCTTTTTCCCCTGAAATTGATCAGTCCCGTGGTTTGGCCTCCGGTAAAACCCCGGAGCAATTGGCGCAGGAAATTGAGAATGCCCGCAATCGTATGTTGGCCTCTAAAAAAGCCAATGCGGCCATGGAACAACCGATTGCTCAGATGCGTGAACCTATGGCACAGATATCTCAGGAGGCTTTTGCCTCAGCGGCTCCTGCTGCCCCGGCAGATCAGTCGGCCTTTCATTCAGAGAATACTCGGGCCATGGCGGTGAAACAGCCAACTCGCCCAAATAATTATGAGGAAGATGCCAGGCGAGAGCGGGATCTTGCCATGCGTGAGCGCGATGCCGAGCGCCAGCAGCAGAAGCTGGATTCCTTGCAGAGCGAACTGGCTGATATGCGCCTGCTTCTGGAGCAACAGTTAAATCGAATTGCACGCGCGCCCAAGTTTGACAGTCCTGCTCAGTCAGCTGTCCTGCGTCGCTTGCAACAAATGGGTGTGGCCGAAGAGCTGGCTCAGGAGTTGGCTTCCCAGTTGCGATCTTGCAATAACGTTCAGGATGCCTGGACTGAAGCTTTGACGATGCTGTCCCGTGAATTGCCCGCCAATTCCTCAGATCGGGTTATGAACGGTGGCGTTTTCGCTCTGGTTGGACCTACCGGCGTGGGGAAAACCACAACTCTGGCCAAATTGGCGGCCCGTTATGTATTGGAGCATGGCGCACAAAATGTGACTCTGGTGACGACCGATACTTATCGATTGGCGGCTCAGGAGCAGTTGCGTTCGCTGGGGCGCATTTTGGGCGTTCAGGTAAAAGTAGTGGATGACAACAGCGATCTGCCTGCGGTATTGCGTAGCCTTAAACATTGTCCTCTGGTGTTGATTGATACCGCCGGTTTCCGCAGTGGTGAGTCCATGTTGAAGCAGCAGTTGCAGGTGATTAAGGATATTCCTGAGGTGCAGACGTTGTTGGTGATGGCGAGTAACAGTCAGTACCAGACGTTGAAAGCGGCGGTACATTCCCACAATCCGGAGAAACTGGCCGGTTGTATTGTGACCAAACTTGACGATACGGCGAGTCTGGGGGATGCCTTGAGTGTGATCATGGAGCATCAATTACCGGTTTTCTACACCACCGATGGCCAGGAAATTCCGCAGGATTTGCACGTTGCCAAAGGACACCAACTGGTTGCCAGAGCGGTGTCCTTGTTAAAAGATGGCCAAGTGTATGCTCAGGGTGCCATCTAAATGGTTAAGTAATAGACGGGTTGGCGCACTTAATATGGCGCCGGACTCCTCAAGTGGTATAGGAACAACTATACTGGGATGTCGAACATCCCTGCTCGCCGTAAGGCAGCAAAGCAGTAGCCTCAGGGCAACAAGTTATGGCTTTTTTATAGCTGTGACAGATAAGTAGAAATAATGTAATTAGGTCAGGAGAGATAGCGTCGATGAGTCCTTCGCGTCCAGTCCAGGTGATAGCCGTTACCGGTGGTAAAGGTGGAGTAGGCAAAAGCAATATATCCGTCAATTTGGGCATAGCCCTGGCGGAAATGCGTCGCCGGGTAGTGTTAATGGATGCCGATCTTGGGCTGGCAAACATCGATGTTTTGCTGGGTCTGAAGGCAGATAAAAATTTGTCGGATGTCCTCAGTGGTCAGTGCTCCCTTAACGACATTATGGTGACAGGTCCGGCCGGTATTAAAGTTGTTCCGGCTTCTTCCGGTATGCAACAGATGGCCAGTCTTGGTCCTCAGGAGCACGGGGCATTGATCAATGCTTTCAGTGAGCTGGATAATCAGCTGGATGTATTGATCGTCGATACCGCCGCGGGCATTACCGATACGGTAGTGAGTTTTGTACGGGCGGCTCAGGAAGTGTTGGTTGTGGTTTGCGATGAGCCATCTTCCATCACGGATGCCTATGCCCTGATCAAACTGTTGAATACCGAATATGATCTGTTCCGTTTCCGGGTTGTGGCCAATATGACGCGCACAGCTCAGGAAGGACAGCAGCTATACAATAAGCTCAATATGGTGTGCGAACGCTTTCTGGATGTTTCCCTGCAGTATGTGGGCAATGTGCCCTTTGATGAAAATGTCCGGAAGTCGGTGCAACGGCAAAAAGCTTTGCTGGAGTATGCACCGTCCTGTAAGGCAGCACAGGCTATCCGCGGCATTGCCGAGAAAGTGGATCAATGGCCGTTGCCGCGTGCCGCGCGAGGTCACCTGGAGTTTTTTGTTGAGCGACTTTTGCAGACGGCTAATGCAGGGTATTAATTATGGGTATGGCAGACGGTCTTGCTATGTACGATGACATGCAGCAATCCTCTCCGGAGATAAACGTCGAGGAATATGCGCCACTGGTAAAACGTATTGCCCACCACATGATGGTAAGGATGCCAGCCTGTGTTCAGGTGGAAGATTTGATTCAGGCAGGAATGGTGGGATTGTTGGAAGCAGCACAGAAATACGATGCTTCCCGAGGTGCCAGTTTCGAAACCTATGCGGGTATCAGGATTCGCGGCTCCATAGTCGATGAGATGCGGCGAGGTGATTGGGTACCGCGCTCGGTACACCGCAATGCCCGGCGGGTGTCTGATGCCATCAATGCTGTAGAGGGCAGATTGGGCCGCGATGCTACCGATCAGGAAGTGGCCGAAGAGTTGGGCGTTGAGCTGAGTGATTATCATGCCATGTTGGCCGATTCCGCTTCCAGTCGTCTGTTCAGTTTTGAAGAATCTTACGGCGATGATGATGGTTACAGTTCTGGCGACAGTGTCAGTATGCCGTTTGTATCCCCGTTTGATGGTTTTCAGAGAGAATCATTAAAGCAATCTCTGGCTCAGGCGATAACCCAGTTACCGGAAAGAGAAAGACTGGTTTTGGCTCTGTACTATGACGAAGAGTTGAATTTAAAAGAAATAGGCCAGATTATTGGAGTAAGTGAATCTCGGGTCAGTCAGATTCACAGCCAGGCGGCGCTGAGATTGCGTGGACGCCTGTCCGATTGGCGAGAACAGAATTGACCCTGATGCTTTTTATGGTTAAGTTCTGCGCCGTTTTGAATGCATAGATAGGCAGATGGTTGTATTTGCTTATAAAAGGTGCTGACTGAGGTAAAAACTGGCCTCAGGTGTACCAGCGACTAGACTAATTAGTAAACGGGTCCCAAATGAGGGAGGCGAGGTAGCATTGGATAAAAATATGAAAATCCTGATTGTTGATGATTTTTCGACAATGAGAAGGATTATTAAAAACTTACTGCGTGATCTGGGTTTTACCAACACTCAAGAAGCGGATGATGGTCTCACGGCGTTGCCTATGTTGCGCAGTGGCGACTTTGACTTTCTGGTTACGGACTGGAATATGCCAGGCATGACCGGTATTGATCTGCTGAAAGAAGTGCGCGCAGACGAAAAACTGTCCTCCTTGCCCGTTCTCATGGTGACCGCTGAAGCCAAGCGAGACCAGATTATTGAGGCCGCTCAGTCAGGTGTGAATGGCTATGTTGTCAAGCCGTTTACTGCTGCTGCCTTGAAGGAAAAGATTGAGAAGATCTTTGACCGCGTTTAAACCTCAATAAATTATAAAAAAGGCTTGGTGATGGAATACAAATCCGAGTTGCATAACAACCAGGAGTTCATTGGCGAGCTTCAGGAATGTGCCAAGTTATTGTCTGAGAAGCTCTCCAGTGATGATATGGAAGGCGCCTCTCTGGTTATCCAGAAACTGATCGAGGTCAGAGACAGAAATATATTCACCGCGGTTGGCCAGCTGACCCGAGGCCTGCATAGCGCCATCGTTAACTTTAATGTGGATGGCGATTTAACCAGCGAACCCCCCGATATCACCAGTTCTGAAATCAAGGACGCTTCCGATCGCCTCAACTATGTGATCGAAACCACTCAAAATGCGGCAGACAAAACCATGGACAAGGTGGAAGCGTCGGCTCCCATAGCTTTGAGTCTTGGTGAAGAAGCCGGAAAATTGAAAAAAGAGTGGGCGCGTTTGAAAAGTCGTGAAATGACGGCTGAAGAATTTCGTGAAGTCTACAAGCGCATTGATACCTTCTTTGGCGAAATGGAAGCAGGCAGCAACGAACTCAACCAAAATCTTCAGGACATTATTCTGGAGCAGGGCTTTCAGGATCTGACCGGTCAGGTGCTGACCAAAGTGATTGGGCTGATCCGTGACGTTGAGTCCAGCTTGGTTGATTTGGTGAGAATTGCCGGACAGGTAGAAGAAATTACAGGTTTGGTTGAGCCTGCCGATACAGAAGCAGAGGCCGATACTGAAAAGGTAGTTGAGGCCGAGGGACCACAGATCCATGCCGAAGAGAGGGACGATTGTGTCTCTGGCCAGGACGAAGTGGATGACTTGCTTTCAAGTCTGGGTTTCTGAATAAAGTTTTACTGCTGAGGAGCCATTGATGGGTTTCGGAGATGACGAAGATATTCTGCAGGATTTCCTGGTAGAGGCTGGTGAAATTCTGGAGCAGTTGTCAGAGCAGCTGGTCGATCTGGAGCAGCAGCCTGATGATAAGGATCTGCTCAATGCCATCTTTAGAGGGTTTCACACCGTAAAAGGCGGTGCCGGTTTTCTGCAGCTCAACGAGATGGTTGAGTGCTGCCATGTAACTGAAAACCTGTTTGATATTCTTCGTAACGGCAAGCGGGAAGTGACCGCAGAGCTGATGGATGTTGTACTGCAGGCTCTGGACACAGTTAATGGTCAATTTGAGCAGGTATCTCAGCGTGTTGATGTGGATACCGCGCCCCCCTGAATTGATTGCTCAGCTCGAGCGTCTGGTCTCCTGTGAAGATCTTGCTGAAGGTGGCGCTCCTGCCGCTGAAGCACCTACGCCCGAAGCAGCTGCTCCTGAAGCTGAAGCGGCACCTTCGTCACTGGGTACTGGACAGGGTGAAGGCGATATCACCGACTCAGAATTTGAAGAATTATTGGATGCCATAAGCGATGATGATGCATCGGCTACAGCGCCAGCGGCTGCCGAGCCTGCTGCTACGCCGACTGCATCCGACAGCGATGAAATCACTGAAGATGAATTTGAAGCCTTGCTTGATGAGCTGCATGGCAAGGGTAAAGGCCCCGGTGCCGGCGAAGAGGCCCAAGCCCCGGCTGCTGCGGCCCCGGCTCCCAAGGTTGCTTCTGATAGTGACGAAATCAGTGAAGATGAATTTGAAGCTCTGCTCGACGAATTACACGGTAAGGGTAAAGGCCCCGGAGCTGGTCAGCCGGCTGCTGAGGCACCGAAGCCTGCCGCCAAGGGTGGCGATGATCTGATCACGGAAGATGAATTTGATGCTCTTCTGGATCAGCTTCATGGCAAGGGCAAAGCGCCTGGTAGCGATAAAGCTGCAGAGCCAGCTGCCGCCGCTGCCCCGGCTGCTAAATCGCCAACCCCACCTGCTGCCAAGCCAGCAGCCAAGAAACCTGAGCCTGCTGCAGACAAAGGCGCTGCAGCCAAGAAAGACAGTAAGCCCAAGGCTGCGCGTGGTGGTGCCAGAGATGGCGGTGGACAGCAGGCCCCTGCACCTGCCGGTGAGACCACGGTCCGGGTAGATACCCAACGTCTTGATGACATCATGAATATGGTGGGTGAGCTGGTTTTGGTTCGCAACCGTCTGGTTCGCTTGGGAATGAAGGGCAATGATGAATCCCTGTCAAAAGCTGTTGCCAATCTTGATGTGGTGACGGCCGATCTGCAAACCTCGGTCATGAAGACCCGGATGCAGCCCATCAAAAAAGTATTTGGTCGTTTCCCTCGGGTTGTACGCGACTTGGCTCGTAACCTGAAGAAAGAAATTAACCTTGAGCTTCAGGGTGAAGAGACGGATCTGGATAAAAACCTGGTTGAGGCTCTGGCCGATCCTCTGGTGCATTTGGTTCGCAACTCGGTGGATCATGGTATCGAATTGCCGGCTGATCGCGAAGCCAAGGGTAAATCCAGAGTGGGTAAGGTCATTCTGGCAGCAGAACAGGAAGGCGATCACATCCTGCTGTCCATCACTGATGATGGTGGTGGTATGGATCCGGATAAATTGCGAGCCATTGCTGTTGAGAAGGGCGTTCTGGACGAAGACGCTGCCGCAAGACTGCCGGACAACGAGGCTTTTGCCCTGATCTTTGCGCCGGGCTTCTCCACCAAGAAAGAAATTTCCGATGTGTCCGGCCGTGGTGTCGGCATGGATGTGGTTAAAACCAAAATTACCCAACTCAATGGTTCGATCGAAATCGATTCGGTGATGGGTGAAGGTACGCGTATCAGTATCAAGGTGCCTTTGACTCTGGCTATTATGCCGACTCTGATGATTATGTTGGGCAAACAGACATTCGCATTACCTTTGGTCAGTGTGAACGAAATTTTCCATATGGATTTGACCCAGACCAACATTGTCGATGGTCAGGAATGTGTCTCGGTTCGAGAAAAGGCTGTGCCCATTTTCCATCTGAAACGCTGGTTGGTTCATGGTGGTGCGGCTAACCCAACGCCAGAAGAAGCCCATGTGGTTATTGTTTCTGTGGGAACCCAGCGAGTTGGCTTTGTTGTGGATCAGTTAATTGGTCAGGAAGAGGTGGTGATCAAGCCTCTGGGTAAAATGTTGCAGGGAACACCGGGAATGGCCGGTGCAACTATTACTGGAGATGGTACCATAGCCTTGATTCTTGACGTGCCCAGCATGCTCAAGCGCTATGCAGGACACACCTGATGAGGGGTGTCGTGTTAGAAAATAATAAGCGGGTTTTTCATGGTATCCATTTCTCGGGGCAGCGCAGCTAATAACCACATTGCCACAGGTCTGATCGGTGGGTTGGGCCTGACTTTCACGTTTGATTTTCATATCGTAGATTATCTGATGACTGATCGGGAGGTTGCATAATGCCTCTTGATGTTCTGATTGTTGATGACTCCCATTTCTTTCAGCACCGTCTGACTGAAATGTTGAATGATCACCCGGATCTCAATGTGATCGGCGTGGCATCCAATGGCCGGGAAGCGGTTGATAAAGCCAAAGAGCTCAAACCTGATCTGATTACCATGGATTATGAAATGCCGGTAATGGACGGTGTTTCTGCCATTCGCCAGATTATGGCGGATCGTCCCGTGCCAATCATGATGTTCTCATCTTTGACTTATGAGGGTGCTAAAACCACGCTGGACGCTCTGGAGGCGGGGGCGGTGGATTTTCTGCCGAAAAACTTTGCGGAAATTTCCAAAAACTCCGAAGCACTGAAGAAAAAGTTACACAACCGATTACTTTCGATTGCTAAGGGTGCAAGCAGTGCAGCATCCCGACCCAAGGTGCGCTTGGCCCCAGCGGAAAAGCCGGCAACCACCAAAACGACGTCAGAGCGATCGACCCAAGATGTTCGCGGTAAAAGCTCACTCTCAAGGGATTCAGGCAGCCTCAGTAAGGGCGCTCGCACTGACTTATCCTCAGCGCAGTCTGAAAACTATCGCCCGGCGAGAACTAAACCTCTGAATAAAGCCTCGCTCAAACTGGTTGCCATTGGTGCATCAACGGGTGGGCCAGTGGCTTTAACGGATGTCCTGACCAAATTGCCTTCCAACTTTCCCTTGCCCATCGTGCTGACCCAGCATATGCCGGAAAACTTTACTAAAGCGTTTGCCGAGCGGCTTAATCGCCAATGCCAGATTCAGGTAAAAGAAGCTGAGGATGGTGATTCGTTACGTCCGGGACTGGCTTTACTGGCTCCGGGTGGCAAGCAGATGATGATAGACCGGCGGAACTCGGTAAAAATTTTACCAGGAGATGATCGCACCAACTACAAACCTTCAGTGGATATTACATTTGGTTCCGCTGCTAATGCCTATGGCGCCGAGGTGCTGGCGATCGTATTAACCGGGATGGGCTCTGATGGTTGTGAAGGTGCTCGCTTGTTGAAACAGCGGGGCGCTACCATCTGGGGGCAGGATGAAGCCAGTTGTGTTATCTACGGCATGCCCATGGCTGTAGCCCGGGCTAATCTTACCGACCAGGTTTTATCACTGAAAGATATTGGCCCCAAGTTGGCGAAAGAGCTGAATTGATATGGATATTTTAAGCATCATAGGGGTAATCCTCGGTTTTGCCGCGCTGATCGGTGGTAATTTTATCGAGGGAGGCACGCTGCAATCACTGATCAATGGCCCCGCTGCATTGATTGTCATCGGTGGCACCGTGGGTGCGGCTCTGCTGCAAACTCCATGGTCGCAGCTGCGCCGAGCCCTGGAAGTTTTCCCCTGGGTCTTTAAGCCCCCGGCCAATATGTTTCAGGATGGCCTCTCCAGAGTCGTGCGTTGGTCTGTTGCAGCGAGAAAAGAGGGCTTACTTGGATTGGAGACGATTGCCGAAACCGAGAAAGATCCGTTTGCGCGCAAGGGGTTACAGTTACTGGTTGATGGCAGTGAGCCTGAATCAATTCGCCGGGTAATGGAAACCGAATTGGTGATTCAGGAACAGCGGGATTTGGACTCGGTGCGTTTCTATGAATCCATGGGTGGATACTCTCCCACCATTGGCATCATCGGTGCGGTAATGGGGCTGATCCATGTCATGCGCAATCTGGCCGATCCCAATGAACTGGGGCCGGGTATTGCCATCGCTTTTGTGGCAACTATTTATGGCGTTGCGTTTGCCAACCTGTTTTTGTTACCTGTGGCCAACAAGTTAAAAATGTGTGTTCACGAACAAGCCCAATATCGTGAAATGATCATTGAAGGCATTATTGCCATTGCTGAAGGTGAAAACCCTCGCTCCATTGAAATGAAACTCAATGGGTATTTACCCTGATTCAGGGATTGAGGCTCTGTTATGCCCAGAAGACGCCCCGTTGAAATCAGTGTGAATCATGAAAGATGGCTGGTCTCTTATGCAGACTTTATTACGCTGTTGTTCGCTTTTTTTGTGGTTATGTACTCCATCTCTCAGGTGAATGAGAGCAAATACCGGGTGCTTTCAGAAACCATGGTAGATGCCTTCAATGTAGATAAAAACAGGGCCATCAATCCTA
Source organism: Candidatus Pelagadaptatus aseana (assembly GCF_040362265.1). Lineage (NCBI taxonomy): Bacteria > Pseudomonadati > Pseudomonadota > Gammaproteobacteria > Cellvibrionales > Cellvibrionaceae > Candidatus Pelagadaptatus > Candidatus Pelagadaptatus aseana. The sequence continues at coordinate 104,861 of NZ_BAABNJ010000004.1, forward strand.
TACAGGTGGGGGATCCGACCTTATCCATCGATCCAAATGCAATTCATTTGATCACAGAGGATATGCTGGAAAAAGGTCAGGGCCCGGAGGCTGGTGATGGGCCCTTTGATAAATCGGCGGACTTGCCCCAATTAACCGGTCACTTTCGCGAAGAGTTTACGGACTTGGTAGATGACGAGCAGATATTGCTGCACGGCAATGAAATGTGGCTGGAGATTGAATTGAAATCCAGCATTCTGTTTGAGTCCGGCGGGACTGAACCCAGTTTACAGGCTGAAGCCATTTTTGCCGACATTGCTGAAATGCTGAAGCCATTCAATAACCCGATTCAGGTTGAAGGGTTTACGGATAATGTCCCTATAAATAATTCCCGTTTCCCCAGTAATTGGGAGTTATCTGCCGCTCGTGCTGCAGCCATTGTGCGCCTGCTGGCTGAAGAGGGTATTCCCACCCGTCGTTTATCTGCCGTGGGTTATGGCGAGCATCAGCCGGTAGCCGATAACGCCACAGAAGAGGGGCGAGCCAAGAACCGCCGTGTGGTATTGATGATAACCCGGGAAAAAGTGGATCGCCCCAATGTAAGGACATCGGAAGATATCCAACAGGTTATTGAGCCCGAAGATGCGTTTGAAAGCTCGGCACCTTACCCTCAACCCGGCTTGGCCCGCGGCAGTGATTTGGAAGAGGTACCTTTGCTTGATTCCCGGCCGGATGCGCTGGGTATTGAATCGAATGATACTGACGAAACCGCCGATGAGGAACAATCTGGTGACCGTCTGGCGCCCATTGGTGAGATCAAACCGGTAGAAACCAAACAGGGCGGATTACTGTTTACCAGCGACCCCGACTTGCCAAGGAATTGATCTGAGTAAGTCATACAACGAACTGAGTATCAGATTGGGTACGATATTTGCGTTATATCCGGTTAAAACCTGGTGAGTTTGAATCGCGCCAAAACTTTGACATAAAAACTATTTGAAAGATACATCGGGAGTTCTGCTTGCAAGTCTGGACCATTGCCAATCAAAAAGGTGGCGTCGGTAAAACCACCACCACGGTTACCATGGGCGGCCTGTGTGCTGAACAGGGGAAGCGCGTGTTGCTGATTGATCTTGATCCCCACGGTTCATTGAGCAGTTATTTCAAGCAGGACCCGGATACTGTCAGTCATTCGACGTTTACCCTGTTTCAGGAGCGTAAATCTTTGACGCCGGAACTGTTGCATGAGTGCATTGTAGACACCCCTTTTGATAATCTATCCCTGATTCCGGCCTCAACGGCTCTGGCTACATTGGAGCGCCAGGCTATTGGGCAGGACGGTATGGGATTGGTAATTGGTCGGGCGCTGGCGATGATCCGCGATCGTTACGATCAGGTATTGATTGATTGCCCACCGTTGGTTGGGGTTTTGATGATCAATGCCCTGGCTGCCTGTGATCAGCTGTTGGTACCTGTACAAACTGAGCATTTGTCCTTGAAAGGGCTAGAGCGGATGACCCATACCTTGGAGATGATGAGTCGCTCACGCAAGAAACCACTGGACTACATCATTGTTCCTACAATGTTCGATCGCCGTACTCAGGCTTCAGTCAGCAGCCTGAGAATTATTCGCAATACCTACAGCGATCGAGTCTGGCCGGGGAAAATACCGGTGGACACCAAGTTACGTGATGCCAGTAAAGCCGGTGTCCCCCCCCATTTATTCGAGCCCGGCAGTCGCGCGGTTGAAGCCTATCGTTCGCTGATGAAATGGCAAGCCAATTATCTGGCGGAGCAAGCGTTGAGGATGCCGCTGTGACCAGCGAAACGCCACAGGACAGTTTGCAGCACTATTTTGATGATCTGCTGCTGGATTCCTCCGTCAATGCTGCAGAGGAGCCTCGCCCGCAGCCCAAGAAGATCGAAGAACCCAAAGCAGATCCTCCAGAGCTGAGTTTTCAGGAAAAGCAAAGGGATAAAGAGGTTCAGGCCAAGGCCAAATTAGCCCGCTTGTTGTCATCAGCACCGGTACAAACAAAAACACAGACTGAAACCAGGCCTGTGGTCGATGCGTACGTTAAGGAAGCGGTCACCGAGATCGAACCGACCGTTGCAGTCGAAGAGATTGTAGAGGTAGAGCAGTCAGTAGAGGTGGAGGCTGACTCTGTACCAGAAGAAGAGCTGATGCAATCACTGGCTTGGCTTGATAATGGTCGCCCTCGCTGGGCCCAGGAACGCTTCGATGTGTTGTTATTTTCGGTTTCCGGTCTGACTTTGGCCGTGCCTCTGATCGCATTGGGGCAGATCCAACCTTTAACCGATGAGCTAACCCCGCTATTTGGTCAGGCCGACTGGTTTATGGGGTTGCAGCCTACTCCGATGGGTAAAATACGTACGGTTAATACCGCCAAATTTGTGATGCCTGAGCGCTATGATGATGCCTTTTTGGAGAGCGCAAAATACGTAGTATCCATCGATGGTCTGCCTTGGGGATTGGCAGTTGATGAAGTAAATCAACCCATCACTCTGGAGCCAGAAGATGTAAAATGGCGTGGTGAACGAAGTAAACGTGCCTGGTTGGCCGGCACGGTAAAACAGCATATGTGTGCATTGATCGACATCCCCATGATGGGGCAGCTCTTGGAAAATGAAGATCATGCAAAAAAGATTTAACTTAGTTGGCAAACAGTCGATACACTGGCATAGAAGCTGCTATTAACTATAGTAGTGGAGTGGTGATGTTAGTTTTTTGACGCTCGAATTATTGAGGATTTGTGGTTATGACAACCAGCTCTACAAAAAGCAAAGCAAGTGAAGATCCGGTATTGCAGTGGGTAACCTTCAGACTGGCCGGAGAGACCTACGGCATTAACGTAATGCAGGTTCAGGAGGTATTGCGTTATTCCGAGATCGCCCCGGTACCTGGTGCTCCCACCTACGTGTTGGGAATCATCAACTTGCGCGGCAACGTTGTGACGGTTATTGACACTCGTCACCGCTTTGGCCTGGAGTCCGGCGAGATCACAGACAATACCCGTATTGTGATTATCGAAGCCGACAACCATGTGGTTGGTATTCTGGTCGATAGCGTGGCCGAGGTTGTGTACCTAAGACAATCAGAAATTGAAACGGCACCAAACGTCGGAAATGATGAAAGTGCCAAGTTTATTCAAGGGGTTTGTCACAAGAACGATGAATTGTTGATTCTCATCGAGCTGGACAAACTGTTAACAGACGAAGAGTGGGCCGAACTGGAGAGCGTATAAGCCACCAGTCACCGAACCCGCTCTGGCAGTGAAGAGGTTCAAGAGTTATGTCGAGTACTATGTGGATGAATTTTGCCTTGATAGGCAGCATTGGCATCAGTTGGATGGCGTTGGCTCTTGCGATGGTTTGCTATGGACGCTTACGCAAACAGTCACTGCTGACTCAGCGGTTGTATCAGCGCCTCGATCATAATCTGCAGATGACCAATAATGGTTCTATCGGCATGGGGCGCCGATTGATTGCACTGGAAAAACAGTTGCAGCAAATAGATGCAGCCGAAGCCGCTAACGAAGTCGCTTCTGAAAATTTGGTGCAGGTGGCTGAAGCAGAAACGGTTGTCGCGACCGACAAAGCCCCCAATCCTATTGAAGGGCTGGCCCCTGATCTGGCTGATGCCGCTCGTTTACTTAATGCCGGGCTCAATACGGAAGAAGTTGCCCGTCGCTGTGGCATATCTCGTGCGGAGGCTTCTTTGATGGAGCTGATGCATTCCCAAGTTAAAAACGCTGCCGCCTGATAGACGAACAGGTGCATATCATGTCGCGGCTTCGTTATTTCGCTATTCTGGCCTTTATGGCAAGTGCCTTATCTGCTTGCAGCTTTGTGGATGTGCGCGATCAGGTTACCTATGAACACGATGGCAAGCGGGTACCGGAAGAAATCATTCAGCAAATCACGGCTGGCAAAACCACCCGCAAGTGGGTGATGGAATACCTTGGTAAACCCGATGCCATGAAGAGTCATAAAAATGGCTCTGAAGTGTTCACCTACCGTTTTTCCGAAAATAAAAACCAACGTGTACGCGTCCTGTTTCTCTTCAAATACGAGGACACCGGGCACAAAGAAAAGCATGTTTTTATTCAGTTTGTGAATGGCCGTGTCCACAAATTGTGGCGCGACTACACGCTGCCGATGATCCCGGAAAACATGTACGACTATCAAATCATTGATACGGTAGAGAAAGAGCCGCCGCTGTGGGAAACCCTCACCAAACAAGAGCCGGTTCAGGCTGAAACGGCACCTCAGAAAAGGACTCCGCAGCCTTCCGTTAATGATTCCGGGCTACAGCGATCTAACAGTGACGATTGGTGGTGGCCACTTTAATCCAACCCTGTGCCTATTAGTCCAGACAATCTTCTTCAATGGTGTCGCCTACCATTGAAGAAGGGATCCCTACGCGTACAGCTTCTTCTGCCGTCAGTATCCGCGCTACACGGGTGTTGTTTTCAATGTGCGAATATTGCCCCGCGCTTATCTGCTGTCGGCCGCCATCATTGATGGCTGTTACCGCACCTTCCATAACATCGATATAGAGCCCTGCATCGGGAACCTGACCAGCTAGGTTGGTTTCATCAATACAATCCTGTTCCTGAGCGCAAAGCAGCAAGCCAAAATGGGTTCCCCGGATACCTATGGTGGCGTGGCTGGTGTAGGTTAATTGCCGATCGGGGTTGCGCTTGCCAATCAAGCCGGTGATGGAGCGCAAACTGCCTTTGAGTAGATTGAGAGTGTAGCGGTCCTGTTCGGGAGCATCGGTTTTAAATCGATAATTCTCAATTCTGATTTCACTGTTGGGACGAATGATCAGATTGCCGCCATCGGTAAATTTAATGCGCGCATAACTCTGTTTGGCAGTAATCAAAAGGTCGCCTTCATTTACGGCCGAGTTCTTGGTCAAAGCCCGTCGAGAATCGGAATCCATTTCCAGGCTGACGAGTTCCCCTCGCAGATGGGAAACCGTACCAACCAGTGACGTCGATTCAGTTGCTGATAGCGAGGCTGAGAATCCGCAACTGAACAATATAGCCAGATGCAGCTTGCTGATGGTCATATTGTTGTCTCCTTTTAAAAACTGGCCTCGCGAACAAAAAACACAGCAACAGCACGGAAGAAATCGTCCAGATAGGCTTTGGGTTGACCCTGAATCACGACATTGCCCCGCAGGGATTTCAAGGTCGCTGCAGCTTCAAGTTGAGATTCGTCTAGGGTCAACGTAACCCGATAGTGAGCTTGCTCCGGGGTTAATCCAGAATCCGATTCGCGCACCAGTATCTTTCCGCCGTGGGTTGATGCCAATATGTCATCCTCCAGAATGCGGGTCGCGTCAGGCTCAATGGTACTTACCAAAAGTTCGAAGGGCGTGTGGCTGCCGGAATCGGTATAAAATCGCGCGCGGTCGCCTTCTTTGAGCCGGGACAACTGCGCTTCGGTCACATAGGTGGTGACTTGCCACTGGCTTTTATCAACCAGCTGGCCAAGAATTTGTTTGTCTCCTATCCAGTCCCCTGAACGAATATCAGGAGCGGCAAAATAGAAATGCCCATTCAAGGGGGCAACCAGAGAATAACGTTTTATTTCGTCGTCGATCAGCTGCTGTTCACTGCGGGTTTTCAGCATTTCTGCCTGAAGACGTTGTCGGTTCTCACGAAAGCTCGCTTCTACCAGTGCCGTCTGTAATTGCCAGTCCAGACTTTTAAGTTTCGCATTCAAGTTCTGTTTCTGGAACATCAGGTCGGGATTGGTCAACATCATTAGGGTGTCGCCGGCATTCAGGTAGCTGCCATCGGATACCATAATGTTATCGATTCTTGCGGCACCGGGGGAGGTGATGTCGGCGGATCGCTCTGGCTGAAGAATACCTTGAGCTTCAATACGCCCGTCCCAGGGAATGGCAAGTAACAGCAGCGCAATCAAGAAGCCAAATCCCGTTAACCAGCTTCTGCCAGAAGCCAGAATGGCACGCCACTGTGACGTCCAGTGCGAAAGCTCTTTCAATATGGGTGCGGCGATAAACCACCAGAGTTCCATTGCTGCCAGCAGGGGACCCAGTGGTTTGGGTAGCATTTGATAGAGCAGCCAGGCGATACCGATAAAAATAATCAAACGATACAGCCAGGTGGCAAAGCAGAATGCGATGATCAAGCGCTGGCGTTCCGGTGGCAGGGGTTCTGGTGCTGGTTGTGCCAGACCGAATAAGCCGTTGCGCAGCCACCATTTACCGAGGGCAAAGCTACGCTGATGCAGGTTTGGCATGTCGAGCCAGTCCATCACCAGAAAATAGCCATCAAAGCGCAGGAAAGGTGACAGGTTAATAAGCAGGGAGGAAATCCAAGTGGTACTCGCCAGCAAAAAAGCGGCGTTGCGCAGCTGTCCTTCTGGCAACAGGGACCAGACCAGGGTGGCCCAGGCGGCAATCGCCAATTCAACCATAATACCTGCGCTGCCCACTGCGAGACGTTGCCTTTTACTGCGTAACCTCCATACATCGTTAACGTCGGTATATGCCATCGGCAACAGCAGCAGGAAAGCAACGCCCATGGTAGGCACGCGACAGCCATAGCGCTTGGCGGTAAAAGCATGCCCGAGTTCATGCAGAAATTTTACGAGAGCGATGGTCAAGCCAAACGCAATCACGCCCTGCCAGGTAAACAAATTCACCAGAGACGAGCTGAATGTCTGCCATTGCTGTGACAGTTGCATCAAGCCCACAGCAAGTACCACTAAGGTCAGTAACAGGAAGCTTTTACCAAACAGAGGCGTTACTTTGGCCAAGTGACGATCAAGCCAGCGGTCGGGGTGCCATAGGGGAACCCGGAAAAACAGGTAGTGTTGTACCAGTTTTTTACCCAGAGAGGGGGACTGCTGTTCTCGTTCGGCAAACCAGCGACTGCTTTGGGGGTCGTGTCGTTGGATCAATTCATTGTCGCTAAGAAAACCGATCAGATTTTCCATGTCGTCTTTATCGGTGGTAATGGTGGTTTCGACATCGATGGCTTCGAGAACTTTCTGGCTGTCCCCCAGATGCCAACGCGACAGCATTTCAAAGCTCTGCCAATCGATGCGAAAGAACAGATTCCGTACCGGATCCTGCAGGGACCAGTTAGGAGCTCCGCTGTGGCTGCTGGGTGCTGTATGAAGAATCAGGTCTTCGCGCAAACGGGGCAGGCTGGCCATGTTTACCACCCCAGCCAGCTTCTAAGTGATGCCAGAGGACGCCGGATGACCCAGTAGCCAAGGCTGACGGGAGCGCCGTATAACTTCAGCGTCCCCTTAAGGCCCAGCTGTGGTAAATCCTGTTGCCCCGATAATGATGCGCGTACCCGATAGGCGTAGTGGCCTTCAGGTCTCAGGCTGGCTGCGTGGGCAACGTAATTCAGACTGGCCCGAACTGGTTCAAGGGGGCGGGCATTCAGGTAAAGCAGAGCCTCGCTGCCCGGTGACAATTCGATGACATCCTCGGGGGCCAGCCAGGCTTCTATTTCGATCTGATCCGGAGTGGCAATGACCATGATTTTCTCACCGGTAATCACCGGCCGACCTTCCCAATGGGATGGGTCCTGAAACAGGGCGATGCCCTGTCGTTCGGCGTTGACCTTGCCTCTGAGTTTAAGGGATTGCAGGTATTCCAGTTCCTGCTGGCGTTCAGTGATTCTGGCTTGCAACAGGGCTAGGTCGGCTTTCAGACGGGTGTCGAACAGGGCTTGCTGAGCCTTTTGGCGGTATTCGGTTTTGGCAACTCGCAGTGCATCGGTGGTGATTTGCAGACGGTTGTTGATTTCTGTCTGATCGTACACAAACAAAGCTGTGTTGAGATCCACTGATTGATAAGGACTGACCACAATATCGGCAATAACACCATCCAGCGGTGCTCTAACAACTTTGGGCTCAAAGGGAATGATTTCGCCCGGAGCAAGAACACTCAGTCGCACGGGCAAAAACAGACTGGCAATTACCAGAGCAGCAACCCAAAAGCGCACCGAGCGAAACCACTGTAGAGGTCTCCTTAATGTGGCAGTGCCTGATTGAAGCCATCCGTGTTGATGGCTCGAGTGGAGCTGATAGGACTGCTGCCAGATACTCAGCCATTCTGACAGGTTGCTGAGATCGCTGTCGTGCCAGTAGTGCTCGCGAACCAGCAACAAACCGCCCGTTGACAGGGGGATAAACAGGGCAAAATCGGGGAGCCATTGCCCCCACTCGGCGTTCAGTGTTTCCGGCAGTTGATCCGGTGTTATACGCTGCGGCTGTTGGTAGGTCTGTTTATTCAGACATGCGAAAACCTGTTTCAGCCAAAGCGTATAGGGGGCATTGGCCTCCGCTGCGGCAACGCCGGAAACAACCGGTTCCTTGCCGGGTTGCCACAGAACCGCTTGACGATAGGGGCAGAGAGTATGGGTCTCATTGACGAGCAGGAATCTCAGTTCGGCTTCAGTCTCGGCCTCACGGCTGCGTCGGGATAACACAGTGAGAGCCTGCAGGGCACCGGGGTTGTGCAACAGATGCTCCGCCATCAGGACTCCATCCTGAGCGTGCGCGCCGTATCAATGCGCTGTTCGTAGTCGGATTTCCAGGCCATAAGGTTTTGCTGGCGCAGTTGATCGGAGAACGAGGGTGAGCCAATCCCGGCGCTGCTGTCTGGCTCCAGACGCAGGGTAATCAGAGTCTCGACCTGCTGCCCCGATTCATCCCGGGCAATTACTTTGATCATTAACTCGCCGATAAAATCTTCTGGCGGTGTACCAGTGAATTCGCCACTTTGCGGATCAAATTCAAGCCATTCCGGCAGCTCCGAACCATCGGCCATGGATGCGGAATAACTGATCAGGGCATCGGGGTTGCCATGCCTGAAAGCATCGGCCGGTATTGCATAGCTGAATTGCTCGCTCCCGGTTGCAAATGTTTGCGTGGGCAGAGCCGAAGGCGATTCAAACCGATAATTGTTGCTGTCAGGCGCGCTACTATCCAAGCTGTCCGTTTCCGATAAGGCACGGTCAAGCATGCGCTCCACCTGTTGTAGATCCTGTGCGGCCGCGTCGGAAAACTTTTCCAGCCAGTGTAACTGGCATGCCTCCCGGGCTTGTTGCTCATGGAATTGGATCGCCTGAGGGGTAAGCTGCTCGGGTCTGGGGATCAGGTTGCGACTGTCGGCAATCAGGTCGCTGTTGCCCTGTTCATCAATCAATTGATTGATGCTTGGAATGCTACTGTCGAGATTATGTATCTGCGACAAATAGACATCGCCACTGGATGGCAGTGGTTCCAGAACGATATCGCTGCCAGCGTCTAGGATGTCTGCCGCATCATCCTGCAAGATCGGGTTGGGGTCTTCGATGAAGATATTCGGAGGGTCGGTAATACCTTCAATCACAATGCTCAAGGTCGTATTGACGGCGCTGCCATCGCCATCAATCAGCGTATAGGTAAAGACTTCTGTGAGCTGTTCGCCATCGTTCAGGCGGGTTACGGTGGTATTGGTGTTATCGAGGGTGTAGCTGTAACTGCCATCGGCGGCCATGCGCAAACTGCCGAAGGCTCCGTTGATGCTGCGGTTTACTGTTCCCGGAGCAATCAGATTGGTGCCGGTGTCGCCCTGGGTTACTCCGGCAATGGTTAAATTGCCATCGATATTGGCCAGGTCGCCGGTTACCGGGTCAGTGATGACGTTACCGCTGACGGTATCGCTGACATCGTCCTCTACCACGGTGTTCTGATCAGCAACGGCGGTGGGGATGGTATCGGTAATCAGAATATCAAGTGTGTCATTGGCGGTATTGCCAATGCGGTCGGCGATATCGATGATGATGCTGTCGATTACCTCGCCGGCACTGTGATCTTTGCCCAGCCCGGATGGCGTGTAGTCGTAACTGAAGTCGCCGGTTAGGCCATCATAGGCGGTAATGGTAAGGGTGCCTTCCGTGGTGATGATGGCGACAGGGTAGGTGTTGGGCAGCAGGTCGGTACCACCTACCGTCAGCACAGAAAGATCCGGCAGCAGTGGCTGGATGTTGAACTGGCCGCTGAGGGTTTCATTTTCGGGAATGCTGATGTCACCGCTGTCAGCGGCATTGTCATCATTGATGGTGATCACCGGCAGTGCGCTGGTGCCATCGATGGTGATATCCAGTGTGGTGCTGCTGAGACTGCCATCGGTATCACCCAGTGTATAGGTAAAGGTTTCGACCAGCGATTGGGTGGTATTCAATGCCTGCACAGCAAACAGGGTGTTGTCCAGAACATAGGTGTAACTGCCATCGGGTAGGATGGTCAGGGTGCCATAGCTGCCCGGTACGGCCACGCCTACAGTGGCCGGTGATGACAAGTCCACGCCGGTGTTGCCGGCGGCGAGTCCCACTACGGTGTTGGGTAAATCGCCACTGAGGTCGTCGGGCCCCGAGACGCCGGTGATGACATTGCCGGTTATGGTGTCGGGTAGCGTGGCTTCGGTGATGTTATTGGCATCGGTTACAGCAACAGGCGCTGTGTCGACGATTTGAATGGTCATGGTGTTGTTGGCAATCTGGGCCAGGCCATCGACCACACGAATGGTGATGTTATCGATCACAGCACCGGCTGTGTGATTACGGCTATTGCCAGTGGGATCGTAGTTGTAGGCCACTACCCCAGTTGTCTGGTCAAAACTGGTAATGGTGATGGTGCCCTCGGCCGTGGGAATGGCAACCGGGTAGGGGCCGGTAGTGACATCGGTGCTGTTGACGGTTAGCGCGGCAATATTATTCAGCGGGGTTACCAGAAAGACCCCGGCAAAGTTACTGTCTTCTTCAACATCTACTTCACCGACATTGGCGCCATTGATATCCGGGATGGTAATGGTGGGATTGTCATTGATGCCGTTGATGGTCACCTGAATCGTATTAAAACTGGTGCTGCCGTCACTGTCTTCGAGCGTATAGGTAAAGACATCGGTGATACTTTGGCCGCCATTGAGGGCTTTGACTACGTTGTTGTTGATGTCCAGATTGTAGGTGTAGGTACCGTTACTGGCCACGGTGATGTCACCAAAACTGCCATTGACTGTGACACCCACAGTCAGAGGGTCAATCAGCGGGGCGCCGGTGGCGCCAACGGCAATGCCGGATACTACAACCGGTGTGTCGGTGTTGATGCTGTCATTGAGCATGATATTGCCGCTGCTACTCACCGGTGTCAGTGCCTCGGTGAGGCTGATATTGTCGACTACGGCGACCGGAGCATCGTCAAGAATCAAAATGTCCAGCGTTTCGCTGGCGGTTTCCGCGGTATTGTCGGTAATGGTGATGGTGATGCTGTCGACGATTTCGCCACCACTGTGATCTTTGGGGGCGGCAGCGGGCGTGTAGTTGTAGCTGACTTCACCGCTGCTGGCATCGTAACCGGTTATGGTCAGTGTGCCTTCGGTGCTACCAATGACGATGGGGTAGGGGCCGCTGACCACTTCGGTGCCGTTGATATCAATGGAGGTCAGATTGTTGAGCGGAAATACCAGAAAGCTCTCGCCGGTCAGACTTGAACCTTCCAGCACGGATATATCACCGGTGGCCACACCATTACTGTCGTTGATATCGAAACTTGGGAAGCCGGGGGTGGCAACGGTGACATCGGCAATCGCGGCTCTGGGGGTGATGGCCGAACCGCCTTCATCACCACTCATGCTGGCCCCTACACTGATGGTGTAGTCGTCGTTTACCAGAGTTTGATTGAAGTCAGGTGCCACCTGCACCAGATAGCTGATCTCTACCCGTTGTCCCAGTTGCAGTCCCTGGTTGCCGCCGGTTCCCGGGTCGGTATCAATCAGGTTGTAACCGGCGCCGTCGAGAGGAAAGTTACCGGTGCCGCCATCCAGGTTGGCGTCGTTATAGAGCACGGCGCCATTGGCGTCGTAGACGGTCAGAGTGGCACTGCCGGGAATATAGGTGGCAACTGCCGGATCCGGCAGGGTGTCCGTAAAATTCAGGTTGGTGAGTTCGCTGTTGAGGGTGTTGCTGCCAATCAGGGTAAATTGGATTTGCTCACCGGGATCAATGTCGTTATCGCCGTCGCCGATGAATTCCTCCCAGGTTTTATGCAACCTGAAATCCGGATTTGGCAGGATCGACGAGCCGATATCAAGAGAGTGGCTGAGGCTTGGGTCGGTGCCATAGGCGGCCGCGATCAGGGTGCCGTCTTCGGTATAAATGCGTAAGCCGGACAGGTCAAAATTCGCCGCGGTGTTATAAATCCGATAACTTTCGAGACCGGTCAGATTATAGCGATAGGTGTCGGCATCAATCATGGCCCCCGGAACAGCCACACCATCGGCATCGCGCACGGTAACGTTGGCACTGTCGATTAGCAGTCTGGTGTCCGATACCGGAGTCACCCAGACCGGGTTTTCGGTGGCGCTGTTGCTAATGTCTCCCGGGGCCCAGGCGATGGTTAATTCAGAACTCAAATTGTCTTGCGATATCAGTGGGAAGCCCCAATCCACCAGATTGTCTTCCTGAGCGGTCACCGCATAAAAAGTTTCACCGTCGACACTGAAAATGTGAGCGCCCGAATCAGGCATCACATGCCGGGTAACGCTGTTGGCGGCCAGATTGACGGTGGTAGTGGTTTGCAGGCCACTGGCATCGAGGCTGACGACATTGACATCAAAAGCGGTGCCCGATGGGTTATAGAGAAACAGCGCCTGAGGATCCAGCGGGTCGACACTGCCAACCGGGGTGTAGTAGCTGTCTGACCACTGGTCTACCGGGGCGATATTTAGCCAGTAGTTACCGAGATTGGATGTCTGGCCAGCGATGGCATAGACCGCAATGTTCTGATCGGCACTGACGGTGGCACCGGCGAGCACGCCGCCATCGACAAAGTAAGTCTCGCCCTCGTTGAGAGTGACACTGAATTCGGGGGTGCCATCACCGTCGGTATCAATGTCGATGTTGGTGCCGTCTGTAAAGGCACTGATGTGCAGGGATGTGTATTCAAATACCGGGAAGGGCCCCGGATTCTGGCCCTGAACATCTTCACCAATGGGCAAGATAAAATTGGTGCCGGCATTGCTGGTGCTGGTGACTTTTACTGCGCCGGCCAAATCTGTGTCGATGCCGGTATCCCAGCCAACGCGGCTGACATTGACAGACTGATTGGTGCCGATTTTATCCCGGGCATCAAAATCATTGGCCACCGGGGTGCCGGGATCGACGTTGTTTTGTAACAGGATCGGTTGACCGGGAACCAGCAGATCATCGGCGGTGCCGGGCGCAATGCCATTGGTCAGATCCCCACCCCCCCAGATCAGGGTGCTGGCCTGCAGCGGGTTGGTTAAATCCAGTTCATAGCCATCTTCCCAGTGGTCATAGACCACCACGGTGCCGGTGGCATTGGGTGCTATGGCGATGGTGTTGGCAATGATTCCGGAGGCGGCACCGCCGGCACCATTGGCAATGGTGTCGAGAGCGGTCGCCATATCGGCTTCGCTGATGGGGACATAGACGGTCTGTACGATATTGGCCGGGGCAGCGGCTTCGGTATTGAGGGTATAACCGTCGATTTCCAGTGTCAGCTGATCCAGCTCCTGAACCGGGTTGATCGAGTTGGTGGTGCCGTACAGCAACAGGCTGGCAAAGTGGTGACCTTCGTCGCCCTGTGTATCCACACCGTTGTTGAGTATCTGATCGAAATCGTGGCCAATTTCTTCAAGCAATACCGCAGCAATGGCGTCACTGCTGGTACTGTCCAGCCAATCGCCATTGAGATAGATGGTTGGGCTGCCGTTTGTGCCCGTTGCGCTGTAGGCACCGAGTGCACCGGATAAAGTCTCGTCACTGCGAATATCCAGCTGAATGCTGTAGTGTTGTTGCAGGTAGGTCTGTTGCAGGGCTTGCAGATTGTTCTGCCACTGCGGGTCATCGCTGTTGCCGGAAAATATCAGTTGAGCCTGCTGTTCAAAGTCGCTACTGGCGAACCAGTTGTGCAAATGCTGATGCAGTTGTGATTCGGCTTCATCGAGCTTTTGTTGTTGGCTGTTATTACCACTGGTGTTGCCGCTGATGATCAGCAGGTCGTGTCCGGTGTCGGTAGCCTGTGAGTTGCCTGATGCTCCTGATTGGCTTTCCTGAGGCAGGTTATTTTCCGGTTCAGGTGATGATTCCGGAGAGGCTTCTGTCGCTGGGGCCGGAACTGGGGCTGAGCCGGTTTCCACAAGGGTCTCAATTGCCGCACCATCAAACATCAGCCGCGCTTCGAGTTTATACGGAGCAGGGGCCTGGCGTTTCAGCGGGTGCTTGGTGTGACTCTGGTCTGACATGATCTACCTGCCTGATGCAACGCGTTGCAACTGAGTAATGGGATGATTCAAGGCGCCGGTGGCGTCAGCAAAATCCGGCCGCTCATGCCGACCATTAACTCTGGAAACTGACCGTCGATGATGGCGATGGCTTTTACAGATTGGCTGACCGGGTCAATCCGGGCGGCGGTTCTAACCAGTTTAGCCGGATAGGGCTTGTCCAGTTCATCAATGTGTACATCAAAGCCGTAACCGGGTTTGACTTTACGCATCCATCTGGAGGGCATAATAAACTCCAGTTCCAGCACCGAATCGTCAAAAATATCCAACAATGACTGCCCGGCCTGTACAAACTGTTGTTCCTGAGCATGCCGTTCGCCTGCTCGACCGTTATAGGGCGCTTTGATTTGACACTTTTTCAGGGTGGTATCGAGATAGCTGACATCGGCTTTGGCTTTCAGTACTTCAATACGACTGTTTTCCAGCTCTACCTGACCAATGGCATTGTGCTCCTGCAGTCGTTTATTACCCGCCAGAGTGTTCTGGGTGCCCGCCAGATTGGCTTTGGCTTTCTGTTGCTGGGCCTGTTGCAGGTCGCAATCGAGATAAATCAAGGTTTGCCCTGCTTTGAAGGCTTCGCCTTCGGCGACCCGGATCCGGTTGATCTTGGCATCAAACTCTGCGGCCAGAGTGGTGTGGCGCTGGGCATTGAGATGGGCTCGCAGTTCCATATTGTCGATGGCAAAGTCGCTGGCATGAGTCGACGTTGTCCAAGTGCCCAGGGCCAAACCTGAGACAAAAAGCGCGCTGATAAAGTACATCCGATTGTTCATTAGGTCGTTACTGTTACGTCGTGATTATTGCGTCGTGATTATTGAGTAGTTACTACAGCTACCGGTTTATTCAGTAATTGTTTCAGCCCCATAGCGTACCTCTCGGCGTGGCCATAGAGAAAGGGACCAAAGCGCACCAGATAGAGCTCCTGTTGCTTTTCGATATTGGGCGCTGAAAGGACCGCCAGAATGTTTTTGTTGTGGCGCAACACGGCCATGGCCTGATGTTGTGCCAGCTCGGCATTGTCGTAGGCCTTGTAGGCGCCCAGTTGCAGCCAGGTGTCGCGATGGCCCAGCATCGGTTTGCTTTGGGGTTCAGGTTTCGCGGTGTTTTTACTGGCCAGAGCAATGGCACTCTCGACGTTATCGTCAGGACTGAACAGGGTGTCGCTCTTGAGGCTGATGCGTAGCTGGTCCATCAGCTGCGGCAACGGAATCTGATCGAGGTTGCCCACTTTTGGCTCCAGTCCGACCGTAGCCTGGATTCGACTTTCGGCTTCGCGCACAGTCGCCAGAGCGTGGTAGTGACGGACTTCGCTGAGGATGGAGGTGACTTCGCTGGAAATGCGATCGAGATCACTGGCAACGGCGCTCTGTTGTTTGCTGTAGGCCAGTTGTGCCAATTTGCTGTCGACGTGATGGATATCCCGTGCACGCTGATATTGGCTGAGGGCGTGATGATATTCCTGCAGCGACAGGTGCAGTTGTGTCAGCAAACTCATCTGCAGAGCGGCGCGCTTGGTGCTGGCCAGATCGACACCCAATTCCGCCATCTTGTGACGTTTGGGGGCGCTGAGGATATTAATCAGGTTGTAACTGACCTGCATACCGGCATCCTGCCAGCTGCTGTTTTTCAGAAAGCTGTCATCGTCTGAGCGAAACCCGTAGCTGAACGACAGGTTGGGCAACATTTTCAGCAGGGTGCGCTGGGTCTCGATCACGGCAATGCGACTTTCATAGTGCTTGATGCGCAGATCCGGGTTGTTGATCAGTGCCAGCTCTTCCAGTTGGGTAATGGGGGCAATCAGTTGATGACCACCGGTGGCGGGAATGATCAGGCGAATCGGTGTGCCCGGTTTTTCACCGATCAGGGTGGCGAGCTGGCCTCTGGAAACAACCAGTTCGCGATTGACATTTTCCAACAGGCGCAGGTTTTCCAGCAGATTGCGCTGGTACTGCAGAGCCTCTTCCGGGCGACGGATGTTGGCGTCGGCAATGGCGCGTGAGCGCTGCAGTGCCGATTCGCCTTCATCGATGGCGCGGCTCACTCTGGTTTGTAATTCCTGGGCGGCAGCGGCACGCCAGAATGTTGTTTCAACCTCTTGGATCAGGTTGTGCATGGCGCGGCGGCGCTTTTCCACCGCGATCAGGGTGTGGTCGGCACTCTCTTTGGCGTTGTAATAGCCCAGACCGAAATCGAGCAGGTTCCAGTAAAACCCGAAATCCGTGATGGAGTGACTTTTGTCGGTCGAGGTAGAGTCACTGCCATCGGCGCTGAATCGGCTGTTTTCTTTGTCCCGCCAGGCGTAGCCAGCCTCGGCCAGCAGCGCCGGAATCATATCGTACTGGCCCACTTCCAGTTGACCCACTGCGATGGCGTGTTCGTAAATTCTGACCCGGTGCTCAAGGTTGTATTTGAGGGCGCGGGCAACGGCTTCTTCAAGCGTGATGGCGCCATCAATTTTGGGGGCGCCAAAGTAGGCAAAGTCCTGATCCTGCTGATTGGTCTTTTCCATCACCTCCCGTTCCAGCGGTTCGGGTTGTATGGCACAGCCGGTCAGAAGGGCAAACAGGGCGAGGGGTAACCAGCGCGTCAGGCTTATCCGGTTATTTCCCTTATTATTTCGGCAGAATCTAGGCATAAACAGCGTCTTGGGTCTGAATTGAGTGAGGCTCTGAAAGAGCTTTGCTTATTGCTGTTGTTATCGGCTGCAAAGGCCGCTTCTTTAAGTAGCTGTTTTCCGCCATTATAGGACGATTGTTTCAATTAAAATGTGCAATGGCTCAAGCCTTGGGCAAAACAGGCGATATAGAGATTAAACCGGCAGGTATTTAGGAATCCACGTGTTTGTCAAAAATTACTTCGCGGAGACTTCAGCGTGAGTCTGCGTCTGTGTTTATTGTTGGGGCTGGTTGCTCCTGTTCTATTGTCCGGTTGTGGCACCGCCAATGATTTGCAGCCCGATCGCTCGGTTGGTTACCAGCTCTGGTATGAGCCGGATATGGTGTTGGTGCCCGGTGGCAAATTTCCAATGGGGTCCAACTCAGAATACCCGGATGAGCAACCCGTAAGAATGGTGTCGGTTTCCGATTTCTGGATGAGTAAACACGAAATCACCTTTGCCCTGTGGGACGCCTGCGTCAATTCTGGCGGCTGTTCGTTTCGCCCGGATGATTTCGGCATGGGGCGCGGCAGTCGTCCGGTGGTGGGGGTGAGTTGGCTCGACATCAAACAGGAGTTTTTACCCTGGCTCAACCGCACCAGTAATGACCACTACCGGTTACCCACCGAAGCCGAGTGGGAGTACGCCGCGCGTGCGGGTGGTATTACCCTTTACAGTTGGGGTAACGACATCAGTTGTTCGCAAGCGCGGTTTGGTTTCAGTCGCTGCCAGAGTGTCGGCACCAAACCGGTTGGTTCCTATCTTCCCAATGGCTTTGGCCTCTTCGATATGCACGGCAACGTCTGGGAATGGGTTGAGGATTGCTGGTTTAAGACCTACAAAGACGCCTCTTCCAGTTCCAGAGCCCGGGAATATGAAGGCTGCCGGGAAAGGGCGGTGCGGGGAGGTTCCTGGTTTAGCTTGCCCTTTACCTTGCGCTCAGCCTTCAGGCTCAATAGCCCGGATAACAATCGCTCCGATGCCATTGGTTTTCGTCTGGTAAAAAGCAAGCCTGTGAAGGGGCTTGTTGAGCGAGTGGAAAAACAGTTTCGTTGAGATACCTAATTCCCATTTGGCTCCCATTTGGCGAGAGTAGGGTATCCGGGAAAACTTACTGATAACTGAATTGCTGGCCACTTACGCCTTCGCTGTCGCTGCTGATCAGGTAGAGGTACAGCGGCATTAATGCTTCGGGCGCTTTAACATCAACTGGGTTTTCAGCCGGGTAGGCGGTGGCACGCATTCGGGTGCGGGTGGCTCCCGGGTTGATGCTGTTGGTACGAATCCGTGTAACCCCCTCCAACTCCTGGGCAAGGGTTTGCATCAGGTTTTCCTGAGCGGCTTTGGAGGCGGCGTAAGCCCCCCAGAAAGCCCTTCCTTCGTAGCCGACAGTCGAGCCGGTAAAGATAATGCTCGCGCTCTCGGCTTTTTCCATTACCGGCAACAGGGCCTTGGTCATCATAAATGGTGCATTGACGTTGACGTGCATCACCGTCTGCCAGGTGTCATTGGAATAATTGCTGACAGGGGTTCTTTCACCCAGTAATGCGGCGTTGTGCAACAAACCGTCCAGTTTGCCGAAGGCATCAAAAATGGCCTGTGCCATATCTTCGTAGTCTTTTTCGCAGGCGCCTTCAAAGTTGATCGGGAAGATCGCAGGCTGGGCGCCACCGTTAGCTTCAATTTCATCGTACACCGCCTCCAGTTTGGCGATGGTCCGACCCATCAAAATAACGGTGGCGCCGTGGTTGGCAAAGGTCAGAGCGGCTACCTTGCCAATGCCTTCACCGGCACCGGTAATGGCGATAACTTTGTCTTGCAGCAGTTTGTCGGCAGGTCGGTAATCGTTGGGGAGTGTCTGGGTCATGGTGTTTTCTTTAAAGCAGTTTTTCAATTATCGGTGAGATGTCATCGGCCTGATCAACAATATAGTCGGCTTGCCATGCGTTGATGTCATCGGCTTCATCAATATAGCCGTAGCGTACCGCGATGGTGGTGCAGTTGGCCCGGTTGCCGCACTGGATGTCGCGGATGTGGTCGCCCACATAAACGATTTCATCGGTTTGGCAGCCGATGATGCTGGCGCCCAGGGTCATGGATTCCGGGTGCGGTTTGCGCTCGCTGACATGATCGGGGCAGATGACGCAGTCCGGTTGCAGTTGCAGGGCTCTGACCAGAGGGGTGGTGTACTGTTCGGGTTTGTTGGTTGCGATGCCCCAGGCCAGATTGTTTTCTTTACAGAAGCTGAGCAATTGTTCAATCCCGGGAAAGGGTTTGGTGGCCACGGCCAGGTGTTGCTCGTAAAGAGCCAGCAGTCGCAGGCGCAGATCTTCAAAACCCGGCTCACCTTCTTTGATGTCAAAGCCCAGCTCCACCAGTGCCCGGGCACCATTGGAAACAGTCTGACGAACCTTGTCGGCGTCTATTGGCCCCAACCCTTCCTCTTGGCGCAGCTGGTTGAGCACCACTTCAAAATCCGGGGCGGTATCGAGCAGGGTGCCATCGAGATCAAACAGTACAGCTTTAACCGTCATTCGATCAGGCCTTAATGGTGTGAACCATATAGTTTACGTCCACATCCTTGGGGTTGAGTTTGTAGTTTTTGGTGATCGGATTGTAGGTTAAGCCGGTCATGTCCTGTAGGCTCAGCTCGGCCTGACGAATCCAGTTCGATAGCTCGGACGGGCGGATAAATTTGCTGTACTCGTGGGTGCCCTTGGGCAGCATTTGCAGTACGTATTCAGCACCAATTACGGCAAAGGCGTAGGCCTTGGGATTGCGATTGATGGTGGAAAAATAGACGTGGCCACCGGGTTTACAAAGCCTGGCGCAGGCTTTGATTACCGAGGCGGGGTCGGGTACGTGTTCCAGCATTTCGAGGCAGGTGACGATGTCATAAGCTTCTGGCTCCTGTTCGGCCAGCTCCTCGGCGGTAATGCGTCTGTAGTCAACCTGTACGCCACTTTCCAGAGAGTGCAGTTTTGCTACTTCCAGTGGTTCAATGCCCATGTCGATGCCGGTGACCTGAGCGCCACGGTGCGCCAGTCCCTCCGACAGAATCCCGCCGCCACAGCCCACGTCCAGCACCTTTTTGCCCGCTACCGGTGAGTTCAGGTCAATGTAGTTGCTGCGCAATGGATTGATATCGTGCAGGGGTTTGAATTCGCTGTTCTTGTCCCACCAGCGGCTGGCCAGTGCGGCGAACTTTGCAATTTCGGATTGGTCGACGTTGCTCATAGAAGTTTATAAACCTTTCAATGAAATCTTGTAGGAATAATGTATTAATCCCGGGCTATGTGACTCTGCCACTGCAGCGCTTTCTGGCTCAGGGTTTCTTCGTGCAGGGTTTGCAGTCTGTAATTGTCTAGTACGCAGCGACCGCCAATCCAGTTGTGACTGACTCGCGAGCCCATTTCTGTGTACACCAGTTGGGAGGCCGGGTTATAGATTGGCAGCTGCTCCAGCTGGCTCATCTCGATGGCAATTAGGTCGGCTTTTTTACCCTTCTCCAGACTGCCAATGCTGTCTTCCATGCCCAGAGCTTTGGCGCCGTTGATGGTGGCCATTTCCAGTGCCGTTGCAGCATCGACAGCGGTGGCATCGCCACTGACACCCTTGGCCAGCAGCGACGCCAGTTGCATTTCGGCGAACAGGTTAAGGCTGTTGTTGCTGGCGGCGCCATCGGTGCCCAGTGCGACGTTGACGTTTTGTTGCTGCAGTTTGGCAACCGGACAGAAACCACTGGCCAGTTTCATGTTGGAGCTGGGGCAGTGGACAACGTTACTGCCGGTGTTGTGCAGTAATTCAATATCTTCATCGTTGAGTTGAGTCATGTGGACACACTGACTCAGGGGTGACAGCAGTCCCAGTTCGTTGAGTCTGGCAATCGGGCGTTTGCCGGTTTCAGCAAGGGCCGCATCGACTTCGCTGGCGGTTTCGTGCAAATGAATCTGGATGGGTGTCTGCAGTTCTTCGGCCAGGGTGGCAATGCGTTGCAGTGGTTCATCTGAGACGGTGTAGGGGGCATGAGGGCCAAACGCAATCGAAACCAGCGGGTGGCCGGCGTAGTCATCGTGCAGTGCCAGGCCTTTGCTGATGTATTCATCCGGATCCTGAGCCCAGGCGGTGGGGAAGTCCAGTACCGGGAAGGCCAGTTGGCAGCGCATGCCTGCCTTGGCGGCTGCCTGGGCGGCTTGCTCCGGGAAAAAATACATGTCGGAAAATGTGGTGGTGCCACTGCGGATCATCTCGGCAATGGCCAGTTCGGTGCCGGTTTCAACAAACTCGGGATTTACCCATTGCTGTTCGGCAGGCCAGATATGCTGCTCGAGCCAGGTTTGCAGTGGTTGATCATCGGCGTAACCGCGAAACAGGCTCATGGCTGTATGGCCGTGGGCATTGATCAAACCGGGCATCAGCAGGTGCTGACCAAGATCGTATTCCTCGTCAGCCTGGTAGCGCTTTTTGGCCTCGGCGGTAGGTAAAATGTCCTGGATGGTGTGGCCATTAATCACCAGAGAGCAATCTTTCAGTACCTTGTCGCGGGGAATTATGGGGAGAATCCAACGGGCGTGTATCAGCAGATCGACGGTTTCGAGGGTTGCTGTGGGTACCATGGGAAAGGGTTGCCTTTTTTCTGTTCAGTTTGGGTGATTATTGTTGCTTTTGAGGGCCATTTATCAGTGGCTCGGGAGTATAACCTGTGTCTGGCTCAGGAGTCACAGCCTTCCTTTATATGAGTGCTTTTAAACGTGATTAACGGCAAGGCTTTATGGTAGTATCAATGGCTTTATGTGCGGTCGTTGCGGGGGAGCAAAATGCGGCTGCAACAAACCTGAATTGAACCATTAGAGGCTGGTTTTTAACCTAACCTTTTTACCGCCAAAATAATAAGGAATGCCAATCCTATGGGCGAGTTAGCCAAAGAAATTTCACCGGTCAATATTGAAGACGAACTGAAGCAGTCCTATCTGGATTACGCCATGAGCGTGATTGTGGGGCGGGCTCTGCCGGATGTTCGCGACGGCCTAAAACCAGTTCATCGTCGTGTGCTCTACGCCATGAGCGAGCTGAACAACGATTGGAACAAACCCTATAAAAAGTCGGCCCGTGTGGTCGGTGACGTAATTGGTAAATACCACCCGCATGGTGACTCTGCGGTGTACGACACCATTGTTCGCATGGCTCAGCCATTCTCGCTGCGCTATATGCTGGTTGATGGTCAGGGTAACTTTGGTTCGATCGACGGCGATAACGCGGCGGCGATGCGTTATACCGAAATTCGCATGCAGAAGATCTCCCATGACCTGCTGGCGGATCTCGATAAGGAAACGGTCGATTATGTGCCCAACTACGATGGTACAGAGCACATCCCCGCCGTGCTGCCCACCCGCATTCCCAATTTGCTGGTTAATGGTTCTTCCGGTATCGCGGTAGGTATGGCCACCAATATTCCGCCTCATAATCTGGGCGAGGTGGTCAAAGGTTGTCTGGCCTTTATCGATAATAATGACATCACCATCGATGAATTGATGGAAATCATTCCCGGGCCCGATTTCCCCACGGGCGGCATCATCAACGGCCGCGCCGGCATTGTGCAGGCCTATCGCACGGGCCGTGGTCGCATTTACGTGCGCGCCAAAACCGAGATTGAACGCAACGACAAAGCCAACAAAGAAACCATCATCATCAATGAAATCCCTTACCAGTTGAACAAGGCTCGCCTGATTGAGCGTATCGCCGAGCTGGTTAAAGAGAAGAAGATTGAAGGCATTTCCGAGTTGCGCGACGAGTCCGATAAAGACGGTCTGCGCGTCGTCATCGAACTTAAGCGCGGTGAAGTGGGCGAAGTGGTTCTGAACAACCTGTTTGCCCAGACTCAGCTGCAAAGCGTGTTTGGTATTAACGTGGTGGCGCTGGTTGATGGTCAGCCGAAGATTCTGAATCTGAAAGAGCTGCTGGAGCATTTTGTTCGCCATCGTCGCGAAGTGGTTACCCGCCGCACCGTTTACCTGTTAAGAAAAGCCCGCGAGCGCGGTCATATTCTGGAAGGTCTGGCAGTAGCCATTGCCAATATTGATCCGGTGATTGAGCTGATTAAATCCTCATCCACTCCGGCAGACGCCAAAGAGGCGTTGATTGCCAAAGGCTGGCCGGTGGGTGATGTCAGCCAGTTCCTGGAACGCGCAGGCGCCGACGCCTGTAAACCGGATGATTTGCCGGTTAACTTCGGTTTGCACGACGGTGTGTATCACCTTTCTCCAGCTCAGGCCCAGGCGATTCTGGAATTGCGTCTGCACCGTCTGACCGGTATGGAGCACGACAAGCTGCTGGCCGAGTATAAAGAGAAGCTGGAACAGATTGCCGAATTCCTCGAAATTCTGGGTAACCCGGAGCGCCTGATGCAGGTGATCCGCGAAGAACTGGAACAGGTGGTAGAGAGCTATGGCGATGAGCGTCGCACCGATATTCAAAGCTCCCAGCAGGATCTGACGATTGAAGATCTTATTACCGAAGAGGATCGCGTGGTGACCATCTCCCATGGTGGTTATGCCAAAACCCAGCCACTGGATGCCTATCAGGCTCAGCGTCGAGGAGGTATGGGCAAGGCCGCGACCTCGGTCAAAGATGAAGATTTTGTTGAGCATCTGTTGATCGCCAGTACCCACGACACTATTTTGTGCTTTACCAACGCCGGTAAAGTCTACTGGCTCAAGGTCTACCAGATCCCGGTAGCCGGGCGTCAGTCCCGCGGCCGACCAATGGTCAATCTGTTGCCGCTGGAAGAAGGTGAGCGCATCACCTCCATTTTGCCGGTGAAAGAGTACGACGATGATCATTACATCTTTATGGCCACCGCCAACGGTACCGTGAAGAAGACCGTTCTCAGCCAGTTTGCCCGCCAGCGCAGTGTGGGTTTGCGTGCCATTGATCTGGATGAGGGTGATCATCTGGTTGGTACGGCCATTACCGATGGTAACAGTGACGTCATTCTGTTTGCTTCCCATGGTAAGGCCGCACGTTTTGATGAAACCAATGTTCGCGCCATGGGTCGTACTTCCCGCGGTGTGCGTGGCATCAAGATGCCGGACGGCGTCAAGGTTATCTCCATGGTAATCCCGCAAGAGGGCGGCAAGGTACTGACCGTATCCGAAAATGGCTATGGCAAGCGCACCGATGTGGAAGAATTCCCGACCAAAGGTCGTGGCAGTCAGGGTGTGATTGGCATGCAGACTACCGAGCGCAACGGTGCCGTTGTGGGCGCTGTGCAGGTGTTTGATGGCGAAGAAATCATGCTGATTTCCGATCAGGGTACTCTGGTACGTACCCGGGTGGATGAAGTGTCGGTTCTGAGCCGTAACACTCAGGGGGTACGCCTGATCAAAGTTAAGACCGATGAGCATATTATTGGTCTTGAGCGCATTGAAGAGGCCAGTGAAGATACCGAGGCCGAAGGCGAAGCGGAAGAGTAAGACCTTAAGTGAAGAGTAAGACCTTAAGCAGAGTAGAGTTATGACCGATAAATCCACTGAACAGCAGCAGTTGGCAGAACTGCGAGATCGCATCGATGCCATCGACAGCGATATTGGTCGCCTGATTTCCGAGCGCGCTCAATGTGCTCAGACGGTGGCCGAGGTTAAGAAGGCCAATACCGATGAGGACGTGGTCTATTACCGTCCGGAGCGTGAGGCCCAGGTGCTGCGCAAAGCGATGGACCGCAATCAGGGGCCCTTGGGTGATGAGGAAATGGCGCGCCTGTTTCGCGAAATCATGTCGGCCTGTCTGGCTCTGGAACAGCCAATTCGCGTTGCCTATCTGGGGCCTGAGGGTACCTTTACCGAGCAGGCGGCACTGAAGCATTTTGGTCATTCTGCGGTGGCGGTGCCCATGTCCGCCATCGATGAAGTGTTCCGTGAAGTAGAGGCCGGTGGCGTGCACTACGGTGTGGTGCCAGTTGAGAACTCCACCGAGGGTGTGGTCAATCACACGCTGGATAATTTTATGGACTCCAACGCCAAGATTTGTGGCGAAGTGGAGTTGCGTATTCACCAGAATTTGCTGGTGTCTGAAGTAACCAAAACCGACAGCATCACCCGCATCTATTCCCACTCCCAGTCGTTGGCGCAATGTCGCAAGTGGCTGGATGCCAACTATCCGCACGCCGATCGCATCGCCGTTAACAGCAATGCCGAGGCGGCTCGACGCATCAAGGGTGAGTGGAATGCGGCGGCCATCGCCGGTGAGCTGGCGGCAGACAAGTACGGTCTGAACAAGCTGGCCGAGAAAATCGAAGATCAACCGGATAACTCCACCCGCTTTTTGATTATTGGTCGTGAGCAAGTTCCCAGCAGTGGCGACGATAAATCTTCGGTGGTGATTGCCATGCGCAATGAGCCTGGTGCCCTGCACGATCTGCTGGCGCCGTTTCAGGACCACAAGATTGATCTGACCCGGGTTGAGACCCGACCATCGCGCTCGGGCAACTGGAACTACGTGTTCTTTATTGATTTCAGTGGCCACGTTGGCGACGACAAGGTTCAAAAAGCGCTGCAGGCAATCGGCGAAAAAGCATCCGACCTGAAGATTCTCGGCTCCTACCCCAAGGCGGTTTTGTGACCAGTGATGACTCTTTGCCCAATAACGAGCAGGTGATTAACCGTCTGGTCGTTATCGGCATTGGCCTGATTGGCGGCAGTCTGGCTACGGCTCTGAAGCAGCGTGGCGGTTGTCGTGAAGTGATTGGTATTGCCCGTCGTGAACAGGCCTGCATTGATGCGGTCAAACTGGGCGTAGTGGATCGCGCAGAATTGTCTCTGGCGAAAATTGCCCCGGAATTGGGTGAGGGCGATGTGATTTTTATCTCCGTGCCCACCTTGACCGTTGCCAAGATTTTGCAAGACATCAAGGCCCACGTCAGCCCCGAAGTCACGGTGACCGATGGCGCCAGTGTCAAGGGCTCGGTGATTAATGCGGTCATACAGGCCTATGGTGAAGTGCCGCCACAGTTTGTGGCCGGACACCCCATTGCCGGTTCCGAGCAGAGTGGTGTTACTGCCGCTAACCCCGAGCTTTATGTCGACCACCGCATTATTTTGACTCCGACGCCAGAGGCAGGCGCAGAACACGTTAACCGTGTTACCCGCATGTGGCAGGCGGTAGAAGCCGAAGTGTTATCCATGCCAGTTGATGAGCACGACGATGTGTTGGCCGCCACCAGTCACTTGCCCCATGCGATTGCGTACTCGCTGGTGGATACTCTGGCCCACGATGCTGAAAACGAGAATATTTTTCGTTATGCCGCGGGGGGCTTTCGGGACTTTACCCGCATTGCCTCCAGTGATCCGATCATGTGGCATGACATTATGCAGGCCAACAAGGGCAGTGTGCTCAAGGCTCTGAATTTGTTTACGGACAACCTGCAGCGTCTCAGCGATGCGATAGCCGCAGGCGATAGTGAATATCTGTTGGGTGTGTTTACCCGTGCCAAGGTGGCCCGGGATCACTTTTCCAAAATGTTAACCAAAAAGGCTTACAGCGAATCCATGCAGGATCAAGAAATTACCTACACAGTGCAGCCCGGCGGTTGCGTAAACGGTGAACTGCGCGTTCCCGGCGATAAATCCATTTCCCATCGCTCCATTATGCTGGGGTCCCTGGCAGAGGGGGTTACCGAAGTGGAGGGCTTTCTCGAAGGGGAAGACGCTCTGGCAACCCTGCAATCGTTCCGTGATATGGGGGTTGTGATTGAAGGACCTAATAATGGTCGGGTGAAAATTCACGGTGTGGGTTTGAATGGCCTGCAAGCGCCTCCGGGGCCTCTTTACGTGGGCAATTCGGGCACCTCGATGCGCCTGTTATCCGGTCTGTTGGCGGGGCAGAGTTTTGATTCGGAACTGACCGGTGATGAGTCTCTGTCCAAGCGACCGATGAACCGCGTGGCCAACCCTCTGCGTGACATGGGCGCGGAGATAGAGACTGCCGAGGGCGGTTTGCCGCCAGTGAAAATCAAGGGTGGCGCCAAGCTGAAAGGCATCGATTATCAAATGCCTATGGCCAGTGCTCAGGTGAAATCCTGTGTCCTGCTGGCGGGTCTTTATGCCGAGGGTGAAACTCAAACCACGGAGCCGGCGCCCACCCGCGACCACACCGAGCGTATGTTGCAGGGCTTTGGTTACGACGTTAATCGCAAGGGCGCCAGTGCCTCTCTGAGTTCTGGCGGCAAGCTGACGGCCACCAAGATCGAAGTGCCTGCGGATATCTCATCGGCGACCTTTTTTATGGTGGCTGCCGCCATTGCGCCGGGCTCTGATGTGACCCTGACCCATGTGGGGATCAATCCGACGCGCGACGGTGTGATCAATATTCTGAAATTGATGGGTGCCGACATTACACTGGAGAATCAGCGCGAGGTTGGCGGTGAGCCGGTAGCGGATATTCGCGTCAAATACGCCCCATTAAAAGGCATCAAAATCCCCGAAGATCAGGTGCCACTGGCCATTGATGAGTTTCCGGCTCTGTTTGTGGCGGCATCCTGTGCCGAGGGACAAACGGTTCTGACCGGTGCTGAAGAGCTGCGTGTCAAAGAAAGTGATCGCATTCAGGTGATGGCCGATGGCTTGCAAACATTGGGTGTTAAGGCCGAGCCCACGCCCGATGGTATTGTGATTCAGGGCGGTGACATCGGTGGCGGTGAAGTGGAAAGTCATGGTGATCACCGTATTGCCATGTCCTTTACAGTTGCTGCATTGCGCGCGTCTGCGCCAATCACCATTCGCAACTGCGCCAATGTAGCAACCTCCTTCCCAACGTTTGTGGAGTTGGCAACCAAGGCCGGTATCAGCCTTTCTACGGCACCTGCTTAATATCATACCCCCGGCCTATGGCTGCGGGTTTGAGTCTGCCACATGGTAAAGCCTCGAATAAACGGAGGCTTTACCATGCATAAATTACTTTCTTTTTTTACCATCCTGTTACTGGTTTCAGGTTTGTCTTTTTCTGTTGTTGCAATGGAAGAGAAGGCAGAGTTACCGGCAGTAATCAATATCAATGCCGCAGACGCGCAGGCACTGACCGAGCTTAAAGGGGTTGGCCCAAAACTGGCTCAGGACATTGTGGCCTGGCGTGAAGCCAATGGTGATTTCAGCTCAATGGATCAGCTGCTGGAGGTAAAAGGCATTGGCCCGAAGTTTTTGGCCAAGAACAAATCGCGGATAACACTCAAATAGAGTGCATGCTGAACAATTAATGAACCTTTCTGGGCTCTCAGGGGTTGAGGGCCCGATTTAAATCAACTGGCAGCCAACTCTCGCCATCTGTACAATTCGCTCCACATTTTTTTGAGTTTGGAGTTGTTTGTGCCACAACCAGTTTCCCCAAGAATCGTTGTCGCCTTGGATTTTGCCAATCAGGCCGATTGTCTGGCTTTGGCTGATCGACTGGATCCTGCCTATTGTCGTCTGAAGGTAGGTAAAGAGCTGTTTACCGTGGCCGGCCCTCAGGTGGTGGAAGGCTTGATGGCCAAAGGCTTTGATGTGTTCCTCGACCTCAAATTTCACGATATCCCCAACACCTGTGCCAAGGCGGTAAAAGCCGCAGCAGAGTTGGGTGTGTGGATGGTCAATGTGCACGCCAGTGGTGGTCAGCGCATGATGGAAGCGGCTCGCAATGAGCTGGAAAAGCGTAGCGGTAGTAACCCTTTACTGATTGCGGTGACGGTCTTGACCAGTATGGAGGCGCAGGACCTGTCACAGATTGGCATTGCCAGATCACCTCAAGAGCAGGTGTTGCATCTGGCCGGGCTGGCACAGCAAAGTGGTATGGACGGTGTGGTCTGCTCCGCTCAGGAGGCACCTGTGCTGAGCCAACAATTGGGTGCAGACTTCTCGCTGGTGACTCCGGGGATTCGTCCGGCGGATGCTGCCAGTGATGATCAGCGTCGCATCGTGACACCGCAGCAAGCTATTGCCGATGGCAGCCACTATCTGGTGATTGGTCGCCCGATCACCCAAGCTGCCGACCCGGTGGCTGTGTGTCAATCAATCGCCAAATCCATCGCTTGATTGGTAATTATAGGAAGGAGATGTGAGCAGTATGATTCCTGTTATTACCATTGATGGTCCAAGCGGTGCGGGCAAAGGTACGATTTGCCATTTGCTGGCCCAGAAACTGGGTTATAAATTGCTCGACAGTGGGGCACTTTATCGCCTGACAGCACTGGCGGCGGAGCGTCAGGGTGTCAGTTTTGATGACAAGGCTGGTCTGGCTGAAGTGGCAGCCAGTCTCGATGTCGAATTTGAGCCTAGCGATCATGGCACCATTATTTGGTTGGCGGGTGACGATGTATCCCAGGCCATACGTGCAGAACAGGTGGGAATGAACGCTTCAGTGGTGGCCGCCTGTGATGAGGTGCGTTTGGCTCTGCTGCAACGTCAGCGCGATTTTGCCGTGGCCCCGGGTTTGGTAGCCGATGGCCGTGATATGGGTACCACGGTATTTCCGGATGCGTCGGTGAAGGTGTTTCTTACCGCCAGTGCGGCTGAGAGAGCACGACGTCGGGTGTTGCAACTGGAGGCGGCGGGCGCTGATGCAGACTATGACACCATTCTCAGTGACATCGAGAGCCGCGATAAGGCGGACCGGGAGCGAACCGTTTCGCCTCTGAAGCCAGCTGAAGATGCGACTCTGCTTGATTGCACCGAATTGGGCATTGAACAGGTGCTCGCAAAAATTTTGCTTTTAACTAAGTGATAGCCATTTTTAAAACCGAAAGTTATTAAAATATGGCCGTTTGTGTGATGGAAGATGCGCAATGTGTCTTTCCATCAATCCCGTACATTTCTTGTTGAAACTATTCTCTATTTCTCCAGTCCATTGAGGGGCTCAAGCTCTACCCACAGGTTTCTGTAGGCAATGTTTTTGTTTGGCAATAAACCGCTAAATTCTGGAAGTAAATCCAAATATTTAGCACTGCCGTTCAAAAATTAGGCTAAACCTTATTAAGGCGCGTATTGGCGTCAATAAGTCAAAACCAATGCTGCAAACAGAACCATTTTTAACCCTTCAAACCACAGGGAATAGACAATGAAATCGAAATACACACTGCTGGGCGGGACCCTCCTGCTGTGCTCAGCATTGCTAACAGGATGCGGGTCAAAAGAAGAAGTTGTACAAAAGGAAGTGGTCCGACCCGTTGAGGTGTTTCCGGTCAGTGATTCTTCCAGTCAATTTCTGCAGAATTTCCCGGCCCTTGTTGCACCTTCTGACGAATCGGAGCTGTCTTTTCGCGTCAGTGGTGAATTGGTTGAAATGAACGTAGTTTCCGGTGCCGAGGTTAAGAAGGGTGATGTTATCGCCCAAATTGATCCCACCGATTACGAGGTCAAAGTCAAAGAAGCCAAGGCGGCTTTTGATCTGGCGCTCAAAACCTACGAACGTCAGAAAAAAAATGCTGTCCATGGATCTGACTTCCAAGGCAGATTACGACTTGGCTCTGGCGGATATGGAACTGTCCAAATACCGTCTGGAAGCCACGCGCAATAATCTCAGATACACCACCTTGAAAGCGCCATTCGATGGTTTGATTTCCAGTGTCAAAGTGGAGAATCGTGAGATTGTTAAGGCTTCCCAGTCCATCGTTAATCTGCACGCATCCGACGGTGTGGATATTACCTTTCAGTTACCCGAGTCGATTCTCAGTCAGCTGAATATGGGCGTTGCTGAAACCTATCGTCCAAAGATCAGCTTTACCTCATCGGCCAAGCACAAAGATCAGGTGTATCGCGCCAGCTTTAAAGAGATGGATCGCGATGTAGATCCGCGTACCCGCACCTATAAAGTGACTCTGACCATGAATGCGCCGGACAGCGTTGTAATAGTGCCGGGCATGACTGCCAGTGTACTGCTGGAGCTGGACCAGATTATTGATGGTACCTCGGCCTACTATTTGGTGCCGCTGGAGTCGGTTTTCTCTCCGGCAGAAACCAATCCGGATGACAAGCAGTATGCGGTTTGGAAACTGGACCGTGAAACCATGATGGTGAGTCAGCAGATGGTAACCATTGATGGCATCACCGATGAAGGTGTTCGTGTCACCAGCGGTTTGAATGAAGGCGACGAAATTGTAGCGGCTGGTGTCCAGACCCTGCTTGATGGCATGAAAGTGTCCGAGTGGAAGAAACAGCGGGGTATCTGAGGATGACGACGCCAATACGAGACGAGTATAAGGAAGAAAAGGGGGGCAAAGCCGCCGCCTTTTTCATGAAAAATCCGGTAGTCAGTTGGATTGTCACGCTGGTTTTACTACTGGGTGGTATCAACAGTTTCTTTAACCTGGGCCAACTGGAAGATCCGGATTTTACGATCAAGAACGCCATCGTTGTGACAGCCTACCCGGGCGCTTCGGCGCAACAGGTGGAAGAAGAGGTGACTCATGTTCTTGAATCTGCATTGCAGAACATCAAGAAGATCGACTACATCGCTTCCTGGTCATCCAATGGGCTGTCCTACATTGAGTTCAACTTGCCGCGTGAAGTCCAGAAGGATGAAGTGCAGCAATTATGGGACGATTTGCGACGCAAGGTGGGTGAGGCCGAGCGCCACTTACCACCCGGCGCAGCCAAGCCAGTGATCAACGACGATTTTGGTGACGTCTATGGCATGATGATGCAAGTCTATGCCAACGGCTATTCCATTGATCGCGTCAGTGATTATGTGGATCTGCTCAAGCGTGAACTGCAACTGGTTCCCGGTGTGGGTAAGGTGGCGGTCAAAGGTGAGCAACAGGAGCAAATCTTTGTTGAAGTCGATCGCGAAAAAATTGCCAATCAGGGCATCAGTTATCGCAATCTGGCCACCGCCATTGCCAATCAGAATGCGATATCCATTGCCGGTGATGTTCATGTGGGCGATCAGTTGATTCGCTTTAACCCTACCGGTGAGTTCCAGAATCTGGATGACCTGCGCAATATCGTGATTACCCCTCCCGGTACCAGCACGCTGATTTATCTGTCTGATGTGGCCAAGGTATATAAAGGCTTTATCGATAAACCCACCAATCTGATCTCCATCAATGGTAAAGACGCCATCAGTGTGGGTATTTCATTTGCACCGGGCGTGAATGTGGTTGATGTGGGTAAGGCCGTTCGTGCCCGTCTGGACGAGCTGGAAAATATTCGTCCCCATGGCATGGAGTATGAGTTTGTCTACGATCAACCCGATCGTGTGGATGGCTCGGTAAAAGGCTTTTTGAAGAGTCTGGCTGAAGCCTGTGTGATCATTTTCTTCACCCTGCTGTTTACCATGGGTCGAAAAGCCGGGTTGCTGATCAGCTTTATTCTGGTGGTGACCATCACCGGTACCTTCATCTTTATGGAGATGTACGATATCAATCTGCAGCGTATTTCTCTGGGAGCCTTGATTATTGCGCTCGGGATGCTGATTGATAACGCCATTGTGATCGTCGAAGGCTTGATTATCGGGATGGAAAAAGGGCGAAGTAAATGGGATTCCATGATCGCCATTGTCAAACAGACTCAGTACCCGCTGCTGGCAGCGACCGTGATCGCGATTATTGCCTTTGCTCCCATTGGTTTGTCTCCGGACGCTACGGGTGAAATTGTCGGCTCGCTGTTCTGGGTGATGTTGATTTCGCTGACCATCAGCTGGGTGGTTGCCGTTACCATTACGCCGTATTTCTGTGATATTTACTACAAAGACGGTGAATTTGATGGTCACGGTGATGAACACGCCGACCCCTATGGCGGTGCGATTTTTACCGGCTTTAAGTGGCTGCTCGATGTGTGTATGAGAAGCCTCTGGATCTTTACCGCGCTGTTGGTGGTGATGCTGGTGGTTTCCGCCAAAGGCTTTAAGTTGGTGAAGCCGGAGTTCTTCCCGCCCTCGACCATCAATCAGTTCCAGATGGATGTGCGTGAAGGGTTTGGTACTGACATTCGCACGATGAAAGAGCGGATGGTGGAGTTTGAAGAGTTTTTGCTGAGCTACGATGAAGTGACTCAGACAACCTCCAGTATCGGTGGTGGCCATGTACGCTTTATGCTGGCCTATAAGCCTGAAAAGCACTACGACAACTACGCCAATATGATCATTACCACCAAAACTCCCGAGGATGTGGTGCCAGTGATCAAGAAGATTCGTGAAGATGCACCGGAAAAATTCCCAAGCCTGCAGCTGACGCCAAAACGTTACGCGGTTGGTCCGCAAACCATTGGTGCCATTGAGCTGCGTATTTCCGGTCCGGACCCGCTGGTTCTGAGAAAGCTGGCTGAAGAGGCGAAAGTCTTTATGCGCGAAGCCGATGGTGCCGAATCGGTTCGCGATGACTGGCTGGAGCGCTCCAAAGTGATCAAGCCGTTGTTCAATGAAGTGAACGGTCGTCGTCTGGGTATCAGCAAGAAAGAGTTGGATGGTGCTATTCGTGCCAACTTCAGTGGCCGCAATATCGGTGTTTATAAGGAAGGCACTGATATGATGCCCGTAATCTTGCGTCCACCCGAAGATCAGCGTGTGGATCTGGATAATCTGCAGGAGTTGATGATCTGGAGCCCGGCCAAGCAGGATTTCGTGCCCATCTCGCAAGTGGTGGATGGTTTCGAAATGGGCTTCGAGGACGGTTACATTCTGCGTCGCGACCGTAAACGTACCATTACTGTGATGGCCGATTACGATGTCACTTCGGATGTAACTTCTGCTTCCGTGCGTCGTTTGATGTTGCCTGCGGCGGCAGAGTTCGAAGCCAATCTGCCTGTGGGTTATGAAATGGAGTGGGGCGGTAAGCACGAGAAGAGTACTCTGGCGAAAGGCTCGGTATTCTCTACTCTGCCTGCCGGTTACCTGATCATGTTCATTCTGACTGTGTTGCTGTTTAACTCGGTAAGAAAAGGTCTGGTGATCTGGTTTGTGGTACCGCTGTCCATTATTGGTGTGGTTGGCGGTCTGCTGGCTTTCAATATGCCGTTTACCTTTATGACTCTGTTGGGTGCACTCAGCCTGACTGGTCTGATGGTTCGAAACGGGATTGTGCTCATAGACCAGATAACCATCTACCAGGAAGGTGGTGCAGAAGACTACAAGGCCATCTTTGATGGTGCCGTATCGAGGGTACGCCCGGTGGCGTTGACTGCCATCGCCGCCATCCTCGGTATGATCCCGCTGCTGGCCGATGCCTTCTTTGCTGCCATGGCAGCGGCAATGATGGTTGGTCTGGCAATTGCGACCTTCCTGATTCTGTTCGCTGTACCGGTATTCTATATGCTGATTTACCGCATCAAGTACCGCAAGTTGGCAGAAATCGAGGCCGAAGGGCCACTGGATTAATCCGGTCCTGCCACAACGGCTGATGCCAGGCATCAGCCACCCTTAAACGGCCTGACAATTGTCAGGCCGTTTGCGTTTGTAAATTGCTTTAATCGGATGTTCATTATCCCTCGCACACGGTATTCTATCGGCTGATCATGTCAGAGAAGTTCGAACCGGTAACATAAGGATTTTAGTATGGTGGCCCAAACCAGTGAGACACGCTCAAGTGGCGGTATAGTAAAAGGTCTCAAAGCATTACTGGTGTTGGCTTTGGTGATAGTGGCCCTGGTCTTGGGAGTCTGGATCAGTGTTGATAATCCTCAGCCTGTCTCGCTGGTGTTGATGGGGTTTTCCTTACCGCCCATTGCTCAGGGAGTTCTGATTACCGGAGTATTGATGTTGGGTGCAATTCTCGGGTTTGTGATCAGCCTGATTCCGACTCTGAAAATTACCAATGAAAATCTGTCTTTAAGACGCAAGGTTCGCCGCCGGGATAAAGAACTTGGCCGCCTGCGCAAAGCGCCGCTCAAGGACTGACGGCTGAGTGATACCAGAGGAATATCTGAACGATGGAATGGGGGCTTTTGATTTTATTGGTGGTGGCTGTCGGGCTGGGTTTTGCGCTCGGACGACGTAGCCTGCCAAAAGATGACGAGTCGCCCCAGTCTTTGTTGGCACCACATTATATTCGCGGCCTCAATTATTTTCTCAACGATGAGCAGGACGCGGCCATCGATACCTTTATTCATGCTCTTGAAGTCAATAGTGAGACGCTTGAGACCCATCTCGCCTTGGGTAATCTGTTGCGCAAACGCGGTGAGGTCAGTCGGGCCATACGCGTTCATCAAAATCTTTTAGCCCGCCCGGGCTTGCCCGAAGAGCGATCCCAACAGGTTCAGCTCGAGTTGGCCAAGGACTTTGTCAAATCCGGCTTGCTTGATCGCGCCGAAGTCCTGCTGCAGGAGTTGGTGGAAACGGCGCCTTACCAAATCAAGGTGCAATGTCTTAAGTATCTGATTGAAATTTACCGGGATGAAAAAGAGTGGTTAAAAGGCATTCAGGCCATCAATCAGCTCAGCGGCAAGCGCTTCAGCAAACCTCCGGAAGAGTGGCGGGTGGTGCAGGGGCAGTTTTATTGTGAGCTGGCTGAACAATGTCTGGCCCGAAACGATTATCTGGTGTGCCGGCGCCATCTGAAATCTGCGATGGGGGCCGATAAAAGTTCAGTCCGGGCCAGCCTGATTCAGGCGGATCTGGATATGAAGCTTGGTCACTACAAGGATGCCGCCAAGACTTTGAGACAAATACCGGATCAGGACCCGGCCTTTGTACCAGAGATTGTGCCACGTTTGTCCCAGTGCTATCGCATGTCGGGGCGCCCTGAGGCTCTGAAAAAAGCCTTGGAGCAAATGCTTGAGCAGCACTTTCATCCCGCCATCGTGCTGGAATTATCCGAGCTGGTCTACAAAGAGCAGGGGCGGGATGCAGCGCTGGTCTTTATCTCGGCCCATATTGACCGGGCGCCGAGCCTGAGTGTGGCCGAAAAGATGTTGAGCTTGCAGGGGCAGGCGGGTGATGAGGTCTCGATCCAAATGGCCAGCAAAGCCGTGCAGAGCATTAATAAAACCCGGGCCAAATACCGCTGCACCAGCTGTGGCTTTGGCGGGCAGCAATTGCACTGGCTGTGCCCGGGTTGTAAATCCTGGAGTACGGTCAAGCCAACCCGGTAAGCCCCTGCAGTTTTCTGGAGTATTGCTGTCATCCTGAATTTTAAACATTCTTCACCGTTATCCTGAGCTCTAAACTTCCTCCGCGGTCATCCTGAGCGATAGCGAAGGATCTCTCGAAAACCACTGCCAATCTCCAAGAAAACCACTGCCAACCTCCGAAAAGACTACAAAAATATTGTCTTTCACCCCCTTTTTTGGTACCCTCCCGCGCCACTATTGTTCTTACGTAAGCCCGCAGGGGCTCTTGATAAGGGCTTTTGGTGGAGGGCAAACCCTGTATCGGCCAGTTACAACAGGGGCTTGCTCGATTTTAATCGGCCCACATTTCTGGCGATGTGGTAGAACAAATCGGCTTTAATACTTTTGCTTATGTGCTTTGTATAAGGTTGGTTTGTGCTGTTACCTATATAGGTTGTACCCAATGAGCGAAAATTTCGCAGAACTCTTTGAAGAAAGCTTGAAAACAGTTGACATGATCCCCGGCTCCATCGTGACCGGTGTTGTAATCGATGTCGACAAAGACTGGGTGACTGTTCACGCTGGTCTGAAATCTGAAGGCGTTATCCCCGCCGCACAATTCCTGAACGAAAGCGGTGAGCTGGAACTGGCTATCGGTGACGAAGTACAGGTTGCTCTGGAGTCCGTAGAAGACGGCTTCGGTGAGACCAAACTGTCCCGCGAGAAAGCCAAGCGCGCTGAAGCCTGGAAAGTTCTGGAAGCTGCCCACGCCGCTGAAGAAGTGGTTAAAGGTGTTATCAACGGTAAGGTTAAAGGTGGTTTCACCGTTGACGTTGCTAACATCCGTGCCTTCTTGCCTGGTTCTCTGGTTGATGTACGTCCAGTACGTGAAACCACTCACCTGGAAGGCAAAGAGCTCGAATTTAAAGTTATCAAGCTGGATCAAAAGCGTAACAACGTCGTTGTTTCTCGTCGTGCGGTTCTGGAATCTGCCAACTCTGCCGAGCGTGAAGAACTGCTGGCCAACCTGCAAGAAGGTATGGCTGTTAAGGGTATCGTTAAGAATCTGACCGACTACGGTGCTTTCGTAGATCTGGGCGGTGTTGACGGCCTGCTGCACATCACCGATATGGCTTGGAAGCGCATTAAGCACCCATCCGAGATCGTAAACGTTGGTGACGAAATCGAAGTTCGCGTACTGAAGTTCGACCGTGAGCGCAACCGCGTATCTCTGGGGCTGAAGCAACTGGGTGAAGATCCATGGGTAGAAATCACTTCCCGTTACCCAGAAGGTGCTCGCACCAAGGCCAAGGTTACCAACCTGACTGACTACGGCTGCTTCGCTGAAATCGAAGAAGGCGTTGAAGGTCTGGTTCACGTATCCGAAATGGATTGGACCAACAAGAACATCCACCCATCCAAAGTTGTTAACGTGGGTGACGAAGTGGAAGTTATGGTTCTGGACATCGACGAAGAGCGTCGTCGTATTTCTCTGGGTATCAAGCAGTGTCAAGAAAACCCATGGGATGCATTCGGTCGTCAGTTCGCCAAGAACGACAAGATCTCCGGTAAGATCAAGTCCATCACTGACTTCGGTATCTTCATCGGTCTGGACGGTGGTATTGATGGTCTGGTTCACCTGTCTGACATCTCCTGGCAGGAAGCTGGCGAAGACGCCGTACGCAAGTACAAGAAAGGCGACGAGCTGGAAACTGTTATCCTGGCAATCGACCCAGAGCGCGAGCGCATCTCCCTGGGTATCAAGCAACTGGACAGCGATCCGTTCTCTGACTTCGTTGCTACCAGCGACAAGGGTTCCATCGTAAACGGTACCGTTAAAGAAGTTGATGCCAAAGCGGCCATCATCACTCTGGCTGACGACGTTGAAGGTGTACTGAAAGCGTCTGAAATCAGCCAAGATCGTGTTGAAGATGCACGCAACGCCCTGAGCGAAGGTCAGGAAGTTGAAGTTGTTATCATCAACGTTGACCGTAAGAACCGCGGCATCAATCTGTCCATCAAAGCCAAGGACGCTGCTGAAGAGAAAGCTGCTATTAAAGAGCACTCTGCCAAGCAGGCCGAGCAGGTTAAGCCAGCCACTCTGGGTGACCTGATGAAGGCTCAGATGGAGAGCCAGAACAAGTAATTGGCCTAAGGCTGTGTCATCTCGAACGAAGTGAGAGATCTCTCCGCTTCATGTCGAGATGACACAAGATTACCGTTCACAAAAACGGCGAGTCGGGTAACCGGCTCGCCGTTTTTGGTTTTTGAATGTAATTTGAATATAAAAAGCTAATCCCACAAATCTTCATCATCCAGCAGATTATCCATTGCCCAGTTGCTGGCCTCGAGTCGGGTGGTTACGCCAATTTTCCGATAGGCACCATATAGATGGCTTTTGATGGTGTGCTCACTGATAAACAGCATATTGGCAATCGCCAGATTACTGAAGCCCTCCCGTATCCGCACTAAAATCTGCTTCTCGCGACGGCTAAGTCGAGACAGGGTGGGTGTGATCTGGTTCTGCCTGGGTGCCCGGCGCAGGGTTTTTAATAATTGCAATGCAAGCTCAGGAGGTACCTGAACTTGGCCTTTCAAAACTTTGGCAATGCCTTCTGACAATTCCTCAACAGATTGACCTTCGTAGAATATACCTTCCACATGTGGCCATTCGGCCAGTTTGGATGTCAGGGCATCTGGTGTCAGCTGAAACAGGGCACAGCTGATGGCGCCGTGGTTGAAATAGCTTTTCCTCAAAAATTCATACAGCTCGGGAAATGACATTTTTGCTGCGTCAATTAAGACCAAAGAGGGGGAGGTATCCCTAGAAATCTTGGTTGCCGTTTGACATGGGACCCCAGTCAATTGAGTGATTTGACGAGCCATTTCAGTCTGGTTCAGGCTGGGGTTATTGGTGATGAGCTCTATGGATTTCTCTGAAGTTTGGATTTTTTGCATGTGCAACCTCCTTTCTTGTTATTTTTTGTTCAAGGAAAAAGCCATGGATAAAAAGTATACAAGCAGTTGATATTTTGCAAATTACATTTCAGGTCGAAGTCATTTTTAGGCCAAAAAGTTGAAAAATCATACTTAGGTATGAGTGTGTCCCAGTGAGGATATCTGTGAATTTGTTTAACAAGATCAATGGACAAGCCCATAATCCAAGCCTATACTCCTTTGAAAACAATGGGTTAGGGCTGAATTCAAAGGCTTTTCACGACAAATATCGCGGAACCGTTTGATTTTTGGCTTTTACAAGAAAAAGAAATCTCTTATGACCAAATCCGAACTTATTGAACGCATTGCCGATCTTCAGGATCAATTATCCATTAAAGACGTAGAGCTGGCGGTAAAACTGCTGCTGGAATATATGTCCGATGCATTGGCTGATGGCGAGCGCATTGAAATCAGAGGTTTTGGTAGTTTTTCCCTTCACTATCGTGCGCCTAGAGTTGGGCGTAACCCCAAAACCGGCGATTCGGTTGAATTGGCGGGTAAGCATGTACCTCACTTTAAACCGGGTAAAGAGCTGCGCGATCGGGTGAATGCCAGTATTCAATAATCCAGTCTCAAGACGGATTGTTTCCTGACTCTTCTGCCCGTATATTGATAGAAACACGGGTAAAAGGTGATGCAATGGGTTTAGTTTACGCCGATATTTCACTCAAGAATCTGGTTGAGCCCCAGTTGTCTCAAGTAGAGGCAAAAAGCTTGGTGGATACCGGAGCCTTACACTTATGTATTCCAGAACACATTGCCATTCAGTTGGGTTATGACTGCGAGGCCTCTGATAAGAGGGAGGTTACCATTGCCAGTGGTGAATCTTTGCTTTGCCCTTATGTCGGGCCTTTACAGATTTCTTACGGTAATCGTCGTTGTTTTTCAGGTGCATTAGTTTTGGGAAACGAGGTGCTTTTAGGGGCAATCCCAATGGAGGATATGGATTTGACCGTTAATCCTGCTCGCCTGCAATTGGAGCCCAATCCTGAAAACCCCAATATCCCGGCTTCAACCGTCAAATAATCAACCAAAGCCATAAATAATAAGAATAATAAAATGCAAATACTCCACCACGGCGCCACCACCGGTGTAACCGGCTCTTGCCATGAGTTACGAATTGATTCAGCGGGTATTTTAATCGACTGCGGGCTCTTCCAGGGCGCAGAGCTATCCCCTGAAGGCAGCAGCTTTGATCAGCTACAAATTGATTTCCCAATCGATCATATCAAGGCGTTGGTCGTGACCCATGTGCATATCGACCACGTAGGCAGAATCCCATACCTGATTGCAGCCGGTTTTCGTGGCCCCATCTACTGCAGCGAGCCCAGTGCTAAGCTTTTGCCGCTGGTGTTGGAAGATGCCGTGAAAATTGGCTTTACCAAAGATAAGCGTCTGATAGAGAGGTTTCTGAAATATCTGAAGCAACAGCTTAGGCCACTA
The DNA here is from genome assembly GCF_040362265.1 of Candidatus Pelagadaptatus aseana. Lineage (NCBI taxonomy): Bacteria > Pseudomonadati > Pseudomonadota > Gammaproteobacteria > Cellvibrionales > Cellvibrionaceae > Candidatus Pelagadaptatus > Candidatus Pelagadaptatus aseana. The sequence continues at coordinate 145,308 of NZ_BAABNJ010000004.1, forward strand.
CCCTATAAAAAATGGACCAGGATTGTAGAAGGGGGCAGTGAGGATATCGATATCAAGCTAAAGCCCGCCGGCCATATTCTGGGGTCAGCTTATGTCGAATGCAAAGTCACAGAAAACCAGCCGTCATCGCGAGGAGCACAGCGACGCGGCAATCTCAAGAAAACAACCTCCAAAGTAATCTTCTCCGGCGATCTTGGTGCTCCATATTCCCCATTACTGAACGCCCCAAAAGCGCCATACAGTACCGATATATTGATAATAGAAAGCACCTACGGCGACAAAACCCATGAAAATCGTCGTAACCGCCGACAGAGATTGCAGACGGTGATAGAAAAGGCCTTACAGAATAACGGTACGGTGTTAATTCCGGCTTTCAGTATCGGGCGAACACAAGAACTGCTCTATGAGCTGGAAGAGATTATTCATAAATCATCCCAACCCCGGCAAATGTCTTCCCCTTCTCTCATCATGTCATCCAATTCTCTCCACATGTCATCCCGACGCCAGGAGGGATCTCCGCCCAGCATAACGTGGCGAGCTGTCGACATCATCATCGACTCCCCTCTAGCCAGTAAATTCACCCAAGTCTACCGCAAACTGCAACCCTACTGGGACAAAGAAGCCAGAGCCAAAAAATCCAGCGGCCGCCACCCATTATCTTTCGATCAACTGACCACCATCGACAGTCACAGCGACCACAGCAAGGTCGTACAATATCTGAAAAACAGCGGTAAACCGGCCATAGTCATCGCCGCCAGCGGCATGTGCGCCGGTGGCCGTATCGTCAATTACCTCAAGGCTCTGGTAGAAGATCGGCGCACCGATATCCTGTTTGTAGGCTATCAAGCCAAAGGCACCCCGGGGCGCGATATCCAAAAATACGGACCCCTGATCCGGACAAGGGGTAAGCCTGGCTGGGTAGAGCTGAATGGCAAGCGCTATGACATCAATGCCAGCGTACACACCATATCCGGTTATTCTGCCCATGCCGATCAGAAAGACCTGATCAACTTTGTGAAGCGCATGCGCCGTAAGCCCAGTGAAATCCGTATTGTGCATGGTGATGACGATGCCAAGCAGGAGCTTAAACGGCATTTCAATAAGTTGTTGCCCCGCATAAAAATAACTATTCCGTAGTGCCAAGGCAGTAATTTTAGGAGTTGGAAACAAACTACTTATTAGTTAACGCCACATCTCTCTTGGGTTGCTTTTTTATCACTTTGGGGTGCATAAAGAATGAATGCCCCTCACAAATTTGAAATTCACTTCAAATGCTGCACAGCAATTGGTGGCAGATTTTTGCTTATTCAGGCATTATCCCCACCCTAGTAAGCCTATTATTAATTAAGGTTTTAGCTAGGCTTGATTTAGGCCAAGGAATGGCGGTTTTTATGATAAAAATAACAACGTTATTATACTTTCTGTTGTCAGATATCACTTATGATTTGGCCTAAATATATCATTTTTGTAAATCAAGATGTTGTAGCTGATAGAGATGTATCCGGTAAAATATGAGCTTGTTTGATAGTAAAATTGCCATTATCGGTTTGGGGTACGTAGGTTTACCCTTGGCTGTAGAATTCGGTAAAAAATACCAAACCCTGGGTTTTGATATTAATGAATCGCGGATAAACCAGCTTTTGGCAGGCCATGATTCAACTCTTGAAGTTAACGATGAAGAGTTGAAAAGTTCTTCAATGCTAAATTTTTCAAGTGATATTGATCAACTAATAGAGAGCAATGTATACATTGTTACTGTTCCTACGCCTATCGATCAGTACAAACGTCCAGATTTGACCCCTTTGCTCAGAGCCAGTGAAATGCTTGGACGAGTCATCCAAAAAGGGGATGTTGTTATCTATGAATCTACCGTCTATCCAGGTGCCACTGAAGAAGATTGCATTCCTGTGGTGGAACAAGTTTCCGGTCTAACCTTTAATGTAGATTTTTACGCCGGTTACAGCCCGGAGCGCATTAATCCGGGTGATAAGGAGCATCGCGTAACCAATATACTGAAGGTAACTAGTGGCTCGAATCCAGAAATTTCTGATTTTGTAGATGCTTTATATGGATCCATTATTGAAGCTGGTACACACAAGGCTAGTAGTATTAAGGTGGCTGAAGCGGCCAAGGTGATAGAGAACACTCAGCGGGATGTCAATATTGCTCTGATCAATGAGTTAGCCATTATCTTTAATAAGCTGTGTGTTGATACCTTGGAGGTGTTGGAGGCTGCGGGCACCAAATGGAATTTTCTACCTTTTCGGCCGGGTTTAGTTGGTGGTCATTGCATAGGTGTAGACCCCTATTATCTAACCCATAAAGCCCAAGCTACGGGTTATCATCCTGAAATGATTCTTGCAGGGCGGCGTCTTAATGATGGAATGGCAGAATACGTTGTATCTCAGCTGGTAAAGCGCATGGTTAAAGACCGTATTCAGGTGGAAGGTGCCAATGTTTTAATTATGGGGCTGACCTTTAAAGAAAACTGCCCTGATCTTCGTAATACCAAAGTGGTCGATATCGTGGATGAGCTAAAAGAATACAATATTTCAGTCGATGTTGTAGATCCTTGGTGTTCCCCTGAAGAAGCATCCGATGAATACGACTTGCAACTGACAAAAGACTACCGCTCCAATTACTACGACGCGATAATTCTGGCGGTTGGACATAAAGACTTTAAGGATATGGGCGCGGAAGAGATTCATGGTTTAGGGAAAGCAAAACATGTTCTGTACGATCTTAAATATATTTTGGAAAAAGATAGTGTGGATATGCGGCTTTAAGCTAAATGTGAGCTCAGTTGTACCAAAGAGGCAATTATGTCGCGCTATGAAGAAGTAAAACAGCAGCTGTTAGAGTCGCCAAAAGTTTGGTTGATCACGGGTGTTGCAGGGTTTATCGGTTCCAACTTGTTGGAAGCCTTATTAAAATTGAATCAAACCGTAGTGGGGTTGGATAATTTTGCTACGGGTTACCAGAGAAATCTCGATGAAGTATGTGATTTGGTAACACCAGAGCAGTGGGATCGCTTCCGTTTTATTGAAGGTGATATATGCGATTACAGTAGCTGTGAGCAATCAGTAAAAGATGTGGATTATGTGCTGCATCAAGCCGCATTGGGTTCTGTTCCCCGCTCAATTGCCAATCCGATTTCAACTAATGCAGCCAATGTAACCGGCTTTTTGAATATGTTGCAGGCAGCTAAAGGTGAAGGTGTTACAAGCTTTACCTATGCTGCCAGCAGTTCTACCTATGGTGACCACCCCGCTCTTCCAAAAGTAGAAGAAAATTTTGGTAACCCGTTGTCTCCCTATGCCGTTACTAAATATGTGAATGAGTTGTATGCAGCTGTTTATGCAAAAACTTATAACTTTAAGAGTATAGGTCTGCGCTACTTTAATGTGTTTGGAAAGCGGCAAGATCCTAATGGATCCTATGCGGCAGTAATTCCAAAATGGATTGCAGCGATGATTAATGGTGATCCAATATTTATTAATGGTGATGGGGATACTAGCAGGGATTTTTGCTTTATCGAGAATACAGTGCAGATGAATATATTAGCTGCAACAGCTTCCGAGAACGCTAAAGATGAAGTGTATAATGTTGCTGTTGGTGACCGAACTGCGCTGAATGATTTATATGCTGCAATTAAAAAATCATTAGGTAAAAGTACTATTAATATTTCGGGAGAGCCCATTTATCGTGATTTTCGTGCTGGTGATGTACGTCATTCACAGGCGGATATAAGCAAGGCAGAAAAGGGTTTGGGGTATCAGCCTCAATACCGGATCTTGCAAGGGATTGATAAAGCGATGCCTTGGTATATAGATAAATTAAAAACTTAACCGATGTCTTTTTTAAATAGCGATTTTTTTCTAAACCTCTTTAAAACTGGTGTAACCAGTTTGGTTGTTAGGTTGATAGGAGTAATTCTGTCTCTTATTGTTTCGATAGTTTTAGCAAGATTTCTTGGTGTTGATCAGTACGGCGAATTTTCCTTTGTTTTATCTACATTGCTCCTTATATCTGTTCCAGTGCAAATGGGATTTCCTCAGTTATTAATTCGAGAAACTGCAAAAGTTGATGTTTCAGGAAAATGGGAGGAGGTTTATTCTATTTGGGTTTGGTCCACAGTTTGCGTATTGACAGCTTCATTTGCCGTTGTTGTATCTATTTATACTTTGGCATATTTTGATGCCATTATTCCTGATTCTCTTAGACCGCTTTTTCTTGTTGGTGTTTTTATTGTGCCGGTTTTGTCTTTGGCAAGGTTATGTGACAGCGCAATACGAGGGTTGCATTATATTCTTCGAGGTCAATTAATAGATTCAATAGTTAAGCCTACTGCTCTTTTGATAGGGATTTTTCTCTGCTTTTATTTCGATTTTGGAATGACTTCTTTAGTTGCAATTTATGTATATGTCGGTGCTGTATTTGTGACTGTGCTATCAGGCTCTATAGTTCTTCGTTATCTGATGCCTCATGAGTTGCTAGTACCAATAAAGATTAGATTTGAAACTTCAAAGTGGATCGCTGCAGTAGTGCCATTAGGTTTTTTTTCTTCTTTGCATATAATAAATTCACAAGTGGATTTGATTATGCTCGGGCTTTTAGATTCAATGGAGGGGGTGGGTGTTTATAAAGTGGCTATGAGTTTGGCCGCAATAATTGGGTTTGGATTGCAGGTAGTTAATACTGTTATCGGTCCACAATTTTCAAAGTTGCATGCTAATGGGGATGCTAAAAGGCTTGAGCGTTTATTCATGCTAAGTATCAAAATAACAGTCTGTATGGCAATCCCCGCTGTTTTGGTTCATGTGTTTTTTGGTGATCATATATTGCAGATTCTTTTTGGCGATCGCTTCGTTGTAGGCTATTTTACACTTGTTATTTTGGTTGTGGGGCAATTGCTGAATTCAATAATTGGCAGTGTGGGCTTATTGCTTAATATGACAGGCCACGTACGTGAGACGTTATTGGCCGGTGTATGTGGATTGTTAGTCAATGTAATACTCAATATTTCTTTGATCCCTATCTGGGGTATGGAGGGGGCTGCTTTTTCTAGTCTGATTTCTTTGATGGTATGTAATATTCTCTTAAGTTATTTTGTTCGTAGGCAGTTAGGGGTCAGTAACCCTTTCATGAAATTATTTAATTTGTAGTTGTCGCTGTTAGGTTTTTGGAGGAAGTATGCAGCAATGTGTTCTTGTAGTCGGTCCAGGTAGGAGTGGTACTTCTACTGTGTCAGGTGTTTTGTCTAGGTTAGGGGTTGATTTCGGATCAGATTTGATAGCAGCAGATTATAGTAATCCAAAAGGATATTTTGAGAGTGCTAGTTTTCTTCGTTTGAATAAAAAATTATATGCAATTTGTCATGACGCTAAGAAAGTAGATGCCCCTTCATTGGAAGAAGTATTGAAATTAAAAGATAAACACTCAATAAAATGCGAGGAGTGTATAAATTCTATTAAGAAGAATTCACTGCTTTGGGGATTGAAAGCTTGGAGAGTTCCAATGAATGAATTCTTTATGGATTTTATTGGAGATTTCAAGGTTGTGAGAGTTAGTAGAAATGTTGACTGTACTGCGAAATCCTTAGTCAAACATGTCAATAAAAGGAAAGGTGTTGAAAAAATTAACTTTGAAGAAGCTAAAAATATCACAAAAGGGTACTCGAAAGAAATTGAATTGTTTGTGAGTAGATATAAACCTGACTTAATAGATTTGAGTTATGAAGATCTTATTAATCGTACTGAGTTTACCGTAAGAGAGCTGGCTAGTTTTTTAGATATACCTTGTACGGAGCAGAGGCTAACACTTGCGGCGGATTTTGTTATTGATAAAGAGGAAATTGAATCCAGACGGTCAGAATTTAATGCCGAGCGAAAGAATATATTTAGACAATTGAAGGCCAAGCTATTTTGATGTTAGAAATATTCTTTATTATATCTGAATTCAAAGAATTAAGTTTAGGAGATGGGTGTGTTCAATAGATTGGGGCTTATTTTTTGGAGATGGTTTAATTTTAGAGGTTTAAATCTGGTATATAGAAAATTAAGCTTGGAAGATTCATATAACTTTATTTATAAGTCATCTTCAACAAGCACAGTACTTTATAAATCGCAAGAAGAATTGCGTGAAAAAGCTTTAATGTCCGCCCCAAAAAGTGGGATGGTATTAGAATTTGGGGTTTTTTTAATGGGAAGACAATTAACTTCTTCGCAAAAATTTTAAAGGAAACTAAAGATGAAAGGTCAATTATAGGCTTCGATTCTTTTAGAGGTTTTAGTCAAGAGTGGACTGGTGTGGATAAAGAGTTTCCATCTTCAAGGTTTGATCGAAAAGGTATTTTTCCTAAAGTATCTGAAAATGTTCATCTAATTGATGGTTATATTGAAGATACTTTACCTAATTTTGTCGGGTCTACGGATGGTTTAGAAATCGCTTTCGTGCACGTCGACACGGATACATATTCGCCTGCTTCAGTTATCTTGAAAAATTTAAAGCCTTATCTTTCTTCTGGATCAATAATTTTGTTTGACGAGTTGTGTGGCTATCCAAATTGGAGGGCTCATGAATACAAAGCTCTAATTGAAAACTTTTCTGAAGATGAATATGAATTTATTGGGTTTTCAGTTGGGGCTCGTTCAATAAACTTGATGAATGCTGCAGTACGAATACTTTAAAGCAGGTCAAATGAATTAATAATTCACTGGTCAGTGAGGGAAGATGAAAATTTTAGTTTGCACTCAGATGTTTCCAACGTCAGATAAGGAAGCAATTGTAAGTGGTATGATTAAAAATCCTTATAATCAAACAGTGGCACTTTCAGAGAGTGGTTGCGATGTGGATGTTATAACCACAGGTGAAACAATAAAAAAATATAGAATATCAGATATAGATGTTTGGTCAGTAGGTAATGGCTGTTTTAAGGGTGTTGTTAAATCGTTCATATATGAAATGATGATTTTTCTATGTTTTCTTAAGCTGCGTGGCTGGAAACGCTATGATGTAATTCATGTGCATCACCTGAATATACCTCTTCTAGTTGTTTTGAAATTATTAGGTTGGCTTAATGCTAAATTAGTATATACGGCTCATGGTACTTCTACGCCAGAGTTGAATGCTGCTAAACAAGGCAGTGCATTATTTTATTTTGCGCTAAGATTTAATGGAGTTTTACAGCATGCGTTAGACCGATTTTCCTGGTGTAATGCGGATCTTGTGTTGTCTCCAAGTAAGTTTCAGGTTAAAGAGATGGTTGATATGTATTCTGTTCCTGAGGCTAATATAAAGGTTATCTATAATGGCGTTGACTCGGATCTCTTTAAGCCTGATATAGCGCTAAGGCAAAAATTACGCAATGATATTCGAGTTTCAGATGATGACTTTGTTGTTTTGTTTGTAGGGCGTGCTGCTAGCAAGAAGGGCGTTGATTATCTGATTTATGCAATGGATTCTGTTCATGATTTATTTCCAAATACTAAACTTCTTTTAGTTTTGGGTTATTTGGGAAGGCAAAAAAATTACCTTGATAAGATAATACTATTGGCGAAAGAAAGAAAATATATTGATCTCAGAATAAATGTTCCAGAAAGAGATTTGCCTAAATTTTATAATGCTGCAGATTTAAGTGTGTTTCCCTCTCTTGGGTATGAGTCCATACCTACAGTTATTTTTGAATCTATTGCTTGTGGGCTGCCTATCTTAACTCAAGGTAGTTGGGGGATCCCTGAAGTTTTAAAAGGGCAATTTATTGATGAAGAATCCATTTTGTGTGGTGAGTTGGGAGAAAATATTGGGCGCCTAATCAAAGATCAAGATTTATTGAAAAAAGATGGAGAAAATAATTTCATTGAAAGTAAGACTTACCATTGGAGTCGTGGTGGACAAACCTTAAAGAATGTATATCAAGCTGTGCTTTCAGGGGACAGTGTAAATGCCTAAAAATAATATAAATGTGCTTTTGTTAGACTTTGCCCAGCAGACAAATACTGGAGATGATGTTATGCAAAGGGCTTTGATAGAGCTTTGCCGAGATAATGTATCTTCAAATATTACAATATCTACCTATTTTGGGGCGAATGAGCTTTTAGCTGTTCGAGAAGAATTTGGGCATTATGAAGAAGGTTACGGGTTGCCTGTGGTTGGGGGGGTAATTAATACATATTTTAACAGAGGAAGATGGTCACGTTCTTTGGGTCGGGTTTTTCAGGCAATATTCTGTGTGTTTTTGTTAATTTTACTACGATTTAATGTTCCTTCTTCTTTTGTAAGAGTGCTATTAACATCCAAGCAAAAAAATACCTTTGATGTATATAACCAGGCAGATATTGTTATTTGGAATGGAAGAAACTTTCGAGGAAGCGGCGGGGCTGGTGAGGCCCTAAAAATTTTCGAGTTGTGTGTAAATCCTTTTTTTTGTTTGATGCTTGAAAAGCCAGTTTTTTGTATTGGGGCTTCTGTTTGGCCTTTAAAAAGTAAAATAGCTAAGTGGTTGATGAAGGCTGCGGTAAAAAATTCCAAGGCTTTTTTGGTAAGGGAAAATGATTCATATAATTATCTATATAATGAGCTAAAGCTAAGTGAATGCCCTTCACTTGACAGAATTCCAGATCTATCTTTTTATGTGATTAACCAATATTTACATAAAAATAAAACCATGCTTCATCGCGGCGTAACTGGTCTTGTTGGATTGACCTTAATTGGTCGGAGGGAATTACCTAATGATGAAATCTATTCTCGATATTTAAATGCTTTTTCAAAGTTGGTTTCTCATATTTCAAAGAAAGATCTCCAAATAAAAATTATTCCACAAGTAACCTATAATTTAGAGCCTTATGAGAAAGAGCTTTATATTATTGCTTCTCAAAATCCAAATGTTGAATTGGAGATTGTAGAGGGTGAGTTGGGATTTGAAGGGCTTCTTGATCAATATATGGGTGTTGATATTTTAGTAGCTTCGAGAATGCATTCCGCTATTTTTGCGAGGTCTTTAGGGGTCCCTGTCACAGCAGTAGCTTATGACGAAGGAGCAAAGTGGGGTATTTTGGATGGGCTGAATGTTCATCGTGGCCTGGTCCTTTCAGCATCTACTCTGTCGTCTGAGGAGTTGATTAATAATTTTGACGAAGTTCATAGTGGTGGTGTAGATATGGAAGTTCCTGAATTAGTTGATCTTTTAGCTTCTAAAACGAAGGAGAAGTTTAAAATAATGCTAGCTTTAAATTAATGTTCTAATAAAAGGGCTACGTGAAGATGATAAGGTGGTCAAAGTGAAATTTCATGTGACGATTATTGAGACGGCATAAGTGATTAATTTTTTTATGCCTTCATTTAGGGGCGGCGGGGCGGAAAGAGTCTTTATTGATATTGCTAATAAATTAGCTTCTAGAGGTGAGGATGTGGAGATTCTTGTGCTCTCTGAAGAGGGGCCATATAAGGATCTTTTGATTGAAAATGTAGGTTATAAAGTTATAGGCAGGGGAGGCGCATTAAAAAGCTTCTTTTTCATTTTTAACTTTTTTTGGAACTGCAAATCTAAAACTGTTTTCACGTGCTTGACCCATTTAAATTTGGTGTCAATCTTATGTTGGTTGCTTTCTTTCAAACGCTGTCAGTTGATAGTTACAGAACATAATAATTTTACTAACGAGAAAGCAGCGCTCAATTTTTTTAAACGAGGGTTGATACTGTTTGGTGCAAAAGTGTTGTACCGAAGTGCTACGAAAGTGATTGCTGTTTCGAAAGGCGTAGCAAAGGATTTGTCGTCAGTACTTGGTTTGGATTTGAAGAACATAGAAATAATTTATAACCCTGTAGATACAACTTCAATCCAAAAAATGGCTGAAGCTTCAACTCTAGATGATTTTGATAGCCCAACAATTATTGGTGTAGGTAGGCTTGTTGTCCAAAAAAGGTTTGATCTACTTATTCATTCGTTTTCGGATGTTGTAAAGGGGATCCCCTCTGCCAAATTGCTGATACTGGGGGACGGGGGTGAGCGGAACACTTTGGAAAATCTTGTTAATCAACTTAATTTGTCTTCAAATGTTAGATTTTTGGGGTTTGTAGATAATCCTTTTCAATATATTACGCGAGCGGATGTTCTAGTTCTTTCTTCTGATTTTGAGGGCTTTGGGAACGTAATTGTTGAGGCTTTGTCATTGGGGACTCCTGTAATTTCGACTGACTGCCCTAGTGGCCCGAGTGAAATACTAAATTCAGACAATATAGGTATTTTGGTGCCAGTTGATGATGAAGTTGCCTTGGCGCGTTCAATTTCTAATGTGCTAAGAAATAGCAATTTTGATAGTCGTTTATTACAAGAGAGGGCTGAATATTTTAATGTTGATAATGTTGCTGATCAGTATCAGCGTATTATTGGGAGTTTTTCTAATTGAAGATTATCCATATTATAACTGATCTTAAAGACGGTGGTGCAGAAGCGGTTTTATACCGATTGATTCTTTCTTTGCCTCAGCATATTCATGAGGTAGTTTGCCTTGGCAATGGAGGGAAGTATGTCCCTTTGCTTGAAGCTGAGGGTGTGAAAATTCATATATTGGATTTACAGTCTGATATTTGGAGTGTGCGCAAAATGTTCTCCATAATACGAAAGTCTAAGCCTGATCTTATACAGGGTTGGATGTATCATGGGAATTTTATCGCGGCCTTATGTGGCTTCTTTTTTAGAAATGTCGATATTTTTTGGGGGGTTCATCACACAAATTTGATACCTGGTGTAGACCCTTTGTTAACTCGCTTAATTTCTAAGGCCTGTGCTTTGCTTTCGCATTTCATACCTAAGGCCGTTATATATTGTGGAGATAAATCAAAAGAAATACATGTTAATGAGGGTTATTCTGAGAGTAGGGCTGTGGTAGTTAGAAATGGGTATGATACAGGAAATTTTATACCTGATTTACAGTTGCGAGAAAAAGTAAGAGAGAACTTAAGTGCTTGTGAAAGTGACTTTTTAGTAGGCAGTGTAGGTCGTTATGCTCCTCAGAAGGATCATTTGAATCTTTTGAATAGTCTCAGCTATTTGGTAAAAAAAGGCTGCTCTGTTGATCTACTTTTGGTAGGTTCTGGGCTAGATGACTCAAATGAGGAATTAACAAAAAATCTTGATGACCTTAATCTCCCTGGTGCGGTTCATCTTTTGGGGCGACAAGAGGATATTCCGTCAATAATGAATGCAATTGATTTGCATGTTACCTCCAGCGCCTTCGGTGAAGCTTTTCCTAATGTAATATGTGAGGCTATGTCTTGTGGTATACCTTGTGTTACGACTGATGTTGGTGATGCAGCTTATATAGTCGGAGATAGTGGCTGGGTTGTCCCCCCTTCTTCTCCATCAGATTTAGGTGACGCTATTAGCTTAGCCGTAGAGGCTAAAAGGGAATCATCGCTTTGGGCTAATAGAAAGAAAGCAGCTCGCGATAGAATTAAAAACAATTTTGGCCTGGGCATTATGTCGGAAAAATATTTAGAAGCATGGGAAGGATAAAGTTCTTTCATCGAATTACTATTTGGAAGAACAGATTATTAGTTAAGTGGTTCTATATATATTTTGTTTTTTTATGAAAAAAGTTATTTTTCTTGTTAATAATGTTAAATACTTTTTGTCCCATCGTTTGGATATTGCGGTTGAGGCCAAAAAATCAGGTTATGATGTCCATGTGGCTGCTCCAAGTTCAAAGGATGTGGACAATGATATATCTACTATAAAGAATCTCGGGTTTACTTATCACTCCGTTAGAGTGCAAAGAGGAAAACAAAGTATCATTAATGAGTTTAAAGGTGTATATGATGTTTTTACTCTTTTTATAAACGTTAGGCCGGACCTTGTTCATTTGGTTACCTTGAAGCAAGTTGTTATTGGTGGTTTTCTTGCTCGAGTGTTAGGGGTAAGGGGGAGTTGTGCTGCAATAGCTGGTTTAGGGTCGGTTTTTATTTCCAGTTCTAAGCGGGATTTAATTATTAGGTTTATATTTAACTTGCTTGCAAGGTTTATTTTTGGCAAGTCAAATCTAAGAGTTATCTTTCAAAATATAAATGATCAAAATTATTTTATTGATTCTGGTTTGCTTGTTGAAAGTAAGTCAGTTCTTATTCCTGGGTCTGGCGTGAATCTTATTGAATTTCCATATTCAACAGAACAAATAAGTACCCCTGTAGTGATAATGGCTTCAAGGCTGTTAAGAGACAAGGGGGTTTTCGAGTTTGCTGAAGCAGCAAGAATCTTAAAAGAGGAAGATGTTAAAGTTATTTTTAAGCTTGTTGGCGAGATTGATCAGGATAATTCATCGTCGCTATCAATGGCTGAATTGGATCTGATTGTTAAAGAAGGAAATGTTCAATATCTTGGATATAGTGATGATATAGCTAAAGATTATGCAGAATCTCATATTGTATGTTTACCTTCTTATCGTGAAGGCTTGCCCAAATCTCTTATAGAGGCTGCGGCTTGCGGAAGGCCTATTGTAACAACGGATGTGCCTGGCTGTAGGGATGCAGTAATATCAAATATTACGGGAATTCTGGTTCCCCCGCGTGATTCGGTGAAACTGGCATCGGCGATAAAGAGGTTTGTTGAAGATGCTAGTTTGCGTAAAAAAATGGGGTTGTCAGGGAGGCAGTTAGCAGAGGATAAATTTTCAATACAAAAAATCGTATCACTACATATGGATGTTTATGCGGATCTGATAATTATGGATAAGTAGTGTGACTTTTTGAGTTGACACCTATAAGTACGTTGGGAACTCTCATTGAGGGTTTGTATCTGGTAAATAACCCACCCTTCTCTTTATGGCAGGTAGAGCTGGTCCAGCTAAAATTATTATCAATATTGCAAGTTTTGCTCTATGTCTAATTCCTGTCCCAAAATTCCCTGAGCCAAATGAAAAGATTATTATAAAAATAAGAGTGGAAAATAAAATTGATTTTGCTGCAGGATTGCTCCATATGTAAGATCTACTTTTCCAAATTAATATTGTTAGAAAGAAATACAGAAAGCCATCGATCATTCCAATTAGATGGGAGCTTTTCTTGATATCCCATATGAAAGGCGAAAAAAGATAATAGCTTATCCGAATAGGGGATAAATAAAGTATCTCAATTGGTTTTTTAGGTGTAACCCAATCTGGATAATCTGCGCCTCCTTCATTTTTGCCAGATTTTGACTGAATTACGAATAAAACTCTTTCAATATTAAGGAGCTTGTCAAGTGATCCTAACTTAGGAATTTTTTCACTTTTCAATAAGTTAAGTGAGGTTAAAAAGAAAATGCTACACACGATAAGGGTTGCAAATGATATTAGTTTTGTCTTTCCCCTTGCTCTATAAGAATTTTTAACAAGCTTTAATAGGATTAATCCAGCAAAGATAAATACTCCCAAAAACATCGCGCCATGGAAAAAACCTGCTGCAACGAAAGAAGTTACTCCAAATATAATGGAGCGTGGGGATCCTGATCTTATCCATGTGACCATGTAACGAATGGCGCACAGGAGGAAAAAAATTATATAAGCTTCCCGTAGGATCAAAACGGAGTACAATATTAATGAAGGGAAAATAGCTAGCGCCCATACCACTTTTTTGGAAGTTCTTCTGCCCCAAAGCTCTTTGCTTAATAATGCACCAGATAAAACAGAAGCCATCCCAAAAGTTAAGCTGATAGATTGTATTAACAAAGGACTTCGGTCGGTAAAATAATAGATTATTGAAACAAGCCAGCTCAGGAAATAACTAGACGGGCCATTAAACTGGAGAAGTATGTTTTCTAGCCCGTCTTTAGATAATTGCCAGGCATACTCCTCAAAGTTTATGGCATCGCCTCGGCTGTCAGGCAAGGGGGCAATGAATTCATTAAAACAAATAGTAAGTACTCTTAAGCTGTATGCAGCAAAAAGTGCACGTGAATACTCTGGATATTTAGCAGAAAAAAAGAAAACAAGAATTCCAGAGAATAGAATGCCTGAAATTCCTAGTAGTTCTGAAGTCATATGAGTTGGCTCAGATAGAACTCGTAATCGGAAGTTGTCTGTAGTCCGCTTTTTACCATTTTAGTAACGCTGCTGGTGAGGTTGTTCGTGCGGATTTTTCTGTGGCTTATACAATGGCTTATCATATGATTTGGAGTAGTTAATGTTCTTCAGGGTTATTTAACTCTATCTCCCAATCCTTTTCCTATAACTGTCATTAGAATGTAATGAAAATACTTGTAAACAGATAATTCTTCTATCATGATCTTGTCTACTTCCGCTAACTTTTCTGGGGTAGACATATCAATTTTGTTGATTTGTGCTAGGCCTGTAATTCCTGGGCGAACTTTAAATATATCTTGCTTTTCTCTCTCGGCTATTAGTTCTAATTGATTTAAAAGACATGGTCTAGGACCGACTAGGCTCATTTCGCCTATTAAAACATTCCAAAGTTGGGGTAATTCGTCTAGTTTAGTTCTTCTAAGAAAATGGCCAAATTTTGTTATTGTAGATGAATCGACTAAATGTGTTGCAACTGATTCTGTATTCGGTTTCATCGTCCTAAATTTTACTAGTGTGAAAGGCTGTTTATGTCGCCCAACTCTAGATTGCCTGAATAGAGGAGAGCCTGTATCAAATATACCGATAATAGTTAGCAGTACCAAAATAGGGCTAAGAAGGACTAGCCCTGTAAATGAAAATATTATATCGAATAGTCGGAGCATTTTTGTTAAATAATTTCTTTTATCAAGTCGGTGGTTTTTTTCCTAGAGCGGAAGCCTAGTAGGTCTTTTGATTTTGTAGGATCCACTTGTAGAGAATCTATAATTTTCTTAGCTATTTCTTGTTTTCCTATTAATTTTGCGGCTATCTTTAAAGCTATAGGTGGTATTGGTACTAAGCGGCTTGGCACTTTTTTGGCTTTTGCTATGGCTCTTAATAGTTCTGTTGTAGAAATGTTGTGGCCATCACTCACCAAAAATAGTTGGTTAGCGGCTTCTTTTAGGGTTACGCACCTTAAAATTATATCTGTGAGGTTGTCTACGGAAATTAGGGATCGCTTGTTGTTGATAGCGCCTAGAGGCAGCGGAATGCCTGATTCAATCCATCTTACCATTTTACCAAAATTTCCAGGCGCATTGCTGCCGTAAACCAAGGGTGGTCTGATGATCACAATTTCTAAATCAGTATTACCTTGAATTCCCCATAGGCCTTGTTCAGCCTCCCACTTGCTTATAGCATAAGGCTCGGAAGGTTCAGGACAGTCTGTTTCTTTAAAGGGCGTTTTATTGGATGAGCCATTTACGCCGATAGAGCTGATAAAAATAAAACGTTTTACACCGGCCTGTGCAGCTTGATTGGCTAGGTTGATCGTAGCTTTGGTGTTGCTTTCTCTAAATAATTCTATTGGATTATCTTCATTTTGTTCAAGGATGTGTGCTCTTGCGGCCAAATGAATTACCACGTCGCAATCTTTTAAAGCATCAGTCCAATTCGTTTTTGAGTTGATGGTTCCAATTTCTAGTGAGCTGACTGGGCTATTAGAATTCTTTCTCCGAACACAGCTGACGACTTCATGCTCGTGATTTTTAGTTAATCTATCATAGACTTTTCGGCCTATAAATCCGGAGGCACCGGTTATAAGAATTTTCATAAGGTGTTAGCTATTTGCTAATTTAAGTATCTTATTATCAGGATTTCCGGTTGATGAAGATATTTTATAATCGGTTGGAGCCTTTAATAATTTGTCGGTCAAAATGGCTTTATCATTGCTCTCGGAAAATGTATTAAGAAATTCCTTGGTCTTTTCCCAAGAAATAAATTTTTCTTCCGCCCTCATAATTCTAGGGTGTTTCGTTCCTGTTACATTATCTCCGATCAATAGTTCTTCATAGAGCTTTTCGCCTGGTCGTAGTCCGGTTATTTCAATAGCTATATCACCTGAGAGGGTGTTGTGGGTTTTTTCTTTCATGCCGGATAGGCTAATCATTCTCTTTGCTAGATCTATAATCTTAACTGGTTCGCCCATATCTAGTACGAATACATCTCCACCTTTACCCATAGCACCAGCTTGAATCACCAATTCTGCCGCTTCAGGGATAGTCATAAAATACCTGATAATATTCGGGTGAGTAAGGGTGATGGGCCCGCCTTTTGCGATTTGTTCTTTAAATTTTGGTATTACAGACCCGGAAGATCCTAGCACATTGCCAAATCTTACCATGGTAAAACGGGTTGTATTTTGTCGCTGAGAGAGTGCTTGAAGCACAAGTTCTGCCATGCGTTTGGTGGCACCCATAATATTGGTAGGGCGTACGGCTTTGTCGGTAGAAATCAGCACAAAAGATTCTACGCTTGTATTGATAGCAGCTTCGGCACATCGCCAAGTGCCAACAATATTGTTTTTTACTCCAGCGTTAATATTATCTTCTACCAGTGGCACATGCTTGTAGGCTGCAGCGTGGTATATGGTCTGAATCTGATTATCTTTCATGGCTTGTTCCAGTGTTTGTTGATCCTGGATATTGCCAATCGTGTGAACAATCTTGGTATTAATTTCAGGGTGCTTGGTGCTTAATGTTGTTAGCTCTTGTTCTAACTGGTAGAGGGCAAATTCATTTAGTTCAAATAAAACCAGTGTTTGTGGGTTTTGAGCGATAATTTTTCGGCAAAGCTCAGAACCGATTGATCCACCAGCACCAGTTACCATTACATTCTTGTCTTTGATACAGGCATTCATCAATTCAAGTTTTGGCGGGACAGGATCTCTGCCCAGTAAGTCTTCAATGGCTACGGGTTTGATATCTTCAATACGGGCTTTGCCTGAGATGATGTCATTTATAGGGGGGATGGTTTGCGCTTTTAGGTTTGCTTTTTCAATTTGATCGACAATTGCTCGGCGCTCAGATCGTGTTGCGCTGCCTAGGGCCAATAGCACGGTTTTTACCTGGTAGCGTCTAGCCAATTCATCCAGCTTTTCAGGTTGGTAGACGTTGATGTTTTTTAGTTTGTTGCCCCACAATTTTTTGTCGTCATCCACAAAGGCTTTGGCGATGTATTTGTGGTCGTTATTCAGGTTTTGAGCTAGCTGGTAGCCGGCATATCCTGCGCCGTAGATAATGACAGGTTCTTTATACTTGTCGGTTTTATTTAAGCCATTGATACCGTAGCGGCTAAATTGAATCAGGTTGCGGATCAGTATTCGCGGAGCACCCAGTAATATTGTGCAAGCTAATAGGTAGATGATAGGGGATGATCTGGGTATATCTGATTGGAAAAAGAAGCTGCTACAGGCTAGGGCAATGGCAGAAAAAGTGGTCGCCATGGCGATAGATAATAGGCTTTCCAGGGGAGCGTAACGCAGAATGGCACGGTAAAGACCCAGCTTTATCATCAAAGCCAAGGAGATCAATAGCGTTGTTGCAAAGCTGGCTAGGATTGGCAGGTCCAGTTTGATGGTTATCTCGCCTAAGCGTAGTGCAATAGCCAAATATAAGCTTATGGAAATGGCTAGTATGTCGTAAATGACAGTGATGGTGCGTTTGGTGGAGCGGTTGGCGTTGAACAGGCGTTGGAGCATTGGTGTTGTGAGCCTTTTGCTGAAGATTGCTTCGTCGCGTTGCTCCTCGCAATGACGAGGTTGTGCGTTTCTGGGACTATTTATATCGAATTTTATAAACCAGAGCTACAAAAGGGTTTCTCTAATGTGATATGAGTCAATAGAAACAAAAAAGGGGGAAGCATTTCTGCTTCCCCCTTTTAAATTTGGCTCCGCCTGCTGGGCTCGAACCAGCGACCCAATGATTAACAGTCATTTGCTCTACCAACTGAGCTAAGGCGGATTGGTATTCCTGTTTGGGATGCTGTGCGTCCGTCACAAGATGGCGCGTATAATAATGACCCGTGTCTGGGGCGTCAACCTTTTATTTTAAAAAAATTAACTGTTTGATTTTTAAGCAATTATTTGAGGTTTCGTGAGATTTTAATGGTTGTCTTAAAAGGGCGGGATAGATACCTTTGTGCTTTGTTTTTTTGCTTATTTAGGCTGCGTGCGGGGGATATATGAATCAGCAAGGTGATTCACCGAATAATAACAATAACTATCAAGACTACCGGGACGACGAAATCGATTTGATGGAGTTGTTTGTGATTATGTGGCAGGGAAAGTGGTTGATTGTAGCTTGTACTGTGCTGGCGACATTGGTTGGCGGTGGCTGGTTGTCTTTGCAAAAGGATGTTTACTCGGTTGCGTTGCAATACCAATCTTTAACGGCGCTTGAAAGCCGTAGTTTGTTTGTTGAACCTGAGGAGTTTTCAGAGCTTTCAGAGCTTTCAGAGCTTTCGGGTAGGCTTATTACTGATAAGGAATTTCAGGCTTCAGTTCTGGATCGCAGCCTGTCAGCAAAAGTGAAGTCGCCAGGCCGAAAAAGCAAGGTGTATGGCGTTACGGTGGAGACGGTTAGTCCGGATGGTATGGCAGAGCAATTAAATACCTTGGTAAAAGCCGCTTCAAAAGCTGCGGCATTGAATTTGATTGAAGGCAAGCGCACAGCGCTGGATCGTGATATCGCCGCTTTCGAGGCGCAGTTACAGAGTGAATTCGTATTGGAGGCAGAGTCTTTAGCGCGGGCTGAATTACAAAAAGAGCTGATATTAATGCGTGTACAGCGGGCTACTATGGATACCGTTGGTGATGTTGAAGGCATTAATGTGGTGAAGTGGGCGTTTGATCCCAAGAAACCTGTGAGCCCAAAACGTCATTTGGTTATGGCTCTGTCGGTTGTGCTGGGTGGGATGATTGGGGTGTTTGCGGTGTTTATTCGAAAGGGGGTTAGGAGTTATAGGGCTAGGTCTGTAGATTGATTGGGAGATCCCTCACGTTCGTTCGGGATGACGAGGATGGGACGTTCGGGGTTTCAGGATAGGGTGTTCGGTGTGACAAAGAAGGAGTGTGTTCCAGATTAGATTCTTCGCTTTGCTTATTGCCATGGAAGGCATGTATGCAGGCTTTGCAGGAGCAAAAGCTTGTCAGAATGACAGGTTGTGGGGTTGTCATAATTAAATATCGCTGGTAAAGTTCGCGCCTCTTTTCTAGGACTATAGCTCAGTTGGTTAGAGCGCTACCTTGACATGGTAGAGGTCCCCAGTTCGAATCTGGGTAGTCCTACCAAATTCTGAGCCGCCAGAGGCTTTAGCCTTTAATTTAGGGTTTCTGGCGGTAGATTTACCATTTCTTGCCTCCTAAGCATATGATGAAGGTTGTGGCTATGGCTCAGAGCCTTAGATGCGTTTGAGCATATCTTTGTAAACGTCTTTATCTCTCTTACCAATACTTAAGGCTGTAACAATAAGTTCGTTATCATTGACATGATATGTCAGGCGAAAAGGCGGATTTTTAATTTTTATTTTATAAATATTTTGAGCTCCGGATAGTCTCGCCTTTGGAATATGTGGATGCTCCAAGCGTTCTTTTAGTTTCTTTTTGAAAAAGCTTTTCACCACTGTCGGAAGATTTTCCCATTCCTTTAAGGCATCTGGGTGAAATTTCAGTTTATAGGTCATTCAAACTTACTTCGATGGTAGTTTTGCCGTCATTCAATCGTTCATTGGATTGAGTCAATAAAGCCAGATCTTCCATTGCCTCAGTCATCATTTCAAACAGTGCTGGTGGTACCGCGTAGAAGCAGGGTTCGTTGCTCTTTAGCACAGCCACTGCCTCTCCATCAGATTGTTGAATCACTGAATTAGGGTTTGCCTTAAACTCTGTAATGCTGGCAGAAACGCCAGCCATCATTTTTGTTACACCGCTCATATCAGCCTCAGATTAGTGTGGGTATATTTTGAGGGTTAAATATAATTCTTATTTTAGACCTTTTTTTCGCTCTGTATAGCCTTGTGAATTAGGGTTTCTTGTATTTGATCTCATAAATCTGTTCACTTTTAATAGAACTCTCTTTTTGATGCAAATATGGTTCAACTGTACACCATTTGGTCGGCTGTTTGGCGGTCCCCTTAAGGCAGTTTAATGTCATAGTGCCCAAGCTTTTGCCAGCTCGTTGTGTTGGGTGTCAGGTAGCTTTCTTCAGTCAGTTTGAAATCGGTATGTGCGGCGATGGCTTGTAAATACTGGTCATCTGCGCCGGCTTTTCGCATTAATTGCAGGCTTAATTTTCGGATGCCATGGAAGGCCGGTAATTGTTCTCGGGTTAACCCGTTGAAAAAATTAGTATTTTCCATTGCTCTGTCTCTGGCTTTTTTCAGGGCGTGGGCTGCCAGAGTTCGGTTGATTTGGAAGGGGCTGTTCTTGTTTGCAGAGTGTTTGATTCGTTGTATATCTGTTCTCATAACGATAAAAGGGCAGGATTTGGCTTGTTGGTAGTGCTCTTCCAGTTCACGTTTGACGCCAGCGGCTCGATTTAAAATGGCTGTCAGGCTGTGGTTTTTATCCAGTTCGAAGCACAAGTGACTTTGTCGTTGCTGGTTTCTCCGCTGGGTCTGGGACTTCTGCGGGATAACAAACAGGCCGTTGTCTCTGATCTGATCCCACCGCAGAGCCCAGATATCCTGTTGCCTTAAGGCAGTTTGAAGAATCAAATCCATGGCGATCTGCAGCCATTCTGGTGCTTCATGATAAATCGCGCGGTATTGAGCGGGTTCCATAGCTTTGCGGCTGGTGGGTTTGGCAACGCGTTTAAGTTGGGCCGCTTGTCCCGGGTTGACCAGATGATCGGGGAATAGGCCTCTAGTTCTGGCGTATTGAAAGACACTGGTGAGAATGCCTCTTATCTTTTGGTATTCATGGGTGCTGGTTAGGGTGTCGTAATATCTGGCGACATCAAAAGTGCTGATAGCATCAATGGGGGTGCTGCCAAAGTGGGTTTTCAGCCTATTAATCCGTTGTTTTCGTGCTGTGATGGTGTTGGCTTTGGGGCGTTTATTCGGGTCGTCATAGGCAAGCTCCTGCCAGTAGTGAAACTCTTGATCGGCCAGCTGGGAAAAGTCAGGGGCTGATGAATCCATTTTTTTATCGCCATATTTGATCACGGACAATCTGAAGGGTGGCGGTATTTTTCTCCATCGGGCGAAGGTATGAAATCGCCGGCCTTTCAGTGTCCCAGCTGGCACGCTCTGTGCTGATACAGGATCTCTGTTGTCGTTTTTTTGACGATTTTCTTATGGGGGTTGAAATTTGTCTCGCATATTCATTTTTTTGACGATTCTGCTGTGGGTGACGAGCCTGCACGGGGTGAGTTTGTCTGAGCAGCGGATCGTGTTTGAGGGTGCCAAGCGTTCCCATTCCATGCGATTGCTCAATAACGGCCCTGAGCCGATTGTGTATCGCATTGCTTTGCGGGCCGCGGCCATGCAGGAAGATGGCCGGATTGAGTTTTATGAGCGTGATCATCAACCAGAGCATTCGGCCGGTGAGTTGATCAAGTTTTCCCCCCGTAAAGGAGCTTTGGCGTCAGGGCAGTCTCAGGTGGTGCGCTTCAAACTCAAAAAATACCCGGATCTGGCCAAGGGTGAGTATTACTCGTTTGTGCGGGTACTGACCCGCCCGGCGACGGAAGGTGATTCGGGGGCACCCCAGTTTTCCAAACAGATGGCCTATAACATTCCGGTATTTGTGCGTCAGGGCAATTTACGCGAAGGCGCTGGATTGGTCATGGATCAGGCGGTCATCACCCAAAATAAACAGGGTCAGTGGCAACTTGGTTTGCGCCTGCAGCGGCAGGGGGGGCGCTCAATTTATGGCGAGTTTGATGTGTCTTCAGGTGGCCAGTCACTGGCCTTTGTAAAGGGTATCTCGGTTTACCCCAATATCAATCAGCGCTACCTGACATTGCCTTTATCGGGAGAGCCGGAGGGGGATGTCAGCGTCTCTTTTGTGGAGCACGGCATATCGGGCAACCTGGAAACCCAGCTGAAGGTGCCTTACCGGTAGTTGCCTATGAGAGCGGTTGGCCGGCTTAAAGCAGAGGTTTCGGGAGTCAGGCAGCAATGTCTGGCTTTCTGCGTTTTACTGCTGCCCGTTTTGCTGTTGCCGGGGTCCCCTTTGGCTGAGGCAGCGGAGTGCCAATACGATGTGGCTGAGCACATGCAGCCGGCCAGAGAAGAGGATTGGCTGGTGGTGGCTTTAAAGGCCGGGCCTAATCTGTTGTCATCGTCACTCGAGGGCTATCACCTGGCAGGTGAGCTGTATTTACCTGTGGATGGGCTGGCTTACGCGCTGGATGTATCGGCTGCTGTGGATGGGGGGCATGTGAAGTTGTCGCTGCCGCAGGATCAATGCCCGGATGTGGCTCTGGCGCAAACACTGGATGATGGTTTTACCCCGTATTTATCGCTCGCCGATTGGCAGGGACTGCTGGAGGCCTCGCTTACCTTTGATTACAGCAAGTTGCTGCTGACCTTTGCTTCTGAACAACCGCAGTACGCGCCCCTAATGGCTCGTAAAGCCCGCAGCTACAATGCCGGCAGTTATCAGTTTGAGCCGGATCTGGCATTTGCTGATGGTTATAAGGTGTTTACCCCGCCGTCTTTTTATCTGTCGGTAAACAGCGTCTGGAATGAAGCCGATGATTCATCTCTGCGGGTCAATACCACAGGGGTGGCGGATCTGCTGTACCACAGTGTGGAGTGGAATATCCGCGAC
Source organism: Candidatus Pelagadaptatus aseana (assembly GCF_040362265.1). Taxonomy (NCBI): domain Bacteria; kingdom Pseudomonadati; phylum Pseudomonadota; class Gammaproteobacteria; order Cellvibrionales; family Cellvibrionaceae; genus Candidatus Pelagadaptatus; species Candidatus Pelagadaptatus aseana. The sequence goes on from NZ_BAABNJ010000004.1 coordinate 167,955, forward strand.
ACCGAGAACTCCAACTCGCAGCGCCTGAAGTTTTTCCGCGAAAACGCCCCGGAGAGCAGCTTCCCATTGGGGATCTCCAATTACAGCTTTGGCGATATCAGTACCCATCGCGATAATTTGGTGCATTCATCGGCCAGTGGTTTGGGCATCAAGTTTGGCAGCGAGGCCAGTGGCGCAGGGCGTTTCCGGCGCCTGACGGTGGATTTGAATGTGCCGTCCGGGTGGCGTGCCGAGCTGTTCCGCGGCAATTTGTTTCTGTCATCGAGTGTTACCAATGACGATGGCCGGTTGATTTTTGAAGACGTTGATCTGTTGACTGGTGTAAATGATTTTACCATCAAGCTCTACAATCCTCAGGGTGATATTCAGGAGTTGAGCAAGACAGTTTATGTGGATGGCAACAGCCTGAATCAGGGCGAGCTGGGGTTTGAAGGCTTTTTGCTCGATCGCAGCGAGCACTTAATTGATGCAGGCAACGATGCCATGGAGAGTAATCTTGAGGGCCGCCTGAGCCTGCTCTATGGGCTCAGTGACAGCGCCTCTCTGGGGATTGGGGTTCATCAGTTGAGTGAAGATGACAGTGGCGAGTCCCGCCGTTATCTCAGCGGCCGATTTCTGAAAAACTTTGCCAGTATTGGTGTCGAGGCTGAAACCGTTCTGGATGATAAAAATGGTCAGGCGTGGTTTATGGGGATGTCAGGTCGTTTTGGCGGGGTTCGGATTAACAGTGATCTGTCCTGGTTTGATCGTGATTTTGACAGTGAGTTGCAGAGCTCATCGAATCCTCTGCGCTCTGAACTCAATACCCTGTTCAGTGGCAGCTTTTCAGAATCCAATCAGTTGGGCTGGCGTCTGAACAGCCGCTATTCCGATTGGTACGATGCCGATGACAATGCCTATTTGAATGGCACGCTCTACAAGCGGGTGCCCGGCGGCAGTATTCAGGGCTCGTTGATCTACAACAGCAATCTCGGGGGCAATGAAATGGCGGCGGATCTGTTTGCCACCCAGTTGATTGGCAAGCACCAGTATTCGTTGCGAACCCGGTTGGACCCGGTGAATGACTGGGAGTTACAGTCGCTCAATGGTGAGATTCGCTGGCGCAACCATCAAAAGTTTTTTATGAATACCCGGGTGCAGTATGCCCCTGATCGGCTCAGCGAATGGTCTTTCTCCCACGGTTTGAATTGGCGTCACGATTATTTCAATCTGAATTTTTCGGTGGGCTACAACCACGATGAACAGTGGGCTGCCAGCGTGGGCGTGTCCACGGCTTTGGATTTCAGCCCGTTTGACCGCAGTGTGGTGCTGAATAATCAGGCATCGCGCTACAGTTCACGCATTCATGCTCGCGCCTATGTGGATAACAACCGCAACCGTGTGTTTGATGAGGGCGATGAGGGGCTTGAGGACGTATCCTTCCGCGGCAATCGCCGTTGGCACAATTTATCGACGTCGGAAACCGGCGATGTGCTGCTGGTGGGGGCATCGCCCAATGCCCACCAGAAGGTCGAAGTGGATTTGGCCTCAATCGATGACCCCTATCTGCAGCCTGTGGTTGAGAATGCGGTGATTAAAACCCATCCCGGTGGTATGGCCTTGTTTGAGGTACCGCTGCAAATCATGAACGAAGTCGAAGGTTCGGTGTACTTTTCCCACAACGGCATGAGCCGGGCCCAGGGCGGTGTGCCCCTGACGCTCATCAGTGAAGATAATCGCACGGTGGCCACTACGGTGACTGAGATGGATGGTTATTACCTGTTTTCACAGCTGGCGCCCGGCAAGTACAAGGTCAAGATTGATCCCGATTATCTGGTGGAACGCTCGCTGAAATTGCGCCAGTCGCTGAAGCCGGTCATCACCACGCAGGAGGGGGGCGCCCAGTGGCTGCCGGATCTGGTGGTAGAGCGTTTTATAGCGGAGCCAGATGTGCCGCCAGAAGACAGAGAAAAGCTAACTTTGGTACAAGTGGCCTCGGTGTCAGAGGCTTCTGTGAAAGCGGCTGGGGTTGAAAAGTCCAAGGTCTCAGCTGCTCCGGCAAGAATTACACAGGACAACGCAAAGCGCACAATTGCAGGTCGGGAGACGCCCTGGATGTTGCGCAAAATCCCCAGAGTATACCCGCATAATTTCGAGGATTATTACGTTCAGCTGGGCCTGTTCAACAGTGTCCCCAATATGGACATGATTCGCGCGCGACTGCCGGATGATGAGTATGAGCTGCACGTATTCCGCAACCATGAAACCGGGCAGAGTTACGTGGTGGCCGGTCCCTATCGCGTGTCGGATCAGGCCCATAAGCGCAAACAGGCCATTCTCGATTATTCAGGTAACGACCAAGCCGCCTTTGTGGTGCGGGGTAATAAGTTCTCGGCCCCCGGATTTGCTCAGGAGGTGGTGCCCAAGAACCTGCCGGCCAGAATACGTCTCAGTCATCAGCGCCTGGTTCAGGCTCCGGACGATGCGGTGGTGTGTCAGTTGGGCAGCTACGCACGCATCAGCAGCCAGAATATTGCTTTGCTGGAGCAGCATGATTACCTCTCTGTGATCAAAAGGCAGGTCAATGGCCGTGAATTATTTACCGTATTTGGCGGCCCATTTCTGGATGCGGGTAAAGATCAGTGTGCGCAATTGATGGCGTTGCAGCAGGCTGATCAAAGTTGGTCACGTTCGGCCGGGGATTTGAAAGGTGGCCTGATGCCGCTCGAAACCTTGCCGGAAGAGTCGCAGTGATCAACTCGAGCACAAAAAAGCCGGGTTTCCCCGGCTTTTAGTGCGTCGCTGATTACGGTCTTTTATTCGTAAACCACATCCAGTGTGTAGGTCATGTTGTAGGTCGTGTTGGCGGTCAGTGCCGAATTCACCAGAATGTCACCAAACACGGTGACCACGATGTTGTCGGGTACGGCGGTGGTCGTAAAAGTGCCTACGTTGGATTGGATGCTGTCCACCAGGCTCAGGGTGGTGGTGCCGTCATCGGCTTCGCCGGCGGCGGTAAACGTGATTTCGCTACCGGCACTGTCGCCACCTGTCAGGGTAAAGCGAACCGCAACGCTGGGCTGTAACCCTGAAATTGTAAAGTCGCCCATGGATTGCACGCCACCGGGATCAATACAGCTGCCGGTGACTGTGCCGGCATTATCCATGGCGCAGGTGGCGCCTACGGTCAGGGGAATCAGGCCGAAATCGGTGTCGGCTCCCGGGGTAATGGTCGGGTCAGCAAAAGAGGTCACCGTGGCGGTGCCGGTGGCGGATACCGCATGAGCGGCTGAGTGAATGCCGACGGCTGCGGCCAGTGCAACCAAAGTTGTTGTTACATGGCGCAAAGTTATCTGACGCAAAGTGGTTTGGGGTTTCACGATCATATCTCCCGAAATATATAGGTCTTCTTAGGAGAGTTTAGCGGCAACTGACAAAGATGCTTTAGCGATTGTTTGCCGATTGGCTAACCCGATATCAGGGGGATGGGGCATCATAAATAGGACTTGCATTGGTTGCCAACATGCGTAAAATTCCCGCTTCTTTCTATAGGGCCAGTGCCGAAATGTTTGGTGTTTCTGCTGTTGGTTCTGGGAAAAGCGCTGCCAAATCAATGGGTTAAAGTAGCGCCAAACCCCAATCAAAGTTTATCAAGCCCTGACTCAGGGCCAAGCAAAGACCCGCCATTAGAGCGGGTTTTTACGTTTAATCCGCCAAAAAAGGGCAGGAGTAGGGCATATGCAACCAAAAGTCGCCGTGATCATGGGTTCCAAAAGTGACTGGGATACCATGAAAGAAGCCACCGATATTCTGGATAAGCTGGAAGTCGCCTATCACGTGGAAGTGGTATCGGCTCACCGCACCCCGGATAAGCTGATGACTTTCTCCGAGTCGGCCGTAGACAATGGTTATGAGGTGATTATTGCCGGTGCCGGTGGAGCAGCTCACTTACCGGGTATGGTGGCATCCAAGACTCGTTTGCCGGTGCTGGGTGTGCCCGTGCAGAGTAAAGCTCTGAGTGGTCAGGATAGCCTGTTATCCATTGTCCAGATGCCCCGCGGCGTAGCCGTAGGCACTCTGGCAATTGGTGGTGCCGGTGCGTTTAACGCGGGACTGCTGGCCTGCCAGATTCTGGCCAATAACGATCCGCAGTTGGCTGATCGCATCAATGATTTCCGCTTTGAGCAAACCACCGCGGTATTGTCCAATCCGGATCCTCGGGTTTAATCAAACAGTTAAAAAGACAACGCTATGAGCAAAGTTTGGGTTTTAGGTCACGGTCAATTAGGAGCGATGCTGAAGCATGCTTCCATGCCCCTGGGTGTGGATGTTGAGCCGGTGGCTCTGGATGCTGAAGTGGTTCCGGATTTTAAGCCGGAAGACTATATCACCGCTGAAATCGAAAAGTGGCCGGTGACCCCGGTAACCGAGAAGCTGGCCGATCACCCCAATTTTGTTAACCGCGAAGTGTTTGGCCGGCTGGCGGATCGCTTCACCCAAAAATCCCTGATAGATGACCTGGCGTTGAAAACGGCTCCCTGGCATCTGGTGGATGATTCTCTGTCCGCCGATGAGGTGTATGCGTCTCTGGGCGAGCGCGCGCTGATGAAAATGCGCACCGGTGGCTACGATGGTCGTGGTCAATTTTGGCTGAAGCAGGCAGAAGGCACAGAAATTCCCGATGATTGGCGCAATCAGGCCATTGTCGAGCAGGCCATTAATTTCGATGAAGAGTGTGCCATCGTCGGCGTGCGTGATCGCGCCGGGCAAATGTTCTTTTACCCCCTGACCCTGACATTGCAGCTCGATGGTGTCTTGACCGCCTCCGTTGCTCCTCTTGCTCGTTTGGCTCATCTGCAACCACAGGCCCAGGCCATGTTGGGTGCGCTGATGGAAGAGCTGGATTACGTGGGTGTTATGGCCATGGAGTGTTTCCGGGTAGGCGATGAATTGATTATCAATGAGTTGGCGCCACGGGTTCACAATACCGCTCACTGGACTCAGGCTGGTGCCAATATCAGCCAGTTCGAAAGCCACGTTCGTGCAGTGGCAAACTTGCCGATTGCTCAACCACAGGTGAAAGACACCAGTGTTATGATCAATCTTCTGGGTACTGCTTATGACGTCAACTGGTGGGCGGTGCCGGGTGCAGAGCCTTACTGGTATGGCAAAGACTTGCGCGAAGGTCGCAAGATGGGCCACATCAATTTCAGTCGCACTCTGGGAGGTGATCTGCCGGGTGCTCTGGAGCAGTTGAGAGAGTTGCTGCCCGAGCGTTATGGTCAGGTGATTGATTGGGTGGTTAAAGAGCTTTAAGTTCCTTTTTGTTCCAATCCGCTCCTCCTTGTCATCCTGAATCATTCCGCCTTGTCATTCTGAACCGCCAAGCGGTGAAGAATCCTCAGGGTGTGGCAGAAACTGTTTGAGATATCCTTCGTTGTTTCATTCCTCAGGATGACAGTAGGGATGATGAGTCAAATTCATACTTCCTCTTTATAGACTCTCTTACCTCACTGTTTAACCTGTGCTCTTCTAATAATAAGAAAGGCACAGGCTATGAACCGTTTTTTGGCTGTTGGCTGCCTCTGCCTGTTTTGCTTTTCTTATCCGTTATATGGATCAGAGTTACAGAAACCTGAGCGATTGATCCGGCAGGATCAGCAGTATCAGGAACACCTGCAGCGTAATCTTGAAATAAAGCAGCGGCAGAAAACCCGATCACATTCCCCCAATTTACCAGCAGCGTTATCCGGCGAAAAATCCGGATCCTGTTTTTCAATAGACACAATCAATTTTGTCGGCCAGACATTGTTCAGCTCATCTGATCTTAAGCAGTGGGCAGATCCTTTGATTGGTAAATGCCTGACTCTCAAGGATATTAATACCTTATTAGACCGTGTTTCGGCTGAGTATTTCTCCAGAGGTTACATCACCAGCCGCGCCTATTTGCGCGAGCAGAATCTGGCCGATGGTGACCTCCAGATTGATATTGTGGAAGGGACGTTTGCCGGCATCGAGCCTGGGGATACCAATTATTCTGAAATATTTTCTCTGAAGCCGGGGCAGCTGCTCAATTTGAGGGATATTGAGCAGGGCGTTGATCACATCAATAGATTGCAGTCCATGCAGGCTTCTGTGCGATTGCTGCCGGGTAAAGCACTGGGGCAAAGCCTGTTGCAGGTTAAGCATCAACGGGATCGGCCCTGGGAGCTTAACTTCACAGTGGATAATTCCGGTCAGGAAGCAACCGGCGAGTCGCAGTTACAGGGATTTTTGGGTTGGGATTCACCGCTGGGTTTATACGATTACACCTATTTCTCCCTGCAGTCGGACAGCGATTTTGGTCAGGGCAAGCATCGCAGTCGAAGTTTGAGCTGGCATTGGGATTTGCCCTTGGGGCTATGGACAGTCGCCCTTGATTACTCACATTTTGAATACCGGCAAGAAGTTACAGGGAGGGATCTGGCGTTTGAATCCTCCGGAATGGCAGAGACAGCTCGCCTCAATCTCAAACGACTGCTGCATCGCAATCAACAGAGTAAATGGTTTGTAACTGCCTCACTTAAACGCCATAAAACCCGCAATTATATTGAAGACGTTCTTATTGATGTCAGCTCCAGAGTGTTGTCGTCAGCCGAGTTGAAGTTGACATGGGATCATTACTTTTCCGATGGCTCGGCTGTGTTTTCGAATGTGGCGGTTCATCAGGGGATTGAAACTCTTAGCCAGGTTAGTGGTGGGGTTTCTGATTTCACCACGATCGTGGCCAGTGTTGACTTACATAAGCCCGTGGACTGGATGGATCACCGTTTTTCTTACCGGTCCCGATGGTTGTATCAGTACAGCGACGATGCGCTCTACGCCAGTGAACAAATCAGCATTGGCTCTCTATATACGGTGCGAGGTTTCAAACAGGAAACCCTGTCAGGCAATCGCGGCGGTTACTGGCGCAATTCACTGTATTGGCACCCTGTTCCCGATTCTTCCTGGGAATTTCTTGGAACGATTACCCCGTTTGTCGGAGTCGACATCGGTGCAGTTCAATCTTCGTCAGGTGAGGATTACAGAGATCTGGCCGGTGTTGTGATTGGCGCACAATTGTCAGCGAGTCACTGGTCTTTGGATTTTCTGTTTGCACAACCGCTGCATCAACCGGATGAGTTTGAACGTCGGGAAAGGCGATTTGATCTCAGCTTCAATTATTACTTTTAAGAGCATAACCCACACCCATGAGACACCAGCAAAGCTCCTTGTGTCAGAGGCTGATGGCATTTTGTGTCAGTGCTCATTTGGCATTACCCGTCAATATCCGCGCGGATGTGGTGGTGGATTCAAGTGCACCGATCGTCAATCGCGCGGTGATCAGGCAGGCACAGAATGGCGTACCCGTTATCGACATTGCTGCGCCCTCGATCGGAGGTGTCAGCCACAACAAATATTCGAGTTTTTCGGTGGAAAGTCAGGGGCTGATTTTAAACAACAGTAAGGTTATTGCTGATACGCAGTTGGGCGGACAGATCCATGGCAACGATAGATTGTCCACCACAGCCAAGATCATTCTGAATGAAGTGACCAGCAATCAGACAAGTCAATTGCATGGTCTGCTGGAAGTGGCCGGTCAATCCGCCGATGTCATTCTGGCAAACCCAAACGGCATCAGTTGCCGTGGTTGTGGTTTTATCAACACCCCTCGCGCTACGCTGACCACGGGGACGCCGGGTTTTCTCGACGGTGATCTGGACAGCTTTACCGTAAATGGTGGCGCAATTGCCATTGAGGGCCTGAATGCCAGCACCATCGATCGTCTGGATCTGTTGGCCCGTGCCATTACCGTTAATGAGTCACTGCACGCGCAGCAACTGAATCTGGTGACGGGTTTAAATCAGGTTGATTATACGAATCTTTCCATCAGTCCATTGGGTGACAGTAACGCAGATCGGCCAGAGTTTGCTTTGGACGTGGCCTCATTGGGTGGCATGTACGCCGATCAAATTACGCTGGTCGGTACCGAATCCGGTCTCGGAGTAAATATGCAGGGGGAATTGGCGTCTGATACCGGGGATATCATCTTGCAGGCGGATGGCAGTTTGAAGATCAATAAGTTGGTGTCGGGCCGCAATTTGATTGCGAAAGCCGGGCAGGGTGATGATATTGATGTTTATGGTTCGGTCTACGCCGATGGCGAGGCCGGGTTCACAACCGCAACCGGTACTCTGATCAATCGCGGTAGCTTGATTGCCGACTCAGATATGGACATTGAGGTCAGTCGTTTATTGAATCAGGGAATGCTCGGCAGCGGTGGGCATTTGCGTGTCGTTGCTGATCAGACCATTGAAAACAGTGGCGTATTTAATCAAAGCGAAGCGTTATTGTTTGCCGCCGGTGATATGAATCTGCACGCCCAGACTGTGATCAATCGTCAATCTCGAATTCTTGGTCTGAAAGACATTGTCGTTGCCGCAGACGAAACCGGTACTGCGGCACAATCGTTTCACAATATTTCGGCTTCAATTGAGAGCTACAACGATTTACACCTGACGGCTAACGAGTTTCTCAACGCACGTGATGGCCTATATCAAATGGACAATTCCGATTATTGTCCTGAAGGGTTTCTGTGCGGTTATACCGTTGATGCGGCCCAATGGTATGGCATGCCGGTAGATACCACCGGCGAGGATCTTTGGTTGCTGCCGCAAGCGATTGGCTATGTGGAGTGGTACTGGAATTATGGTAGCAGTTGGGATAATCCCGATGAGGTAATGTCAGAGACCTATCAATCTCTGCTCGATAGTTTTCTTCCCTGTACTCGTGATTCAAGTGTGTATGTCGGTCGCAACTTTAACGCGCTAACCGGCGATTTTCGCAATGAGGGAAGTCTGATTTCGGTTGGGCATTCTCTGTCGGTCAATACGACACGTTTTGTAAACCGATCAACCGCAGCCTTTGTGCCGGATCGTGGTGACTGGCAACTGGAATCCCAACACTGGCTGCAGGATTTGGATTATGAGTTGTTTTATGGCGACTTTATGGCCGCTCTTATTTTTAATGAAGGCTTTATGTCGGCGGGTGATCAGCTGCTGGTCAACGCAACCGAATCCATCAGCAATGGTTTTGAGGAACAGGGTTATGCCGAAGACATTGCAATTCCCGATTTACCATTACCTGAGTCTCCCGCAGGAGCCTATATCGCTGATGACTTGACACTCAGACCAGATCATCCGTTTACACCCTGGTTGGAATTACCTGCCGGTGCTGATTTTGAGCAGGTACCGTTGGATATTGATTTGCCTCTACCAGATCAGGCTGGAGGTTTATTTTCTTATACTGATCCGGCGTTGCAGACCGCCAACACCCTGATTTCAAGTCGCGCTTCCGTGGCCAAATACGTGAACGCATTGGGCAGTGATCATTTGCTTGAGTTGATCGGTCTCGATCCGGACACAACCATTAAGCGACTTGGTGATGGTTTCTATGAGAGCCGCCTGATTGCTCGAACCATTGCTGAGGCCACTGGTCACCGTTTTTTAAATCGTCAATTCCGGTCTGACGCAGAGCAATATCAACACTTGATGGCAAATGCTGCCCGTGCTCAGAAGGATTTGCAGTTAAGTGTCGGTGTGGCACTGACGCCGGAACAAATCAATAATCTGACTCAGGATATGGTTTGGCTTGAAGCGCAGGAAGTTAATGGTGAAAAAGTGCTGGTGCCAACCCTGTATTTGGCTCAGGCCCGGCTGGATCATGGGGGATCGTCGCTGCATGCCGAACAGATTGAGTTAAACAGTGGCGGCAGCATCCACAACACTTCCGATATCTTTGCTGATAACCGTTTGTCTTTGTCCGCAGAGAAGGCAATTCACAATCTTGGTGCAACATTGGAAGCGCAAGATTTGGCAATTATGGCTACGCAGGACGATGTTGTTCTGCAGAATCTGGGGGCAACCAAGTCCCGAATTATTGCCCATCAAAACCTGTTGATCAGCACTGGCAAGGAAATGGCCCTGTTGGGCAGTGATATTCATTCCGGTGGTCATGCCCGGATTCAGGCTGGTCGCGACCTTCAGATCGCTTCCATGTTGGATAAGCCCGATTATTCATCCCAATACCATTGGGATCAAACGGCCGGTGTTGTCAGTAAAACCATTAAGCGGGATAAACATCTCAATGCCCAGATCAATATTGCCGCTGACGCCTCTATTGCTTCAGGCAGGGATCTGGTTATGTCCGGTTCAGAGATCCATATTCAGGGTAATGGCGTGTTGAATGCGGGGCGTGATGTCACGCTGGAAACGGTGACCAACAGCATCACCACCGAAACTCGTGAGCGTTATCTTAATGATTACCAGCGGAGCGAAGGTGGCCAGATTGTTCAGGTTGAAAAGCCCGGCTCTGACTCACGCATGCGTGAGCGTCTGGATAAAGTGACCCTTGTGACTGAACACACACAGCAGGGATCGACACTCAATATCAAAGGTGAGATGCGGTTGGCGGCAGGGGATGACATGGATCTGAAAGGCTCTCAAATAATGGTGGGAGGCAATTCCTTGACCCGATTGGGTGGAACTCTGAGCCTGTCGGCCGAGAGGGAAACACAAACGGCTGTTTCCCAATCTCGTGAGCGCTTCTGGCGCAATATCAGTCAGGCTGCCGGCGATTACAGTACCCGTTATACAGAATCATCGGTTGACTCATCCAGTTCACTCACCGGCCAACAATCTTCCGTTTTTACGACGCTTGGTAATGCAGTTATCGACGCTGGCGGGAGTATTGAAAACACCCAGATCAGTCAGATTCGTGGTGCTGACACCCTGTTGTTGGCTGGCAGAGATATAACCAACCGGCAAAACTCCAGAATTGAGGGAGCCAACCTGACGATGAGTGCGGGTCAGAATATTGATAACAGTGGCGGGAGCCTAATACATGGGCGCAATATCGCCCTGATGGCAGGTGATGACATCCGTAATCAGAGAGATATCAACCAAACCATTTTGCGGCGTGGTGACTTTATTTCTACCGACACGAGTTCAGCCAGTGAGATTAAGGCCACAGAGGAGTTGTTGCTTCAGGCTGGTCGCCAAATTGAGAACAGCGGTTCGGTTGTATCTGCTGGCGGGAGTGCTCAATTAGTGGCGGGAGACAATATCGCCGTATCCGCTGTCGCGGATCGCGAACGGCGCGCCGATAACAAAAACAATGTTTCTGATACTACCCGTCATTTAAGGGCCACAGTCAATGCTCACGATCAATTGGGGATGCACGCCTCTGGCGATATAAACATTTTTGGCAGTGATGTGGTGGCAGGTAACGATCTGTCTTTATTGGCGGGGAATAATATCAACATTGTTTCTGCTACAGACCGGTTGTATCGCTATATCCATGATGAAGATAAGGACGCCTTTGGTGGTAAGTCAGAAACCACTGAGATTTATCAAACCACCAATGTGGCCAGCAATATAACAGCAGGGGGTGGTTTGAGTGTTGCTGCGCAGGAGCAAAACCTGAAGATTAAGGGTAGCCGTTTGGGGGCCGGGAAGGATATTTATCTGGCGGCGGGTGGCGAACTGGCGATCGAAGCCGCCAAAGAAATTTATGATTATCGACACGAGGAATCCACCCATGGTGTGTCTAAAGCCGTTTCACTGGCTTTCAGTGGTTCCAGTAATTCAAGCACCGAAATGTATCGGGAAAACTACACGGGTGCCAACGCGAAAAGTGCCGGGGATACGGCCGTAATTTCCAAGGGTGATATTCGTGTCAGTGCCAGCCGGATAGAGGCTGGCATGGATATCAAACTCAACAGTCAGCAGGGCAGGGTGGCTTTACTGTCTGAAAAAGATATCGACAGCTACAGTCATCATCAAAATAAGAGCGGTGCCATTAAACAGACCATAAAAGGTGATGGCTACTATCGTGAAACGGTTAAGCACACTGAACTGATTGCAGGAGGCTCTTTGGACGTTGATGCTGCCAAGGGTGTGTCCGTCGATTTTCAACAACAATCCGGAGAGAGTTTGCAACAATCCCTGGCTCGTCTGGGACAGTCCAGCCCCGAGCTGCAATGGATGCAACAACTGGCTGAGCGAGATGATGTGGATTGGCAGGCAGTTCAGGAAGTTCACGACAGCTGGGAGTATGAACACAGTGGTATTTCCCAGAGTGGCGCCTTGATCATTGCGATTGCCGTCACGGCAGCAACTGCAGGATCAGGTGCTGGCTTTCTGCAATCATTAGGCGTTGAAGGTGCCAGTAAAACAGCTGTTGCTTCAGTCAATGCGGCGATCAATAGCCTGTCCACTCAGGCAGCCACCAGCTTGATCAATAATAACGGTGATATTGGTGCCGTGTTTGATGACCTGATCAGCAGTGATTCGATAAAGAGTGTGCTGGTGTCTACACTGTCTGCTGGTGTTGGACTTAGTGATAAGGGCTCCAAGGCATACAGTGCTAAAGATGTGGCGGTGATGGCTACATCAATGATTGATAAGGAGTTGGGGTTCTTACTGTCGTTTGGCCTTGATAACTGGAATGATCCAGCGGAAGCAATGGCTCAAAATTTTGTTGGTGAAACCATGCAATATGCTGTCCGTCAGGAGGTGGCTAAACAAGCTGAGCATATGGGGTTGACCAGTGAAGAGCTGAATTTGATTTTAATGGTGAATTCTTTTGTGGGTAGAAAAGTTGCCGGCACGACTTACGATTCTGAGAAGAATTCAGTCGAAGGGTTTTTGTCTAGAAGGCATGGTTTGTTGGGCAGATGGGGTAATGAAATTGGTGTTCTATGGGATGTAAACGATTCTATTTTAAATGCTCAGGGATATCTTGATGCTGTGGCGCAGCAAGTTGTAGCAGATGGTTTCAAGGAGGCTTTGGTAGGGCACAGTCTTGGGGCATGGAGGGTTAATAACATAGCAAGAAGAGGCTATGTGAACCATGCTATTACGTTAGCCTTACCTATATTTGACTTTCCAGTGGCGGGAACTGAGAGTTATTGTGCTTCCGGTGATGCGATTTGTGGAGGCAGTATTATGTCGTCAGTAAGACCTGATGTTTTTGTTGTTGACAGCCCTTCTTCTTGGCGGGTTTTGAGTGACAATCATATGATTTCAACTGTACCTAGTTATAAATTAGTCTGGGACTCTTTTCGTGGCGAATAAATTTTTTATCTTTGTTTCTTTCTCTGTGCTCGTTGGCTGCTCTCCAATTATGATCAAAAGCAATATTCAGGGGCGTTGTCTTTTATTAGAAAAAGATCAGTATTTATGGCAGGGGAGAGCTGCAGTGTATTCTGGAGAGTTTTTCATTTCTTCTTTAAAAAAGCCTCAAGTAGGAATTATGAAAGAGATAGTTACCTCAATAAATCGAGGTCAAAGAGTTAAAATCGTTAAGGTATTGAAAGATGCAAATGGCTCTTGGGGCGAATTTTTAAGGATCCAAGTAGAAATCCAAGACGGCCCCTATGCCGGAACAATTGCCGATATCCCAGTCCATGCCCCATACCATCCCCGCGAAAAATGGACCAAGGAGTTCACGCTGGATCCAAATGCCATCGAATTTAATGAGGATGTGGTAGTACCGTGCAGTTAATCTTCTAACAAACTAACACCAAACCTTCAAATAACAATAATAAAGGAAACCCATGAAATACTATTTCTACCTATCCGTGTTGCTGTTAACCGCATGTGCTCCTACAACTCATAAAATTAGCATTAATAAAAACGAAGTAGATGCTGAACGAGAAATTCAAAAACAGATCGCATTAAAGAAGCAGGTCGATTACGATCGGCGCATTCAAAATGTTGCTTATCCTATCCTGAAAAAATCTCGTTGGGCATGTCGTGATAAAAGTATCAGAACAACAGGAATGTTCTTTTTGTCGTTACACGATTTTAAAGATCAGGATAAAGATGCGGCTCAGCAATCGTTTGGTATCGGTGAGTACCCCACGATTACCCATATGATCGAGGCCGGTCCGGCAAGTCGAGCCGGGTTATTTCCCGGTGAACAGATTCTCGAGATTAATGGTAAACCTATAGTGCCTGGCAAAACGGCTACAGCTGATACCCAGATTTGGATTCGTGAGGCCCTAGAGAAATCCAAGTACCTTCGGTTGAAAGTGGATAGTTTTGGCCAACAAGTGAATTATCGAATTCTGGCCGACTGGGTCTGTGATTATCCGGTGATTTCTCTGAATAATGATGCCGTTAATGCCTATGCCAATGGTGAAATAATTGCCATTACGACAGGAATGATGCGCTTCGCAGATGAAGATCGTGAGCTTGCATCCGTTATCGCCCATGAATTGGCGCATAACACCATGAAGCATCGGGATCAAAAAGAGAAGAATTCATGGTTTGGAGCCGTTTTTGATATTGCGGCTGCGGCCTATGGCATTAATACGGGTAACTTTTTTGGCAATCTGGCAGCCAATACTCATTCCAAAGCTTATGAACAAGAAGCTGATTATGTTGGAGTCTATTATTTGTATGGGGCCGGTTACGACATTGAGGGTATTGCTAACTTCTGGCGGGAAATGGCGGCTGAGTACCCCGCCAGTCAAAGGAAGAGCTTTATGTCCACTCACCCGTCAACCAGTGAGCGCTTTGTGGCCATGGAGGCGACCGTAAATGAAATATATGGCAAGGTAAGACGGCGTGTCAGTGTTCGCCCAAATGCCAAGAATTGACTCTGGGGTATGGGGGGAGGCCTGACACCTGAGTAATCGTTTTTCTGGCTTGATCCAAAGTCTGGCCTCCCTCATAATTCGCGTCCAATCTGCTTCTCGCAATGAGAAGTCAATACCATCATGTTGCCCATCGTAGGGGTGACCACTGAATATAGGAAATACCATGCCTGTTATTACTCTTCCCGATGGCTCCAAGCGCGAGTTTGATCAACCTGTATCCGTTATGGATGTGGCTGCCGATATTGGCCCCGGTTTGGCCAAGGCCACCATTGCCGGCCGTGTTAACGGTGAGCGCGTTGATGCTTGTGAAGTAATCTCTGAAGATTCCGAGTTATCCATTATCACCGCCAAAGACGACGACGGTGTTGAAATCATCCGCCACTCCTGTGCCCACTTACTGGGTCACGCCATCAAGCAATTGTGGCCTGATGTGAAAATGGCTATTGGTCCCACCATCGATAATGGTTTTTATTACGATGTCGATCTGGAACACAAGCTGACGGATGAGGATATGCAGGCGCTGGAGAAGCGCATGATGGAATTGGCGCGCTCCAACTACGATGTGGTCAAAAAGCGCGTTTCCTGGCAGGAGGCCCGCGATACCTTTGAGGTCCGTGGTGAGACCTACAAGATGGAGATTCTGGACGAGAACGTCGCCAAAGACGATCAGCCGGGCCTTTATCATCACGAAGAATACATTGATATGTGCCGTGGCCCCCATGTGCCTAACATGAAGTTCTGCCACAACTTTAAGTTGATGCACATTGCCGGTGCCTACTGGCGTGGTGATTCTGACAATAAGATGCTGCAGCGTATCTACGGTACCGCTTTCCCGGACAAGAAGCAGTTGAAGGCACATCTGAAGTTTCTGGAAGAGGCTGCCAAGCGTGACCACCGCAAATTGGGTAAAAAGTACGGTTTCTTCCATTTGCAGGAAGAGGCGCCCGGCATGGTGTTCTGGCATCCGAAAGGCTGGAGCATCTATGCGGCCGTTGAAGAATACATGCGCCGTGTACAGCGGGATAATGGCTACGAAGAAATTAAGACTCCCCAGATTGTGGATCGCAGTCTGTGGGAGCGCTCTGGTCACTGGGATAAATTCCGCGAGAATATGTTCACAGTCCACTCTGAGCATAAAGATTACGCAGTGAAGCCAATGAACTGTCCCTGCCATGTGCAGGTGTTTAATCAGGGGCTGAAAAGCTACCGTGATCTGCCGCTGCGTCTGGCGGAGTTTGGCAGTTGCCACCGCAATGAGGCGTCCGGCACCTTGCAGGGGTTGATGCGGGTACGTGGCTTTACTCAGGATGATGCCCACATTTTCTGTTCCGAAGACCAGATTCAGCAAGAGGTATCGATCTTTACCGATCTGCTCTACAACGTGTATGCCGATTTTGGTTTTAACGATGTGATTATCCGTCTGTCGACCCGCCCTGAGCAGCGTGTGGGCAGTGACGAAGTGTGGGATAAGGCTGAAAAAGCCCTAGCCGATGCGCTGATGGCGAAAGGTCTGGATTTTGAGTATCTGCCCGGTGAAGGGGCTTTCTATGGGCCCAAGATTGAATTTTCCCTGAAAGACTGTCTTGGTCGTTTTTGGCAGTGTGGCACCATCCAAGTGGATTTCTCCATGCCCGGTCGTCTGGATGCCCAGTTTGTGGCCGAAGATGGCACACGTCAGACCCCGGTTATGTTGCACCGTGCGATTCTGGGTTCGTTTGAGCGTTTTATCGGTATTTTGATCGAGAACTACGAGGGCGCTTTCCCTGCCTGGTTGGCCCCTGAACAGGCGGTCGTGATGAATATCACTGACAAACAGGCCGAATATGCCAAAAAAGTGGAAGAATCCCTGAAATACCGCCGCTTCCGGGCCGTTTCTGACTTGAGAAATGAGAAGATCGGCTTTAAAATCCGCGAGCACACAATTCAGAAGATCCCGTACATGCTCATTGTGGGGGATAAAGAGGTCGAAAACGGCACGGTTAACGTCCGTACCCGCAGTGGTGAAGACCTCGGTTCCATGACTCTCGACGCGTTTGCAGATTTGCTGGCAGAAGATGTTCAGCGTCGAGGCCGTGTTGAAGCTGAGGAAGCTTAAGCGCGGGTTGAGTTCAGGATTGTGAAGGTGTTGGCCGGGCTGTGTACAGGTTCGGCTGATATAAGGCCCGATGCCATTAGCATCGGGTAAATAACGGAGAAAAAACCATTAATAGAGATAATTCCAAAGGACGCTCTAAGAAAGCTCGTATCAATGATCAGATCGAAGCTTCAGAGGTCCGCTTGATCGGCGCCGACGGTGAACAAGTTGGTATTGTTAGCCTGGACGAAGCACTGGCACAAGCCCAAAAAGCTTCTCTGGATCTGGTAGAGATTGCGCCCGATTCAACTCCGATAGTCTGTAAGATTATGGACTACGGCAAGCATCTGTTTGAGCTTAAGAAGACCAAAGCCGCTGCCAAGAAGAAGCAAAAGCAGCAACAGATCAAGGAAATCAAATTCCGCCCAGGGACGGACATTGGAGACTATAAGATTAAATTACGTAATCTTATTCGTTTCCTGGAAGATGGGGACAAGGCCAAGGTAACCCTGCGTTATCGTGGTCGTGAGATGGCTCACCAAGAGCTCGGCATGGAAATGATGCAGCGCATCGAAGTCGATCTTGAGGAGTACGGTACGGTTGAGCAGCGTCCAAAAATGGAAGGCCGCCAACTGTTGATGGTCATCGCCCCCAAAAAGAAGAAGTGATCGGGCTTTTAGCTGCCTAGATGACTTACTTAATGGCACTTTGACAGGCTTTGCTGTTTAAAGCCCGGATAAGTATTTTGTTTAACCTTTAATCGAGAGAATTCTCATGCCAAAAGCTAAAGTACACAGTGGTGCTGCAAAGCGCTTCAAAAAAACCGCTGCTGGTTACAAGCGTAAATCATGTAACAAGAGCCACATCCTCACCAAAATGACCACCAAGCGTAAGCGTCAGTTGCGCGGTACCAGCATCGTTGATGCTGCTGATGTACCAGCAATCAAGCATATGCTGCGTCACGACTAATAGTCGACGTACCGTCAATCTTTTTGAAGAGGAATTAAATCATGGCTCGTGTAAAACGTGGTGTTGAGGCGCGTCGTCGTCACAAGAAAGTCTTAAAAGCTGCAAAAGGTTACTACGGAGCGCGTTCTCGCGTATTCCGCGTTGCCAAGCAGGCTGTAATCAAAGCTGGTCAGTACGCCTATCGTGACCGTCGCAACAAGAAGCGCAACTTCCGCGCTCTGTGGATCACTCGTATCAATGCTCAATCTCGCGCTGAAGGTTTGTCCTACAGCCGCCTGATCGCTGGTCTGAAAAAGGCCAACATTGAGCTGGATCGTCGTGTTCTGGCAGACTTGGCTGTTCACGATAAAGTTGCATTTGCTGCAGTAGTTGCTCAAGCAAAAGCGGCTCTGGCTTAATTGCCAACATTGCATTCTTTTTGAATGTTAGAAGGGAGACGCTGTTTTTCGGCGTCTCCCTTTGTTTTTTCTAGAGTTAAAGAATTGTTTCAAGAGTTTAAATTTCGATAAACGGGATACCCTTCGATGGAAAACCTGGCAGCGCTCACTGAAGAAGCGCTTGAACTGATTAAAAATGCAGATGATCTGGCGGCGCTGGATCATGTGCGTGTGGAATACCTGGGTAAGAAAGGCCAGCTCACTGGCTTACTGAAAGGTCTGGGTAAGTTGTCTCCTGAAGAGCGTCCTGCCGCTGGTGCTGAAATCAACAAAGCCAAACAGCAGGTGCAGGAACAGATTAATACCAAGAAGCAAGCGATGGAGCAGGCGGCCATTGATGCCAAATTGGCCAGTGAAACCATTGATGTAACCTTGCCGGGACGCGGTCAAACCGGTGGTGGTCTGCACCCGGTGACCCGAACGCTGGATCGCATTGAAAAGATTTTCTCTTCCGTGGGTTACAAGGTAGAGCAGGGACCTGAAATCGAAGACAATTACCACAACTTTGATGCCCTGAATATTCCGCCACATCACCCGGCCCGAGCCATGCACGATACCTTCTATATTGACGAAGGCAACGTGCTGCGTACCCACACCTCACCGGTTCAGGTGCGCACCATGGAAACCCAGGAGCCCCCGATTCATATTATCTGCCCTGGCCGCGTCTACCGTTGCGATTCCGATCTGACCCACACCCCGATGTTTCATCAGGTGGAAGGTCTGGTTATTGATAAAAATGTCAGCTTTGCCGACCTCAAGGGCACCATTGTTCAGTTTCTGCGTGCTTTCTTTGAAAAAGACGATCTGGAAGTGCGTTTCCGCCCGTCGTTTTTCCCGTTTACCGAGCCATCCGCTGAATTCGACATCAAGTGGGAATCCAGCAAGACCGGTTGGCTGGAAGTTGGCGGCAGTGGGGTCGTGCACCCGAACGTACTGACCGCCAGTGGCATTGACCCTGAGAAATACTCGGGCTTCGCCTTTGGTTTGGGGGTCGAGCGCTTGGCCATGCTGCGTTACGGCGTAAACGATCTGCGTATGTTCTTTGAGAACGATGTCAAATTCCTTAAGCAGTTTTAATTAAAAGAAACGCTTTAAGTTAAAGAAAATATTGTTATGAAACTGAGTGAAAGTTGGTTAAGAGAGTGGGTTAACCCCGAACTGAGTACCGCCGATCTGGTCGAGCAGATCACCATGGCCGGCCTGGAAGTGGACGGCGTGGAAGCGGTGGCAGGCGAGTTTTCCGGTGTGATCGTCGGTGAAATTCTGGAAGCGGAACAGCACCCGGATGCCGATAAGTTACGTGTATGCAAAGTCGCCGGCGGCGATGAAGTGGCCCAGGTAGTCTGTGGCGCGCCCAATGCTCGCCCCGGTATCAAGATTCCATTTGCCACCGTAGGTGCTGTGTTACCACCGGGCGAAGACGGCAAGCTCTTCAAAATCAAGAAGGCCAAACTGCGTGGCGTTGAGTCTTTCGGCATGTTGTGTGCCCAAACGGAGCTGCAGCTGGGTGATGATGATGATGGTTTGTGGGAATTGCCGTCCGATGCCCCCGTTGGTACTTGCCTGCGCGAATACCTGAGTCTGAACGATAGCGCCATCGAAATCGATCTGACGCCAAACCGCAGTGATTGTCTGTCGGTTAAGGGCATTGCCCGCGATGTGGGTGTACTCAACCGTCTGGCCGTGACCGAGCCGAACATTGAGCCCGTTGCTGCGACGATCGAAGAGACCGTAACGGTTAACTTGAACGCCGAAGCTGCATGTTCTCGCTATGCGGGCCGTGTGATTCGCAATGTGGATGTGTCCAAGCCTTCTCCTCTGTGGATGCAGGAACGCTTGCGCCGTGCTGATATTCGCTCCATCGATGCCGTGGTAGATGTTACCAACTACGTATTGTTGGAATTGGGCCAGCCCATGCACGCCTTTGACCTCAATACCCTGCAAGGTAGCGTTCAGGCTCGCATGGCTGAGCAGGGCGAAAAGCTGACTCTGCTGGATGGCCAGGAAATTGAATTGAATGCCGATACGCTGGTAATCGCCGATGACAGTCAGGCCGTAGCCATGGCCGGCATTATGGGCGGCGAACCGACCTCGGTAACCGCGCAAACCAAGGACATCTTCCTGGAAAGTGCCTTCTTTGATCCCATTGCCATTGCCGGTCGTGCCCGTAGCTACGGTTTGCATACCGATTCCTCCCACCGTTTTGAGCGGGGCGTGGATTATAAGCTGCAAGAGCAGGCGGTAGAGCGTGCTACTCAGTTGTTAATGGATATTGTTGGTGGTCAACCCGGTCCGTTAACTGTGGTTGAACATGAACACAAGCCTACCGATCGTCTGGTGAGCCTACGCCGAGAACGTATTCTCAGTGGTCTGGGTTTTGATATGGCCGATGACGACGTAGTGGATATTCTCACTCGTCTGGGGCTGAACCTGCAAAGCTCGGATGATAACAGCTGGACTTTTGAAGTACCCAGCTATCGCTTTGATATCAGTATTGAGGCGGATCTGCTGGAAGAACTGGCTCGTGTGTACGGCTATAACAACCTGCCGGTTACCAGCATGGCGGTGCCCATGCACATAGAATCCGATGATGAAGGCACACTGGAACTGGGTGATTTGCGCAGTGCGCTGGTTGAGCGTGGCTACGAAGAGGCCATTTGCTACAGCTTTGTGGATGAAGGACTGCTGAAATCCTTTGAGCCTGAGGCTCAGCCAGTACCTCTGCAGAACCCCATTAGCCAGGATATGTCGGTGATGCGCACCAGCCTGTGGCCAGGACTGGTGTCGGCATTGCAGTATAACCTCAATCGCCAGCAATCCCGCGGCCGCCTGTTTGAAACCGGTCTGCGTTTTGTGTCCGAGGATGCAACGGTGGCCAAGCTGGTGCAGACACCCATGATGGCCGGTGTGATCTACGGTGGCCT
The DNA here is from genome assembly GCF_040362265.1 of Candidatus Pelagadaptatus aseana. Lineage (NCBI taxonomy): Bacteria > Pseudomonadati > Pseudomonadota > Gammaproteobacteria > Cellvibrionales > Cellvibrionaceae > Candidatus Pelagadaptatus > Candidatus Pelagadaptatus aseana. The sequence continues at coordinate 189,021 of NZ_BAABNJ010000004.1, forward strand.
CAATGAAGAGAGTTGGCATGGTAAGCCACAAGCTGTGGATTTCTATGATGCCAAAGCCGATGTTGAAGCCCTGATTGGTAAAACCGGTCAGCCAGAGCGATTCAGCTTTGCCGTGGGTAAACACCCGGCTTTGCACCCGGGCCAGACCGCAGAGGTTCGCTGTGATGGCAAGGCTGTGGGCATTGTGGGAACGATTCACCCGCAGTTGCAGAAGAAGTTGGGACTGTCGCAACCGGCGTTTATGTTTGAAATCGAGCAGTCTGCGCTAATGGATGCCAAGGTGCCGGTATTTGAACCCCTGTCTAAATTCCCTGAAGTGCGCCGTGATATTGCTGTAGTGGTCGACCAGACGGTGGCCGTTGCGGACCTGCAAAATCTGGTTGAAAAGCAGGCTGGAAGTTACCTTCAAGACTTAAAGGTCTTTGATGTGTATGTGGGCAAAGGCATTGATCCACAAAGAAAAAGTATTGCACTGGGCTTGACGTTTCAGCATCCATCGCGCACTCTTAATGAGGATGAAATTAATGCCTCCATGGATGTGGTTGTTAAATCACTGGAGGACGAGTTTAACGCTGCTCTGAGGTAACTCGCTATCACGTGCGAGAGGGCCTAGAGACAGGTCAGGCAGGAAAGCGCGGGATAGCAATGACGGCACTCACCAAAGCGTCACTGGCGGAAATGCTCTACGAGGAACTGGGCTTCAATAAACGTGAAGCCAAAGAACTTGTAGAGCTTTTCTTTGAGGAGATACGAGCTTCTCTCGAGCACAATGAGCCCGTAAAGCTGTCCGGCTTTGGCAATTTTGACTTGCGTGACAAGACTCAACGTCCGGGCCGCAACCCGAAAACGGGAGAGGAAATCCCGATTACTGCCCGCCGTGTGGTGACTTTTCGCCCCGGTCAGAAACTCAAGGCAAGAGTAGAAACCCATGCTAGAACCGATGAACAATGATGAACTCCCGGTAATACCGGGTAAACGCTATTTCACCATTGGTGAAGTGAGCGAGCTGTGTGCAGTGAAACCCCACGTGCTACGTTACTGGGAGCAGGAATTCCCACAACTGAGCCCGGTAAAGCGCCGCGGTAATCGCCGTTATTATCAGCGTCAGGATGTGCTTACCATCCGCCAGATTCGTGCTTTGTTATACGATCAGGGCTTTACCATTGGTGGTGCACGCCAGCAAATGAGTGGCCAGCAGGAAGGTGGCGATAAGGCTCAGGAAGATGGTAATCAGTTCAAGCAGTTGGTTGGGCAGATGATTACAGAGCTTGAAGAAGTGCTTCAGGTACTGAAAACCCCCTGAAAGCTTTATTGCTCCTTTATATAAATAGGCTGCACCCGCAGCCTTTTTTATTGGTTATTCGTAATTACCACTCTGAACGTTCATTAAACATCATCGAACACCCCGCCCTAACTTTATACATTTATTCCTTCAAAAAGAGAGAAGTTGAACTCAACAGCTTCCAAAATCACTGTATGTCTTAAAGAACTGTCACCGATGGCCGATGGATTCCTCATGGGCTATGTTTAACATTTGCGTGTTGCATATTACTTGCGCATGGGCAGGAAAGAATTTATGAAAACATCTTTGGTGTGGAAAATCGTAGTGCCGGTAGCGGCTCTGCTGGCGGTAATCCTTTTATTGCAGGTGGTTATCAGTACGGTATTGATCAATGATACCAGTCAGAAGTTGCAACAAACCATTGAGCCTAAACTCAAAGCCATGGCCCACGGGTCCATGCGTGCCAGTGCAGATGAGCAGCAGGGGCGCATCGAAGACTTCTTCTCGGGCATGGCCATCAATGTCAAAACTTACAGCCACGATATCGCTTTTTTGCGTCAGCAATTTCGCTCGCTGTTTTTGCCCAGTGATGATGTTCGCTTTATTTTGCACGAGTATATTCAGGGGGCTTTGAAGAATAATCCCGATGCTCTGGGGCTGTACGTAGTTTTCCTGCCCAATATGCTTGATGGCGCCGATTCCGACCATGTGGATGATGAAGATCTGGGTTCTAATGAGGTAGGGCGTTTCTCTCTGTATTTCTCCCGCAATGACGATGGCGAAATCGTTGCCGATGTCATGAGTGAACAGGAGCTGCAGGACACTGAACCCACCAGCAGTGGTACCCCCTATAACAGTTGGTACAGCTGCCCAATCGAAAGCAAGCAACTGTGCATCCTGGAGCCCTACCTCGACAGTGTGGACGATGTGGATGTGCTGATGACTTCGGTTGCCAGCCCCATGTTTTTCGGTGACCGTCTGGTGGGTGTGCTGGGGATTGATGTGGCTCTTGATAGTCTCCAGTCAATGGCAGTTAACAGTTCAACCCAGTTAGCGGAAGGTCAGGGGCATATCGCCTTGATTTCTAATAAAGGTTTTCTGGCCAGTAACAGCAAAGATCAAAGTGCTTTGGGTAAGCCTTATGGTGATTATCTGGGTACAGAAATATCACTGAATATTGATGAAGAGGCCAGTTTGGGAGACCATTTTACCCTGAGTCGTAATTTGGACATGGCCGGTATTACCAACTGGACTCTGTACGTGGATGTTCCCATCAGCTATATCCAGGCTCAGGTTGATGCTGTGGCATCCGTGGTTGATTCTGGCAAAAGCCAGCAAATTTGGGGTGTTTCCATCGCTGGTTTACTGGCCGGCGTTGCCGGGCTAGCTGTCGTAGTGTTGCTGGCCTTCAGAATCAGCAATCCCATCCGGGAGGTATCTTCCGCGCTGCAGGATATCGCCACGGGTGAAGGCGACCTGACCAAGAGAATCACAGTGCAAAGCAAGGATGAAGTGGGTGTGCTGGCTGGCTACTTCAACCAGTTTGTGGAGCAGCTATCGAGCATGGTCAGGCTTCTCGCCGAATCGATTCAGACTTCACTGAAAACAACCGAGCAGGCCAGTGCATTGGCGCAAGAGACCAGTCAGGGAATGGCTGAGCAGCAGGAAAGCGTGTTGATGGTTGCTACCGCCTCAGAGGAAATGAGTCAAACGGCAGCAGAGGTTGCCTCCAGTGCGGCTCAGGCTGCCAGTGCATCCGGGACGGCAGAAGAGGCTACCCAGCAGGGTCGGGCTATTGTCATGACGACGACGGAGAACATCAATCAATTAGCCAGCAAAATGCAGGGGGCCATGCCGATTGTCGAAAAACTGTCCAGTGACAGCGATAACATTGCGGCCGTGCTGCAGGTGATCAGCTCGATCGCCGAGCAAACCAATCTTCTGGCCCTTAATGCGGCTATCGAAGCTGCGCGAGCGGGTGAGCAGGGTAGAGGCTTTGCGGTTGTGGCTGATGAGGTCAGGGCCCTGGCGGGGCGAACCGCGCAATCAGTCGAGGAAATTGAAGGCGTTATTGGCCAGCTGCAACAGGCTACGGGTAATGTAGTTGATGCGATGCAGGAAAGCTCTGAAATGGCCAATGATTATTCCGAGCAGGTAAAAGAAGCGCTGGATTCACTTGATAGCATTGCCGGCTCCATTTCCGAGATCAATATGATGTCGACTCAAATTGCTACGGCTGCTGAAGAACAGAGCAGTGTAGCGGAGGAAATCAATCGCAATGTACAGGCGATACGTGGTGTCACAGACGATGTGACCGAGAAGGCGGTCCAGTCGGCCGAATACAGCCACCAGATTTCCAATCAATCCAGTCAGCAAAAGCAGTTAATAGAGAAATTTAAGTACTGATTTACGGATTATTCTTAAATACCTCGAATTCTTAGAGGGCATTAGAGTGGTGCAAGATGGAATATCTTGCACCATTTTTTGTTTTTGGCACTTTCTCCTTTGTGGTTCTTTCTGGTGCGGTGATTGTTTGTGCACCAATATGGCGCGCCGCCAGATTATTTTTTCTTAAATAAATTATTATTTGTGCCTGTCAGTGGTGCAAAACACCTTTTATTCCGCATTTTTTAAAGTTGGCACACCCTGTGCAAAAGCCTATGTAACGAGGCGTAACAATTATTCGATTGATTGCGTAAATCGGTAACCAAAAAGTGGCTGGGAACAATCACATTGCGGTTATAGAAAAGTTTTTATTCTAAAAAAGGCAAACTGAGGAGTAATCCATGAAGTGGTTAAAACCGTTCAAAGTTGCAGCACTGGCATCCGTAGTTGGGGTTGGTGCCAGCTTTAGCATTCAGGCTGAAGAGCTGGGCTACCCAGAAAAAGAAGAGCTGACTTTCGGCTTTATCAAATTGACCGATATGGCGCCGATCGCTGTAGCTTATGAAAATGGCTACTTCGAAGACGAAGGCCTGTACGTCACGATTGAAGCACAAGCCAACTGGAAAGTTCTTCTCGATGGTGTAATTGATGGTCGCCTTGATGGTGCGCATATGCTGGCTGGCCAGCCAATTGCCGCCACCATGGGCTTCGGTACTAAGGCTCATATCATTACGCCTTTCTCAATGGATTTGAATGGTAACGGTATTACTGTTTCCAACGAAATCTGGGAAGAGATGAAGCCGAATATTCCAAAGATGGATGACGGTCGCCCGGTTCACCCGATTAAAGCCGATGCCTTAAAGCCGGTTGTAGAAAAATACAAAGCCGAAGGTAAGCCTTTCAATATGGGTATGGTATTCCCTGTATCAACCCACAACTACGAGTTGCGTTACTGGTTGGCTGCCGGTGGTATTCACCCTGGTTACTACGCACCTCATAAAGGTGATACCTCCGGTAAGATCGATGCCGATGCGCTGTTGTCTGTGACGCCACCACCACAAATGCCCGCCACACTGGAAGCAGGCACCATCTACGGTTACTGCGTGGGTGAGCCATGGAACCAGCAAGCGGTATTTAAAGGTATTGGTGTACCGGTAGTTACCGATTATGAAATCTGGAAGGACAACCCGGAAAAAGTATTTGGTATCACTGCTGAATTCGCAGAGAAATATCCAAACACTACCGTTCGTCTGACTCGTGCTTTGATTCGTGCGGCACAGTGGCTGGATGAAAACGATAACGCCAACCGTCCTGCGGCTGTGAAGATTCTGTCTCAGTCCAATTATGTAGGTGCGGATTATGACGTTATTGCCAACTCCATGACTGGCACCTTTGAGTACGAAAAAGGTGACAAGCGTGAAGTGCCTGATTTCAACGTGTTCTTCCGTTACAACGCCACCTACCCATACTACTCCGATGCGATCTGGTACATGACGCAAATGCGTCGCTGGGGTCAGATCTCTGAAGACAAGAGTGACGAGTGGTACAAAGAGCTGGCAGCCAAAGTTTATCGCCCTGACATCTACATGAAAGCTGCAAGCTCTCTGATTGAAGAAGGTCTGGTGCAAGCCAAAGACTTCCCGGCTGCTGACGAAGATGGCTTCCGTGATCCACAAACCCACTTTATTGATGGCATCGTTTACGACGGTACCAAGCCTAACGAGTACATCAATAAGTTCTCTATCGGTCTGAAAGCCGGTGACAAAATTTAATTAAAGCTACCCTGTGTCATCTCAAGCGAATGCGAGAGATCCCTCTGCTTCGCTTCGAGATGACAAATAAGCAAGTCCAAAAAAGAATTTTTAACCCGACAGCTAAATAGGTTTTATCATGTTAGCAACTGTATTTTCGAACAAGGCCGACGACACCACGCCATCACCTGCTATGGCCATGGCGACCGAAGTGGGTAAACAAATTGCCATACCAATGATGGGTATTTTGTTTTTCCTGCTGTTCTGGTCTATTGCCGCCTCCAACATCGATACTTCACTGGGCAAATTTCCTGGCCCGTCTGCTGTCTGGGAACAGTTTGGTTCGCTCTACGATGAGCATGTGACCGAGCGTGAAAAAGAAGAAGCTTTTTACGAGCGTCAGGAAAAACGTAACGCTGCACGTGTAGCCAAAGACCCGGATTATGTACCAAAAATTCGCGCTTACACGGGCAAAGAAACATTCCTTGATCAGATTTTTACCAGTCTGATTACGGTAATGAGTGGTTTCCTTTTGGCTGCCGCCATTGCCATACCTCTGGGGATTGCCATCGGTTTAAGTAAAACCCTGAACACCGCGGTAAACCCGATCATTCAAATTTTTAAGCCGGTATCGCCATTGGCCTGGTTGCCACTGGTAACCATGGTGGTCAGTGCACTTTACGCCACTCCGGATCCGGTTATTCCAAAGTCGTTTCTGAACTCCATGATCACTGTAACCCTGTGCTGTGTTTGGCCCATGGTTATCAACACCGCTGTTGGCGTGGCTTCGATCGACAGTGATCTGGTTAATGTCAGTAAGGTGTTGCGTCTGCCTGCACTAAAACACGTACAAAAAATTGTGCTGCCAGCTTCCGTTCCGATGATTTTCACCGGCATGCGTTTGTCTCTGGGTGTTGCCTGGATGGTATTGATCGCAGCAGAAATGCTGGCTCAAAACCCTGGCCTTGGAAAATTCGTCTGGGATGAATTCCAGAATGGTAGCTCTGACTCACTGAGCCGCATTATGACCGCCGTTGTTGTCATTGGTTTTATCGGCTTCCTGCTGGATCGAGGCATGTTGCAACTGCAACGAATTGTTTCCTGGGACAAGAACAGCGTAACTCGCTAATAGAAGCCTTTAGCGTTGATTATTAAAAAGAGTTAATAGAGATTGAGGATTATTACCATGGAAACTTTATTGAATATCAGTCATATCGATATGGTTTTTCCGACACCTAAAGGTCCATTCACGGCACTGAAGGATGTGGATTTACAAATCAAAAAAGGTGAGTTTGTTTCGCTGATTGGTCACTCCGGTTGCGGTAAATCAACCGTGTTGAATGTTGTTGCAGGTCTCTATCAGGCGTCTACCGGTGGTGTGTTACTCAATGGTAAAGAAGTTACTGAACCGGGACCTGAGCGCGCGGTGGTGTTCCAGAACCATTCGTTGCTGCCTTGGTTGACTGCGTATGAAAATGTTGAACTGGCCGTTAAACAGGTATTCGGAAAATCAAAAAGCAAGGCCGAAGTCAAAGAGTGGGTTGAGCATAACCTGAAGCTGGTGCACATGGATCACGCCATGCACAAACGCCCGGATGAAATTTCCGGTGGTATGAAACAGCGTGTTGGTATCGCCCGTGCACTGTCGATGCAACCTGAAATCCTGTTGATGGATGAGCCTTTCGGTGCTCTGGATGCGTTAACGCGTGCCCATATGCAGGATTCGTTAATGGAAATCCAAAACGAATTGAATAACACCGTGATCATGATTACTCATGATGTTGATGAGGCCGTATTGCTGTCGGATCGAATTGTGATGATGACTAACGGTCCTGCTGCAACCGTTGGTGAAATTTTGGATATTAATCTGGAAAGACCACGGGATCGTTTGGCGCTCGCCGAAGATCCAGAGTACACCCACCTGCGTTCCGAGGTGTTGAAGTTCCTCTACGAGAAGCAACGCAAAGTAGAGAACATTGGTGCATCCAGCACCAATACCAAAGCCGACAAAAACAAAAGTGACGAAGCGGCTTAATTAAAAGTTTTAAAACAATCCATAAATTGGGGGAAGGACCATTATGAAAACGTTAAAAACCAGCCTGTTGAGTGCCGCGATTACCGCTGCCGTATTGGGTCAGACTGTTCAGGTGCACGCTGCTGACAGTATTGCCGAAGCGGTAAAAGAAGGTAAAGCGTCCATCAGCTTCCGCTTGCGCCACGAAGATGTGGATGTGGATAACGCCAGTGAGGATAATTCGACGGCTCAAACGTTGAAAACCCGCCTGAACTACAAAACCGGTGACTATAAAGGTTTTACCGCCTTTGTTGAGCTGGATGATGTAACTGCTCTTGGCGATGAAGACTATGCCACCAGTAAGGCGCTGAAGTTAACCGGTAACTATCCTGGTGAGACAATTATCGCTGATCCGGAAGGTACCGAAGTAAACCAGGCTTATCTTGCCTACACCGGTTACGATTCAGTGGTGAAATACGGTCGTCAGCGTATTCTGCTGGACAATCAGCGCTTTGTGGGTGGCGTCGGCTTCCGTCAGAATGAACAGACTTATGATGCCATCAGTATCACCAATAACAGCATTACCGATACGACTGTTTTCTATGCGCACATTGATAATGTAAACCGTATCTTCGGTGAAGATGATCCTGCTGTTAGCGATACTGAGAGCAGCACTGATTTGTTGAATATCAAGTACGCTGGTCTGGAAGTGGGTACCTTGACGTTCTACAGCTACCTGCTTGATGAAACCGATGCCGATACCCAATACGACACTTACGGTCTGCGCTTTGCCGGCAAAACCGGAGCTTTCGGCTACGCTCTTGAGTACGCTACTCAGGACAAAGATCTGGCTTCCGGTGTAAGTTATGACGCCGACTATATGTTGGCCGAAGGTAGCTTTACCGTAGAAGGCGTTAAACTGACTTTGGGTTATGAGTCTCTGGGCAGTGATAACGGTGATTATGGTTTCTCAACTCCGCTGGCAACTGGTCATAAGTTTCAGGGTTGGGCTGACCAGTTCCTGAGCACTCCGGACGAAGGTATCAACGATTTGTACTTCTCTGTGGGTGGCAAGATCGCTGGTGTTAAGGTTCTGGCCGTTTATCACGACTTTACCGCTGACGAAGACAATGCCTCCAGTGACGACGATCTGGGTAGTGAATACGGTATCCTGATTGCCAAGAAGTTCGGTAACTACGGTCTGAGCGCCAAGTACGCCAGTTATTCTGAAGGTGATGATTCCTTCGGTAAAGCGGACGTAGACAAGCTGTGGATTACTGCTACTGCCAGCTTCTAATAGCTCAAACTGAGCAATAATAATTCCTCTCTATGGCCGGGGGCTTTGCCTCCGGCTTTTTTGTTTCTGTAGCCTGTAGTTTTAAGCTATCAGATACTTTATCTATCAGCTCTACCATCATTCGATAGCACCATTATTGGTAATCTCTTAGGTAGGGCGCTTTTCTTGCTTAATTCAGCTCTGCTGGTACTTGACGATCAGGGCGGTAGCACATTATTTTATGATTTGTTTCTGGTGCTTGTTGTTAGAGTGACTGGAAGCACTGCTAATAAAAATAAATAAAATAACCTGGTTAGCATCGGGTATTTCGAAGGATTTTCTTTGCAATATTCTGCATTCACATGGGTGGCTTTTTGTTTATGCCTGCCATTTCTTATTGCGTTCAGCTCGCCGAAAGATCAGATTGATCATGATACGGTCAGTTCTTCTGAGGCTTCGCCTCAATTGATAGTGGAAGATGCACAGGACGATAACCTTAATACAGCTACCACCCACACACCAAAGTCTTCAATAAAGTGGGCCAAACCTGGTTTTGCACCACTCTTTATTGCTTCTGGAAAAGATCAGGGGCAGGGAATTGGTGATCAATTATTCGCTCAGATTCAAGCGATAATGCCTGAGTATCAGCACCTCAATCTCAGGCTGAATTACTCCAGGTTGTTTGCCGAATTTCGCAAAGGCGAGGAGCTTTGTGCGGTATTGCATCACAAACCGGAACGTGAAGCGTTTCTGGTTTACAGTCGGCCTGTCATGATTTACCCAACCTATCAACTCTATATCAGTGAAGCAGGCCATGAACGCTTTGTTGAGAAGACGCAATGGGCCGGCCAGCCAATGAGCTTTGATCACATAATGGCCAATAGTCAGGGGTTAAAGTTGTTAATAACACCGAGCCAATCATATGGTGTTGAAAGAGACGAAATTCTGGCTCGCCATGCCGGAACACCGGATATTGTCAAAAGCTACGCCGATAAAGAGGCAGTAGTGAAAATGCTGGCTGCCAATCGGATGGATATGACCCTGAATCTGCCTTTGCTGATAAATTACCGGGTGGAGCAACATGCCATCCAGTCTCAATTGATTAAAGTACCGCTCAATGATGTAGGGCGTTACGATAAGTCTCACATAGCCTGCAGTGACACGCCTTTGGGGCGCAAGGTCGTGAAGGCCATTGATGCCATGTCTCCGGCCATCCACAATCGGGGTAGGGATCTGATTGCCCGTTGGCTCACAGTTGCTGAACGCGAGACTTACTATGAAATATTCGATGACTATTTCTTGGAAGGGAAGCCGCTACCTTAATAACCGTGGTTGAATAGAGCCGGATTGGATTCGCGCCGTCCTGGCGCTCACCCCTGCGGGGCTGCTACGCAGTCCAAAAATGCTCCCGGCATTTTTGTGAACCGATACGTTTGAGTGAACAGAATTCAGCCTGTCTGGGGCTGTTAAACGAAAAAGGCCGTCCTAGTGGACGGCCTTTTTCGTTTAAAATGGTCGGAGTGGCCGGATTTGAACCGACGACCACCACACCCCCAGTGTGGTGCGCTACCAGGCTGCGCTACACTCCGAAATTTGCGCTAAGCCATTGATCTGATTGCAATTGGCTTGTCTGGAAGAGGTGTGAATCATACAGGGCTTCGGGGGAATTGCAACCACAATATTGTGAAGAATTGTGGCTGCATTTGGGTTGCTTACCAGCCTTCAACCCCCGACATATCCGGCAGTTCGTGGGCAATGCCTTTATGGCAATCGATACAGGTTTTTTCACCGCTGGCCAGTGCGGTGGAGTGCATTTCTGAAGCCCGTTTGCTCTGGCGGGTAAAGTCCATGTAATCAAATTCGTGGCAGTTGCGGCACTCCCGTGAGTTATTGGCTTTCAGTCGGGACCATTCATGTTCGGCCAGGCGCCTTCTGTTTTCCAAAAATTTTTCGCGAGTGTTGATCGTGCCAAAAATCTTACCCCAGACCTCTTTGGATGCGGCCATTTTACGGGCCATTTTGTAAGTCCAATCATGGGGAACGTGACAGTCGGAACACTTGGCGCGTACACCTGAACGGTTGCTGTAGTGGATGGTCTCTTTCAGCTCGGCGTAGACGTTATCGCGCATTTCATGACAGCCGGTACAGAATTGCTGGGTGTTGGTGTATTCCATGGCGGTGTTGAATCCACCCCAGAAGATAATCCCGGCGATAAAGCCACCCAACGTCAGGAACCCCAGACTGAAGTGTACACTGGGCCGGTTTAGGGTTTTCCAGTATTTTTTCAGCCATTCTTTCACTGTGATTTCTCCTTGAGTGATTGCTCAAGCAGGGTATCCATATCCACAAAAGTGTTTTCCATCAGTGGCTTGGCGTTGGTTTGAGTAACGTGACACTGGTTACAGAAATAACGACGTGGTGACACTTCGGCGAGGAAGTTACCGTCGCGGTCCATGTAGTGGGTGACGCTGACCATGGGAGCTTGAGACTCTTCGGTCTGGCGACGGCTGTGACAGGCCATGCATTTATTAGCATTGGCATCCACCTGGTAGTGATCCGTTTTGTGGGGGATCAGCGGCGGTTGCATGGGGTAGTCACGCTTTTGTTTGATATCGGTGTTGACCACCGGCGGCATGGCCGGAGGCTTGCTGGAAGAGGCTACAGACGTGTTGCCCCGGGCATTGGCGATGTGTCCCTGATCTATATCGGCCTGAGTATTCATGCCCAGAGACATTGACAGTACGATGCTTGCTAGCAGTATAAGCTGTTTCATTGTGCTTATTACCTTTCTTAAAGTTAGGCTTTTTCGATTTTGACCGCGCACTTCTTAAAATCGGTTTGTTTCGAGATGGGATCAGTGGCATCCAGAGTCACTTTGTTGATCAGCTGACTGGCATCGAACCAGGCGACAAATACCAAGCCTTGGGGTGGTCTGTTGCGACCCCGAGTTTCGACCCGTGTGCGAATATGGCCACGACGGGAGCTAACCTTAATCTCATCGCCGCGGCGCAAGCCGCGTTCACGGGCATCTTCCGGATGCATATAGCAGACGGCGTTGGGCATAGATTTATGCAGCTCGGGCACACGCCGTGTCATTGAACCGGAATGCCAGTGCTCCAGAACTCGTCCGGTACACAGCCATAAATCGAATTCCTTATCCGGTGATTCCGCAGGCGGCTCATAGGGCAGGGCAAAGATCACGGCGCGATTGTCCGGCTTGCCGTAGAACTGGAACCCGGTGCCGGCTTTGACATAAGGATCCGAGCCTTCGCGGAAGCGCCACAGGGTTTCCTTACCATTGACCACGGGCCAGCGCAGACCGCGAGTGGCGTGGTAGGTGTCGAAGTCCGCCAGATCGTGGCCGTGATCGCGGCCAAACTGGGCGTACTCTTCAAACAGGCCTTTCTGCAGGTAAAAACCAAAGTCCTTGGACTCCTGATTTTCGTGGTCGGGAGACATGTCGCTGAGTGGGTACTTATCCACGTTGCCGTTCTTGAACAGGACCTCATACAGGGTTTTGCCCTTAAACGACGGATCTTTATCCAACAATTCCTTGGGCCATACCTCATCGGTGGTAAAGCGTTTGGAAAACTCCACCAGTTGCCACACATCCGAGCGGGCTTCACCCGGTGCATTCACCAGTTGGTGCCAGAATTGGGTGCGTCTCTCGGCGTTACCGTAGGCGCCTTCCTTTTCCACCCACATGGCGGTGGGTAAAATCAGGTCGGCGGTTTGTGCAGTAACGGTTGGGTAGGCATCGGATACCACAATAAAGTTGTCTGGGTTGCGATAACCTGGCAGGCCTTCTTCGTTGATGTTGGCGGCCGCCTGCATATTGTTATTCACCTGCACCCAGTAGACGTTCATAGTGCCGTCTTTCAGGCGGCGGTTGTGCTGTACCGCGTGATAACCGGGTTTGCCGGGAATGGTACCTTCCGGCAGTTTCCAGATTTCTTCTGCCATGGCCCGGTGCTTGGGGTTTTTTACCACCATGTCGGCGGGCAGACGATGACTGAAGGTACCCACCTCACGGGCGGTACCACAGGCCGAGGGTTGCCCGGTCAGCGAGAAGGGACTGTTGCCCGGTGTGGCAATCTTGCCGGTCAGCAGGTGGATGTTGTAAATCAAATTGTTACACCAGACACCGCGGGTGTGCTGGTTAAAGCCCATGGTCCAGAACGAGGTGACCTTGGTGTTTGGGTCGGCATAGAGTTTCGCCAGTTTTTCCAGATCCGCTTCTGATACGCCAGAAATTTTACTGACTGTCTCGGCGTCGTACTGGCTGACAAACTTTTTGTACTGTTTGAAATTGATACTTTTGGAACCGCCGGCTTTACTGGCGTTTGCTGCCTTTTGCTGGAGCGGATGTTCGTCGCGCAGACCGTAGCCGATATCGGTGTTGCCCTGAGCAAAGCGGGTGTGCTTATTGACGAACTCGGTGTTTACCTTGTCATTCTGGATAATGTAATTGGCGATGTAGTTAAGAATGGCCAGATCCGTTTGGGGTGTGAATACAATACCCTGATCGGCCAGATCAAAACTTCGATGCTTGTAGGTCGACAGCACCGACACCTTGACATGGGGTGCGCTCAGACGCCGATCTGTGACCCGGGTCCAGAGAATCGGATGCATCTCCGACATATTGGAACCCCAGAGTACAAAGGCGTCAGCGGCTTCAATGTCGTCGTAGCAACCCATGGGCTCATCGATGCCAAAGGTGCGCATAAATCCAGCTACCGCCGATGCCATACAATGGCGGGCGTTGGGCTCGATGTTGTTGGAGCGGAATCCGGCTTTCATCAGTTTACTGGCGGCATAACCTTCCCACACGGTCCACTGGCCAGAGCCGAACATGCCGATGCTTTCAGGACCTTTGGTTTTCAAAGCCGTTTTGTATTTATCTGCCATCACGTCAAAGGCTTCGTCCCAGCTGACGGGGGTGAAATCGCCGTTCTTGTCAAACTTGCCATTTTTCTTGCGCAGCAATGGGGTGGTCAGGCGATCCTCGCCAGACATGATTTTGGAAAGGAAGTAGCCCTTAACACAGTTCAACCCTTTATTAACCGGGCTTTTGATATCGCCGTGGGTGGCCACCACCTTGCCATCTTTGGTGGCAACATTGACGCTGCACCCTGTACCACAAAAGCGGCAGGGGGCTTTGTCCCAGTTGAGTTTGGTGGCTTCGGAGCTGGTGATCAGGTTGCTGGCGCTGGCTGGAGCCTGAACTCCGGCTACGGCAGCGGCCATAGCCACAGCATTGGCCTTGATATAGTCGCGTCGATTTATGCTCATGGTTTGTCCTCGCGGGGCGCTTTAGGCTGACGGGCCATCGGGTAGGTTAATGGGCTGAACAGTAACGGGTCGATTGGCAGCCGGTGGTTGCTCGGCTGAGTCGCTCTGATCGTGTTGGTGAAACACCATCTGTAGGCTCATAAAATCAGGGTTGGCATTGAGCTCATCCATCTGCTCGGACAGCTCGGCGGTGCTCTTGCCCTCAATGGTCAAAATCATCTTGGCTGAGCCGTCGTCAGTGTGCAGCTCGATGTGGGGACGCTCATCCAGAAATTGTTTCACTGCCATAAATCGCTCAGGTTGGCAGTAGGCAACCAGACTGGCGATATGCCACTCGGATGCCTCGCTGGTTGCACTGCATTCTTGTATTTGGACTGGGTTCATTGGCTGCTCTGAGTTTGGGTTGGGTTGTTGTGTTTGGGTAGTATCGATTGATCATTTTGGGTTATGGCAATGGCGGACTCCGGGCAGGGCGCAACGCAAGCACCACAGCCGTTGCAATTGTCTGAATTGATGCTCAGACCGGGTGCCGTGCCAATGCGATGGGTGAGATCTATGGCGTCGCTTGGGCACTGATCGCGGCAGGTCTGGCAAACAATCCCCTGGTTCGCCAGACAGGTGTCTTCGATGACTGCTTTGAGTTGCCAGGGGGAATCATTGACGGGGTTAAACAGCTGCTCGGGGCAGATGTCGGCACACTCGCGACAGAATTCACATTCGCCCCGATGAAAATTGACTCCGACCCTGCCACCCTGGCTGATCTCAATAATCTTGGTCGGGCAAGCTGTGACACATTTGAGGCAATCACTGCAGTCAATGTTGCTGGCTCTGTCCTGATCAAACCAGGGCAGAGCCGGTAAGACATTCGCTGGCACAGCGTGAGCTGCAACAGGGGTGCCTGCTTCTCGGAAGCGACCGCTTAAAAAGGCTCGACGTTGACTGTCCATTACCATCCGCTCAATTGCTGGTGAATCAGTAAGTTGGAGGTCCTGACAGTAGCTGGCTCATCCAGACGATAAAGCCATAGCCGCCCATAAGAACGACAGAGAGAATCGGAAAGAGTACGACGACGATAAACAGGAAAAGGCGCAGTTCCCGTTGACGCTCTTGGTTGGAGTCTTCCACTGAGTTATGCCTTTGTTGGTGTTTTTCTTGTTGATGTTTTGTTGTGGCGATTTATATCACCCGATTATTTCTCAGTAAGTGTAGTCAACCCCGATGAAAGTGTTGTTAATTTTGAGTTTTGTGCCATTTCTTTTTAGCAACTTTGAGTTCTATCAAATATTGACAGTGGCTTTATTTAAAAATGTGCTGGCCGGGTGGTAATACCCATCAGGGGATATGGCTCCTCCTGATCCCGTTGCTCTATCCTCGTTGAAGTTTTTATATTTCATTTAAGAGAGGCACCATGACCCAGACCACTGATTGGCAGGCTTTTAGCCAGACTGTGAATTTTCGCCATCAGGCTTACATCAATGGCCAGTATCAGGATGCGGTCAGTGGCGAGACCTTTGCTTCTATCAATCCAGCCACGGAGCAGGTTTTGGCAGATGTGGCAGCTTGTGACGCCGCCGATATCGACATGGCTGTCGCCAATGCCCGTGAGGTCTATCGCTCTGGTGTCTGGTCGCAAATGGCGCCCGCCGAGCGAAAAAGAATCCTGCTGAAGGTTGCCGATGTAATGGAGCAACACAGTGACGAACTGGCACTGTTGGATACTCTGGATATGGGTAAATCGATTCAGCAACCGCTAAGCTTTGATGTGCCCGATGCCATTGATTGCTTCCGCTGGAGTGCCGAGTGTATCGATAAAGTCTATGGCGAAATTGCCCCCACCAGTAATGAGTTGTTGGGGTTGATTACCCGTAACCCCATTGGTGTGATTGGTGCCATTACGCCCTGGAATTATCCGCTGCTGATGGCTTGCTGGAAGCTGGCACCGGCGCTGGCGGCGGGCAACAGTGTGGTTCTGAAACCTTCGGAGAAGGCCTCGTTAAGTCTGCTGCGACTTGCGGAGCTGGCGGTCGAGGCCGGGCTACCCAAAGGTGTGCTCAATGTGGCGCCGGGTTTTGGTCACACCGCTGGCAAGGCGTTGGCGTTGCATCCGCAGGTGGATTCGCTGGCGTTTACCGGTTCAACCCGGGTGGCGGGCATGTTGATGGAGTACGCCGGTCAATCGAATTTAAAGCAGGTCTGGATTGAAGCCGGCGGCAAATCACCGGTTCTGGTGTTTGATGACTGTGAGGATCTGCAGGCGGCTGCGGCAACGGTGGCGGCAGGTATTTTCAGTAATCAGGGCGAGGTGTGTATCGCCGGTTCACGTCTGTATTTGCAGAAATCCATTAAAGAGGCTTTCCTGGCCGCGCTGGTGGATGCCGCGCAGGAATACCTGCCCGGTGATCCTCTCGACCCTGATGTCACCATGGGACCCATGGTGGATAAGGCTCAGCTGGATACCGTGGCCCAGTATATTCAATCCGCCGTAGATGAAGGCGCCAGAGTAATTTGTGGTGGCCTGCCACAATACCGCGAAGGTAAGGGGTTTTATGCGCGCCCGACGGTGATTACGGATATTCACAACCAGATGAAGTTTGTTCAGGAAGAGATCTTTGGTCCGGTTCTGGCTGTGGGCGAGTTTGAAAGCGAAGCCGAAGCCATCGCTCTGGCCAATGACAATCAATACGGTCTGGCGTCCTGCATCTGGTCGGATAATCTGTCGCGGGTGCACCGGGTCAGCCGCCAAATTGAGGCGGGTATGGTCTGGGTAAATACCTGGGGGGACGGAGATCAAACCATGCCATTTGGCGGCATCAAGGCTTCGGGTAATGCCAGAGACAAATCCCTGCACGCACTGGAAAAATACACCGAATTAAAATCGGTCTGGATCAATCTCAAGGGCGCTGAGTAATCAGCCCCGTAGCGCCTTGAGGGCTCAGGGGTTGAGAGCGCTTTCTTTCAGGTGATTTAAAAACAGGTTAAAGATTTCGGCCTGGGTGGAGGTGTTCATCTTGGCGTGAATGTTTTTGCGGTGCACCTTAACCGTACCGGCACTGATAAACAGGGTGTCGGCGATTTCCTTTGAGGTGAAGCCCTGCAACAGGAGGGCGGTGATCTCCCTTTCTCTGGAGGTCAGAATACCTGTAGCAAACGACTGGATGGCCTGATTGATGTTGTCATCGGATTGCTGCTGGTCAACATAGTTGGACGATTGTGACTGCCAGAATTGCAGTGCCAGCGCCTTGATGATGGGGTAGAGGTTGTTGAGGTTTTTCAGCTCCTGTCGGGTAATCGAGCCCAGGCCATCTTTGCGCCCCAGCGTGATAACGCAATTGACCCTGTCATTGAGCGGAATAATAAAATCGATCTCATCCACCAGCTTAAAATTGCGATAGCAGTCGCGATAGTAATCGGTGTCTTCGAAGTAGTCGGGCATGATTTCGGCCAGCCGGACGATACCCGCCTTGGGTTGCTTTTTGATGTGATTGAACAAGGGATCCAGTACGTAGGCACTGTTCATATATTGCATCAGCGTTTCGGAAGCCGATGATGTGCGCAGCATAATGGGTTTGTAATCTTCCTTGTAGGTCAACATAAGGAAGGTATCAAAATCGCACTGGCTGGCGAGGAAATCTTCGAGAACCTGGGGAAAGCTCGGCAGACGCTGGTGATCGATCAGTATCGCCAGATTTTTCTCGCGGCTTTCATTGATGTCTATCTGGCTGGTTTTTTCTTTCATGGCGGCTATTGGAGCTATTATTTTTATATCAGTTCCGTAATTGATAAAACGAGTATAGATTCGAGCCGGTCGGGTGAGAAATACCCCCCCGGTGATAGTTACAGTAGCCTTGCAGCTTCGCTAAAGTCAGGGCAATTGTTAATAAAATAGGCTTTCCGATGTCAAATACCAATCTTGAATTCGACCTTTTTGTCTCCGATCTCAATGGCAATTTGCGAGGCAAACGCATGCCCCCCGGCGCGGTCAAAAAGATGCATACCGAAGGCATGAAGTTGCCACTGTCGGTGATGGGTTTTGACTTCTGGGGAGCTGATGTTCTCGACAATGGTCTGGTGTTTGAAACCGGTGATGCCGATGGTATTTGTCGACCTGTTGCCGAGGCCCTGACTCCTGTGCCCTGGGCCCAGCAACCGCGCAATCAGATGCTGGCCTCAATGTACAATGATGACGGCTCCCCGTTTGAGGGAGATCCCCGTCAGGTTCTCAACAAAGTCTATCAGAAGTTCCGGGCCATGGGGCTGCGTCCGGTTATGGCCACCGAGTTGGAATTCTATGTGCTCGACGGCGCTTCCAGTGCCAGCTTGCGACCACAGCCCCCTCGGCTGGGCGGCGATCAGGGCCCGCGTCTGAGTGGCGATGAAGGCTATTCCGTGGTGGAGATGGACGGTTTTGCCGACTTTCTTGCTGAGCTGCGCAGTGCCTGTGATATTCAGGGGATTCCCGCCGATACCATCATTTCGGAAATGGGGCCGGGCCAGTTCGAGATCAATTTGAATCACATCGATAATCCGCTGATTGCCGCAGATCACGCGATTCTGTTCAAAAGGCTGGTCAAGGGTGTCGCCCAAAAACACAATTTTGCCGCAACTTTTATGGCCAAACCCTATGCCGATTGCAGCGGTAATGGTTTCCACTGCCATTTCAGTCTGGTGGACGATCAGGGTAATAATGTCTTCGATAATGGCACCGACGAAGGCAGCGACATGCTCAAATACGCCATTGCCGGTCTGATGCAAACCATGGGCGACAGCATGCTGTGCTTTGCACCGCACATGAACTCCTATCGCCGCTTTATGGAGGGTAGTCACGCGCCCACCTTTGCCACCTGGGGTTATGAAAATCGTACGGTGGCGATACGCGTACCTGAGAGCCCTGGTGTCGCTCGCCGTCTTGAGCATCGCGTATCCGGTGCGGACGCCAACCCCTATCTGGTACTGGCCGCCATTCTGGCCGGAGCCCTCTATGGCATTGAAAATAAATTGATGCCGCCGCCGGCTATGGAAGGGGATGCTTACAGCAATGCTGCGGAAGAGCAGCGTCTGCCTAACCAGTGGCCACAGGCCATTGACGCCCTGAGTCAGAGCGACATCCTTAACGAATATCTGGGTGAAACCTTTGTTCGGGTATTTACCGCCGCCAAACGTCAGGAATTAGGAAAGCTCAGTGCGAAAATTACCGACGTTGAATACGATGCGTATCTGGCACAATTGTGATCAGAATACAGTTGTTGAGAAAACAACTGGGTTTAAGGCAATGATAACGAGGCTTTTTGATTTATGAAGATTGGGATTCTGGCAACCGGTATTACACCGGATGAACTGATTGATGATTTTGGCTCCTACGCCTATATGTTCGAGCAGCTGTTTGGTGCCCTCGATAGCGGGTTTGAATTTGAAACCTTTGACGTACGCGAGGGGGATTTTCCTGCCGCGGCTGATGTTTGTGATGGCTGGGTGATTACCGGATCCAAATTCAACGTGTATCAGAATCTGGATTGGATGGTGCGCCTCAAACAATTAATTCTCGAAATCCACAAGGTGCGCAAGCCAATGGTCGGCATCTGCTTTGGTCACCAGATCGTCGCCGAAGCCTTCGGTGGCAAGGTGGATAAATACGAAGGTGGTTGGGGCGTTGGTCTGCACACCTATCAACTCTGTGGCGATAAACCCTGGCTCGATAAAGAGTCCCCGAGCTTTACCATCAACGCCATGCATCAGGATCAGGTGATTGAAAAACCTGAAGCCGCCGAAGTCGTGGCAGAGTCGGATTTCTGCCGTTACGCGGCCCTGAATTACGACGACCTGATCCTGACCTTTCAGGCCCACCCGGAATTCAGTATTTCTTACGAGTATCAACTGGTGCAGGCGCGCCGTGGCGATGTGATCCCGGAGCAATACACCGATCCGGGTTTGGCTGGCCTGCGCGAACACGGCGCCATGGCGGAATCCCTGAGAGTAGGGCGCTGGATGGAGGCGTTTCTGAAACAGGGTTTATAAATTTTCCGTCTTAATTACACACTGAGACTTTACCCGGCTTTTGCCGGGTTTTTTATTGCCAAGGATGGCATGTATGCCGCGGGTGCATGGATGCACAGGAGCGGCGATGTCCAGGGATGGAGTGTATGCCGCGGTCGCATGGCAGCTGATTGCTCCTGCATAAGCTGCATTTCCACCGTCCATGGTGGTCGATGCGAAGGAGCGGCGATGCCAGGGATGGACGGTATGCCTCGGGCGCATGGCAGCTGATTGCTCCTGCATAAGCTGCATTTCCATCGTCCATGGTGGTCGATGCGCAGGAGCGGCGATGCCAGGGGGGCATTCTACATATTTCAATTATGTCATCCTGAACGGAGTGAAGGATCTCATAGATTCTTCCTCCCATTGGTCGTCAGAATGACAAACAAAATACCCAAGGCATTTGGGGTATTGTAAATAATAGTTTCGGGGTTAAAGCTAAGAGTTGCTTCAGTGCTTCTAGAATAGATTCAGCCCCACCAATCCTGGAAATTGCGTCCTGCATTTCCAGGATACACTCCATCCCTGGAGATAAAAAAGCCGGCTTACCCAGAGGATAAGCCGGCAAGCACCTTACCGGAAAAGAAGTCTTTTGTGCTTTACGCCATGGTGAAGCCCAGTATCACCAGAGTGGCAAAACTCAGTGCGGCACCAATCAGGGCGTAAGGAATCTGTGTCAGCGCGTGTTGCATGGGGGTACAACCGGCTCCCTGTGAGGTCAGTACGGTAGAGTCACTGAAGAAACAGGCGTGGCTGCCGAAGGCGGAGGCCGACATCAGGGCCCCGACGGTCAGTGGCATGGAAATGTCCATAGCCTGAGCCATTGGAATCACAATGGGCAGAGAAACCACAAACACACCCCAACTGGAACCGGTGGCAAACACCACGGCGGCCATGGAGGCGAACACCAGTGCCGGGAACATTTCCTTGGACAGCAGCGGTGTCAGGGTTTCAATGATGTACGGGGTCATCCCCAGTTGATCGTTAACGCCTTTGAGCATAAAGCCGGCACACACCACCGCGATGGGGTGCAGCATGACTTTAAAACCGTCTAGCATGGAATCCACCAGTTCACTGAAGTCCATCAACTTTTGTGCGAAGTACAGCAGCATGGTGAAGCAGGAGGCGATCAGCGCACCCATCAACAGGTCAATTTCATAGTAGAGGGTGGCGCCAACCAGTACGGCCATGGGCAGCGCAAAATTGGCTACGCCAACCCAGGGTGCGGCGTGATGTTGCTTGGAGTTATCAAAGCCGTCCTGAACAATGCCATCGGGAATGGGTTGACCCGCCTGGGCGCGCTCTTCGGCGTCTTTCATGGCCCCCCAATCTTTCAACAAGCCAGCAGATACCAGCCAGACCACCAGCAAAGCCGCCCAGCCATAGGCCATATAGGGAATGGCCTCAATATAGAGGCTCATGCCGGCGCCTTCGGTTGCCGCGCCGTTTTCTTCCAGCAGTGCAGCAAAGTAAACCGCCCAGGTGGATACAGGCATCAGAATGCACACAGGTGCGGCGGTGGAGTCCACTACAAACGCCAGCTTTTCGCGGGAAATACCGTATTTATCCGTGAGATTTTTCATGGAGGCGGAAACCGCCAGCGAGTTCAGGTAGTCATCAATAAACACCAGAATACCGAGGAGACCGGTGGTAAACAGCGTGCCGCGCTTGGACTTGACGCGCTTGGCCATAACCTCCCCAAAGCTGACCACGCTGCCTCCGCGCTCGAGCATGGTGATCAAACCGCCCATCATGCCGCAGACCAATACAATCCAGGCAATGGTCTCATCCATGACCACGCTCATGGACAGTTCGCCGAGCCCGGTGAATGCTTCGGAGGGGTTGATTAGCAGCAAGCCGGAGATGATGCCAGCAAAGATGGCTTCCAGAGGGCGTTTGGTTTTAAACGCGACAAACAGCACCAAAATCACGGGCAGGACACTGACGACGCCGTAATCCCCGCCTTGAAATTGCGTCGAGAGATAAGCGAAGACGGCCATGACCAGACCGTAAAAGGTGAGTTGAATAAGGTTGGGAGTGTGTTCCCCGTTGCCAATGCCATAGCCTGGACGGGGTTCCTGAGAGGATGCTACTTCAACGCTCATAGCGTATGTATCCTTTGTTGTTGGACGACAGTAGGGGCGGCACAGCGCCGACCCTTTAATGGTGTGTACCGGGTTAAACCCGGCTTTCTTATTGGAATGGCCCGGGCTCAGATACCCAGTTTGTCTCGCAGGGAGTAGTAGAGGGCGCCCAGTGCGGTATAGGGCACGCGGAACGTACGGCCACCCGGGAAGTAGTACTGTGGCAGTGAGGCCATCACATCAAAGCTCTCGGTCTGGCCCTTGATGGCCTGGCTCAGAATGCGTCCGGCCAGGTGAGAAGAGGTGATGCCGTGACCGCTGTAACCCTGGGCGTAGTAAATGTTGCTGCCGATGCGGCCGAATTGCGGCAGACGCATCAGCGTCAGCAGAAAATTACCGGTCCAGGCGTAGTCAATCTTGGTGCCTTTCAGTTGTGGGAAGGTGGTCAGCATCTTGGGCACGATCAGTGATTCAATTTTGCTTGGCTCACGGGCACCGTAAGTAACGCCACCGCCGTAGATCAGTCGACCATCACCGGACAGGCGGAAGTAATCGAGCAGGTAGTTGCAGTCTTCCACACACTCGTCACCGGGCAGCAGTTCTTTTTGCTGGGTTTCGGACAGGGGTTCAGTGGTGATCACCTGGGTACCGCAGGGCATGGCTTTGGCTTCCAGCTTCGGAATCAGACCGCCCAGATAGGCGTTGCCGGCAACGACCACAAAGTCGGCGGTGACGCTGCCTTGAGCGGTGTAGAGTTTCGGTTTGCTGCCTTCCACCACACGGGTGACTTCAGAGCATTCGTAGATGGTGCCACCCAGTTTTTCCAGGGCTGCGGCTTCGCCCATGGCCAGATTCAGAGGGTGAAAGTGGCCGCCGCTTTTATCCAGCAGAGCGCCTTCGTAGCGGCTGGTACCGATGTACTTTTGCACTTCCTGCTTATCCAGCAATTCAAGATTCTCGTGACCGTAGGCTTCCCACAGGGATTTCTTGTCTTCCAGCTCGCGCAGCTGCTTTTTGTTGCAGGCAGCGAAAATACCGCCATCTTTCAGGTCGCAGTCGATGTCGTATTTATCGACAAATTTGCGGATGATGGTACCGCCCTCAAAGGCCATGTCACCCATGGCCTTGGCGGTGCTCTTGCCATAATTCCTTTCGATGAAATCCATATCGCGGCTGTAGCTGTGAACAATCTGGCCGCCATTGCGACCGGATGCACCAAAACCAATGCGGCTGCCCTCCAGAATGACAACCTTGTAGCCCATTTCGGCCAGATGCAGTCCGGTGGACAGGCCGGTGTAGCCAGCGCCTACAATACAGACGTCGGCGGTGATGTCTTCGGTCAGTGTCGGGCGTACCACCTTGTCGTGGGCAGAAGCGGCATAGTAGGAACTGGTGTGCGATACGGTCATGGTTATTTTCCCTTGTTAAAATCTGACTGGATGAAAACAAGCCACAGCAAGGCTCTTGTCAGTATAGGGAGAAGGTACAAAAGGGGGCTCCCGGGCAGATATACCCCCTGCGAGATATTTTGTGGCAGACGCGTTAAAAAAGCTCTACGCCGTCATCGGTCTGGGAGGGTTCGGTGTTCTCGGTCGGCGTTGGTGGCGCCATGGTTTCCATGCCGTCGAGTATCTGTTTTTGCCGGGCAGAAATGTGATGCAACAAGCGATTGATGGCCAGAAAAGACGCGCTGGTGTTGTGGCTCGATTCGATAATATCCTGAGCGGCATTGATGGTGGCATCCAGACGATTGATCAGATAGGCCTCCTGATCGTCTTCGAGCCCCATGCGAGGGATACGGACTTCGAATTCTTCCAGTAATCCCTTGAGCAAGCCCACCACATCGGTCTGATTCTGTTCGAGAGCAAAACCCACTTCCCCCAGAGTGTCCTTGACGTGATCTACAGTGGTTCTGGTTTCCCGAGTCAGGGCGGTAATCGCCTTCTCATTGCCAATAGCAATCATTCGGGCATTGGTGCTGCCCATCATGGAGGGCAACAGGTCTTTCAGATGGCCATAGCGGTCGGCATCATCCCGGGGCATATTCTTTACCAGCAGAGACGCTTTGGGGTAGGTGATGATGGTGCGGTTTTCAAAATCGGTGAATCGTTCCTGACGATCGTGCACCACCTGCATAATCTGTTTCTCAAGCGGCGAAACCATGCCATCGCTTTTGAAAAAGTGGCGGGATTCGTTGTCCTCCAGTAACAGACTGCAGCGAATATCCAGACTGTTGGTGACGCCAAAAAACGTAGTGGCGAGCATTTGCAGATCTGAAATGCTGTGAATCGCCTCAATAAACTGTACTGCCAGCCCCAACTCGCTGGAACCGCGCATGGCGGTAAACGCCGCGCTGGTGGCTTCTCCTATCTGCAGAGCCATGTCATCGCGCTGATCCATAAAGCTGAAAATCTGTTCGATTCTGGCTCGGACTTCATCGGGTGAGAAGGGCTTGTCGACATAATCTGAGGCACCCAGAGTAAAGCCTTTGATGTGGGATGCCTCATCGGTGTTGCTGGAGACAAAGATAATGGGGGTCTCTGCCAGATCTGGGTCGTTTTTCAACTTCTGACAGACATCAAAGCCGCTGCCATCGGGCAGCGAAACATCCAGCAGAATAAGATCCGGCTTGTGTTTGATGGCGGCATCGATACCCGCTTCACCGGTTTCGGTGAGTCTGATATCTACCTGAGAGGAGAGTCCTTCCTCAACCAGAAAGTGAACCATGGGGTCATCGTCAATGACCAACAGGGTGCGCTGGTGTTTGAGCATCATAGTAAAAATCCTTTTTACCGTTTGAATGAGTTCGTTACAGCCGTCCTAGGTGAAGTTCCAGGCCGGCGGTGCCGCATTGGAGTCTGAAACTACGCGGTTTCTGCCTGCCTCCTTGGCCTTGTAGAGGTAGGAATCAGTTCGCTCGATGAGTCCCTCCATGGAGTCGCCATCCTTATAGGTACTGACCCCCACAGAGATGGTGATTTGGCCAATGGAGACCTTGTGCTCGGCAGACTTGAGTTCCTGCTTGCTGATGGCTTTACGGATACTTTCCGCCAGATTTTCACCAAACAGTTGCCCCTGTTTGGGCAGCAGTACCACAAATTCTTCTCCGCCATAGCGCGCCACCATGCCTTCGTCGCCCACAGCTCGTCGCAGCAGGTTGGCGGTAAAACGAATCACCAGATCACCAACCGGGTGGCCATAGGTATCGTTGACCTTTTTAAAGTGGTCAATATCAATCAGCAGGCAAGTCAGGGGCTGTCCTGCTTCGGCCAGAGTAAATTCGTCGCGGTAGTAATTTTCAAACCGACGGCGATTGGCAATGCCGGTTAGGGCGTCGGTATTGGCGATTTCCGAGGCTTCGCGCAGTTCCTGAGTCAGGCGCTCGATTTCACCGGACATGGTTTTCAATGCTTGGGTAGAGGCCTCGTGCTCTTCGCGTACCTTCTGAGTGTCTCTGATCAGTTGGGTGGCCAGTTGCTGCACCGCGGTGATGCCTGGGTTGTTCTGTAATTGGTTGGCTGACAGATTGAGCAGGTTGCCGTAATCCGTGATGTTATTGCCAATGTGCTCGGCCTCGGATCGGATCTGTCCGGCAATATTGACAACGGCGTCGTTGGAAGACAGGTTGATGGCCGGCTGATCCTGTTCAAAAAACTCTTTATACAGCTGGCTGTTGAGCTCATTGGTAAAACTGGTTTGGTCTTGCAGTAATTGCTTGAGGCGATCGCAGAGTCTGGGGTTGGAGCCGCTTTCAAAGTGAAACCACAGAGTGTAATTTTCCGGGGTGGGCAAGATCTTTAACTGGGCCATTCTCTCCAGAGCTTTACTCGAGCAGTCGGTGGCGTCACGGTAGCGTTGATCTATGTAAGCTGGCGCGTTCATATCATCCTTGAAAATCAGTGGGGGCTAGAGCCTGTGTTCTTTTTGGGAGCAAAAGCCGTCTAGGATAACTTCCGTTAACTATAGATGGTGAGACCGGCAGCGCCAGTGGATGACCGGGTTTTTATGACCTTTCGGCAAAATATACGCAGTCCAGTGATGACCGGACTCATTCACCGAACAGATTCATCAGATTGACTTTGAACTCCAGAGAGTCGAGCCGGGTAAAGGGCACAAACTGTCCCTGACGGTTGATCTTGGTGACTTTGAAGATGCGTTCTTTGCCCCGCTGGTCGACACAGTCGCACTGCAGCTTGGTAATCGGGCTGTCTTTGGAGAGTTTCAGGCAGAAGATGCCCATGTCTTTTTTGCCCATCTCCGGCCAGCTGTTGTCTTCATCAATCAGGCCAACGCGCATGGCGCTTTCGGAATAGTCGAGAATGTAGCAACGCAGAAAGTCATTGCCGCCATTGAGGTGAAAGTGCGCCGGCAAATGGGTGTTGACCCGGGTTTCACTACGGGGCTCATATTCCTGAACAGTGCCCAGAGAGGGTTTGAGCTGCACTACGGTCAGGCCAGTGTGTGGGCCACTTTCCATTTTGATGTTGCGATGCACCATGGCTTCACAGGAGAGGTTGTCACGACCCGGTTGAAACGACATCAGCTTCAGTGCCGCTCCTTTTTTAAATGGGCCAGTGTTGCCCAGGGTGGCGCGAGAATCGTAATCGAGCTTTTCTTCAAGGCCCACATCTCTGGGGACCACCAGATAGAACTCGCTCACGCGGGAATAGGACTGGGTGCCCTGAGGGGTCTTGATGGTAAGGCTGGGTATGCCTTCAATCACATTGATGTCGATGTGCTTTTGTTGATAGATAAACTGGCCTTCAACGTAGTAGCCGATAATCAGGGCTTCCAGCACGGTGTCGTCTTCAAATTCCGGGTGAAAGCGCAGGCGATTGCCTATTTTGAAGCAGTCCAGCAGGCGCTTGTAGGCGTCTACCCGGGTACCCAGAGGTGTGGCGGGTTTACTGGGTTCGTTTTTTTTCTTGGGAAATAGGGCCATGTGCCTGTCCTGAGCTTATCAAAATCCGCTTTGGTAAAAGCGCATCATTATAAGCACTGCATCGGCTGAATGTGAAAAATACTTAGGGGTTTGATACGACAGGCTTTTGCCCCTTTTTGTGGCGTTACCTCAGTTTTAATTTATTACCGCACCAATTTGGTGTGCGATCGTTTTCAATAAGATTCTCAGATCGTGGATATGGCGTGGAATCCAAGATTTTGGCTGGTTTATTGCAGCAGTTCGTGACTGATGAATGATTATTGAGGTTGTATGGCTCCCGATCTGATTAACATTTTGTGGCTGACTTTGTGTGGCGCATTTGTGCTGTTGATGCAGGCCGGTTTCCTGTGCCTTGAATCCGGCGTTACCCGCTCCAAAAATGCCATCAATGTTGCCATGAAAAATGCCGCGGACTTTGTGGTGGCAATCTTTTTCTTCTGGCTGGTGGGCTATGGCTTGATGTTCGGTGACAGCTGGAAGGGGATGGTCGGACTCTCCGGCTTTGCACCGGATGTTGGGCAGGGTGATCCCTGGGAAGCCAGTTTCTTCCTGTTTCAGGCCATGTTTTGTGCCACCGCTGCAACCATTGTGTCGGGCTCAATTGCCGAGCGAGTGCGCTTTAACGGTTATCTGATACTGACGTTTTTGATTGTCGTGCTTGTTTATCCGGTGGCGGGACATTGGGCCTGGGCGGGTTTGGTCTCTGAAGGGCAGGGCTGGTTGGCTCGAATCGGTTTTGTGGATTTTGCCGGTTCTACCGTTGTGCACAGTGTGGGCGGCTGGGTCGCACTGGTAGCCGTGTGGTTTGTTGGCCCGCGTCAGGGACGTTTCAACAATGGCCAGATCAATGCGATATCAGGACACAACATGCCATTGGCTTTTCTCGGTGTGTTGTTCTTTGTTCTCGGTTGGATCGGATTCAATGGTGGCAGCACTCTTGAATTGAATCTGGACGTTCCCGGAATCATTGCCAATACCATTCTCTCCGGGGTGACCGGAAGTTTGGTGGGTTATGTTTCACCCAAAGTGTTTCCCCGGTTGATCATCGATAAATTGATGGTTCCTTTTAACGGCTGTCTGGCCGGGTTGGTGGCAATTACGGCTTCCTGTCATGCGGTGACAGCCATGGAGGCTGTTGTGATTGGTGCCGTGGGCGGGCTGGTGATGATTGTTTTGGATCATTGGATGTTCCGCCTGAGGCTGGATGACGCGGTCGGCGCCATTCCGGTGCATCTGGGTGCTGGCATCTGGGGAACTCTGGCTGTGGCCCTGTTTGGCGACCCCTTGATTCTGGCCACCGGACTGGATTTTAAAGGGCAGTTACTGGCCCAGTTGAGCGGGGTGGTCGCCATTGCTCTGTGGTCCTTGCTGGTGGCTTTCGTATGCATCTTTATTATCAACCGGATCAAGCCGCTACGCATTTCGGTCAAAGCGGAAATAGACGGTTTGAATATGTCAGAGCACGGTGCCCGCAATGATCTGGTGGACCTGATAACCGCCATGGACGCCCAGCAACA
The DNA here is from genome assembly GCF_040362265.1 of Candidatus Pelagadaptatus aseana. NCBI lineage: Bacteria > Pseudomonadati > Pseudomonadota > Gammaproteobacteria > Cellvibrionales > Cellvibrionaceae > Candidatus Pelagadaptatus > Candidatus Pelagadaptatus aseana. The sequence continues at coordinate 217,594 of NZ_BAABNJ010000004.1, forward strand.
CTCCGCCGACCTCAGTGTTCGTGTGCCGGTAGAGCCGTTTACCGAAGTGGGCCAGATTGCCCAGAATTACAATAAGGCCATGGATGCCCTGGCCGATGCGGTTAAGCAAACGCGCACCATCGTTCGCGACATTCGCGATGGCATTGTCACTTTTGGTACCGAAGGATTACTCACCAGTTTTAACCCCGCTGCCGAAAAGGTGTTTGGCCTGAGTGCTACCGAAGCCATAGGCCAGCCGGTTCAGGCGCTGTTTCATCAGGAGCGCTACCGAGGCAGTGTCAATGGTTCGCAGTTGCTTGAAGAGTTGCCTCTGAATCAAACCCGGGAGGTGTTGGGTAACCGCGAAGATCAGGACCCTTTCCATATGGAAGTGACGGTTACCGAAGGGCGCAATAACGGCCGAGCGCAATACACCGCGGTATTTCGCGATGTCCACGAAAAGCGACAGATGGAAGAGCAGCTCTACCATGAGAAAGAACGTGCGCTGGTGACTCTGGGTTCGATTGCCGATGGTGTGATTACTACCGACGAAGAGGGGCGGGTGGTGTTTCTCAATCACGCGGCAGAAACCATCACCGGGTGGTCGTTTCAGGAAGCTTGCGACCGGCATTTCAGTGAGGTTTATCGGATTAAAGAGGGCAGTTTCAATGACAGTAACCGCTTTCTGAAACGGGCCCTGTTGGGAATGGCCCAATCTTTTGATTCTCAGGGTGTTACGTTGGTCAGTCGCGACCAGCGGGAGTTCGCCGTCAACCACACGCTGGCTCCCATCCGTGGGCCACAGGACAATATCATTGGCTGTGTGGCGGTTTTTCACGATGTCACCCACACCCGGGATATGCAGAATCAGTTGGTGCATCAGGCTACCCACGATGCGTTAACCGGGATGCTCAACCGCATCGGTTTTGACTCCATGGCCAATCAATTGCTGGAACAGGCCTCACTGGAAAACCATGAGCACATCCTCGGCTATATGGATCTGGATCAGTTCAAATTGGTCAACGATACTTGCGGGCATGTGGCCGGTGATGAGTTGTTGCGCCAGATTTCGACCTTGATCAAGGAACAGCTGCGATCAGGTGACACCATTGCACGGCTCGGCGGCGATGAGTTCGGGGTGTTGTTGCGCAATTGTCCGCCGAACAAGGGCGTAGAGATTGCTGAAAAGGTTCGCTCGGCCATTCAGGACTACCGGTTTTCCTGGGATGGCAAGCAATTTGCGATTGGTGTCAGTATCGGTCTGGTGCCATTGAGTAAAGATTCCCCCAGTCTTGAAAAGTTACTGAGTCTGGCCGACTCGGCCTGTTATGCCGCCAAGGATTTGGGGCGCAATCGGGTGCATCTGTATCAGAGTGACGATGCCGAACTGGCCGAGCGTCAGGGGCAAATGCACTGGGTTTCGAAAATTCGTGAGGCTCTGGATAACGACAAGCTGCGTTTGTACTACCAGCCGATTGCCCCGATTGGTGAAATATCAGCACAAAGTGGCCACTATGAAATGTTTGTGCGCATGATCGATGATGATGGCAGTGTGATTCCTCCCGGTGCGTTTATTCCGGCGGCGGAGCGCTATAACCAGATTCAGGAAATAGATCTTTGGGTGGTTAAAAATGCACTGGCCTGGGCTGGGGATATGTTGCGTAAACAACCCGAAAGCATTCAGGTTTGCGCCATCAATCTGTCGGGCGCGTCACTGGGTGACGAGTCCTGTCTGAAAGCCATTATGGAAGCATTTAAGCGCTATCAGGTGCCGCATCACAATATCTGCTTTGAAATCACCGAGACGGCGGCCATTGCCAATCTCGATGCTGCTCAGAAATTTATCCGGGCCCTGAAAGGGCTGGGTTGTCGTTTCTCGCTGGACGATTTTGGCAGTGGCCTGTCGTCTTTCGGTTATCTGAAAAATCTGCCCGTGGATTATCTGAAAATTGATGGCGCGTTTATCAAGGATATTGTCAGCAACAAGGTGGATCAGGTGATGGTGCAGTCGATCAATACCATCGGCCATGAAATGGGCCTGAAAACCATCGCCGAGTTCGTCGAGAGTCCGGATATTGTGGAAACGTTACTGGAACTTGGCATCGATTATGTTCAGGGGTATCACATTGGCCGGCCGATGCCATTGGAACAGCTTGGGGGCGTGATTCTTATGCCGCGCTGAGGGCTCTTTACCTCGCTGGGGGCTCAAACCGCGCAGATCGGCTTGCGGATTTACAGCAGTTTTATGCCCTGATAAACCGCTTGCCAGTGGGGGCCAGGCTTGGCGGCTACTTCGGTCTCAAAGTAGTGTTTCATGCGTCGGCGATCCACTTCATTGTCTTTCAATGCCGCACCGATCAGAAAGTGCACCAGATCATCGGCGCGCATTTCACCGTCGCGATAGTAATAGGCGTGAACCCCCATCGCGTGGGCCACAGCGACGGCTTCGGCGGTGGACATAACGGTGGAGGCCAGTCGATCGGTGCTGCGACCGCTGAGCGAACAGCCGTTGCGCAATTCATGAAAAATGGTCGCCAGCACCTCAATGATGCGGATATCCGGTTCTACCGCTACGCCCGATTGCTGTAACAGTTTGTGGGCTTCGCGGTAGATCACCCCGATTTCATCTTCCACCTTGGTGATTGGCCGAATGGTTTCAAAATTCAGACGCCTTTTCAGGGCGGCACTCATGACATTGACACCTTCGTCGAGACTGTTGGAGGTGGCGACAATATTGAAACCTTCGCGGGCATAGATTATGCCGTCGTCTCCGTGAAGTTCTGGAATCAGAATCATCCGTTCGGACAGAATGGACAGGATGGCGTCCTGCAGCGCGGGGGTACAGCGCGCAATCTCCTCAAATCGCACCAACTTGCCCTGCTGCATACCCTGATAAATGGGGCCCGGGCAGAGTGCCTGTCGCGAGGGGCCCTGGGTTTTTAATAGGTGGCTGTTCCAGCTGTAGAGCAGTTGGTTCACCTGCTCAATCGCACCGCCTTGAATCGTCAGGGTTGACTGGTTAGAAATGGCGGCACAGAGCAATTCCGACAGCCAGGATTTGGCCGTCCCAGGCTCGCCCACCAGCATTGCCCCGCGATTGGTTGCCAGTCCAATCACTATCCGGCTGACCACGTCACGGGGAGCAACAAACTTGCGTTCGATACGAAGCTTGCTGTCACCCAGAATAAATTTCTCTACCGCCAGTGGCGACAGTTGCCAGCCCGGTGGGCGGTGGTGGTTGTCCCACTCACGCAGGCGCTGTAATTCTTCGCTGTAGATCTGCTCGGCCGAGGGGCGTTGTGGTTTGTTTTGCATCATTTTACCTGTCTCCCGAAGTGGCCGCGTTGCTCTGGTGCCATGCGCTCGGCTGGCAGAATTCTAGGCAGTTCGGACAGGGGTATTACCCCCTGAATCACATGATCCAGAGCGCTGTCGCGCATGGTTAACAAACCGGAATCCAGAGCCGTTTCCCGCAACTCCAGAATGGGTTGTTGTTGTGAAATGGCGTTGCGGATATCGGTGTTGACCTGCATGTATTCAACCACACCGATCCGCCCCTTGGTGCCCCGTTGATCGCAGTGGTTACAGCCCATACCCTCGAAACATTTGAAGTTGTCCGGAACTCCCAGAGGGAAGAGTTCAGCGATAATGGCGGGGTCCGGTTCGACCTGCTGTCGGCACTGGGGGCAGATACGTTTGGCCAGACGTTGCGCTATGACTGCCAGCAATTCGCTGGCAATGGAGTTGGGATGAACGTGCAGGTCATACAGGCGCTGCAGTGCATCGGTCGCGTCGTTGCAATGCAAGGTGGACAGCACCACATGACCGGTTTGAGAGGCACGCAGGGCTTCCTCGGCGGTTTCGTGATCGCGAATCTCGCCGACCAGAATCACATCGGGATCCTGTCGCACAAATGAGCGCATGGCGTCGGAAAAATGGAAGTCGATTTCCGGTCGTATCTGCGTTTGCTGAATGTTGTTAATGGAGTATTCCACCGGGTCTTCGGCCGTGATGACCTTGCGGCGGCCATCATTGGCCAGTAATTGCAGACCGGCGTAGAGGGTGGTGGATTTTCCCGAACCGGTTGGACCTACCACCAGAATCAGACCGGCGGGATTGTCCAGCAAGCGCTGGTAACTTTTGGCGATGCGTGGCGACAGCCCCAGTTCTTCAATGCCGATCAGTTGTTCGTTCTGTGGTAGCAGACGAATCACCACATCTTCGCCGTGCAGTGAGGGTTGCACCTGTACCCGCAGATCGTAGCTGACATGGCCCACCTGCATGTGGGAGCGGCCACCCTGAGGCAGGCGTTTTTCGGCAATATTCAATTCGGCCCGAATCTTGATGACATTGACCAGTCCGCGAGCTTCCTGTGGCGATAGCTGATAATGGCTGATATCGCGCAGTTCACCATCAATGCGGAAGCGAATGCGAACCCGCTGATTGTATTGTTCCAGATGGATGTCACTGGCTCTTTCACTGACGGCATCCAGTAACAGGGCGTCGAGCAGGGCAATCAGGTGGGCTTCCACTTCGGATTTCTGTTTGTTGAGCAGATCCTGCTCGCTGTTTTTCTGTTCCTGCTTAAAGCTTTTGAGTTGTTTTAATTCTCCCTGCAGGCAGATCTCCAGCATTGACCAAAGACGGCGAAAATCGGTTGGTGTGACCAGTACCTTGTTGATTTTCAGGTTGGAGTAGAGCGGTTGCAGGTTGGTGGTGTCGGCTTCCGGGTCGAAGGTGGCCACCAGCATGGTTTTGTCGGTTTTGCTCAGTGGAATCAGATGCAGGGTGTCGAGAAAACTGCGGGAAAAGCTGCCAAAAAATCCGGGGTCGGCCACCGGGATCAGGTCTTCAAGATCTTTGAAGGCCATCTCCGATTGCGTTGCCAGAGCACGGTAGAGATCAATTTCTTCGATATCCACCAGTTTGCGCAGGACTTCGATCAGTGGTTTGTTTTCCTTGCGTGCACGCTGTCTGGCTTGTTGCAGCAGGGTTTCGTTGAGCACCCCCAGATCAAGCATAATCGCGCCGGTGTCGAAATTCTGCTCCAGTGGTCCAAGCTCAGTGCGCCGGGTATTACCGCTGGCACCGGTTTGGTATTCGACCAGAATCGGTGTCAGATATTCATCTTCTTCAACGGCAATCAGCCGCCCTTTGGCGCTCAGTTGCGACAACAGCAGCTGACGTTCGGTGACCTTGGGCGATGCCACCAGAATGATCTCGAAGGGACCCTTGTCGGCGGCACCCTGACTGCCATCGCCGTGCAGTAAGCAGATGTTTTCCAGTTTCAGTTTGGCAAAGCGTTTCTGTGCGGCATCTGCCAGAATCTGGCTCTGCTCTATGGTGATGATCTGGTCGACCATGCGACTGATCAGGGCTGTGAGGTAACCGGCACCGGTGCCTATCTGCAGTACCCGGTCGGAGGGTTTCAGATGCAGGGAATTGAGAATCTGTTCAACCCGATTCTGGGGCGGAATACTGTGACCCTGAACCCGGGTGTGCTGGTTGAGCTCGACAAAATGCTGTCGGGAAATGCTTTGCAGCGCCTGTTGGACAGTCATTTTCGCTGCCATAATGTCATCCTGATCTATGCTTTTCCCAATAATAGAATGGCTGCACCGGGACTTGTAGAGAGTTGAAACAAGCGACAACCGATTGTCTTTAAAAATAGGGCTGCAGTTGCTACAGATCAAATGCTGCCTCAGATCAAATGCTGCCACAGAACAAATACTGCTAAAAATCAAATATCATCGGGTTGTCCGTCTTACCAGAGATCATCACAGGAGAGGTACCAATGCGAGGGAGAATAGTCGGTTTACTGGGTTGGTGTGTTGTTTGTCTGCTCTGCAGTCAGGTAGCCGTGGCCGATTTTGATCACCGAGTGTGGCACGAAATAGTAAACCGGCATGTGGTGGTACTGGATGACGGCAGGGCTTCGCAGGTCGATTATCAGGCGATAGCCAAAGAGCGTCCGCTATTAAGACGCTATCTCAAGCAGTTGGAACAGGTTGCGGTGCCAGAATTTGACCAGTGGGACAGGCCCGTGCAGCTGGCTTTTCTGATCAATGCCTACAATGCCTGGACGGTAGAGCTGATTCTCAGTCGCTACCCGCATCTGGATTCCATCAAGGATATCGGCAGTTGGTTCAGTTCCCCCTGGCGCCGCGAGTTTATCCCTCTGTTGGGGCAGCGCCGCTCGCTGGACGATATTGAACACGGCCTGATTCGTGGTTCGGATCGTTACAACGAACCCCGTATTCACTTTGCCGTGAATTGTGCCAGCATTGGCTGCCCGGCGTTATTGGCGGAAGCCTTTGAGGGCCACAAACTGGATCAGCAGCTGGAGCAGGCCACTCAGAATTTTTTGAAGGACGCCAGCCGCAATCGCTTTCGCGACGGTGAGCTGCAGGTCTCCAAAATTTTTGACTGGTACCAACAGGACTTTGCCGAGGGCTGGCGGGGCAGTCAGAGTCTGGCCGAATTTCTGGCACTGTATGGTGATGCGCTGGGATTGTCTGAAGTTCAGCGCCAGGCGCTGGTCAGTGGGGATATCAACATAGAGTTTCTGGATTACGATTGGGGCCTGAACGATGTCAGGCCCCGCTAGCCGCTTAGGTGAAACTTATCGGGCGGTATAACCGCCATCCATAATCAGCTCGGCTCCCGTCATGTAACGGGACTCGTCGGATGCCAGAAACAGGCAGCCGTTGGCGATGTCGACCGGTTGACCCATGCTGCCCATGGGGATGCTGTTAAGAATCCGTTCCTCGGCGGCGGTAGCGGTGGCGGCGTCCATATCGGCGAAGGCATTGGCCACCAGAGGGGTTTCAATAAAGCCCGGATGGACCGAATTAACGCGAATGCTGAGGCCACTGGTGGCGCAGTGCAGCGCGGCGGATTTGGTGAACAATCGCACCGCGCCCTTACTCGCGTTGTAGGCCGCGGCGATGGGTTCACCGATGATGCCCTCAATGGATGAAATATTGATGATGGAGCCGGGCTCGCGGTCTTTCATTACCTTGATGGCCTCGCGGGTCCCCATAAACACGGCGTCGGAGTTGACCAGGTTGGTCTTTTGCCAATCGGACAGGCTGCATTCTTCGACGTTGCCCGGGATTACAATGCCGGCGTTGTTGATCAGAATGTTGAGCTTGCCGTGATCTGCGATGACGGTTTCCAGTATCGCCTGCCACTGACTTTCGCTGGTGACATCCTGTTGCAGGGCGATGGCCTTGCCACCCTCGGCCTTGACGCTCTCTGCAACACGGCTGGCGCCCTCAAAGTTGATGTCGGTGGCTATAACGGTGGCCCCTTCGGCTGCAAAGCGGTGACAGATGGCCTCGCCAATGCCGGAACCGGCACCGGTGATCAGGGCTACTTTATTTTCTAATCGCATGATGGTTTCTCTCAGATTGTTTGTTGTGTTGTTGTGTTGTTTGTTTTGATTATCTAAGCGCAGGTGCCACCGTCGACGACAAATTCGGCACCGGTGCAATAGCTGCTGGCATCGGAGGCAAGAAACCGCACCACGTTGGCAACCTCATCCACCCGACCCTCACGACCCAATGGCGTGAGCTCCTTAACTTTTTGCTGAGCCTCTTCGATACTGGCGGCCATGCCGCAATCCACGAAATCCTGATAGACCTTTTCTCCCATGGCGGTGGCAATCACGCCCGGGTGCACCGAGTTCACGCGAATGCCTGTGCCCATGCGGGCAAATTCGACGGCGGTGTGTTTGGTGTAGAGACGCACCGCACCTTTGGAGGCACCGTAAGCGGAGTGCCCGGGAATGCCCATCATGCCCGCGGCTGAGGAAATATTAATGATGGAGCTGCCCGGTTGCATGACCTTGGCTGCAGCCCGGGTACCGAGAAAGATGGAGTCGACATTGATCTCCTGCACCCGGCGTACCTCTTCCAAGCAATTGTTGATGCACAGGCCGCCAACATAAATACCGGCGTTATTGACCAATATGTCGAGGCGCCCGAATTGGTTGATGCACTCATCAATAATCTCTGACCAGCGATCTTCATCGATGACATTCTGTGGGGCCTGAGCTACCTGATAGTCTTTGGCTTTCAGTTCACCAGTGGTTTGAGCCAGGGTGGCGGTGTCCATATCGGTCAGCAGCACCCGAGCACCTCCGGCGCAAAGCAATTCGGCGCAGGCGCGGCCGATCCCGGTGGCGGCTCCGGTGACCAGTGCCACCTTGTTTTCAACGTTTGCAAAGTTATCCATGGGTCTCTCTTATTATTGATGGTTTACAGTCTTTGGCCTGTCTTAGCCCTTGTCCTGTGTTAGCCCTTGTCCTGTTCAGGCCGCACTAATGGCAGGCTCTGGTTTAACGCGGTGCTGTTGCAGGTCGGCATAGTCCGGCGTTTTCATATCGGTGATCCATTGCTCCCAACTGTAGGGCCAGGAGGCCGCATCGCCATCGGCATCCAGATACCAGCTGTTACAACCGGTTACCCAGACAGTATTGGGCATGCCTTTCTTGATATAGGCCATAAACGCTTTTACGGCTTCCTCAGTAGGCTCAACCGCATCGAATTGCTGGTGACGCCAGTCTTCAATCAATTGCATGGCATAGTCGGCCTGAGTTTCACTCATACTGATCACCGAGTTATTGCCAATCGGGGTATTGGGTCCCAGCATCAGGAAAAAGTTGGGAAAACCCGGTAGCAGGATGGATTTGTAGGACACGGCTTTGTTTTGCCAAACCTGATTGATATCCAGACCGTCCCTGCCGATCAGATTCATGGGGCGCATAAAGGCAAAGGGATCAAATCCGGTAGAAAGTACCAGGATATCCAGTTCATGGAGCTTGCCGTCTTTGGTTTGAATACCCTTGGCGGTGATTTGATCGATAGACTCCGTCACCAAATGGGCGTTGTCTTTCTGAATGGCCGGGTAGAAGTCGTTGTTGATGATCAGGCGTTTGCAACCCACCTGATACTCTGGTGTGAGCTTTTGCCGCAATGTCTTGTCTTTGATGCTGCGCTTGAGATTCCACTTGGCCAATCGGGAAATCATGGCTTGCTGGGCTTTACTGCCGGTGACCAGTTTACTGAACAGCTCCCGGAAACCCTTGCTGTAAAATTTATGCAACAACGGCGCAAGCATGGGATTGTTTCTGACTCGCTGTTTATCCTTGTCGCTGTAATCTTTTTGCGGGAAGGGGATGATCCACTGCGGCGTGCGTTGAAACACCGATACTTCTGTACCCTCGGTGTTGATCAGGCGCGGGATCACTTGCGTGGCAGTGGACCCGGTACCAATGATGCCGATGCGTTTGCCTTTGAGTTCCACCGAGTGATCCCATTGGGCTGTGTGGAACATGTCGCCCTTAAAGCTGTTGATCCCCTTTATGTCCGGAAATGCCGGTTTGTGTAAGATGCCGGTGCAGTTGAACACAAAGTCGACAGTCAGCATTTGCCCCTTGCTGGTTTGCAGATGCCAACAGCCGTTATCGTAAACAGATTCGGTGACTTCTTCGTTGTAATTGATGGTATTGGTGATGCCGTATTTGTCCGATACCCGTTGAAAGTAATCGAAGATTTCATGGCCGTAGGCAAAGCGGTTGCTCCACTCGGGGTTGGGTTCAAACGAGTAGGTGTACATATGAGCCGGCACATCACAGGCAACGCCGGGGTAGGTGTTTTCACGCCAGGTACCCCCAATCTTGTCTTTCTTTTCGAAAATGGTTACTTGCCGGATACCGGCTTCCTGCAGCTTGATGGCCATCAGGATTCCAGTCATGCCGGCACCGATGATGGCAACTCTGGGGTTTCGCTTTATTTGTGTTTCGTTCGTCATCAGTCGCATCCGCTTATTGGGTTTTATTTGTTGTCATTGTTGAAGCCTGTGACCATTTTGTCGGCATAGGGACTGGCCCATAAGGTCATATAATGACAAAATAAGGTCATATATTGCCTTTTGAGGGTGGTTTATGAATATTGGTCAGCCGCTGATTCCGGTTATCTATGCCCGGGTGATAAGCCGGGCTGCTGGTCGAGATGCCTCTGAAGTTAAGGCTGTATTGCGTGGGACCGGTATTGATGATTCAAGTGACGGTCGTCAAAGCCTGGGAATGAATGGTGAGCAATACCGGCGGTTGTTGAAAAATGCCTTCGAGGTTTCAGGAGACCCTGCGATTGCTCTGCGAGCGGGCATGAATTTACCCATTACCACCCATGGTGATCTGGGTATTGCCTCGATAACTGCTCCGACATTGAGGGCGTCGCTTGAGGTGTTTGCCAATTTTGTCAAAGTCAGAAACCCTCACGGCGGGTTGAGCATGCGCGACCGCGGCGATTACCTGGAGCTGATCGTTGAGATGGATGACACCTTGCAGGATCAAAGGGATATGGCCATTGATCTGGTATGTGCCGCATTTACCTCGGGCAGCATGAAAAGTCTGCGTTCGGTCGTGAGTAACATTACATTGAAAATGGATCGCCAAAAGCCCGATAACAGCCAGCTCTACGTGAGCCTGCTGAGTTGCCCAATTGAGTGGGACAGTGATGTTACGGCATTTGTTATTCCCAAAAGGGATCTGGATAAAACCCTGCCAGACTCCAACCCCGAGGCTTTCTCCGCGGCTCTGGAACGATTGCAAAAACTGTATTTCCTGTTGCAGAAGACCGGAAGTTGTAAAGACTCGGTGGTGGCTGTATTTACCCAGCAAGCCGGTCGCATCTGTACCATGACCACGGTAACCGATGCGTTGCATTTTTCACCGAGAACCCTCAATCGCCGTTTAAAACAGGAGGGCACCAGCTTTCAGGAGGTGCTGGATGACTGGCTGAAACAACAGGCTCTCAACTACCTGCAGCAAGGGGGGTTGACCATCGAGGCAACGGCGGCATTGATGGGGTATGGTGATGAGGCCAATTTCAGGCGGGCGTTCAAGCGCTGGTTTGGTAAACCGGTGACAAGCTACCTGAGTGGCCTGTAACACAGGCCGGACTCAGGTGAATGGGCTTAGCTGTTAAGCAGATTTTTCAGTTTTGCCATTCGGATTTCAGCTTCGGCTTCAAGCTTGGCTTTGCGCTTTTCGAGTTTCTTGCGTTTGCTGTCCTTGGCTTCGCTGATTTGTGTTTCCAGTGCGGCCACACGGGCATCGGTGTCGGCTTTCAAATCGTCGTATTTTTGTTGGGCGGCATCGCGCGTGGCTTGCATTTTCTTGTTCAGGGTATCTTTGCGCTGGTTGATGGCCTGTTTGGCGGAATCAGAGGCGGAAGCCATTTCATCTTCCAGTGCTTCCAGTTCGGCTACCGTTGCCTCCATCTCACGGTTGAGTTGATCTTCGGCAACTTCCGAGCGCAGCCGGCGAAACAGGGTCGCTCCCTGCTCGGCCAGACGAGTGTCGACGGGTACCGTCCAGGACTCATCAATATCAGCAACGATGGCGACTTTACCCGGTGACAAAGCGCCGGAAACCTCATCGATGAACTCAACATCGATACCTGCTTCGCGAAGATCAACCAGCATGCCCGTGAGAGTGCCAATGGAGGCGCCCACCAGAACACCCGCAGGGCCAGCCAGCAGTCCGATCAGTGAGCCTGTCAACAAGCCGGTGGCGGTGGCGGCGCCATTTTCCGAGGTCGCCTGTTTGATGTTGACGCTCTCGTCATTGGATTTTTCGATCACTGCCGTTGCGTAGAGGGTAATATCACCATCGCGATGCAGGGCTTTAAGGCTGGTTAAACCGGCAAAACTGTCGGTTTCATTGTCAAATACGGCGACGAGCATTTTATTCATTGGGGTGACTCCTGAAGTCAGTATCAGTGGGTTAGTAACGGCCGTTAAATTAGCAACGCGCCAAATCTGGGTATGTGGCTTTTCAGAAAGTGAATGTGTTCACAAAGAATGTGTTGTTTGGGTTATCAATGATGATGGTTGGCTTGCAGTTGGCCCTGCCAGTTTTCATTTTCCAGTCGATAACGGTAGTTCAGATCAAAATCCAGCTGCTCAGCCTTAAGCCATTCGATCATGGCGTTGATAACGGCTACCGGGGGCACGTCTTCACTCTCAAACTCAATGGTCAGGGTTTGATCGTTGCCGTTGCCCTGTTTGTCCCGGTTGATCCAGTTGGTCCAGATGGTTTCCAGTTCGAGTCGGGTTACTTCATCGGTGATATTGCCGACGAATGCCTTGAAGCTGAACAACTGGGGGCTGAACCCCCAGTCGTCGTAATCACAGTTTTCAAACCCTTTTGCCAGTAACCGGTCTGCAGTAACCGGGGGCACCTTTAATTCCAGTGAGTTAAAACAGACGTTCATGGGTTACCTCTTTAGCCGGTCAGTGTTTGACGGCATTCCGGGATTCAATCCGGGCAATCCAGTTAGGCGGCAAGTTGGCCAGAATGTCCTGCTGGAAGTCACCTTTGATCCCATCCATTTGACTGAACGTATCCTGTTCATCAACTTCAAAGTAGATGGTACTGCTTTCCGGTGGATAGACTTTCAGGGTGGGGGTGGCAACGATGGCGTTATTGGCTTGATAGAGCTCCTTGAATTTGAGGTAGGCTTCTTCATAGGAAGCACCATTCAGGGTCAGCTCACACTCGGTGGTAAAGCGGAAAGTTAAGCTGGGCATTGTCTTAGTCTCTTTTTCGTGTCTTACTTTTCAGTCTAGACCCTCCTCTGGCGTTTGTTACAGTTTTATGCGGTTTTGTTGAACGATCTGAGTGTCGTTTGTCGATAAGATTTGGATAGAGACTTTACTATGGGATTTTTTGAAAAAAGTCTGACTATGCCTGCACCTGAAGAGGCATTGAGTGGTAGGCACGAACCCATGCGGGTGATTAATCGGCACGGGGTGTTGGGTAACCCGATCTTGCCGCCTTTTCCCGAACACTTGCAGCAGGCGATATTTGGCATGGGCTGCTTTTGGGGGGCTGAACGGCGCTTCTGGCAATTGCCCGGTGTTTACACCACTGCGGTTGGCTACAGTGGCGGTTTTACCCCCAACCCAAGTTACGAAGAAGTGTGCTCGGGGCGCACCGCTCACAATGAGGTGGTGCTGGTGGTGTTCGATCCCTCGGAGATCAGCTACGAGGCGTTACTCAAGGTTTTCTGGGAATCACATAATCCGACTCAGGGTATGCGTCAGGGTAATGACCGGGGTGCTCAGTACCGATCCGGGATCTATACCGCATCACAACAGCAGCAACAGTTGGCCGAGCAAACCCAGGAGGTCTACCAAAACCTGTTGAATCAACAGGGGTTGCCTGCCATTACCACTGAGATCGTCCCGGCTCAGGCGTTTTACTACGCCGAGGATTACCACCAGCAGTATCTGCATAAGAACCCATCGGGCTACTGTGGACTGGGCGGTACCGGTGTCTGTTTTTCCTAATCGCTGATCGGTGTTGACCTTGCAGTAGCTGAAAGGTTTAGGATCGGGCCGATAACAACAATATTTTTGGGGATGGTATGAATCGTTTGGAAAACAGAATTCCACCACCGCTGGTGGCGGTATTGTTTATGTTGCTCAGCTGGCTGTGGGACTCTGATGGCACAGAGAGTGTCACAATGCAGGGGGCAGTTGCCGCGGTGGTGATCGTGGCCGTATTGATTGCCAGAGCGTCAATTACCGGTTTTATTCGGGCCAAGACCACCGTTAACCCGCTTAAGCCGGAATCCGCTTCGACTCTGGTTACCACGGGTATCTTCGGTTACTCACGCAACCCCATGTACGTGGCCCTGGCGCTGCTGGTGTTTGCCTTCAGTCTCTACTTTACCGGCTATTGGAGCCTTCTGTTTACAGTGGCCTATGTGCTGTACATCACCCGGTTTCAGATCTCGCCGGAAGAGCGGGCCATGGAGAAACTGTTCGGCGAAGAGTTTGTTGACTACAAGGGCCGGGTTCGCCGCTGGTTATGAACCGCTGCCTCAACTCATTGAATAAGATCCATTGCGGTCAGAAGCGTTAAGGAAAAGGAGTACATCATGGCTTTTCTGGAAAACCGAATCCCGCCGTTGATGGTAGCGATTATCACCATGCTACTGGCCTGGCTGGTCGACCCAAAAGGGGCTGATGATGTGGTGGTACAGACGGCTGCCAGTGTCTTGGTGATTGTGGCGATGGTGTTGGCACGGATATCGATTATGGGGTTTGTCAGAGCGGATACCACAGTCAACCCCCTGAGTCCCGAAAGTACTACCGAACTGGTTTGCGATGGCATTTTTGCCTACTCGCGCAACCCCATGTATCTGGCTATGGCCTTGCTGGTGTTTGCGTTCTGTCTCTACTTTACCGGTTTCTGGAGCCTGTTGTTTACCGCCGGTTTTATGTTCTATATCCAGCGTTTTCAGATCGTCCCGGAAGAGAGGGCGCTGGAGCAATTGTTCGGGGAAGACTATAGAGACTATCGCCGTCGGGTGCGACGCTGGTGCTAGAAATCCAGTGCTTTTCTCCAGCCAAGGCCGTCGGCGGTTTTGCCTGAAGGTTTGTATTCAGCCCCGACCCAGTGCCGGTAACCTTTGTCTCTGAGGAGCTGCAACAGAGGCTGCAGGTTCAGATTGCCGCTTCCCGGCTCATGGCGGTCCGGGGTATCGGCAAACTGGATATGACCTATCTGTGGCAGATGAGAGCCCAGCTGTTGCGTCAGATCTTCTCCCATGCGTGCCATATGGTAGAGATCGTATTGCATGGCCACATTGGTGTGGTTCAGATCACTCAGTACCTGCTGCATGCTGGCAAATGAGTGAATCAAAAAGTGTGGCATATCAAAGGTGTTAATGGCTTCAAAGGTGGCCTGAACCCCGATCGATTGCAACTGGTCGGCAGCGTAATCCAGGTTATGCAAAAACTGATCGTAGTAGCGTTCGGTCTCTGTATCCTGATAACAGCGGCCGGCCAGCACATTGACTTTTTCAACCCCAAGAGGCTCGGCGTAACTGAGGCATTGCTCCACCGCCCGCTTGAATGCGTCCCGGCATTTGGGGTTGGCAGCGAGGCCTTCACCACCGTTCATCAAATCACCGGCGGGGACGTTGATCAGCGGCAGTTGCAAGCCGGTTTCCCGTTTCACTTCAATCAGCTCGCTTAGGCTGGTGTCATAGGGAAACTGGATTTCAACGGCCTGGAAGCCGTTGTCGAGAGCGGCTCGAAACCGGTCACAGAGGCTGTATTCCCCAAACAGCAGGGAGATATTGGCACAGAGCTTCAATGGGGCATCTTTCATGGTGGCGGTCGGTTTTGTTGGCTTACTTGCGGTAGTGTTTGATCAGATTGGCCGGATCCTGATCGGCCAGTCCGGCTTCGGCCTGCTGTTGCATCAACTGTTTGGCCATGGCTGCCATGGGGGTGGCCCCCTGAGCCTGTGAGGCGAGTTCCTCTGCCAGAGTGAGGTCCTTGAGAAGGGTCTTGATGTGCCATTTAACTTCGTCGAAATCATTGTTGACCATGCGGCTGCCGGTTAACTGCAACGGGATAGTATCGGCAAAACCACCTTTGAGTGCGGCTGGAATTTTGCTGGCATCGACGCCGCTTTTTTCGGCCAACGCCAGAACCTCGGCCATGACCATGACGTTGCAGCTGACCAGCATCTGGTTGCAGACTTTGGTTGCCTGACCACTGCCACTGGGGCCCATGTGGGTGATGCGTTGAGATACCGCGTTGAGGGCCGGTGTCACCAACTTCAGAGATTGGTCATCGCCACCGGCCATAATCACCAGCGTGCCGTTCTCCGCACCGGCAACGCCGCCGGATACCGGGCAGTCCAGCCAGTGACACCGGTGATGTTGCTGAATCCGGTAGGCGAATTTCTGTGTGGCATCTGGTGCGATGCTGGAAAAATCCACAATGATTTGTCCGGGCTTCAGATTGTGGCACAGGCCATGATCACCGAAGATGACATCTTCCACGGCCTGAGTGTCAGACACACACATCATGATGATGTCGCTCGATTCAGCCAGTTGTTGCAGTGAATTACAGGCGATGGCGCCGGCGTGAGTCAGGGGCTGCGTCTTGTCGGGATTGCGGTTCCAGACACTGACCTGAAAACCGGCTTTCAATAAACGCAGACTCATGGGGGCACCCATCAGGCCCATGCCGATAAAACCGATGCGGGAAGTGGTTGGCATGATCTTGTCTCTGTGCTCAAAAGCGCCGGATTATAACCAAAAGCGGGTTAAAACGCTGGCTCAAAACCTTCCGGGACCTTGCCTTGCAATTGGTAGGCAAACGCAATGATGTGGGCGATGGCAATATAGAGGGCTTCGGGAATCTCATCGCCGAGTTCCAGAGTCACCAGCAAATCCACCAGCTGGGCGTTGTCACACAGGGGGATTTCATGGGCTCTCGCCACCGCCATAATGGCCTCGGCCTCTTCACCAATGCCCTTGGCGGTCACCGTCGGAGCGTTTTCGCCGTCGTAGAACAAAGCGACAGCTTTACGCAATTGATCCTCTGACAGGTTGTTTAAATCCACTTTCGATTGCCCCTCAGGTTTTGATGTCCACCAGGGCATAGCCCAGACGGTTAGACTGTTGTGGCGGTTTGCCGGGAAAGCAATCCAGTGATTTAACTTCCACGCCGTCTTTGTTCAGGCGCTGTTTAAGCAGATTCAATTGTTGCTCGGCTTTCTTCTGGGTGACCGGGTTCTCTGCCCAAAGGCTGGCGTTGACGGCATTCTGGACTATGGTCAGGTGCGCGTGAAAGTAACCGGCCTCGGGGAGCTCAAAACAGAGTTTGACAAACCATTGGCGTACTTTTTTGTCGTTACGTTCTTCCGAGTTGGCTTGTTCAGGCTCGTCCTCGTTGATCTGACGCCACTCTTCATCGATCTGAAGGGACAGGGCATGTACTTCCTGGCCATAGCGGATGGGCAACTCCAAATGCCAGTGTTGTAGCTGGCCGGTCTGCAGTTCTGAACCTTGAGCCAGTTGTTGATTAAGGGTTTGCAACTGCCGGTACTGGATCTTGTTGAGTGATTGTTGCACCAGTTGTTGCAACTGTTGGATCAGGGCCTCACGGGGGATTTCCTGCTTAACCTGAGCCAGCTGCGGAGTTCCGGCGAGCAGGGTCTTCAGTATTGTCAGCAGAGTGTTCTGCGGCTGACTGGTCTGCGCTTTATGGGTGGATGAGGTCGTTACTTCTTCACCGGCCACCGTTGCAGTCTGAAGACGATTCAGTAGGGCCAGCAGGGCACCTTTGACATCCTGCTGGGCAACAGGGGACAAGGGGCGGGGTTGCAGCGGTGATGCCGGTGCTGATTTCATCAACAGTTGCTCGGGTTTTATTGGCGTGTTGGTCTGAAATAGTCTGTTTTCAGCGGATTTGGCCGCCGCAGGTAAGTTTGCCTGATGCCTGACCCGAGCCTCTAATTGCACGCCGCTGTCTCGCAGTGCCTGCTTTAATTGCGCGGGTTTGGTCAGCTGCTCGGGTGTTCGGATTTGGTTGGCGGCGTTTTTCAGGGCTTCCTGTAAATCCTTGGCAATCAGAGGTTGCATCGAATAATTACCGAGCTTCTGGGTCAACTGATTGAGCAGTTGAATGGCCTGTAAGGCAGTTGGAAGCTCGGTTAGTTGCCGAGCGGGTACTGTCTGCAGATTGCTCTGTTGCACCGGGTTGGCCCTTAGGGCCTGTTGTACCGTGGTCTGTTGCGGCGTTGGTTGTGTACCGGTTGTTGTCTTGGCGGCCGTGCTGCCGGGCAGCACTTCCAGTTGATTGGCGGATTTTAACAGCAGTTGCACGGGCTGATTCTTCACCAATGGCAGATCGCTGTAGGTCAGTAATTTTTGGTTTTGTACCACAACCTGCAGCAACTGCAGTTTGGGCGATTGCAGTAGGGCCATTTGTCTGGCATTGCCGGTTTGGGTTTCCGGTTGTTGAGACAAGTAGCCTCTGGCCGGATTGCCGGTTTGCGGGTCAGATCGTCTGGCGACATAGGCGTCGAGCAGGGTTTGTCGGGTCTGGGGTGTGACTCTGGAGATGTCCGTGACGGTCCCGCTCACCACTTCACCCACACGAATGTTGAGTACCCGGGCAATGCTTTCGATGGTCTGCTTTTGCTGAGTCTGGAGGGACTTAATTGCATTTCCCATCAGGGAGGTGGGATCAATCGTCATAAACCATAAAATACCGATTAAATTTACTGCAGGAGGCGCTATAATCTGCGCTCTTTTTTGATCTGTGGCCATAAGATGGCGGCAGATACAGCTATTATAGCGGCCGCTGGGGCGGAATATTGTGCAGAAATGTTTTTCTGCATGCGTTTAGCACAATACGAATGGATTGAGGCAGGAACCCTTTTGAGTCAACCACTGTTGGAATTGCAAAATCTGGCTTGTGAGCGCGACGAGCGCGTATTGTTCAGTGGCCTCAATCTGGCGGTCAATGCCGGTGATATTCTCCAGGTAGAGGGCCCCAATGGCTCCGGTAAAACCACACTGCTGAGAACCCTGACGGGCATTTCGCCTGATTACAGTGGTGAGATCCTGTGGCAGGGGCAACCCTTGTCCCGGGTCAAGGTTGAGTACTGCAATCAATTACTCTATGTCGGTCATTTACCCGGTATAAAAAAGGCGCTGTCCCCGAGGGAAAATCTCGGTTGGTATGCGGGCATGAATAATGGCCATCAACGGGCAACGGTGGAACAGGCTCTGGAAGAGGTGGGTCTGTTCGGTTATGAAGACACTCCCTGTTATCATCTGTCGGCCGGGCAAATGAGGCGTGTGGCACTGGCCCGTCTGTTTTTTACCCCCGCGCGACTGTGGATATTGGATGAGCCTTTTACCGCCATTGATGTTCAGGGGGTGGAAAATCTGCAAAAGCTGATGCTGGAGCACGCAGCCGGAGGTGGTGCGGTGATCCTGACGACCCATCAACCCATGAGTATTGAGGGGGTTCGCCGAGTGAACCTGCTCGATTGTCGGGAGGTGGCAGATGTCTGAGTCTTTTGAGAATTCCGCCAGTGATCAGATAAACCGCAGCGAAGCCACGCCCGTACCAGAGGTGGGGCTGGGGTTTGTGGCAACCTTCAAGCGGGATTTTGTGGTGGCATTTCGTCATCGCGGTGAAATGGCCAATCCCCTGATGTTCTTTTTGATGGTGATTACCATGGTGCCGCTGGGTATCAGTCCGGAGCCGGTGGTATTGGCGTCACTGGCACCGGGTATGATCTGGGTGGTGGCCTTGTTGGCAACTTTATTATCCCTCGATGGTCTGTTTCGCGGGGATTATGAAGACGGCTCTCTGGAGCAGATGCTGATAACACCACAGCCCTTGTATTTTCAGGTGCTGGCAAAAATCTGTGTGCACTGGATGGTTACCGGATTGCCGTTGACCATTATGGCGCCCTTGCTGGGTGTGATGCTGCATCTGCCCGCTGAAGGATTTGTTCCCCTGTGCCTGTCACTATTGCTCGGTACCGTATCCCTGAGTTTGATCGGTGCCATTGGTGCTGCCCTGACGGTGGCGCTGAGAAAGGGGGGCTTGCTGTTGTCATTGATCACCATGCCGTTGTATGTGCCGGTGTTGATCTTCGGTACCAGCGCGGTCAGCAGTGCCATTGATGGCTTTCCCTTCGCTGGGCAGCTGGCGGTGTTGGGGGCGTTTCAGGCAATGGCTCTGATTCTTGCGCCTCTGGCGGTTGTGGGTGCTTTGCGCATCAGTATTAACGGTTAACGATTGAAAGGATAACTGAGTGGATTGGACATGGTTTCACCGGCTGGGCTCGCCCAAGTGGTTCTACGAGAAAACAAATGCCTGGATACCCTGGTTGGCAGTGATCAGCATTTCGCTGCTGCTGATTGGCACCGTATGGGGATTGGCGTTTGCGCCGGCGGATTTTAAACAGGGCAACAGTTACCGGATCATCTATCTGCATGTACCGGCCTCTTTTCTGGCTCTGGCGGGCTATTACATCATGGCCATCAGTGGCGCCATCGGCCTGATCTGGAAGATGAAACTGGCCGATATGGTCATGAAGTCAGCTGCGCCAATCGGTTCGGTGCTGACGTTTCTGGCATTGGTGACCGGTGCCATTTGGGGCAAACCGACCTGGGGTACTTGGTGGGTTTGGGATGCGCGGATCACTTCGATGCTGGTTTTGTTCTTCCTGTATCTGGGTGTGATTGCTCTGCAGGAAGCCTATCAGCATCAGGATACTGCCAATAAGGCCAGTGCGGTTCTGTCTCTGGTGGGCACTGTGAATATTCCCATTATCTACAAGTCCGTTGACTGGTGGTATACCTTGCACCAGCCCGCGACCTTGAAACTGACTTCCGAATCTACGATCCACTGGTCAATGCTGTACCCACTGTTGATCATGATTGCCGGCTTTTACTGCTTCTACGCTCTGGTGTTGTTGCAGCGCACCCGAACCGAAATACTGAGCCGGGAAAAGAAAACCAAGTGGGTAAAAGCACTGGCAGAAGAGAAGGGTAGCTGACCATGGAATTAGTGTTTCAATTTGAAAATCTGTCTGACTTTCTGACCATGTCGGGCCACGGCCCCTACGTCTGGGCCTGTTATATCATTGGTGCTCTGTGTCTGATTTATCTGGCGGTGAGCCCCTTGCGGTCACGCAAAGTGCTGCTGCGGGAAATCAGAAGGCTCCAGCGTATTGAAGCCCATGAAAAAAAGCAGCGCGAGCAAATGGCTGCCAGCACCAATTGAATTACCGTGAATTAACCTGTTATTGAGAGATTTTATGCACCCGGTTAGAAAGCAACGTCTGATTATGGTTCTGTTTATTGTGGTGTTTGCCAGTGTTGCCGTTGGTCTGATGGCATTTGCCCTGCGCGAAAATATCAATCTGTTTTATCCGCCCAGTGCCATTGCCCATGGTCAGGCACCGATCGATAAACGCATCAGAGCCGGCGGTTGCGTATTACCCGGTAAGGTGGTGCGCTCCAAAGACAGTCTCGATGTCAGCTTTTTAATCACTGACGGCGCCTCCAATGTAGAGGTGCGCTATACCGGCATTCTGCCGGATCTGTTTGCCGAAGGCGAAGCCGTTGTAGTCAATGGGCAGGTCACTGGTGATGGCGTGTTTATGGCTACCGAAGTACTGGCCAAGCACGATGAAACCTATACTCCGCCGGAGGTTGCCGAAGCGATGCAGCAAGCCGGCGGCGAACATCAGGCCAGTTGTGATGGCGTAGGCTATGAGGGGGCCGGTTATGATTCCTGAGTTGGGACATTTTTCCCTGATCCTGGCGTTTGGTCTGGCCATCGCCCTGTCGATTATCCCTCTGTGGGGCAGTTACCGGGGTAACCTGGTGTGGATGAACAGTGCGCGCAGTTTGTCGGCGGGCTTTTTTGTGTTCTTGTGTCTGTCGTTTGCCTGTCTCTGTTATGCCTTTCTCACCGATGATTTTTCGGTGAAATATGTGGCGGGGCACTCCAACAGTCTGTTGCCGGTTGAATACAAATTCAGTGCGGTATGGGGTGGGCATGAAGGTTCACTGCTATTGTGGGTGCTGATTCTGGCAGGCTGGACCTTTGCCGTGGCGTTGTTCAGCGGTGGCATGCCGCTGGAAATGGTGTCGCGGGTGCTGGCTGTGATGGGCATGATTGCTGTTGGTTTTACCTCGTTTGTGCTGCTGACATCCAACCCTTTTGACCGTACTTTCCCGAATGTCCCTGCCGACGGGGGCGATCTCAACCCGCTGCTGCAGGATCCGGGTCTGATTATTCATCCGCCGATGCTCTATATGGGCTATGTCGGTTTCTCCGTGGTGTTTGCCTTTGCCATTGCCGCGTTGCTGTGTGGTCGACTGGATACGGCCTGGGCGCGCTGGTCTCGCCCCTGGACTACTGTGGCCTGGGGCTTTCTGACCCTGGGCATTGCCCTGGGTAGCTGGTGGGCCTACTACGAACTGGGCTGGGGTGGCTGGTGGTTCTGGGATCCGGTAGAAAATGCGTCCTTTTTGCCCTGGTTGGTGGGTACGGCTCTGATTCATTCACTGGCAGTCACGGAAAAGCGCGGTGTGTTTAAAAGCTGGACTCTGTTGCTGGCCATCTTTGCATTTTCCCTGAGTTTATTGGGCACATTTTTGGTTCGTTCCGGCG
The DNA here is from genome assembly GCF_040362265.1 of Candidatus Pelagadaptatus aseana. Taxonomy (NCBI): domain Bacteria; kingdom Pseudomonadati; phylum Pseudomonadota; class Gammaproteobacteria; order Cellvibrionales; family Cellvibrionaceae; genus Candidatus Pelagadaptatus; species Candidatus Pelagadaptatus aseana. The sequence goes on from NZ_BAABNJ010000004.1 coordinate 239,602, forward strand.
TGCTGACATCGGTGCATGCGTTTGCGGCCGATCCGGAGCGGGGTGTATTTATTCTGGGATTTTTGGCGGTGGTTGTGGGTGGTTCGCTGACTCTCTATGCCCTTAAAGCGCCGGATGTCAAAAGTACCGTTCGCTTTGAGTGGTTATCCCGTGAAGCTTTCCTGCTGGGCAACAACGTGGTGCTGGTGGTGTCGATGGGAACCATTTTGTTGGGCACCTTGTATCCGCTGATTGCCGACGCGCTCGACTGGGGAAAAATTTCAGTGGGCCCTCCGTATTTCAACTTCTTTTTTGTGCCCCTGATGGCCATCCTGAGTGTGATGCTGGGGGTTGGTGCTTTCCTCAACTGGAAGCGGATGTCCCGTAATATTGTCATCAAATGGTTGCGGTTGCCTCTGATACTGGCGTTGATGACTGGCAGCTTATTACCCATGTTGATGTCAGAGAACTATTCGATTGCTGCGGCAATTACCATTGCTTTGGGTGCCTGGATTACCTTTACTTCAATTGCGGATGTGCTCTACAAGGTCCGCAATGCTGAGTCCGTGTGGCAGGGCATGCAGCGCCTGAAAATCAGTTTCTATGGCATGATCATCGCTCACATGGGTGTCGCCTTTACGGTGATGGGTGTGGGCCTGAACACGGTTTACAGTGACCAGCGCGATTTGCGCATGACGCCGGGGCAAACCCTGGCTCAGGGTGGGTATGAATACCGCTTTGAAGGTACCCAGAAAGTGCGCGGTCCTAATTATGTGTCGGATCAGGGCACAATTGTGATTCTTCAGGACAAACAACTGGTTGCCACTCTGTACCCCGAAAAGCGTCGCTATCTCTCCGGTGGCAATGTTATGACTGAGGCGGGGATCGATGCCGGTTTCTTCCGCGATCTGTATGTGGCTCTCGGAGAACCTCTTGATGACGGCGCCTGGGCTGTGCGTGTGCACACCAAACCATTTGTTCGCTGGATCTGGTTGGGTTCCATCTTTATGGCACTGGGTGGACTCATGGCCATTCTGGATAAGCGCTATCGTGCGGTAAAACTGCGTCAGAAGAACTCTGCGGCTGTCACGGCCGCAGCTTAATCAGGTATTGGGTGAAACAATCAATGTCACGTTTTAAGTTATTTATTCCGTTGATCGTGTTTGCGGTATTGGGCCTGTTCTTCTGGAAGGGGTTGAGTCTTGATCCGACCCGCATGCCCTCGGCATTGATCGACAAATCCATGCCCGAGTTTCAACTGCCCATTGTCAAGGATGCTCAGCGCCGGGTGACGGTGGAGGATCTGAAAGGGCAGCCATCACTGCTGAATGTCTGGGCGACCTGGTGCGTGGCCTGTAAAGTCGAGCACCCTTATCTGAATAAACTGGCCAAGCAGGGAGTGATGATCTTTGGTGTGAATTACAAAGACGATACCAAATCCGCACAGGAGTGGCTGGCCAAGCTGGGTGATCCTTACGCTTTCAGTGTGGTGGACGCCGATGGCCGGCTGGGCATTGATCTGGGTGTGTTTGGTGCGCCGGAAACTTACGTGCTGGATCGCGAGGGAGTGATTCGTTACAAGCACGTGGGTGTGGTGGATGAGCGTGTCTGGCAGGAAATCATTCAGCCGATCATGCAACGTCTTTAATTTCGCTTGGTGGTTTCCTGAAAGAACACATCCAGTCTGATTTCCAGTTCCGGGTTGGGTTTCCAGTTGTCGGAATCGGGAAACCGCAGGATAGGTCTGGCGCTAAGAATCAGCCAGTCTTTATAAATCAGCTGATTGTAGCTGGCCGACAGAAACACACTGTCGGTTTGCTGATCTGGCTGACTGGACCCGGTGATTCCCAGTGTAAATGAGTGCCAGTGATTACCGGGAATAGCTTGCCTCAAGGTCGCGAACTGGCCGAATTCAAACTCTTCATAGCGGTTTTGATATTGGATTTCAGTAGTGAAAATCACGCTGTGTTGATCGCCCAACAATCGAGTGAAATTGAGCTCACTGCTTTCACCCCAGCCTTTACGGTGGTAGTACCAGAGGCGTTGTTCAAACCCCATTTTCCATAGTTCGTTGAGCTCACGTTTGTGTTTTGCCTTGAATCGGTAGAAGGGGTCAAAGGGGATTTTGAATTTGGCACCTATGTCGTGGCTGAGATCAAACACATCACCGGTTCGCTCACGGCTGACACCCGCGGTGGAAAAGCTCTCTTCGTTATTGTTTAAGCGCTTGTCTTCCAGGCTGCTTTGATCGTTGGTGTCGGAATCAAAAAACAGTTTGAGTTTGCGCTTGGTGTTGGGGATATCCAGTTTACCGCGAATATAAAAGTCGGTTTCCATCTCACCCGACTTCTCAAAACTTTGCTCTACACCGATATTGATACGGCTTTTGTTTTTCCCTTCGCTGATCTCACCGGACATCCAGCTGTCGATGCTTCTGGCGGTGGTCAGTATCGATGATGAAATGGCGTCCCTGGTTTCCTCCGTCCATCGGACGGTTTTGATGACTGTCGACACTTGCAGTTCTTCGGAGGCTTGGTCTTCCTGCTGTTGCCCAGCCACTGCACTACCAAGAAACAGGGCAGGCAAGAGGCTGAACACAGTGTTATTGATTGTCTTTAAACAAGGCATGACCCCAGTATAGTAATTTTACCGGACAGAAAAAGTCGCCAGTCATGCATTTTTGATCCAGATCGTATGAAATCTTTCTGTGATAGCCGGTTGGACTTTTTCACTCATATATATTGGTAATGGATTGGTTAAGGTCCAGAGCAATTACTTGATACAAACGTAAACGGAATTGGTGGATTCACAATTCTGGAATGGGTTGTAAAAGGGCACGATATGAGAGGTGACACTGTGAAATACGCGGCCTAATAAGGCCTCAAATTCGGCTTCCGGTAGATTTTGCGACCACATGGCAAACACCCCGTTGGGTTTTATTTGTTGTACCATCAAAGACAGGTTTGTTTCGGTGTAGAAACCCGCGTTGTCGGCGTTAAGAAACTCGGTGGGGGAGTGGTCAATGTCGAGCAGGATGGCATCAAATTGCCGACCGCTCTGGTCCGGATCAAAGCCGCTGTCCGGGGCGGTAGCCAAATCAAAAAAGCTGCCATGGATATAGCGATTGCGCGAGTCGGCATTGAGGGTTTTGCCCAGAGGCACCAGCTCATTGCGGTGCCAGCTGATCACAGTGTCCAGGGCATCCACGACCAGCAGCTCGGCGACTCTGGAATCTTCCAGAGCGGCCACGGCGGTATAACCCAGACCCAAGCCACCGACGACCACATCGAGCTGGTCGCCTTCAACTGCGGCCAACCCCAAGGTCGACAAGGCTTCTTCGGCTTCGACAAACATACTCGACATCAGAAATTCATCGCCCAGCTTTACTTCGTAGATGTCTTTATCCCCAAATACCGGAATTCGGCGTCGGCGCAGTGAAATTTCACCCAGAGGGGATGACTGACTGTCGATCTCTTCAAAGAGTAAGCTCATGGTTATAGGTCTTGGGATTCAAGAAAGGTGCGGCAGTCTACCACACAAACCATGCAGCCCCGCGGCAATTACTGGTTACTTGTCATTAAAATGCGAGGCTCTGAAATGGATTGCCCCGCAGTACGGGGCCTTTGTCGGATCTTTATTTGGCGGCTTCTAAAATATTACGGACATCTTCCAGAGTCAGGTCTCGGGTTTCCGATAGGGCGGTAAGCCCCATTTTTTCCATGTTGCCTATCAGGGCGTTGATGCCCTCATCGTCAATGCCATAATGGCTGATGCTGGTAACAATATCCAGCGAGTTAAAAAAAGCCTCGGTGTTGTCTATCGCGCGATCGATCTTCTGCTCGTCGGTGCCTTCGGTGATGTCCCAGACCCGCTCGGCAAATTGCAGCAGCTTGTCACGCTTGTGGTTTTTTCTCACCCGCAGCAGGTGCGGCAGGATAATGGCCAGAGTCCGGCCATGGGCAATACCAAACAGGGCCGTCATTTCATGGCCGATCATATGGGTGGACCAGTCCTGGGGAACGCCGCGACCAATCAGACCGTTTAACGCGTTGGTAGCTGACCAGATAAAGTTCTTGCGCGCCGCCATGTCACTGTTGTCGCGATAGGTCACGGGGCCGTCTTCGATCAGGGTTTTGAGTACCCCCTCGGCCATGCGCTCCTGAACCTTGGCGTCTGTGGGTTGGGTCAGGTATTGCTCTATCACATGTACAAAGGCATCAGCGACGCCGTTGGCGATCTGCTCTTTGGGCAAGGTCAGGGTCAGATCCGGGTCGAGAAACGAGAACTTAGGAAATACCAGAGGACAGGCAAACGGGAACTTCTGTTTGTTGAAAGTAATGACGCCTGCGGAGTTCATTTCTGAACCGGTGGCCGGCAGCGTGGCAATGCAACCCAGCGGCAAAGCTTCTTTGGCGGGAACGGGTTTGAAACCATGGAACAACATCTTGTAGGGTTCGGACTCCGTCTTGGCGGCCAGCGCGACAAACTTGGTGCCGTCCATCACCGAACCGCCGCCAACGGCGAGAAGAAAATCTATCTGTTGCTCTTTGACCACTGCCACCGCTGCCATCAGGGTTTCAAATTTGGGGTTGGGCTCAATACCACCAAATTCCACCACACAGCGATCCCCCAAGCCTGAAAGTACCTTATCCAGTGTGCCGTGCTGCTTTACGCTGCCGCCACCGTAGAGAACCATGACTCGCGCTTTGGCCGGAACAAGCTTGTCCAGTTCGTTGAGCCGGTTCTGGCCAAACACAATGTGGGTCGGGTTGTAGAAGTCGAAGTTGTTCATGGTAAGCCCTTCACTGTTGATGTGTGTACAGATTATCAGTCAAAGGGGTTGTTTAAACGGACAATTCTATCTAAATCATGCCTAAAGCTATCTGCGATAATAATTTTCAGGACTTTTGTATTCGGAGTTATTACACTTCGGCGTGGTCAGTCAGTGATATTCAGAGACGTTTATGGCATCCCAATTGGTTCAAAATGTAGCGGCGTTAGCGGTTAACGAGGGCTTGAACAAAACCCCGTTGCCAGGCGTTTGTGTGTACAAAACCTCCGCCACTCTGGAGAGGGCGCCTCTGTGTTACCGTCAGGGGGTTATTTTTGTGGTGCAGGGACGCAAACGCATTTTTATTGATAGTCAGGGGTATGACTACAACCCGGATAATTATCTGGTGTTAACCCTGCCCATGGCCGCCGAATGCGAGACGGTGGTGGAGCCCGGCAAGCCGATGTTGTCACTGATGCTGGATCTGGATCTCGCGCTGCTGGGGGAGATGGTTCGCCAGATCGATGAGTTTCGACACGAGCACACCGTGGACAAACTCAGCGATGCCAAGGGGCTCTATGTCAGCCGCTGTACATCAGACTTGTCCGATGCCGTAACCCGTTTGACCCGATGCCTTAACTCCCCGCTGGAAAGTGCTCTGTTGGGACAGGGACTGGTGCGTGAGGTGCTTTATCATCTGTTGTTGGGGCCGCAGGCGAAACCGCTGTTTTCACTGGTGTCCTACAACACCCATCTGGCCAGGCTTGAAAAGGTACTGGCCCACTTGCACGATCACTACCATCAGCATTTTGAGGTGGATCAGTTGGCCGAGATGGCAAAAATGAGTGCTTCCACGTTTCATCGCAACTTTCAGCTGGTGACCTCCTCATCGCCCAAGCAGTACATAAAGAAATTGCGCTTGAACCGGGCTCGGGAGCTGTTGCTCGACAGAGGTCTCAAGGTGAATCAGGCCGCGTCACAGGTGGGTTATGAGAGCCCGACCCAATTCAGTCGTGAGTTTAAGCGTTACTTTGGCGAGTCACCCAGTCAGTTGTTTGGCTGACTGGCTGGGAGGCTGGCCCGTGTATTTTTTGAATGCCCGGGAAAAGCTGGCCTGACAGCTGTAGCCCAGTTCCTGTGCGGTTTGATTGACGGACAGCCCCGATCGCAGCAGGGCTCGGGCGCGATCGAATTTCAATTCAAGCTGGATATCCCGGAAGCTCGTCGATTCCTCGGACAGATAGCGGCGTAACTGTCGGCTGCTGATGCCAAACTGCTGCGCCACGGTTTCCAGATCCGCCAGAAGATCCTGATGTTGCAGGGTGCCTCGAACCCGTCCGCTGTAGGTGAGGGCGTTGGTTTGTGCTTCTGCCACTTCGTCGCAATAGCGAATGCTGGCCAAATGCAATTTTCGATTGGCTCCGGGCAAGGGCTTTTGCTCAATGGTACGCTCGAACACAATTTCTGTTTTGTCGGCGGCAAACTCTACCTGAGTGCCAAAAAAATCATGGTAGGTCTCGGGTTTGGAGGGGGCGTGCAAGCGCATGGATACCGACTTGGCGGTCAATGTTTGGCCCAGCAGGTCGGAAAATAACATCAGGCAACCGCCCAGACCCCGTTCTTCTAAAAAGCGCTGGCAATCCTTGGGCATTTCAAAATCATGCAGCGTCATGCGCAGAGTGTGTTGATCGTTTTTAAACTCAAATCGGCTGAAAGCCAATCCCAGCATCCCGTAACGCTCCATCAACTTTCTGGCTTTAGCAAGAGTTTCGCTGGTGGCCAGTGCCTGGCCGAACATGCCCATGGCGTTAGCCGTGCAGCGTTTGGATACCATCAGGCCAAGCCCTTCGTCACTGTTTTGAAGGGTTTGAATATTGCGGATCAGAGCCAGTTCTTGCCAAACGGAAATACTGGCGAGGGGACTATCAAGAGAGTCCGGATCGATGTCCGTACTGGTCAGGCATTGCTTTTGTGACAGCCCCAGTTCAGCGGCAACGTCCAACAACATGGATGCGCCGGATGTGTCTCGCCGTTTTTGCCAATCAATGGTTGCCAAGCTCGTCTCTCCGAATAAACCCTATTGTCCATAAATGCTACTTGTGTCCGAAAGTATCATATTTTGGTCTTTGTAACCATGGAGCTGTTTGAGGCTGCCCCGGATACTGAGGGCATATCAGCTAACTCATGAATGAATAGCAGTCTGGACAGGAGAGGATGATGTACAAGCAAACAGTCGCTTTGGTTTTTCTGGCGTCAATTGGATTACCGGTTATGGCAGAGATAAATATCAATCGCGTACCTATCGCCGCACCGATCAGTTTTGTTTATGACTACATTACCCAGCCTGATCGCTGGCACGACTGGTATCCCCACTCGAATCGGCGGAAACACCGGGAGGGTCATTAACGGCGGGTCAGACGTTTACGGAAGTAGTCAGCATCAACCAGCGGGACACTCTGTTTACCTATCGGGTGGTTGAGTCCCGGGTGCCACTTGTCTGGGAGGTGACATACGACTCGAAAACCGTCAGGGGCTCGATTCGCTACCAACTGGATGAAACCATCGATGGCAGCTTGCTCATCCGAACTCTGGAGTATTACCCCAATCCGGCTTCACCAGAGCAGCATAAAATTCTCGCCGGGCTTTCAGCTCAGGTACAACAGTCATCGCTGCAGGCTCTCAGGCAGCTTCGCCAAACTCTGGAATCAGATTGGCTGAGCAAGAGTTCACATTGATTGGCAACCCATGAAGGAGATTCGTTATGCCATTTATAACCTACACAACCGTTGAAGGTGTATTAACCGATGATCAGAAGGCTGAGCTGACTTCCGCTCTTACCGATGCGGTTGTCAGTACGTTGGGCAAATCACTGAAACCCAATATTTGGGTGACGCTTAATGAGGCCCCGGAAGGCAATTTTTCCATTAGCGGTCATCCATTGAAAGCCAGCACATTGCAAAAGTTAATTAATGGTTAACGTCACCGTGGTATACCAAGGAGAAACATATGCTTGAAGCGATACTGATCCTGAACGCCGTTTGGTTCATCATGGGGTTCAATGTGTTTGCACTGCGCGGACAAATTTTTGCCAAACTTGTGGTGCCGCGTGAACAGCGTGATACACCGGTAATCGATGTGCTGATTCACTCGGGTAAATTTCTCGGTGGTTTCAATCTGGCCTTTGCGGTATTGAATGTATTACTGCTGCTGAATCTTGAGCTGTTTGATAAAAATCAGCAGTGGGCTTTACTGCTGTTGGTGAATGCCATCGCTCACGGTACCCAGTTTGCCTTTAATGTGCCGACGGCACTGGCAAATCGCCGGGGAGAAGGGGTGTGGCAAGTGTTGTCTGGTACCATGCTGTTTATCTTTGTGGTGGATTTTCTGATGATGGCGCTTAACGCTTTTCTGGCTGGTCGTTACTTTTTTTAGGGATCGCATTTTCTAGAGCACGTTTTTTTAGCGCTCGTATAGGTCATCTCTGTTATTCTTCACGCCAATTGGTATCGAAGAATTGAGAGTCTATGAATTACCTGCCTTGTCTTGAAGTTGAACCGCAAACCGCTGCTACGGCAGCGGTTATCTGGCTGCATGGTCTCGGTGCCAGCGGTGATGATTTTGCCCCCATTGTTCCCGAACTGGATCTGGGTGATCTGGCCGTGCGTTTTATTTTTCCCCACGCGCCATCACGCCCGGTGACGATTAACAACGGCATGGTGATGCCCGCCTGGTACGACATTTTTACGTTGGATATCGATCGCAAGATTGATGAAGAGCAGATATTGCAGTCGGCTCAGGCCATTCACGATCTTATTGATCGGGAAATTGAGCGTGGTATTGCCGCGGAACGGATTATCGTTGCCGGCTTTTCTCAGGGCGGAGCGGTGTCCTATCAGGCGGCGTTAAGCTACCCAAAACCATTGGGCGGTTTGATGACCCTGTCCACCTACTTTGCCACCAGTGACACCGTTGCCGTAGACTCCGCCAATCAACCGCTGCCGGTCTTTGTATCCCACGGTCTCTACGACTCTGTGGTTCCCGAGGTCTTGGGTCAGCGCGCTGTTGAATTGTTAAAGGCGAAATCTATTACCGCTGAGTACAAAACCTATCCCATGGACCACGAGGTGTGTATGCCTCAGATCAGGGATATTTCGCAGTGGCTGACAACTTGTCTTAGCAACTGATCCCGGTAACCGTTAGAATGCGCCAGCATTAAAGTCATCAACACCCAAGCCATTAACACTGAAGCCATCAACACCGAAGTAATCCTATGAAAGTCATGTTTAATGTTTATATCCAGGCCGAAGCCGAAGAGTTGCAAGATATTGCGGCAGATCTGGAGGCGGAAATAACTCCCTGGTTAGAGGAAAAGGATACCGGCGCCCAGTTGCTGGCTGATCGTGATGAAGAGGGTGAGTATCAACGCGTTGGTATTAATATGCAGGTGCGCAAGCGAGCTGATCTGAAAGAGCCATTAAGTTTTCTTTTCAAACTGGCTAAAAGTCATAAGTGCGATTTTGTGCTGGGTGTCTATGACGGTGATCGTCAGGAAGATATTTGCTACTTCGGCAATGAAGAGGGCAAGCCCGATGCCTTTGAAGTGGCGAATTATATTGGTTTGATTTAAAGGTTTTTACTCAATAACAAAAAAGCCCCGCCATCGAATGATGGCGGGGCTTTTTTATGATTTGGGGTAGCAACGCTACCCCAGCTGAAACTTAGCCAACAATTTTAATTGGCTGAGCTTCAACGGCCAGATCTTCAGACGGCGGAGCGAAAGAAGTCAGGTTAATACCGGCAACGGCTTCTTTGTACTCTTCTAGGGTCGGGAAGCGACCCAGGATGGTAGACAGAACAACCATTGGGGTAGAGCCCAGCAGGGACTCACCTTTCTTCTCAGCGCTGTCTTCTACAACACGGCCTTGGAACAGACGGGTTGAAGTAGCCAGTACGGTGTCACCAGGAGCCGCTTTCTCCTGGTTACCCATGCACAGGTTACAGCCAGGGCGTTCCAGGTACAGGATGTTTTCGTACTGGGTACGTGCAGCTTCTTTTGGATTGTCATCATCAAAAGTGAAGCCGGCGTATTTCGCCAGAATGTCCCAATCGCCTTCAGCTTTCAGCTCGTCAACGATGTTGTAAGTTGGTGGTGCAACAACCAGAGGCGCGTTAAAGGTGATAGGACCTTTCTTCTCCAGATTGCGCAGCATGGCAGCGATGATTTGCATATCGCCTTTGTGAACCATACAGGAGCCAACAAAGCCCAGATCTACTTTACGGCCATCGTAGTAAGAAGTCGGACGGATCACATCGTGGGTGTAACGCTTGGAGATGTCTTCGTTGTTGACGTCCGGGTCAGCGATCATTGGTTCTTCGATAGCGTCCAGATCCACAACCAGCTCGGCGTAGTACTTGGCGTTGTCGTCTGGCGCCAGAGCAGGCTCTTCGCCAGATTTAATACCAGCGATACGCTTATCCGCCAGTTCGATCAGACCTTGCAGCATGTTGGCAGCGTTATCCATACCCTTGTCGATCATGATCTGGATACGGGACTTGGCCAGTTCCAGAGACGCGATCAGGGTTTCATCGGTAGAAATACAGATGGAAGCCTTGGCTTTCATTTCTGCAGTCCAGTCGGTGAAGGTGAAGGCCTGGTCAGCCAGCAGAGTACCGATTTGTACTTCGATGACACGACCCTGGAAGACGTTTTCGCCAGAAAACTTCTTCAGCATTTGCGCTTGAGTGGCGTGAACGATGTCACGGAAGTCCATGTGTGGCTTCATGTTGCCTTTGAAGGTTACCTTCACAGACTCAGGGATTGGCATGGCCGCTTCACCAGTGGCCAGTGCGATAGCAACCGTACCGGAGTCAGCACCGAAAGCGACACCTTTGGACATACGGGTGTGGGAGTCACCACCGATGATGATCGCGCGATCGTCAACAGTAATGTCGTTCAGTACCTTGTGAATTACGTCGGTCATGGAGTGGTAAACGCCTTTCGGGTCACGTGCAGTGATTACACCGAATGCGTTCATAAACGCCATCAGCTTAGGCGTGTTGGCCTTGGCTTTGTTGTCCCATACAGAAGCGGTGTGACAACCGGACTGGAAAGCACCGTCAACATCAGGAGAAATGGTAGAAGCCGCCATGGCTTCCAGTTCCTGACAGGTCATAGGGCCAGTGGTGTCCTGAGAACCGACGATGTTCACTTTAACGCGAACGTCAGAACCGGTGTGCAGAGGGGTTTTGGATTTGACGCCCACCGCATTGCGGTTGAAGATTTTCTCAACGGCGGTCAGACCCTGGCCTTCGTTGGAGATTTCTTTGGAAGCAGCGTAAACAACCGGTGCTTCAACGCCCAGAGTTTCAGCAGCGAATGTTTGAATCTTCTTACCGAAAGTTACGGCGTAAGAACCGCCAGCCTTCATGAATTCCACTTTTTGTGGGGTGAAAGCGTCTGCTACGTCGGACAGTACATTGCCTTCGCTGTCGAGCAGTTTCTTGGCTTTGGTATCGATGGTCAGAACGGTACCGGTAGCTACAGAGTAAGCTTCTTCCAGTACTGGATCGCCGTTTTCATCGCGAACAACTTCGCCGTTGGCGTCGGTTTTCTTAACCCAGTTTTTCAGGTCCAGACCGATACCGCCGGTTACGCCAACAGTGGTCAGGAAGATAGGGGCGATACCGTTGGTACCTGCAACCACAGGGCGGTTGTTGATGAAAGGAATGTATGGAGAAGTCTTTTCACCAGCCCACAGTGCAACGTTGTTCACACCGGACATACGGGACGAGCCAACGCCCATGGTGCCTTTCTCGGCGATCAGCATGACTTTAGCGTCTGGGTTGTCTTCACCCATCTTCTTAATTTCTTGCTGAGCTTCAGGGCTGATCATGCACTGGCCATGCAGTTCACGGTCAGCACGGGAGTGAGACTGGTTACCCGGAGACAACAAGTCAGTAGAGATATCACCTTCAGCAGCGATGTAGGTAATGACCTTAATTTTTTCTGGAATATCGTCCAGCTTGGTGAAGAACTCCGCTTTTGCGTAGCTTTCCAGAATGTCTTTAGCAATGGCGTTGCCAGCTTTGAAGGCGTCAGCCAGACGGGCGGTGTCGGCGTCGTACAGGAATACCTGAGACTTCAGAACTTCACCGGCAGCAGCAGCTTGAGCGTCGTCAGACAGAGCGATGTCCAGCAGAGCTTCTACAGATGGGCCGCCTTTCATGTGGGACAGCTGCTCCAGAGCGAACTCGGCGGAGATTTCGGCAACGGTTTCGTTACCCAGTACGATGTCTTTCAGGAATTTGGCTTTTACGCCGGCAGCAGGAGTGGTACCTGGCAGAGTGTTGTAGATAAAGAACTTCAGAGAGTCTTCGCGGTTGGCATTACCAGTGTCTTTGATCTGGTCAATAATCTCTGACAGCAGCTCGGCGCTGTCAATCGGCTTTGGATTCAAACCCAGTTCTTTCTTACGGGTTGCGATTTCATCCATATATTCTGAATATAAGCTCATTCAAACCTCTCAGTTCTGTCCTCTGTTATTGGATACTTGATCTGTCAGGATCTCTGACAGTCAAGACTATCGGTGGCCCACACCGATGGCCAAACAGCCTTGGGCTGCTATTTAGCGGGCCTGAATTCTAGCAGAACTGGGCTTGCGAGTTAAGAAACCATGAGAATCAGCGACTTATAATCACTATCAGTCAGGTGAATAGTGATGGCCGAAGGCATTTACAGAATCGATGAAATGGCGCTGTAACCGGGCCTGCCCGAAGAGTCCTGCCAAAGTGCACTAATCCTAGCAGGGATTTATGACAGTAAAAGTTAGACGTTGGTCGTCCTGAAGGCTCAGCAGCCACGAGTGATGACGTGTTCATCCTGCCCCTGAGCGGCCAGGCGGAAATGCAGCAGGTCCTGAAGTTGTTCGCGGCTATTGGTGTTAGCCAACAGACCCACGATTTCGTTAAAAATGGCCAGTTGCATGGCGTCGGTACTCATGGATTTGTTGTTCTCTACTTCAGCCAGGGCGTCATTGATCAGACGTTGGGCGATGGCAAATTCTCCAGCCATGGTCGCATCTCCAAAAGGTTGAGTGTGGTGGGCTTTAACGCATCATAATAAGGGGTAAAGTGATGCAGGTGGCTTGATGTGGGTCATGTATTTCACCTTGAAAGGGTGCCTTGTGGTCCTAATTCACTATAATGGCGCCTCATTATTTGGTCCCGTAGGCGTGGTTCGTAACAGTTATGGTTGATATTTCCCCGATTCTTGGTTTTTTAAAATGTCGCACACCGGATTCCTGGGTTGCAGAGGCATTGAATAATCTGGAAATCATCCTGATCGATCACGCCGCCAATGAAATGAAAGCGGCCCAATCGGCCATGACCCTGATGTCGAAAAATCCCACCAAGCTGGATTTGCTCAACAAAATGAGCCGTTTGGCCCGAGAAGAGCTGGTGCATTTTGAACAGGTGTTAAAGATTCTGAAAAAGCGCGGTATTACATACCGAGCGCTGAAGGCCAGTCGATACGCGTCGAGTATGGCCCGGCATATCCGTAAGGAACAGCGCCAGAATCTGATTGATACCCTGATTGTTGGTGCCATTATCGAGGCCCGTTCCTGCGAGCGGTTTTACACTCTGGCCCCCCACCTGGATCCCGATTTGGAGAAGTTTTATCTGTCTCTGTTGAAGTCGGAGGCCCGCCATTATCAGGATTATCTGACCTTGGCTGAGAGTTACAGTGAAGACTGTATTGACGAGCGGGTCGGGTTTTTCCTACAGCTGGAGCAGGAGGCCATCAGCACTCCTGATCCACTCTTCCGGTTTCACTCCGGGCTGCCCGTTGAAATCAGTAAGGCCGCCGTCTAATAAGCAGCTATTGCTCAGAATAGTTAATTGTCTTAAGGCTGAGCTTGATTGTAGAGGTAATCGAAAATGGTTTGGTGGCCATTGAGGGTGTCTTCAATGGCTTGAGTGACGGGCGTCACCAATTTTTCATGTTGGTGGCTTAGATAGGGTGCAATCTGGCTTTCGCCGAGAATGCCTGTCAAATAAATGGGGTTGTCGATTCGCAGGTGGGCCATGTTGTTGTCGATCTGTACGTGCAGATCAGCAACATAATCGACTCTGTTATTGCTGAGCGCCAACAGACTCTGGTCTGCCAGTGGCTGAGGCGAAAATTGTATATGGTCAGCCGAGCGCAATTGCTTCTGTGTCAGCAAGCCCTTGCGGTAAGCCAGTCTTGCTCTGGCAGGAATCTGATCCAGGTGATGGATCAAGGGCTGCAATCGGGTACTCCAGATTTCCAGTCGATCTTTGGTGACCACGGTGCTCAGACGCACTGGTGGCGTCGTGCTCTGTGGGACATGAATCCTCCCGCATGAGCCATCTATTTTTCCGGTTATCAGGGCGTGGGATTCCCTGCTGCGGGGCATCTCCAACATGCGAAAGCTGAGTCCCAGACGGGTAAAAATCTGTTTGAAGAAGCGTTCCAGATCGATAAAGGTTTTGGTATTGGCTGCGATTGGGCAGCCAAACGTTATGTCGTAATCCTTGGTATTTTGAAGATTGGCTTTCGCAGCTGCAGGCGATGCTGGTGTCGCTTTGCCTGGCGAGGTTATTTGTTTGCTGGCCAGCAATCTTTCAAGGGCAGGTTGCAAGTGCAGCCAGCGTTTGTTCAGCGCCGGATGCAGGGGGTATTTGATTAAACTGAAGCGGGGGCCAAGGCCCAGCTTCTTTGCTGTGGCTGCGTTCGTTGGAAAGCTGTAGGAAATACCGATATAAGCGTTTATCTCGCCTTTGTTCCATTGTTCCCAAATGGCCTCCATCGAAGTCACCGGCGGGGTGGTTTTAATGTTGTAGTGCTTGGCCAGAGCCCTTGGGAAATGAAAGTTTGGCTGGGTGCCAGCGACCAGTTGATCCAGTGGGGTGTTCTGGATGGTCTTGGTGCCATAAATATTGACTTTCATGGTCATGGTGGACGTATTGAGCAGCAGGTAATTATCCTGATATTCCTCGTCAAAGAAGCCTTTAAGGCGGGCGCAGTCGCCATCGTAGTGGTTGCTCCGAAAGCCTTTGTCGATCTCAGGCTCCGGCAGAATAGTCATCTTAAAGTCATAACCGAGCTCATCAAAGCTGGCTCGATAGAGTGTTTCCAGTCTTTGGTATTCGGGGAAATTTTCGGCGGCCAGGCAGCTGAAATGGATGGTCTGACGTGCTGATGCTGCCGCCGGCGACATCACCAGAGTGGTCATCAGTAGCGCCAAGAATCCAGTGGCTATGCGTTTGCAGTGCTTGTGCAGTGGGCAAATTTTTATCAATAACAGCATCAGTCGATTTGGGTGATCTCTGTAACTTCAATGCAGGGCTCGAAAGCGCCGGGGGCGGCAGTATCAAAGCCTTGTTCCATCTGACTGTATTGCCATCGGATATTAAGAGTATAGAGGCTTATTCCATATTGTCTTTTTTGTTTGTCGGAATGGTAAGCCGGCTGGGGTTGTTGGCCCAGTACATCAATGATCAGTTGGCGCAGTTGGATAAAGTCACCGGCCGCCTTCTGCAGTTGGGGCTCTGCGGTGGCCGAAAAAATGACCGGGAGTCGCTCCGGGGCTGCGGTTGCGAAACCACCCTGGGCATTGCTCAGGCTGTCTGCGTAGGGCAGGTAGGGCTTGATGTCCAGAATGGGTGTGCCATTGAGCAGGTCGGCACCCTCAATGTGGATGCGCCAGCGCCCTTGATGGGATGAAATGCCCTTGAGCTTGAGTACGGATAATCCGATTGGATTGGGTCGGAATGGGCTGCGGCTGGCAAATACCCCCACTTTTTCATTGCCGCCCAGACGGGGTGGCCGCACCATGGGTTTCCAGTTGTCGCGCATGGCGTGATGGAAGACGAACACAACCCAGATGTGGGAGAAGTTCTCCAGGCCGCGAAGGATTTCTTCACGGTTGGCGTCACCCTGCAATTCGATATAGCTCTGGTCGCTGGTGACCAGCCCCGGTTGGCGGGGGATGGAAAATTTTTCCGGATAGGGTGTAGAAGCTGTGCCTATGGGGAAAAACTCATAGCTCATATCAAATCAGCTCTTGGCGCAGAGTCGGTGCTGAGTCCGCAGTGGCTTCTATCCACCAAAGCTTTTCACCCCAATCGCCGAGAACCATGCGCTCACCTTGCGTGTCACCCAGTTGCAGTGGATGCACATTCGGGCGGTGGGTGTGGCCATGGATCATCCGGGTGGCGCCGAGTTGATTCATGGTATTGACCACTTCTTCTGGTGTCACATCCATAATGTCTTCGGCTTTCATGCTGCTCATGCTTTTGCTTTGCTGGCGCAAGTGTTGGGCGATGGCGCGACGCTCGGCCAGAGGTTTTGCCAGCAGTTCGGTCTGCCAGGCCGGGGCGCGGGACATCTGGCGAAAGGCCATGTACTCCAGATCCTGGGTGCACAGACTGTCACCGTGCATCAAAACCGTGGGTATGCCATAGAGATCAATGACTGTCGGATCACTGAGCAGGGTGGCACCGGCTGCTTTGGCGAAATTATCACCGATCAAAAAGTCGCGGTTGCCGCACATAAAAAACAGCTGATGACCGCTGTCGCTGTATTCACGCAGCCATTTAATGATGTTCAGGACGTAGGGGGCATCATCGTCGTCGCCAATCCAGACCTCGAAAAAATCACCGAGAATATAGAGGGTGTCGGCTTCGAGGGCTTTACCGGTCATAAATTGCTGAAACGCCCGGGTGATATCCGGGCGTTCGGGGGTCAGATGCAGGTCGGAGATAAACAGGGTGGTCATAATCGATGGCTGGTATGGGATTTTGTCATTCTGAGGCATGCCATGCCGAAGAATCTCTTTAAGCAGGCGCTGCGCTGTGTGAGATCCCTCGTTCCTCGGGATGACAGGGAACGAGGACTCACGCTATCTCGATTCAGCCTTCAAGCGTTGCCTTCTCGATGACAACCGTCTCAACCGGCACGTCCTGATGGCCGCCGTGGAAACCGGTCTTTACACCTTTGATCTGGTTAACCACATCCATGCCTTCAACAACCTTGCCGAATACACAATAGCCCCAGCCCTGAGCGTTTTTGCCGGAGTGGTTGAGGAAATCATTGTCTTTCACATTGATAAAGAACTGGGCGGTAGCGCTGTGCGGATCCATGGTGCGGGCCATGGCGATGGTGCCATTATCGTTTTTCAGGCCGTTGTCGGCTTCGTTTTCAATGGCGTCACGAACGTCTTTTTGCTCCATGTCCGCAGTAAAACCACCACCCTGGATCATAAAGTTGTCGATCACACGGTGGAAAATGGTGCCATTGTAAAAGCCTTCTTCCACGTATTGCTTGAAATTGGCGGCGGTATTGGGGGCCTTGTCAAAGTCCAGCTCCAGTTTGATGTCGCCAAAATTAGTATGCAAAGTGATCATGTTGTATTCCTTTTGAGATGTTTACGCAGTCAGGCCGTGGCAGTTATGTCATAACCATGAAAAACTGCCGGAATAAGCCTCATATACCGCTGTCTAGAGCGTAACGAGGTGGCTATAATACACGATTTCCAAATTAACCAACCTACCAATTGGCCAAGTTTAGAACCCCTATGAGTGAAGCACCCAGCAAACCCTTGAATTTTCTTCAGCAGATCATCACCAAAGATCTGGACAGTGGTAACACCACCAAACTGATTACCCGTTTCCCGCCCGAGCCCAATGGCTACTTACACATCGGTCACGCCAAGTCGATATGTCTCAATTTCGGTTTGGCTGAAGATTTTGGTGGCCATTGTAATCTGCGTTTTGACGACACCAACCCTGCCAAAGAGGATATGGAGTACGTCGAGTCGATCCAGCGGGATGTCGAGTGGCTGGGTTTTCAATGGCCGGGTGAGGTGTGCTATGCCTCCAATTATTTTGATCAGTTTTATGAGTGGGCACTGCATCTGATCAAAGAGGGTAAAGCCTACGTTTGCCACCTGTCGCCGGAAGAGGCCAAGGAGTACCGCGGCTGGGCGACCAAGCCCGGTAAGGAGAGCCCCTACAGAAATCGCAGTGTGGAAGAAAACCTGAGCGAGTTTGAAAAGATGCGTGCCGGCGAGTACGAAGAGGGTGCCTGTTCCCTGCGAGCCAAGATTGATATGGCCAGCTCCAATATGAATTTGCGTGACCCCATTCTGTACCGCATTCGCAAGCAGGCTCATCACCAAACCGGTGACAAATGGTGCATTTATCCTTCCTATGATTTTGCTCACGGTCAGGGCGATGCCATTGAAGGGGTAACCCATTCCATCTGTACGCTCGAGTTTGCGGATCACAACCCGCTGTACCGCTGGTTTATCGAAAACCTGCCGGTGCCCAACAAGCCGGTGCAGTACGAGTTCGCTCGTCTGGAACTCAATTACACCATCACCTCAAAGCGTAAACTCAAGCAATTGGTGGATGAAGGGCATGTGGATGGTTGGGACGACCCACGTATGCCAACCATTTCCGGTATGCGTCGCCGCGGCTATGGCGCCGCCGCCATCCGCAATTTCTGCGAGATGATTGGCGTGACCCGTTCCGGCAGTACCATTGATATGGGGCAGCTGGAGTACTGCGTGCGCGACAGCCTCAATAGCGATGCGCCGCGTGCCATGTGTGTGATGAATCCGCTCAGAGTGGTGATCACCAATCTGAGCGAATCACAGACCATGACGCAGCCCGTCCACCCCAACCGCGAGGACATGGGGCAACGCGATTTGCCGTTTGACCGCGAGTTGTATATTGATCGCGCCGACTTTAACGAAGACAACAGCCTCTCGCGCAAGAAGTTCAAGCGTCTGGTGGCCGGTGAATACGTACGTCTGCGCGGTGCCTATGTGATCAAACACGAAGACACCATCAAAGATGAGGCCGGAGAAATAACCGAAATTCATTGTTCTCTGGTGGAGGGCACCGTGGGTGAGAATCCGCCGGAAGGCATTCGTCCGCGCGGCGTGATCCACTGGGTTTCGGCCGCTAACAGCATCGATTGTGAGGTGCGTCTTTACGATCGTCTGTTTAATGACGAGGCACCCGATGCCGGCGATAAGAACTTTCTCGATTGTCTCAACCCGGAATCTCTGACCGTGGTGACCGGTTGTAAAGCCGAGCAATCCCTGGCTAATGCCGAACCGGAGGTGAGTTATCAATTTGAGCGCGAAGGTTACTTCTGTCTCGACAGCAAGCACTCCGAAGACGGCAAGGTAGTGTTTAATCGTGCCATCGGCCTCAAAGATAACTGGGCAAGCAAAGTTTAAAGAGTTGAATAAAGAATGAGTTTAACGGTTTACAACACCCAGACCCGTCAGAAGGAAGCCTTTCAGCCGCTGGAAGACAACAAGGTCAAAATGTACGTGTGTGGTCCCACGGTTTATAACTTGGTGCACATTGGCAACGCTCGCCCGGTGGTGGTTTTCGATACCCTGTTTCGGGTGTTGCAAAGCGAGTACGACGAGGTGATCTACGCCCGCAATATCACCGATATTGACGACAAAATCATGAAGGCCGCGGCAGAAAATGGAGAGCCCATTTCCCAGCTGGCAGCGCGCTACGCCGAAGAGTTTGAAGCCGATATGGATCAGCTTAATAACCTGCGGCCAACCATCGTGCCTTACGCCACCGATCATGTGCCCAATATGATCGATATGGTGCAGCGCCTGGTGGATAAGGGGCACGCCTATGAGGCCGAAGGGCATGTGTTGTTTGCGGTCCAGTCTATGGCAGATTACGGCAAGCTCTCCAATCGTTCGCTGGAAGATATGCTCGACGGTGCTCGCGTGGAAGTAGCCCCCTACAAGAAATACGCCGGTGACTTTGTGCTGTGGAAGCCTTCTTCTGAAGATGAGCCCGGTTGGGAAAGTCCCTGGGGTTACGGTCGTCCTGGCTGGCACCTGGAGTGCTCGGCCATGATTGAAGCCCATCTGGGTGAGACCATCGATATCCACGGTGGCGGTCGCGATCTGGTGTTTCCTCATCACGAGAACGAAGTGGCACAGAGCTGCTGTGCCCACGACGGCAAAGAATATGTGCGCTACTGGATGCACAATGGCTACATCAATATCGGCGGCGAGAAGATGTCCAAATCACTGGGCAACTTCCGCACCGTGCGCGAACTGCTGGGAGAATACAAAGGCGAGGTGATTCGCTGTGCGCTTCTGTCTGCCCAATACCGCTCCGAGATGGACTTCTCGGTTGATCTGCTGGAAGAGACTAAATCCCGTCTCGATTCTTTCTATGCGGCTTTGCGTGATGTCAAAGATGTGGAGAGCGTCGAGGTGGATGTCAAAGATCAAGCATTTTACAAGGCACTGCTGGACGATTTGAACACTCCCATTGCTCTGGGTGAGTTACGTGATATTGCCCGTGACCTGAACAAGGCCGATGAGGCTGATAAGCCGCGGCTGAAGTCTCTGTTGCTGAAAGGTGGCGAGTTGATGGGATTGTTACAGCAGGATGCCGAAAGTTGGTTTACTGAGACTGCCGGTGATGAAGGTATTTCTGCCGAAGAGATCGAAGCGCTGATCGCCGAACGTCAGCAATCCAAACTGGATAAAAACTACGCTCGCGCTGACGAAATCCGCGAGGAGTTAAAAGCTCAGGGTGTGGTTTTGGAAGATTCCCGAGAGGGCACCAAATGGCGTCGCGAGTAAGCAACGCCATTTAAGGTAAACAAAGAGTTGAGGAGAGAATAATGGGGTTGGAAGATCGCAAAGCCGGTGAACAGGTTCGCCGCGAAGTAATGAGCGACGAGTTTGTGGATCGCGCCCTGAATAACGCCGACGAATTCGACCAGCCACTGCAGGATCTGGTGATGGAGAATGCCTGGGGCGGGCCCTGGACCCGCGATGATCTGCCTCGCAGTACCCGCAGTCTGATCACCATCGCCATGCTGGTAGCCTTGCGTGCCTCAAATGAATTGAAAGGTCATGTGCGTGGTGCGTTGCGCAATGGTTGCAGCAAGGAAGAAATCCGTGCGGTGATTCTTCATGCCTCGGCCTACTGTGGCTTTCCGGCATCCATTGAAGCCATGCGCTCGGCTCGTGAAATTATTGATAACTGGGAAGATTAAATTCTTATGTCCAACACCATTACCCCGGAATTTCGTTTTCGTCGCTTAAGAAGAACGCCGGCACTGCGCAGTCTGGTTCGAGAAAATCAGCTGAGCATGAACGATTTTATTATGCCGATCTTTGTGGAAGAGGGTATCGACCAGCCGGTCGCTATTGATTCCATGCCCGGTGTGGTGCGCTACCCGGAATCGCAATTGGCCGAAACCGTTCAGCGTGCCTGGAGCAAGGGCATCAAAGCGGTATTGTTGTTTGGTGTATCCACTCATAAAGATGCCTGCGGTTCCGATACCTGGAACCCTGAAGGTTTGATGGCGCGGATTATTCGCACGGCCAAGCAGGCTCAACCAGAGATGTTGGTGGTCAGTGACAATTGTTTCTGTGAGTACACGGTACACGGTCACTGTGGTGTGGTGGCTGAAAATGATGTGGACAACGACCCAACTCTGGCCAATTTGCAAAAACAGGTATTGGTCGCTGCTCAGGCCGGCGTGGATGTGATTGCGCCATCGGGCATGATGGATGGCATGATTGCCGCCATTCGGCAGGTACTTGACGAAAATGGCTACAGCCATATTCCGGTGATGTCTTACTCCACCAAGTTTGCCTCGGCCTACTATGGCCCATTTCGCGATGCGGTAGATAGCACCTTCAAAGGCACTCGCGACAGCTATCAGATGGACCCGGCCAATGGCCGTGAGGCGCTGGCAGAGTCCATGCAGGACGAACTGGAGGGCGCCGATATTCTGATGGTCAAACCCGGTATTGCCTATCTGGATGTGATTGCCAGCATCCGCGCCAATTCCGAACGACCTCTGGCGGTCTATCACGTCAGTGGTGAGTACGCGATGCTCAAAGCCGGTGCCGCTGCAGGAGTGATTGATGAAAAAGCTGTGGTGCTGGAAACCATGATGGCTTTTAAGCGGGCTGGCTGCGATTTGATTATCAGCTACTATGCTGAACAGATGGCCGAGTGGCTTAACTAGGAGACAATAATGACAATCATAAGCAAAAGTTTGGCATTGATCGCTGCGGTTCTGTTGTTGGCAGCCTGTGCCCCTGAAGTTGGCAGTGACAAGTGGTGCTCTATGCTTAAAGACAAGCCCAAAGGCGACTGGACGGCTAATGAAGCCACGGATTTTGCCAAGCATTGTGTCTTTAAATAAGATCTCGTTAGAAATAGCGCGATCCTATTGCATTGATCTGATAACAATTTAAGTGAAAAACCAAAGCCGGATTCATCCGGCTTTGTTGTGTCTGATAATCCACTGTTTGAGTTAAATCATGTCTGAAGTTACTAACGACAAACTCCAAAATGCCTTTTTTAAGCTCCGCTCCAATAAGTTGTTTGAGCTGTTTGTGATCGGCATCATTATTTTCTCGGCTCTAGTAATCGGTGTGAAAACCTACGAACTGCCGGAGGGCCTGATCAGTGTTGTGGCGATACTGGATTGGACCATCACCATTTTCTTTCTGGTTGAGATCATCATCCGCTTTATTGGTGAGCCGGATAAAAAGCGCTTCTTTCATCATGGTTGGAATGTGTTCGACACCTTAATTGTGGTGATGAGCCTGGTGCCTATTGAAGACAGTGAGATGGCTCTGATCGGTCGGTTGATCCGAATCTTCCGGGTGCTGCGTATGGTATCCATCATCCCCGAGTTAAGGATGCTGCTCAATTCTCTGCTTAAGGCGCTGCCGCAACTGGGCTATGTGATGTTGATGATGTTTATCATCTTCTATATTTACGCAGCTGTAGGCAGTACTTTCTTTGCCAGCATCAATCCGGACTTGTGGGGTGATATCGCGGTCAGCTTGCTGACTCTGTTTCGGGTTATGACGTTCGAAGATTGGACAGACGTTATGTACGAGACCATGGAGGTTTATGGCTTCAGCTGGGCGTACTACCTGACGTTTATCTTTTTTACCGCGTTTGCGTTCCTCAATATGGTGATCGGTATTGTGGTCAGCGTAATGGAAGAGGAGCACCAGCAAATGGCCAAAGAAGAGGCAGAGTTGGCAGGAGAGCCTACTTTGAAAGACATTCAGGCAGAGATTGCTGAATTGAAGCAATTACTGCAGTCGAAAACCGGTTGATTGAAAAAAGCGATTAATCGAACAAAACGAATAACAGTCAGGAGCGACACGATGAATCTACGACAGTTAATGGGCTTGGGTATTTTCCTTACAGCGTTCACTGCGGTTGCTGACGATAACCGGCTGCAAACGGTGCTGGCCAGTCAGACCCCTGAAGTGCAGTCCCGGTACCCCTATCGTCACCCGCAACAAACCCTTGAATTCTTTGATGTGAAGCCCGAGATGACCGTGGTGGAAGTGTTGCCCGGCCGTGGTTGGTACAGCAAAATTTTAATGGCTTATCTCGGACCTGAAGGCCATTTGATTGGTGCTGATTACTCCATTGATCTGTTGCGCAACTTCAGTTTTTTCAGTGAGCAGATGCTGCAAAATAAACTGAACTGGACCTCACAGTGGCCTAAAAAGGCACGTAGTTGGGTGGCTGACGGCGCTGAGGTCAGTGGTTTTCAGTTTGGTTCGATGCCCGCTGAACTTAACTCGACGGCTGATCGAGTGCTGTTTATTCGTGCCATGCATAACCTCAACCGATTTGATCCTGCCTATCTGAAAGCTGCATTGGCAGAGTCTTTTATGGCGCTCAAATCTGGCGGTATTTTGGGGATCGTTCAGCATCAGGCCAGTGAAACCAAAAGTGATGAATGGGCCAATGGCTCGCGGGGTTACCTCAAACAATCCTATGTGATTGAGCAAGCCGAACTGGCTGGCTTTACGTTTATCGAAGCCAGCGACATCAATCACAATGCGCAGGATCAGCCGGGTGCCGATGAGGTGGTCTGGCGTTTGCCTCCTTCGCTCAGGGGAAGCAAAGACAACCCGGAATACCGAGCAAAGATGATTGCCATTGGTGAATCCAATCGCATGACCTTGAAGTTCAGCAAGCCATAGTTCAGCAAACCATAGTTCGGATTTTATATATTTGGGTGCAGAACGTGCCCGATCGGCCGATAGTTATTCGACTGTCGTTTGAATCATTTTGGAGAAAAATTAACGATGTTTTGGGGAAAGCAACAGGAAGTGGATCGGTTAGAAGCCCGGTGTCAGGTTTTGGAATCCGAGAAGCAGGAGCTAATGGCTCAGGTTGAGACACTCAGGAATAGGATTGTCGAACTTGAGGCCGAGCCGGAAGTGGACGATTTTTCCCATCAGAGGATTGATTTGTTACTGCGCAGTTTTGGCGGTCTGGGTGAGGTGCGCGAAACGGTTGCCAGCCTTTCGGAATCGATGATGGCTCAGCGGGATCGCATTACGCAAACCGGCGTTGTCTACGATCAGGCTGTAAGCACCTTGTCTCGCATTGATACCGATCTCAACGATGTGGCCGAAAAAGCCAGTATCAGTCATCAGAGTATCTCCAAATTAAAAGGTGTGGCTTCCGAAATTACCCAATTTGTTGGTGCCATCAACAATATTTCCGAGCAGACCAATCTGCTGGCGTTAAATGCCGCTATTGAAGCGGCCCGCGCCGGCGAGCAGGGTCGTGGTTTCGCGGTGGTGGCCGATGAAGTGAGGACTCTGGCGCAGCGCGCCAGTCAGGCCAGCAGTGAAATTTCTACCTTGGTGGCTCAGATTGATGACGATATCGAGCAGACCGATAAGCACATCACCGAAACCCATGAAACCTGTGTCAGCCTTTGTGAAGAGGCGGGGCAGGGCATGCAGGCCATTGAGAGTGTCATCGATTTGTCCCGTGATATGTCTGCCAGTATTCAGGCCAATGCCGATCTCGGGTTTATCGAGACGGTTAAAATGGATCACCTTGCCTGGAAGTCCAGTATATATAAAGCCGCAATTACGGGGCGCGGAAATCCCGCTGACTTTGCCGACCACACCATGTGCCGTCTCGGTAAATGGTACTACCAGGGGGAAGGGGCTGAGCACTACAATCGCAGTCATGCCTTCCAGTCTCTTGAGGCGCCGCATGCGGCGGTTCATTCCAGCGGATTGGATGCCTTGCAGTTTGAGATTGATGGCGATAACCACACAGCTCATAAGCGCTTTGTGGATATGGAGGATGCCAGTGATCGCGTGATCGGCTGTCTGGATCAGTTGGCCAGAGAGATTCAATAATAATCCAATAAGAGTTCTTAGTGGTTAGCCAGCACGGCTGAAACCACTGCGGCTACCACGACAATAAAGATTATGGTGAATATCAGGCCCGAGGCTATATAGATCCAGATATTGCCTTTGTTGAAATCTCGCTGGTAGTTCTTTTCGCTTTGAACACCAAAAGCAGCTGCGATGGTGCTGAGAATGATTGCAAAAAAGCCCGGGCTCTTTTCCCTGTTGGGATCAGAGTCCGGGCTTTTTTTATGGTCGGCGTCCTTGCTCATGGTATCTCTACTTATGTCATTCCGAACGAATATAGCCGTCATCCCTAAGGAATACCGCCGTCATCCCGAACGAATGTGAGGGATCTCCTGCGGAATATTCGAGACTCTTGATAGAGATCCCTCGTTTGCACTCGGGATGACATCCATCAAAAGGGATTTAATCATCATACCCCAAAACAGGCTGTAGCCAACGCTCGATTTCAGCCAGCTCCATGCCTTTGCGTTGCGCCAGAGATTCGACCTGATCCTTCTGGATTTTGCCGGTATTGAAGTACTTGGACTCCGGGTGGGAGTAATACCAACCGGATACCGAGGCCGCAGGCATCATGGCAAAGTGTTCTGTGAGTTCAATACCGATGCTTTGCTGAGCGTTCAGAAGCTTGAACAGCGTGGCCTTTTCGGTGTGATCCGGGCAGGCGGGGTAGCCGGGGGCCGGGCGAATGCCGCTGTATTGCTCTTTGATCAGGGCTTCGTTGTCAAAACTTTCATCGGCCGCATAACCCCAATACTCTTTGCGCACACGCTCGTGCATGTGCTCGGCAAAAGCTTCCGCCAGTCGATCCGCCAGTGCCTTGACCATGATGCTGTTGTAATCGTCATGGGCTTCGTCATAGCGTTTGGCCAGCTCTTCGGCACCGGTGATGGTAACCGCAAAGCCACCCTGATAGTCGCTTGCCAGACCTGCGGGGGCGACAAAATCAGCGAGTGACATATTCACGGGAACCGCACCGGGTTTCTGGGTTTGCTGGCGAATATGGTGCAGGGTTGCGATTTCATTTTGACGGTCGTCATCGCCATAAATGGCAATGTCATCGCCGTTGGTGCGATTAGCCGGCCAGAAGCCGATGGTGGCTTTGGCTTGCAGCAACTTGTCGGCTACGATCTCCTGAAGCATGGATTGGGCATCATTAAACAGGCTGGTTGCTGCTTCACCTACCGTGTCATCGTTCAGAATTTTCGGGTATTTGCCCACCAAATCCCAGGTGATGAAGAATGGGGTCCAGTCGATGTAATCGATTAATTCTTCCAGTGGGTAATCGTCAAATACTTGAGTGCCGGTAAAGGCCGGTTTGGGGGGCGTATAGTTGTCCCAGTCCAGCTTCAGGCCTTTCTCGATGGCGTCCGGGTAGGTCAGGGTGGTGCCCCGGGCTTTGCGGTTGGCGTTGCGTTCGCGCACCGTAACGTACTCGGCTTTGGTGGCGTTAACAAAATCATCGCGAAGCTCATCAGACAGCAAAGAACTGGCAACGCTGACTGCCCGTGAGGCATCGGCCACATAAGTCGCTTGATTGAGATCGAACTGTGGGTCGATTTTTACCGCGGTGTGAGCCTTGGATGTGGTGGCACCACCAATCAACAGGGGTTTGTTGATGCCCTGACGCTGCATTTCTTTTGCGACCGTCACCATTTCGTCCAGTGACGGTGTGATCAGACCGGACAGGCCAATGATGTCACAATCGTTTTCAACCGCTTCTTTAAGAATGGTCTCACAGGGAACCATCACACCGAGATCGATGACTTCATAGTTGTTGCACTGCAGTACCACGCCCACAATGTTTTTGCCGATGTCATGAACATCGCCTTTCACAGTAGCCATAAGAATCCGGCCATTGGACTCGCTGCCCTCGGTTTTCTCAGCTTCAATATAGGGCTGCAAGTAAGCTACGGCCTGCTTCATGACCCGGGCGGATTTGACCACCTGAGGCAGGAACATCTTGCCTTCACCAAACAGATCGCCGACAACGTTCATGCCGTCCATCAGCGGGCCTTCGATGACATC
This sequence comes from Candidatus Pelagadaptatus aseana, assembly GCF_040362265.1. Lineage (NCBI taxonomy): Bacteria > Pseudomonadati > Pseudomonadota > Gammaproteobacteria > Cellvibrionales > Cellvibrionaceae > Candidatus Pelagadaptatus > Candidatus Pelagadaptatus aseana. Next base: position 266,641 of record NZ_BAABNJ010000004.1, read on the forward strand.
CAGTGGGCGGGTTGCGCCTTGCCGGGCGGTTTCGGTGTCTTCTTCAATAAATGTGGTGATGCCTTTGACCAGAGCATGCTCGAGTCGTTTGGTCACCTCCCAGCTGCGCCACTCCTCATCTTCTTTGGTTGCACCGGCAGAGCCATCGCCACGGTACTGATCGGCAATGGCAAGCAGGGCTTCGGTGGCTTCATCGGAGGTGTTGAGTACCACGTCTTCCACTTTCAGGCGCAGTTCTTCGGGCAGATCGTCATAGACCGCCAGCTGACCGGCGTTAACGATGCCCATGTTCAGACCGGCTTTAATGGCGTGATACAGAAATACCGAGTGAATGGCTTCACGTACCGGGTTATTGCCGCGGAAAGAGAAAGACACGTTGGATACCCCGCCGGAAACACCGGCATGCGGCAGGTTCTCACGAATCCAGCGGCTGGCTTCGATAAAGTCGACAGCGTAGTTGTTGTGTTCATCGATACCGGTGGCGACGGCAAAGATATTGGGGTCAAAGATGATATCGGCCGGGTTAAAGCCCACCTTATCAACCAGCACTCGATAGGAGCGCTCACAGATTTCGATCTTGCGCTCTTTGGTGTCGGCCTGACCGGTCTCGTCAAAGGCCATCACAATCACGGCTGCCCCGTATTTCAGGCACAAATTGGCCTTTTCGATAAATTCTTCTTCACCTTCCTTGAGGCTGATGGAATTCACTACGGGCTTGCCCTGGATGCATTTCAGGCCGGCCTCGATCACTTCCCACTTGGAGGAGTCGACCATAATGGGTACACGGGCGATATCCGGTTCACTGGCGATCAGATTACAGAAGCGCACCATGGCGGCTTCACCATCGAGCATGCCTTCATCCATGTTGATGTCGATGATTTGGGCACCGTTTTCCACCTGTTCCTGAGCGACTTCCAGAGCGGTGTCATAGTCCTCTTCGATGATCAGGCGCTTAAAGCGGGCAGAGCCGGTGACATTGCAGCGTTCGCCAACGTTAACAAACAGTGAATCTTTCTCAATATTGAACGGCTCGAGACCAGACAGACGACAAGCGGGCTCAATATCCGGCAGTTTGCGCGGTGCGTGTTTGGCAACACTGTCGGCAATGGCTTTGATGTGGCCGGGAGTGGTACCACAGCACCCCCCCATAATATTAACGAAACCACTGGCCGCAAATTCCTCAACGATTTCGGCCATCTGTTCCGGTGTTTCATCGTATTCGCCAAATTCGTTGGGCAGACCGGCGTTGGGGTGAGCGGATACATGGCACTCGGCAATACGGGATAATTCCTGAACGTACTGACGCAATTCTTTGGCGCCCAGCGCACAGTTCAAGCCGATGGAAATGGGCTTGGCGTGGGCCAGAGCGTTATAAAAAGCTTCCGTAGTTTGGCCCGAAAGGGTGCGGCCCGAGGCATCGGTGATGGTGCCTGAGATCATAATGGGCAATTCGATACCATTACGCTCAAAGTAGTCTTTAACAGCGAAAACGGCGGCTTTGGCGTTCAACGTGTCAAAAATGGTTTCGATCAGGATAAAGTCAGCACCACCTTTTACCAGACCATCGGTGGCTTCCAGATAGTTTTCCACCAGCTCGTCGAAGGTGACGTTGCGTGCACCGGGATCATTAACGTCCGGTGAAATGGAGCAGGTGCGACTGGTCGGCCCCAGAACACCAGCCACATAGCGAGGCTTGCTGGGATCTTTAGCCGTCACGGCATCAGCCGCTTCACGAGCCAGGCGAGTAGAAGCCAAATTGATCTCAAAGGCCAGGTCCTGCATCTCGTAGTCGGCCATCGAAATCTGGGTGGCGTTGAAGGTGTTGGTCTCAACAATGTCGGCACCGGCTTCGAGATAGGCGGTGTGGATTTCACGAATGATATCGGGTTGGGTGATGGACAGCAGATCGTTGTTGCCTGCGATATCCATGTGATAGTCCGCAAAACGTTCGCCACGGTAGTCGGCTTCCTGAAGCTGATAAGCCTGAATCATGGTGCCCATGCCGCCATCGAGAATCATGATGCGGTCTTTTAATATGTTGTGTATCTGGGCGAGGCGTTGGCTGCGGTCTGACATCTGTAAAACTCGAGTTGGAAAACATTAATTAAAAACACTGATAAGGGCGCATTTTAATCTATATCAAAATATTTTGATATAGGTTTGTTCGCCCGTATTTTGGCGGGATATTCTACAGGAATTGTTCAGTCTTGCAGAAGCTCGTCAATACCTATGTTTTATGGGGTCTTATTCGGAAAAGCCGCAATAAATGAAGGTTTTTATACCTGAGTAAAACGCTGTAGAATAAGGTCGTTTTGTAAATTTCTAGGATTATCCGTTCATGGTAAACGTCACTATTACCGAATCGGCTCAGGAGTATCTGGGCGAACTGTTGGCCAAGCAAGATTGTGAAGGCATTGGTATCCGTATGTTTGTGGCTAATCCCGGTACGCCTCAGGCGGAAACCTGTATTGCTTACAGCCGCCCCGGAGAGGAGCAGGAAGGCGATATTCGCGTCGAATTCAATGGCTTTGCGGCCCATTTTGAAGAGCGCAGTGTGCCGTTTCTCGAAGATGCCAAGGTCGATTACAACGCCGACCGTATGGGTGGCCAGCTGACCATACGTGCGCCTAATTCCAAGATGCCACAAGTCAGCGATGACAGCCCGGTTGAAGACCGCATCAACTATGTACTTTACAACGATGTAAACCCCGGTCTGGCGGCTCATGGTGGTAATGTCACACTGAAAACCTTTACCGAAGAAGGTTTTGCCATTCTGGAATTTGGCGGCGGCTGTCAGGGTTGTAGTGCGGTGGATGTCACACTGAAAGAAGGGGTCGAAAAAACCCTGATGGAGAAGGTTCCGGAAGTTACCGGAGTCCGTGATGTCACTGATCATACCGATACTTCACACGCCTATTTCTAAGGTGTACTGATCTTTCTGCTGGAGCAGAACATGAGCACATTTCAGCGCTGGGTGATTGTTCTGCTGCTGGCCAATTTGGCGGCTACTGTGTATTTCGGGTTGACTCAGCCCGATTCCTCTTCTGATTTTTCTGAGCAGTCTGATAAGACGGCTGAATTGCCGGTGGTTGTCAGCGGTGTTGTTCGAGATCGATGGTTCAACCAGTTTCGTGAGGCTTTCAATCGGGAAGATTTCGATGCCGTATACGATATGTTCAGTCCGGCTGCGCAGGCTCGAATTGATAAGGCTGACATGTATTCTGAGTTGCGCCGGCTTAAGAAAGCGTTTTATCAGCTTAAGCCCGATGGTGCCTATTCTCATTCAGAGTTTGTAAAAAATTTGGGTGATGCCCAGGTTTACACATTGTTTTATAACGTCAGTTTTTCGGAGCGCAGTGAATTTGGCTCCAGTGGTACTTTAAAAATAACCATTGCCGTTCAAGGGGATCGATTGCAGGTTTTAGGTATACACCTGATGAGCAATTAAATACTCGAATGGGGTATGCATTTTGGCTGAATCTGGTCTATAAATGAGCACCCATGAACGCACAGTCAGTAACAGGGAGAGGGACATGAAGTGGTTGGTTAATGGTTTGGCTGCAGGCGCTTTGCTGATAGGGCATTCTGCCGGGGCGGAAAATCTGTTGCAGATCCTCGATAAAGCCAAGCTTGCAGATCCACAGTTTCTTGGTGCCGGGTTTGAGCGTGAGGCGGTAGGAGAGTCGGTCAAGCAGGCGCGTGCCAGATTATTGCCGGGTATCACCTATTCCCTTGAGCAAATGGATTCCGATCAGAATATCATCCAGACCCCTAACGATGTATTCGGTTCCGGGCAGCAGGATTTCGAAACCGATACCGATACTCTGACCCTGTCGCAGTCGATTTTTAATTATGAGTACTGGATGCGTTATGGGCAGGCCAAAGTGGCTCGAACCCGGGCGGACTTTGAGTTTGAAAAAGCCTATCAAGATCTGTTGCTGCGTGTTGGTGAAACCTATTTCGAATTGCTCAAAGCTCGAGAGCAGTTGTCATCCATTGCGGCTGAGAAAAAAGCCTTAGAAGGGCATCTGAATTACGCCAAGAAAAGCTTTGACGCTGGTCTGGGTCGTGAGGCTGAATATCAGGATGCCCGGGCTCGCTATTTGTCTTCGGTTGCGCAGGAAGTTGAATATCAACGCCTCTATGGGGATGCCCGCTATGCCATGCTGGAGATAATCGGCCATTTACCTGAGCGACTCGAGGGAATGCAGCGGGATTTGCCGTTGATATCTCCGGAGCCTGCCAGTTCAGAGGATTGGGTCAATCGAGGTCTGGAGTCCAACCCTGATGTCAAGGTGGCGCAGGAACAGTTGCAGGAAGCCCGATATGAAATCAGGGCTCAGAATGCTGGTCATTTTCCAACCCTGTCGCTGGTGATTCAGGATTACACTCAGGAGTCCGGCGGCTCACTGTATGGGGGGCAAAATGAAATCGAGCAGCAAGATGTAATGCTGACTCTGGATGTGCCCATTTATCAGGGGGGGGCTGTTTCTTCCCGCAAGCGCGAAGCCGTAAAACGGATGCATAAGGCTCAGGAAGATCTGACCCAGGTAAAACGCGGTGTTGAAAATCAGGCGCAATCCGCCTATCACGGCGTGGTGGCCAATATCGCTCAGATCAAGGCGTTGGAACAGACCGTGGTGGCACAGCAGGCTGTGCTGGATAATCGTGAGCGGGGTTTTCAGTCGGGTTTGTACGGCATGATTGCGGTTTTGGATGCCCAACAGGATCTTGCGATGGCGCAAATGAATTACATTACGGCTCGCAATGATTATGCAATCAATTTTATTCGACTAAAGCGTGCCGCTGGCGTGTTAATCGATGCGGATTTGTCGCAGGTTAATGGCTGGCTCGAGGCTTCGGCCAAATAATCTTAACCATTTGTTTTTAAAGGTTTTTATCAAGGGGTGCCAGTGGCACCCCTTGTTGTTTCTGAAAGGGTATTTTTTTAGTCAAAAAAGATCCAAAAACACCCCCCATGTAGGGGGGGTGAAAATAGGTAATCGCTGGCACCTGATTTAACATTATTGGTGGCCAAAATCGTCTATCTCTAATTGAGTTTCAATCAATTGATACCTGAGCCACCTCTGGGGAGGGGTGGGGTAACCAGATTTAAGCATAAGAGCTGACGAGCTCGATTGCCTGGTTAGGGATGTTTGATTAAACGTATACGAAAAGCACTGTTATTAGGTGATGTTATGAAATACATGTTCGCGCGCATGTTGCAGTCCCGTTTTGCTCGACTTCGTGAGCTCAGAAAATACCTTTGGAATATGGACGCCGTCCGCAGTCAGCGAAAAAATCGCTATCTGGCGGAGCAGCTGGAAGCAAGAAATTTGCTGTCGGCCGATTTGGCGCCTTTTGCCGGTGATCAGGCCGTTCGTGATCTGCTGGATAACGAACAGGTATTGCAGCAGCTGGTCGACAGTGCTCAGGTTGATGCCAGTAATCATTTGAAAACCCCTTGGCTTGAGCGCGAAACCCTTCCCGATTTTATCTCCCCGGAACAATCCCCCGAAAATACCCTTCCGTCTGATGAAGATCAGTTGGATCTGTTTGCTGAGCGCGCGGCCAGCGAAGAGGTGTATCTGCAGAGTGTGGCTGGCCGTCATGTCATGGTGGTGGACACCGCTGTTGAAGATTTTCAGCTGTTAATCGATCGCTTTATGGGTGAGGCGGCAGCCGAACTGGACTTTCAGGTGCGCGACCTGGAGAAGAGTTCACTGTCCGTGGCCCAATGGCAAGACGATGACGTCAGCATCTCTGTGGTGCTGCTCGATGCAGAACAGGATGGTATTGCCCAGATTACCGAGGTTCTCTCGGATTATCAGGATGTCACCGCTCTGCATGTACTGAGCCATGCCGATGCTGGCAGTCTGCAACTGGGAAGTACGGAGCTCAATAACGACAATCTGGCCGATTATGCCGACCAGTTGGCGATTTGGGGTGAAGCGCTGACCGAGAACGGTGATATTTTGTTCTACGGTTGTAATCTCGCCGCAGGGCAGGTGGGCTTTGAATTTGTTGAACGCCTGTCTGGCGTTACCCAGGCCGATATCGCTGCGTCTACCGACCTAACCGGCAATGATCGCATTGGTGGTGACTGGATTCTCGAGTTCGAAGGTGGCGTGATTGAGACAGAAAACTTCTTTGCTACCAACGATCCTCAGTATCAAGGGGTCCTGGTTAGTGAGGACGTTGAAGGCAAAACCGCTACGGCAGAAACCGCCGATTATGTGGCAACCCCGGCAACTCTGAGTGTCGATGTGGCAATAGACACACTGGATCTCTCGGTATTGACAGGTAATGTCGGTATTGAAATCGCCAGCACCGGATTGATCACAGTTACGGACAACACCGGCAAGTCTGCCAAGTATCTGCGCAGTGGTGACGGTGATATCGATAACCTGATCGTCAACAATGCCGCCAGTCTGACCATCACATTGGCCGAAGGTGCAGCCCTTGCAGGGGCTCTCGCCTCTAATACCTCCGCGTTCAATGGCTCGCTGGCGATTGTGCTCAAGGGCAAAACCGGCAACACCAACGTCGATTACGGCACCGGCAAGATTTCCCGTTTTGGCAATATTGTCGATGCCATTTTTGCCAAAATCACCAAAGTTACCGGCCACGATGGCGTGGATATTATGCGCGGTGATGGCAGTGGCGTAGATTTTGATGCCGGTAAGGGGGATGACTGGGTCTATGGTGGTGAAGGTGACGATACCCTGGCCGGTGGCGCAGGCGATGACATTCTGCGTGGCTATGACGGCACTGACACGCTGTCGGGTGGCACTGGCGATGACACCTATGTGGTCTCCAGTGAGGACTGGGGTGACTCGTCCAATCTGGATCTGACCATCAATGAAAATGCCGATGAAGGCGCGGATATTCTCGATCTGACTCAGGTGGCTGCCGGTCTGACCATTGTCATCAATGACGATGGCAATCTGGTGATTACGGCCCCGGCCAAAAGCGTTGAGGCTGAAAGCACCACCGTAGAGATCAGTCATACCACCACAGGCGGTCCGGTGACTTTTGATGCCAGTGGTTATGTTCCGGACATTCCCGCGTCTATTACCGATGTCAGCTACAGCAGCTTTACCTTCTGGATTACCGACGAAACCGGTAATCCGGCGGCTGTGACTGTACCTGCCGGTACCATTACGGCCGATGAATTGCGTGCCCTGATTGGCAGCATCGAAGTTCTGGAAGATGAAATTATTTCCAGTGACGTCAGTGAAGACGTTGCCATGCCGATTCCCGATGTGGACATCAAACCCGGTGGTCAGTTGTGGATGAGCCTGACAGGCAATATTGCTTTCTGGAACTCCCATGAAGCTGCGGCCAACACCAATGCCGGTCAACCGGACGCCTACGTTGAAAATGGCTCCAATGCCGTTACCGATATCAATCTCAGCCAGTTCTTTACCGTACCAACCGGCAATTACGCCGGCCAGACATTTACCCTGGCGTTGGGCTATGACGACACTACGGCTGTCGGTCGCGCCGATACGCTGGTAGAAGTCACTGTTGCGGCTAAAACCTACTCCGGTACTTCGTCACAAATCAAAGCCGCTTGGGCTCAGGATATTCAGGATGCCATTACGGCTGCGGTACAGGCTGAATCAGGGGTTGCCGCAGAGCCGGAAAGCCTCAAGGCGCCAGTGACCGTCAATCAGGTGTTTGGCCGCATCAGCATGGTGTCGGATTCCGGCAGCATTGCCTTCTGGAACAGTGCTTCCACGGCCGGCAGTATCGATCGCGATGTGCGTGGCAGTGGTGATGCCGGTGCTGAAATTCTGTTGATGGATTACTTCTCGCCACCCACCAGTGGCGAACCTGTATTTGCGGCCCAGACCTTCTCGTTGGCGCTGGGTGATTTTGCCGACAACGCCTCGGCTGCCGCTGCCGTGGCTTTTCAGGTGACCATTCCGGAAAAAGATTATTCCGGATTTGACAGCAGCAGTGCCATGTACGAGGCCTGGGCTCAGGATATTCAAGCCGCCATCGATAGCGCTTATACCGATGCCATCAATACCGGCGCCAATAAAACCAGTATTCAGCAGGCCATTTCCAATGAAAAGCTGGCCGAAGTGGTGATGCAGCTTTGGAAGGAGAAGGTTCAGGCCGGTATTGTTGCTCAAGGTACCGTGGGCGGTGTCGATCTGACTCAGGTGGATGTTGACGTTAACGATGAGGGCACCTTATTTGTCGATGCTCCGGAGCAGGTGTTGACCATCACCAACACCGCCACCACGCTGGAGCGTCAGGATCTGACGTTTGCCATCGATACCAGCCATATTGAAACCGTAAAAGTACCGGCATCTGATCTTGGCTCCGCCGTATACCAAATTGGCAGTATCACCAAAGCCGGTCAATTGGCGTTGGTGTTTGAGGGTGATCAGGCCAAAAATTTACTGGACCTTTCCAGTGTTACCACCGAGATGGATATCGAAATCTACGGTGAGGGTCAGGTTAAGGCCACCATACATCTGGCGGGCAATCAAACCTTTGTACTGAATGCCGAAGGTGTGGCGGACATCAAGCTGGGCAGCGACGTCAACAATGTCATCTTCAGTGGCGATGGCAGCTTGAGCGGCAGTTTATCTGCCAGTGCCAGCGCGGATGCCGATACCGATTATAATCTTAAGTTTGCCAGCAATTTCAATGGTGATGTGGTGGTTAATAACACCACCACAGAGCAGGGAGATGCTCTGGCATTTGCTCTCTATCAAGCCAGCAGTGTACAGAATGCCGACGACAGCTGGATGACCTTTGAGGGTATCAACTTCAATTACATCGACGTGTCCGAAGTCGGTGGCACCACCCTGATTTACAGCAACAATCTGGTGTCCGGTGGTGAAGATTACGACCATATTGTCAATACCACGGGCGAACAGCTCACGGCCGACGGCGGTCTGGGTGATGACACCTTGATCGGCAGTGACACGGCCTCCGACACACTGTTGGGTGGTGCCGGGGACGACGAAATCTATGGCGTTGGTGGTACCAATACCCTCGATGGCGGTAAAGGTAACGACGAACTCTACGGTGGTACTGGCAGCGATACGTTCAAGGGTGGCGAAGGTGATGATCGTCTGCACGCCACCGCCGGTGACAGTCTGGAGGGCGGCAAAGGTGATGATACCTATCTGTTCTCCGGTGATGATCTGGCTGGCACCACCATTACTGAGGGCGCCGGCGAAGGTGCTCTGGATACAGTGGATTTCTCTCAGACCACAGCCGATGTGACCTTTACTCTCAATGCCGGTAATTTTGATGTGGCGGTGGGAGCCAATAGCATTAGCGGTATTACCCAGGTTGAAAAAATTGTCGGTGGCAGCGGCGTGGTGAACTACGTCTTTAATGATAACTGGCTGTCGCCGCTGGTGATTGCAAATGGCGAGCCCGCTACGGTTTCGCTGGATTTTTCCGCGGTCACCAAGAGTTTGCACTTTACTATTAAGGCAAACGGTACCGTTGAAGTGCTCGATACTCTGGGCAACAAAGTAGTGATCGAGAATGTAGACAATATCCAAGGCGGTTTGGCTAATAATATCTACAAAATCGCCGAAGATGGCGCTATTTCCGGGAATTTGATTGCCGCCGCCGCGAGCACCGGCACCCACAGTCTGGATTATTCCGATGTAATTCAGCTGGATCCAGCCGCGACGGGTCAGGCGAGCATTGCCGGTGAAGACCGCTATGAGCTGACCAGCCATCCTGTGGTTGGCAAAGGTAAGGTCAGTCTTGATAGCGATGGCAGCTATCGCTACACGGTTGATCCGGAAAATGATTTCAGCAGTTTGGCCAATGACACCAGCGAGGACATCATCGTCAGTTTCCGGGCACTGGATGCTGATGGCCAACCCTATGCAACGGATAAAACCGACAGCGTAACCTTTACAGTCAGTCGTGATGTCGATGGCAATCTGAGTGTTGCCGTCGATGGTGGTGTTGCAGCAGAGGTGCCCGCCATTCCTGGCTTGTCCATCGATTTGTCTACCGCCGATTCCGTGGCTGGGCAGGTGTTGGGCTTCGGTGGCACGGTAACCGGTATCAATGAGTTGCGTGGCACCCAATACAAAGACTCTCTGGCAGCGGGCAACGTTGATACCAACGTCTTTGGCACAGATGACAATGATCTGTTGCATGGCGGCAGTGGCAACGACCTGATTTTTGGCGGTGATGGCAACGATATTATCATGGGCGGTGCTGGCAGTGATGGCCTTGCCGGTGGTGACGGCGATGATACTTATCTCTTCAGTGGCGATTGGGGCCAGGACGTTGATTCCCTGACCGTGATCTCTGCCAAGGACAGCGCTGGGGCTGCTATTACTTTGGGCAGTGAAGTCACGTTACCCAGCGGTGCCAAGATTACCATTCAGGCCAATGGCAGCTACAGCTACGATCCGGGCATGGCTTTTGACAGCATCGCGGTGGGCAAACCGGTCATGGATACCGTTACCTTTACGGTCGAGAACGATGCCGGTTTCTCCGAAGAATACACCCGTACTCTGACCATCGTTCGCGGTGAAATTGCCGTGGATTCCGGAACCGTATCGGTTGATCCCAATGCGGAAGGGTTGACGCTCAATGGTCTGCTGGATCTGGTGGATGGACAGACCGTGACAGGCTATGGGCAGGCGACCACCAATTTCTCGCCACCCGATAGCGTGGTTTTGACCAGTCTGGGCTCTGATCTGGGTTATCTAGTGATCAAGGAGGATGGCAGCTATAGCTTTGTTCTGGACGATCCTGCGGATCTGGATAATTACGCCGATACTCTGTCTATCGGTTTTAAAGTGGCGCTTGATAACGGCGATGGCACCACTTCCGAGCAGGATATTACTCTGGAATTTACTGCTCAGGCGGGCAGTGAAGGTCTCGTAGTTCGTGATGACAGTGTGTCGGCCAGCAATGGCGCTGTGTTGAATGTGGATCAGGCCAATGGTCTGACCCAGGGCACCAACCTGTCCGTGCGCGGTGTCACGGAATTGGTCGATGGTGGCAATGACACCCTGAGCTTTGCCGGTCAGGCAGAAATCATTGCCGGTGGCGATACTTTGGCTATGAGCGCCGTCGCGGCAGTCAGCAACGATCTGACGCTGGATTTTGCCAATGGCGCCCTGTCGGTGGCGGATTCAGCCGCAACGGCCAACACGCTGGAGATCGGTTCTGGCTCACTGGAAAACATTGAACTGATCAAAGGCGGTGCCGGCAATAACAGTTATGTATTTGCCGACCAGTGGGGCGGTAACAGCGACAGCACCATCAATCTGGATGATAGCGCCACCACCGGTGTTAATCAGGGGATTCTGGATTTCAGTGCGGTTTCCTCCGACCTGGTGTTTACCCTCGAAAAAATCCTGAACGAAGATGGCTCTGATACTGGACGGGTACAGGTTACCGTGACCACCGACGTAGAAATTACCCATCAAAAGACCCTAAAGATCGGCCTGAGTGCACTGGGCGCTGAATTCCTGATCGATGGCGATGACACCACCACACCGGTGCATCGCACCGAAGAATTTACCGCAGTGGAAACGGTAACCTACACCGTAGTTGCCGATGACGTTGAAAAACTGATTGGTGGCACAGGGGAAAACCGTTTTGTGCTGGTCGGTGAAGTGGATTTTACGGGCGAAATTGACGGCAGTAATGGTCTGTCCATTCTGGATTACAGCCAGTTTGTGAAAAAAGACGCCGGTGGCACACAAATCGGTGTCACCGTGGATTTGTCTTCCGGGGCAGTGTTGGATGGCGTTGGTACGTCAACGGGGATCAACAATATTATCGGTACGGCGTTCGATGACACCCTTACCGGTAACAATCTGGACAATATACTCGACGGCAGCGGCGGTAACGACACCATCGACGGTGGTGACGGTGCTGATACCCTGATCGGTGGTGAGGGCGATGACACCCTGCGTGGACAGGGAGGTGATGACAAGCTCGATGGCGGTCTCGGTGACGATACTTTGGAAGGCGGCGCTGATAACGACGAGTATGTGATTGCCGAAAACTGGGATGACCGACTGTCTTTGACCCAGGCGGCAGAGAACGGTCAAAACGATACCATCAAAGACTTGGAAGGCTCCAATACTCTGGATCTTTCGATGCTGACGGCGGATCTGACGTTCCTGTTTCTGGATAATGCCGGTGCCAATTCCGGTGCACAGTTGACTGTCAAAGCCGATATCACGCCAACCGGTTCGCCTGTTCCTAAAACCGCTAAAATTTCTTTGAATCACAACGCCGATACCGACACTGACAACAGCAGCTGGTCTATTACAGCCGGTTCCGGTGACGACACCATTTCGGTCAACAGCATCAGCCATTCGGCACTGGGTGCACTCGAAAACCCTGTGTTTAACGGCACGCTGGATGCTGCCGAAGGGCGCAATACTCTGGATTATTACAACGGCGCTTCAGCCGCCAGCTTTGGCTATAACAACGCCATTTCCGTCGACTTATCAACCGATGATGGGGACAGTAATTGGGGCACGGCCACCGCGTTTACCGGCATTCGCAATATTCAAACGGTGTGGGGGTCCAATGCCACCGGCGCGGCTGACAGCTTTACCGGTGATGACAATGACAACACCTTTGTGATCGGGGCCTGGAGTGCTGCAGACCCAGCCGATAACATCGACGGCAAGGGCGGTAATGATACCGTCAGTTTTGCGACCTTCGCAGCCATTGGTGTGAATGCGGACCTGTCCACAGGTGTTGCCGAGGATCTTCAGGCAACGCCTAATCAGATCGCGACTCTGGCGGATATTGAAAATCTGGTGGGTGGTGATCAGGCCGATACCCTGACCGGTGACGGCAACGACAATGTGCTGGACGGTGGCGCCGGCGACGATACTCTGGCCGGTGGCGATGGCAATGATACCTTTAAGTTTTCCGGTGATTGGGGTAATGACGATGTCTCTGATGCCGATGGTGCGGATAAACTTGATTTCAGCGCCATAACAGCGGATCTCAGTTATGACTTTGGGCGTGATGATGGCGCCGAAGTGGATCTGGCTACCGCGTTGGGCCGCAGTATTGCCGTAACCGACGGCAGTAATACCGTGACTTCCACTTTCGATATTGAAGAAATTCTGGAAGGTCAGGGCGATAACACCGCGGTGCAGGCCAACGTCACTCTGGATGCTACTGCTCAGGATGCGCTGATCAATGGCCTGATAACCCTGAAAGATTGGGCCAATCTGATTTCCACGAACTACGACGATTGGGATGAATTACTGGATACGCCGGTACCGATTCTGGGCGTCACCTTTGGTCAACTGTTTGAAAAGGAAACCACCGGCTTTGATCCTGTGACCGGTGATCCGATTGAAGTGGATGTGGCTTTTGATTACGCCACGGTGATTGGCAATGCCATCGAAGAGCAGCTGATCAAGCCTCTGAAAGCACTGCTCTGGGGCAGTGAAGATGCTACGGCCAACGACAACAGTGATACGGCCACCACCGACGATATTTTTAACGCGGCACCGCTGCAGATTACGTTGAATAATCGCCTGCTGGAATTTGCCGCCGATCTGACCCTTTTCTCCGAGCTGGACGCAGTCGGTCTGGATCTGGGGGACACACTGAGTAATATCCCCGGATTGAATGTCGACTTTCAACCTGAATTGAATAACTCCCTGCGCTTTGATTTTGCCTTTGGACTGGCGGTGGATGATTCCGGTGGCAGTGCTGTTGCCGGTGAATTTTTTGTGCGTGATGCCGCTCTGGTGTTTGAGTCGCGCATCAGTGAAGACGACGTCGACGCTACGGTTGATTTCGGCTTGGTGAAAGGCAGTGTGGTCGACGGCACCATTGAAATGAATGCCGAGCTGAGGCTCGGTACCAGTGGTGATCAAACTCAGAGTGAGTTGCAGGCCGCCATCGATGCCATTGTGGACGATCCCTCAGACCCGGCCGATGAATTTGGTAACGCCGCGCCATTGAATGGCCAGTTAGCTGTTTCTGTCAGTGACGGTACCGGCTTTAAAGCCGAGTTGCCCATCACGGTGGAAGTAGGGGAGCTGGGTATCGAACTGCCGGATCTGCCTACCATTGTCATCAAAACGCCCGATCTTCCGGATTTACCGGACCTGTCGGCCATTGCCGATTTCTTCAGTAATCTGGAAATTGAACTGCCGGATTTATCGGATCTGTTCGATTTCTCTGCCCTGTCTATCGACGGCATTATTGAGCTGCTGCGCGGTGCCTTTGATTACATCACCAGCCTCGATATTTTCAGTTTTGATATTCCGGGTTTTGACTTCAATCTCGACAAGCTGTTTGCCCTGATCTCTGACAGCTACGATTCGGCCAAAGCTTTCTTTAATGGCATTCTGGATGATTTGAAAGACGCTTGGGGCTCTATCAGCAATGGTCTTGCCGGGCTGGCGGACTGGCTGGAACAGAAAATCCTGTCCCTGTTCGATTTGTTGCCGGATTGGTTTGGCTTGCCGGACATCGACCTGGGCTTCCTGTTCGATGGCTGGAACTTTGGCTTCGACTGGAACTTCAACTGGGATTTCCTGAGCTGGTACGACTTTGATCTGGCCATGCCGGATCTGGGTGAATTCTTTGGGGTTGATTTCGTCGAGACCACCTTTGCCACGTCCGGTGACCTGCTGTTTGATGCGGTGCTGGATTTCACTTTTGATCTTGATTTTGATCTGCAGGAATTCGCCAAGGCCACAGCCTTTACCAAGGGCAATGCCAATGTTCTGAATTACGCCTATCTGGGCGATGATTCCGAGTTGTCATTCAGTGGCCAGGCCGGTGGTGTTAATCTCGATGCCGAGGCCTCCATTGGTCTGTTTGGTCAGGAGCTGGGTTTCTGGGGACGTGACGGTGAGGGACTGATCAGCATTGATGCCGGAGTTGGCCTTAAAGACATCAACACCGGTCGTTACTCGATCTATCAATTGCAGGCCTCGGGCGTCGACGCGCTCGATATTGAGCTGGCCGGTGATGCCCACTTTGATTTGCCCTTGTATTTCCCGACTGAAGACAATCCCGCTGGCGGCTCCGAACTGGATCTGAATGCCGATGGTTTCGCCGATAATTTACTGCATCTGGGTGTGGGTTTTGGTCTGAACCCTGATACTCTGGTACCGGAGCTGGGCGATTACAGTGTTGTCTTTCCGCAGGACATTTTTGATCTGAAAAATATGGGGCTGCTGTCACTGGACAGCATCCTCGATATGTTTGAAAACCTGTTGCAGCAGGTGATGGGCGAAGAATTTACCGCCTACGGCGACAGCGCCGATAATTTGCGTGAGCGTATCTGGTCAGTGGATGCCGCATCCGAACTGGCCGACGGTGATTATGAGGCGTTGCTGGTGGATGGTGTACAGCCTAGCCTTCAGGTGCGCGACGATAACGGCAACTTTATCACCCTGAAGCAGTGGACCAACCTCAGTGGGACAGGTGCGCCTATCGTTTGGGGTAAGGAAACCCGCAGTCAGGCCGCAGCCGATGCGGATGTGATTGTGGCTCTAGAAGTCTATACCGCCACTGATGCAACCGAGACGGTGTCGTCCGACGCCGTTGCCATCCAGACTTTGTCCGAAGATACCGATGGCGATGTCACCTTGACCCGCTGGTTGACTGATGTCGGTGATGAAATCTGGGGCCTGCTCAATGGCTCCACGGTAACCGAGTACGCCTTTAATCAGGCCAGCTCTCTGTGGGAGGTAACCGCCAACAGTTTTAATACCAGTACCCTGACACAGGGATGGACCGTCCAGACCGGCATTCTGTATCAGGACATTCCGCTGGTGGGCAAAAGTGTTGATGACCTTATCGGCGAGGGCGCCGAAGGGGTGGCAGACGCCATCCAGAGCATCATCGATGCGGCACGTGACAGCGCCGACAATATTTACGAGCTGGTTGATTTTATCAACGCAGAATTGCGTGATTTCTTCAATTTCGCCGACGATGTTGAATTGTTTACGGCCGAATACATCGATTCGGTGATGGACTTTGATTTCAATCTCAACGCACTGTATGAGCACAGCCTGGATCTGGCACTGGATATCGATGATCTGGGACTGGATCAATGGGATATCGGACTCAATCTCGATGAACTGCTGGCCATTGAAGCCTCAGGCACCATCGAGCTGCTGGCCGAGGCCGACCTGAATCTGGGCTTTGGCTGGGATCTGTCGGACGTTACCGATCCGATTGTCTACGTTGACGAAACTTCCGGCTTTGATGTGCTGCTGAGTGCGGCAGCCGAAGACATCGATTTTATTCTGGGACTTGATCTGGGTATCGGCTCTGAACTGGGCTTGATGGCCGAAAACGGTTCGGCTGGTATAGAGCTGGGCTTTGCTGCCGGTCTGACGGGCTTTGATGCAGCCACTGATGATAACGGAGTGCTGGAACTTACCGAGCTGGGCGGCACCTTTGAGGCCGAAGCCTTTGGTGGCGCCGATCTGAATTTGCCTCTGTACTTCCCGCTGAAATCCATGCCTCTTGGCGGTAGTGAAGAGGATCGCGATGGCAATGGGGTGGCTGATAACAGCCTTGCGGCCAGCGCTGGCTTCAGCTGGGATTCTGCCAGTGGTTTTGCCACCGATTACAACTATTCATTACCCACGTTTGGTTTCAGCAGCGCCGATATGATTATGGCGTTGATCAATCTGATTAATGATCCAGACAATCTTTTGGGCGGTTTGGAAGGTTTCTTTGATGCCATTGATACCGTTGCTGACGGTATTGCCAATATTGAACTGCCACTGGTAGGTGGTGAATCCTTTGATGATCTTGCCAACACCCTCTACAGCTTGCGCATTAATATTCTCGGTGAAGTCGATGCCGTGGGTAATTATCTGGATCCGGATTCGCTCGGCGGTTGGCTGCAGGGACTTGGGCCTGATGAAAGTGTGGTGGATGCGGTACTGGATAAAATCCGCACCGAGCTGTTCAACGGTTTAAGCAGTCTGGACAGCAAACTGTTCTCCTTTGTGGTGCCCATTTACGATGAATACGGCGCAGAACAATACGATGACGACGGTAAGCTGATTACCAAGCTGCCTGCCAGTGCCGATGATATTGAGCTGGTGTTTACCGAAACCGGTTTGTTGACCTTCAATCTCAAGTTTGGCGGTCTGCTGGTCGGCGATTATGTACTGGATGAAACCACCGGTGAGCGCACCGGTGAGCTGGAAGCCGAATCTCTGCCAATCGATTTTGGTGTGGGCATTCCCGGATTAAATCTGGAAATGGACGCTGAAATCAAAGTGTTGATCGACTACCTGATGGGTATTGGCTTGGGTATCGGCAATATGAGCGATACCGGTATCGATATGGGCGTGTTCCTCGATACCAGCGGTATCAATACCAAAGGTGAAGAAATCGCTCTGGATGCCGACGCCTGGTTGGGTGATGACAGCATCGCCAGTGGTACTCTGGGCTTCCTTGCCATGGATATCACCAACGGTGATCAGCTCAATGGAGAAGACACCGGAATTACCAATGACGGCTTTACCGGCTTGTCCGGTCACTTCGGTGTCGATATCACCGATGGCAACAGCGATGGCCGTCTGGAACTGGGTGAAAGTATTGGCGTGGATCTCAATGCCAATGCCAGTGCCCAGGCCAATTTGTACGCTCAAGTGGCCACCAGTGTCGGTGACGTACTGCCGTCGGTGAATACGGTCATCGAATACGCTCAGGAAATGAACGCAACCCTGTCACTGCTGGGTGACAGCAGTTTCGAGATCGGCGACCCGACCCTGGTTCTGCACAACGTTACCCTGGATGTGGGCTCCGTATTCGACAGCTTCCTGGGTGATGCTTTCGATGTTATTTACGACATTGTTACGCCTTTGAAACCTCTGGTGGATCTCCTGACCATGGAGATTGATCTGGGCATCACCAAACTGCAGTTTATTGATATTGCTTACCTGCGTTTGCCCGCCAATGTGGTGGATACTGCCAAGAAAGTTCTGAATGTTCTCGATGCCACCATTGAGTTTATGGAGTCCGTGGGCAGCATGGATGGCGGGATCAACTTTGGTACCTTTGATCTGACCGGAGGCGCTCTGGGCGATCCGGATGAGCAGGCGACTGCGGCCAATACCAATAGCCGTGGCGGTGGCAGTAACACCATGTCACAGGAAACCCAAAACGCCATTGCCGGTCCGGATCAGGATGGTTTGACCGGTAAAGATGGCGGTAAGAGTTTCCGCATTCCCGTTCTTGAAGATCCCATGTCGGTGCTCAACTTTATCTTGGGTAAAGGTGAGGTGGACCTGTTCTGGTACGACCTGCCGGATCTTGAGCTGGAATTCGAATATTCGAAATCCTATATGGTATACCCGGGCCTTAATCTGGGACTGTTTGGTGAGATTGGTGCCTACACCAACTTCGATTTTGGTTTTGATACCCGCGGTCTTTCCGAGTGGATGGATACCGATTTCGATATGGCTGAGAGCTGGCGTATTTTCAATGGCTTCTACCTCGATGATCACGGTATGGAAAATACCGACAGTGACGAATTCGAAGCCACGATTACCGCTGCAGTTGGCGCCTCAGCATCTCTGGGTATTGGCGGTATTGTGGAAGCCGGTGTGCGCGGTGGTTTGGAAGCCGTCATCGGTTTTGACCTCAATGATATGGAGACCCAGTTCCTCAATGATCTGCCGGTGGGTGATGGCAAGATGTACGGTTCGGAGCTGATTGAGCGTATTACCCACGGCCCGCAGTGTCTGTTCGATGTGCAGGGTCAACTGAGTGTCTTCCTCGAAGCCTTTATGTGGATCGGCATCGATATGGGCTTCAGTACCATTACCCTGTTTGAAGCCAAAGACCGGTTTGTGGATGAAATCATTGCCGAATTTGAGTGGGAGTGTGTCCATGAGGCCCCAGATGATTTGGCGGACCTGGATAATCGTACCCTGACACTCAGCTATGCTGGCGCCAATTCTGATGGCTCGGAAAATTACACCGTCGATGTCTGGGACGTTAATGACGATCTGACTCTGGAAAGTCTGGTGACCGAAGGCATGCTCGATACCGAGTATTACACCCGGGCGGAAGAGCAGGCGTTGAGTGCACAGTTGGCCCAATGGCGCACCAACAATGTGGACGATGAGGTGATTATCGTCAGTAACAATCTGCGTGTTGAAGTCTTCCTGGCGTCTGAGGTGGATTCCATTGTGGTGGGCACCGACCCGGTTGCTGCACCAGCAGCGGACAACGCCGAGGCGGATCGCTATGTGTTGAAAAACCTCAATGGTCGCATTAACGAGCTGATTATTAATGCCGGCGCCAGTGACGACATCATTGAAATTACCGGCGACGGTGAAGTCGACACCAAAATCGATAGGCTGATCATTAATGCCGGTGACGGTGATGACCGTATCAGTGTTGACAGTATGCTCCTGACACAGGACGGCGTGTATCTGCTGCAGGGCGGAGCCGGTGATGACAGCATTAAGATTACCGGTGAAAACACCTATGCCGGCATGACCATCGTTGGTGGTACCGGCGACGACACCATCTTTGGTGGTGCCGGTGATGATAAGGTCTACGGTGGTGATGAAGGCATCAATTCCGCAGACAGCGGCTTTGATGTGATTGCGACCTACGCAGGTAATGACACCATTTACGGTGGTGCGGAAACCGCCGCGACCTATGTGGATATCAATGGCAATCTGCGTAACCCCGATATTTACCAGCCCAATGGTGAGTCCTACACCTTGCTGGCCGATCACGGCTACAACGAATACGGTTTCCCGACTTTGTTTATTGCCGAACCCGGTGGCGATTACCTGTTTGACAATGAGTTGGGTATTTATCGCCTGGCCATGGAAAGTGAAACCGGTACCCACAGTGGTTCACCGGTGGATATCAACGGTGTCAGTGTCGTAATCCGCAGCTTCCATGGTGATCTGGTACACGGTGGCGAAGGCGATGACACCATTTATGGCGGCGATGGTTTCGATCAGTTGTTTGGTAATGAAAGCACCAATGAAATTCACGGCGATGCTGGTGACGATATTATTGATGCCGGTACCGGTGGTGTTAAAGCCTATGGCGGCGCAGGGGATGACATCATTTCCTGGCAGTACGAAGACATTGCCGATGGCTCTCTGCTGGAGGTGCTGGGTGGCGACGGTGAAGATACCTTGCTGGCGGTGGTCAATGACGGTGACAGTACCATTACGCTGAATGACAGTGGTACACCTATTGATACCGGTAAGCCCAACTTCGCCACCCTGACGATCGACGGTGACAGCCTCAATCTGGACGTTGAAAATCTAGAGCTCGACAGCAAAGGTGGCAGCGATAATATCAGTATCGGTGATCTGCTCGATACCAGTCTGCAGGCAGTGGATGTTCAACTGGGCGCCGATATGGCCACCATGTTCCAGGTGGATCGGGATTTCGAGGGGAATCATCAGGTGTATCCGGACGGTTTTGAATACCGCCTGAATCCTTCCGCTGGAGAGAAAAGTTACACCACCGGGCAGTATTTCTATCGTTACGACCTGGCCGATGGTGGCAGCTATCTGTTTAACGACGATGGCTCACCGACCTTGCTGGATGGTGGCGCCTTTGCAGACGTATCCGGCAATCAGCAATCCATCTGGTTGCCTGAAGGGCTGGATAAGGTCACCCTGTATTACGACAACAATGGCATAGCGTCGGTTGACAGTGTTGAAGTTTCTGCGGGTATGAATGCAGCCGACCTCAAAACCGCACTTGAGGAGAATCTTTCCAGTATTAATCCTGGTGCCTTGATGGTAACCGGTTCAGGCACAGAAACTGATCCCTGGGTCATCACCATTGACCCGGGTAAAGTCACCCGGGAGTCGACCTTCGCCTACCACTATCACTACCAGTCTTACAGCGGCACCTTGCTACAGCGCGACGACAGCCGCTCGAGTACGGTGTTCTATCGTCTCGACAGCGATACCGCCGACTATCTTTATGATGGCGATGAGCCGGCTTTGGTAGAGAACACCAATGACGCCACCGCGATTACGGATAATAAGATCCAGCTGTTGACCTTTGATCGCTTGTTGGATGACCACGGTATTCTCTGGTACGGCGATCAGGGCATTGCGTTTGATGCCAACGATCTGCTGGAACCCACCAGCGCAGATGACACCACACCCGGTTCCGCGGCCATTCTTGAGCAGCGTTTTAACACACTGTTGGGAGCCGATGCCGTCAGCGTAAGCGGAGATGGCAGCGAAGCCAATCCGTGGGAATTTGTATTCGCTGGCCCTGCGCTGATACTGGAATTGAACACCGGCGGGGAGGCGCTGGACACATCAGTGGTCCACACTCGCACGATCACAGATGCAACAGAAGTCGCTGCGTTTGATAACGCTCGTCAACAGTTTATTTGGCCTGGCGATGTGGTAGCGCTTGAAATCGGTTATGGCGCCAGCACCACCGTATTGGATGTCACTGCCAAAGGCAGCGCGCAAATTGCCGAGGATCTTGAAGCGGCATTGGAAGCTCTTACCGATGAAAACCTGAGTGTAGTGATTCCTGCTGCTGTCAGTGAACCCTGGGAAATTGTGTTTCATGCAGGCGCCGATGTCGATCTGTTAACCATTACAGCCACCAAGGAGCAACAACCAACGGTTCAGGCCAGTACTGGCAATCAACAGAATTCCGAGCAAACGTTCCTGCTGTCCGGTGAATCACAAATCTGGTACGGCACCGAAACGGCGGTGATTGCTGCAAGCGATACGGCTGCTGATATTCAGGCGTTACTGCAAGGCTTTGATGCCTTTACCAGCACTGATGTGGTGGTTGCCGATGGCAGCGTCGACGATGAATACGTAGTGACCCTGACGTCCACGGTTAGCAGTGACACGGTATTCGAAAATATCTTTACCGCTGCTCTGGCCACCATTGATGATGATCTGAGTGTGTCGATCACTGAAATCACCAACAGTTTGCAATCTGTTGCTTTGAGTGGATTGCAAACCCTTTGGTACGGCGATCAGGGGGTGGATATCGATTTCAGTGGCAGCGCTGAATCCATTGAAACCGCACTGGAAAGCCTCAATGCCATTGATCAGGTGGAAGTTACCGGGTCTGCGGGTAGCTGGGTTATCACTCTGGTGGATGCCGAGGTGACGGATACAGGCGAATACCGTCTGATGTCTGCCTTCAGTGCGGCCAGTATCAGCTTGAATTATGGTGACCGCCATACTCAGAGAGATGCCGAGGTCGCCGAGCGCACCATCGGTCTGGAAAGCTGGCAGTCCAGCAGCTATTTCAACTACAACGGCGAGCGTGTTCTGATTGAAGCGGGCATGACTGCTGCGGAAGTGGAAGCCGCTCTGGAGAGCCTGAGTAATATCACCGATGTTGATGTGGCCGGCTTTGGCTCATTGGCAGCTGATGGTCAGCCATGGTCTGTGGCCTTTATCGATGTTGACCGTGACAGCGGTGGTGATCTTTACGACTTTAATCGCACTGTGTTTGTTCAGGAAATGTTGGAAACGGCACAAACCACGACCGTTGAAGACATTACCACTCAGACACTGACCGGTGACCTGATCAAAGAGGGCACTCGAATTTCGATTAGCCCCGATGAAGATTTTATTCTCGAGGCCAGCCAGATTTTTGCCGATGCAGATCAGCAGGCTGCCGAGCTGCAAAGTCTGATTCGCGCCATTGGCAGCAGTACCGATACTACTGATGTAACGGTCTCCTATGACGACACTCAGAGTTTGTTCGTTATTAACGGCACCAATCTGGAAAACCGTATTCTGGCTACCAACTTTACTGATTCAGCCAACCCGGAAGTGGAAGAGGCGTTGGTTGCCACAACGACATCGGCCTTTATTATTTTGCCGGCGGGCATTGCCGGTGGCAGCCTCAGTTATAACGGTTCATCAGTCGATTTGACGCTGACAGACAGCACCGTAGCCGGTGATATTGTTTCTGCTCTGGCGCCGCTGGCAATGGGTACACTCGTTGTTGAAGGTGATGGTTCGGATCAGGCCCCATGGTTTGTCACCGTGGAAAATTTTGGCGGTGCTTCGGACCTGACCGTTGAATACGACTTCAACAACGAGGGGTTTGAAGCCGTCAGAATCGGCTCGCCCACCAGCTATCACACCATTGAAAAGTTGAGCGATGAGGGCGTCTGGGAATTACAAACCGTTTCCGATAGCAACTCCCAATTGGCGGTTTTGTCGACCACCCAGACCGATGCCGGCAGTGATCTGTATATTTCTCCCTACCAGACCATTCTGGTGGAAGGCTCACGCATGGTGGAAAAGGATGTGTGGGACTACGAGCGCGATGCTGATGGCAACAAGATCAGCGATGAACTGGTGAAAACCGGTGCGACTGACTGGTTCCTCGACCCGACTTACGTCAATGACAATGATGTCGACAGCATCTATATCGCCGGTTCCGGTGCCGATGATTCCTTTATTATCGGTCATCAGGTAGACGCCGAGGGTACTGACCAGCAGGTGATTTACACCGATACCCTGCAAATTGATCACCATCGCATTGGTGACAGTGATCGCTCTTTGAGTATCGTAGTGAGAGGTATCGACCTCGACGATAATGCCGATGATAACGACGATGTGGATGGCATCGGTACCCGCGACAACGTTACCGTAGATGCCGATGGTGGTGACGATGAAGTCATTGCCGGTTTCCTGCCGAATTCCACGGACATTCTGTCCAGTCAAATTATCACGGCCCATGTGGTTGATAATCTGACTTTGATAGGTGGCACTGGTGACGATCGCATTGTCGGCAGTCATCGAGGTGACACCATCAACTCCGGTATTGGTAATGACACGGTCACTGGTAACGGTGGTGTTGATACCTTTATCGACGATTCGGATAGCACCGAAACCGATACCCTGATTGAAGCCCGGGACTTGAATTATTCACTGTCTGACAGTGAGTTGCATGTCACTGGTCAGGAAGAATTGCTGGGTGAGATCAGCGTGGTGGATGAGCTGGAAACCACGGTTGGCGTATTTGAATCCTTCGTTCTCTATGGTGGCGCCAGCAGCAACAGTTTTGCCATTAACGATTTTACCAAGCAGGCCATCCTCGACGGTACCATTGGTTCCGACACCTATGTGATGACACTCAGTGGCGATATTGACGGCAAGTCGTTTGTTGAAATCGCCGATTCCGGCAGCAACGACAGCGAAGATACCGACAGCGTTGAAATCTGGGGTGGTGGTAATGGCCTGAATCAGGATGACACCCTGCACATGGATGTTGATACCTCCCGCCAGCAAGTGGAGTACAAAGGTACTACAGAGAGCTTTACTCTGAGCTACAACGGTCAGACAACAACCAGTCTTACTGGCAGCAGCACTGTTGCCCAGATTCAGGCGGCGCTTGAAGCCCTGTCCAGTATTGCGACGGGTGGCGTAGAAGTTTCCGGTGATGGCAGTGACAGCAACCCCTGGGCCATTACCCTGTTGAATGCGGATCAAAATACGGAAGGTAAGTTCTACAAGATTTCCAGTAGTAACAGTGCTGTGGCTGATGCTGGTGTGGCAAGGGCTTTGGTGCAGCGCCTTGACGATAATGTCACGGCGGCACTGCTGGCGGGCAAGCCGGACATCGATGCGATGTTTGAAAAGCCGCAGTACGCGCTTCAGCAGTTTTATGTTCGCTCTGATAATGCCGATGCAACACCAAGCTTTAGTCTGAGTTACAACGGTGTCAGCGAGCTGATTACCTTATCCACCAACCCCAACGATGACAGTGGATTCAGTAAAACTGATCAGGATGCTCGCATAGCTCAGCGTCAGGCTGAGTTGGAAGCAGCACTGGAAAATATGGCTGGTATCAACGATGTCACAGTTGCTGGTGCGGGTACCCATCGGGACCCATGGCGGGTTGAACTGCTTGATGCCGACATTGATTCCAAAGGCAATTACGCTCAGCTGATGACGCTGGATACCGACGATATCAGTACACCACTGGATATTGCCGATGCCGCAGCGACCACAGCACCTTCGTTGTCGTTGTCCGATCCAACCGACTTCCAGCGGGTTTACTATGACTTCAGCGCCGAGAAGGTGGAGATTCACGGTGGTGTCGGTGCCGATACCATTATTTCCGATGACAGCATGGCCGCCACCTACGTCTATGGTGACGAAGGCGCGGATAACTTCCTGATTGGTCGGGTACTGGAAACGGAAACGGTAACACTGGCTGATGGCCGAACCATCGATGTGGTCAAAGGTGACGAAGGTATTTCCGCCGGTGTCAGTTACAACGGCTTCTTCTATGGCGGTTCCGGCGACGACTACTTCGAGGTCAATCACAACATCGGTGAGTTGTCATTGTTCGGTGAGTCCGGCGATGACACCTTCTTCCTGCGTGCTCATCTGCAGTCCGATGGCTCTGAAGTGGACGGCAATACAGTAACAGCCGGTGCCGGTGATGAAGACAACAACATTGAAGATTCGGATAAAGACATTCTGATCAATTACGTTCAGAACAACCGGGTGGTGATCAATGGCGGTTCCGGCTTCGACACCATTGTGCTGGCGGGTACGGCGTTGGCCGACACCTTCTATGTCTTTACTGATAACGAAGACAAACAATACATTTATGGCGCGGGTCTGAAGATCGAAGGCGTCAGCAATATCGAGCGTCTGGCACTGGTGACCGGTGCCGATGACGATCAGGTCTTCCTCTATGGTTTGAGTGCCGAACTGGAGCTGCTGATCAATACCGGTTCCGGTGATGACGAAGTGATTCTCGGTGGTGAGGAACAGACCTTTGAAGTGGTTTATCCCGAGAGCAGTGCGGTTTACACCGTTGAGAAAGATCTTGTTGTTGATGAAAGCGACGGCGAAGAGCGTCTGACCTACAACGATATCATCTTTAACAAGCGCGATCTCAGCCCTAACGACATTGAAGAGTTGTGGCGCGAGTTCTATGTACGTTGGGTTAAACCGGATGCCAGCGAAGAAGAAAAGAATGCCGTGAAGATGGATCTGATCCATTGGAAACTGCTGGAGGCTAATCTGGCGGTGGCACTGAAACTCTATAGCCAGGCCGTCGAGCGGGCACTGGAAGATCCGGTTCGCGGTACTTCTATCTGGGATGCCATTGATTGGTCCGACCTGACCCAGAATGTTTACAAGGAAATCAACGAATCCTGGTATGGCACATCCCAATACGGCGCCGATGTCGATGCGTTTGAAGCCGCTTTACTTAATGCTTCCGGTACGACAGTGGATGGCGTACCCCAAGGGCAAGATTTTGGTCAGGCAATTGGTGGTGACTGGGAAGGTTACTTTGGCTTGGGCACCACCGCGCCGATTCTGCCAGATACGATCGACTTCCAGACCCTGCTGAACCTGTCCCCGGATCGTGCCGTATTGAACAGCGATCAGGAGCAGGCGCTGGCCCATTTGGATACCTGGAATGAACTGACAGCCGGTAATGTTAAAGCTGAAGACAGGGATCTGATGGCCGGTAACCGCAGTCTGGATTATGTGTTCTTTATGGAATACCTGCGCAAGGTTGTTGGTTGGACCATTTGGGGTGATTTTGCCCACGCCGATCAGATCTATTTCAGTACCAACAATGGCGAAAACCGTCTGGACAACTGGGGTTATGATCCGGATCTGTACGTGGGTGATATGTACTACCGCGATCAGATGTCCATTGGCTCGTACACGGTGGATTACTGGATCTTCGGTTCGGTTACCTATCAAATCAATATGCCACATGTGGAAGGTGAATCCGCGGTATGGATCCCAGAAGATCAATGGAGTGAAGGGCAGGGCGGCAATCTGTTCCGCGATCTGATCTCCATGTTCTACGATCCTCAGGCGATCATGCCCAACGACAGCAACACCAACGTTGAGCAGGATTACATCGGTGTCGAAGTCAGCGGTGAAGCGTCCTACCGCTTTGATGATCTGAGTCAGCGTACGGTCACCAAGATTTTGCCGGAGAATTATGATCTGTCCCGCATTGCCGGTAATGTGCGTCTGGCAGGGGGGCCCGGCAACGAAGATAAGCTGACCATCAACATTCAGGAAGACGCAGGCGCTGAGTTGAATGTAGGTCGTGTGGATTTGCATCTGGCTGAGTATGACTACAATCTGGATGATTCGTTGATTACCTATCTCGATGATTCCGGTGTTTGGCAAGCCGGTCGTCCAGATGGCGTCAGCCATGAAGATCTGCAAGGTGCACTGGAGCGTGCCAACAAGCAAGAGCAAATCGGACTGTTGGATGGTCTCGCCCAGAATGGTCTGGCTGATGCACTTGATGATGGCACCGTGACCTTACAGATAGAGTCCACTGAAGAAACCTTCTCGCTTGAGGATGAACTGGCGAGTCTGCGCGCTGCCATTGCTGCGCTGGTGCCGGATAGCAATAATGACGATCAAGCTTCACTGGTAATTACCCTTGAAAACTTTGCCAAGAAAGGCCAGCAGCTGCTGGGTCTGGAGGAATCCGATGGCACTGAGATTATCGGGTCCGGTGATTTCTCGCTGGATAAACTTGAAGCTCTGTTGATTGACAGCGCTCTGTTGTCCTGGGCCTATGGTGATACCGATGCCGCTGGCGATGATGATGCAACTGCGAAAGCAGTGATCACCGCACTGGAAAGCGTGCGCGACTTTATTACCTTGGCCGCTGCCAAACAAGAGTTAAGTGATGACTACACCTGGAGCGCCGATACGGCGCTGAAGGTCTATACCCGTTCCGATCTGGATCTGTCGTTACGTGAGGCGACTTACGAGTACAGTCAGGAAATCTGGGATCCGGCGCTGTTGGAACAGGCCAATAACTGGTTCCAGAAGAACGGCTTTGGTCCTTACGCCGGTTTGATCGGTAATGAAGTCAACACCGATGAACTCGCCAGTTACGATACAACTGGCGAGACCCTGCGTCTGTTACAGATCATCTATCAGGTTGGCGGTGCTGGTGGCGTCAGTGGCAGCGTTGGTGGTGGCGCCCTGACCGGCAATACCATTGAGATGGAAAAGGCCTATGTCGAGGCTATCAATCAGTTGAATACCAGCTACTACACCTATTCCTATTACGGTGTTGATAGCGCTGGTGATCCGGTACTGGAAGGCGTGGCCATCAACCGCTTTAACGCGGATGTGGCTCATGAAGATTTGCTGGAATACGACGTCGACAGCACCACTGAGCGCTACCTCACGGCAGACAACTGGATTGCTTACCGTGATGCTCTGTTGAGTGATGCCGGCAAAACGGCAGCCGAGTTGGCCACCTACCGCGATAACCTGCTTATAGATCAAGGGTTGTCGGCTGTTTTAAATGACGATTTGGCCACGGTCTTTAGCGACGAAAATGTGGATGCTCTGATACAGCTGACACAGCAGCAAAATGGTGTGGATATTCAGGCGCTGCTGCAAGACGGTTTGATTCTGCAGAAGAAGGTGGGTGCGTCTGACAGTGTTGAATACGCCATTGATATTGCCAGTTTCCAGGATACGGCGGGTTTCTATCTGCCTGAGACCATCACGGTTAATAAAACCGAAACCGTCGATGTCAAGGTAGAGTCCGATTACGTGAGCGGTCGCCAGACCAATGACGCCGGTGAAGATTACACCGCCTATGATGTCAGTTACGACACCATTGAGCTGGTAAACAGCGACTGGTCAGGTTTGTGGCTGCGTGGTTTTGAAAACGCCATTTTCAACGTCAATGCCGATGACAGTCGTGACATAGTCGACACCGTCAATATCACTGACGGCGTGGATTGGTTGGATATAGAGCTCAACACCGGTGGTGGAGCCGATGTCATCAACATCGATGCCAATACCATCATGGATGACTTTGTTCTTAATGCCGGATACGGTGCCGATCAGATTCATGTGGCGCTTGAGAATACCGACAACACCCTTCTCAATCTGGGCGACGGTGGCGATACCCTGAATATTTCTGCCACCGGTTTAAGTGCCACGGTCAATGCCGGTGAAGGCGTCGATGATGTTATCAACGTCAATTACGATGCCCAAAACCAACAGACTTTCCTCAATGGCATTGGTGGCACCTTGAACCTCCACGGTCAGGGCGGTTCCGATTTCTACAATATTGCGCTGGCGGGAACCGGTTCCTCCGTTATCAATATTGATGATCAGGCGCCAGGTGATCTGGAGTCCATAAACACCCTCAATGTTTACGGTACGGATGAAAAGGACAACTTCCTGTTCCGTCCCGGCAGCATCAATGCCATGCAGACCGACGCCGAGGGCAATATCGTTTCCGGCGGCCTGGTTGAACGCATCAACTACGGCAGTGACCTCAATGGCGGTATTACCGTTTATGGTCGCGACGGTGACGACAGCTTTACCTTTGACGATACCAGCGCGGTCATGACAGTGCTGGGTGGTGCCGGTAACGACAGCTTCCAGGTCGGACAGGTGTTTAATTCACCGCGCGATGCGGCAGCCGGTCTGGCTCCGGAAGATCAGTTCGATACCACTCGTGTGACTCAGGGCTTTATCAGTAACGGCATCAGTTATTCGGCCACTTTACGCGGTGGTGTTGGTGAAGACAGCTTTACCATCTATCGCAACGTGGCTGAGATTTCACTCTACGGTGATGAGGATAACGATAACTTCCTGGTTCGCAGCTTTGTGCTGGTCGACCCCGATGACCCGAACGCGCCGTTTACCAACATTAACGGTGGTCAGGGTGCTGACTTTATCAGTTACGCCATGAATGCGCCGGTTAACATTTCCGGTGGTGATGGTCTGGATACGGTAACCATTCTCGGTACCGAGTTCGGTGACGATTTTGTCGTGACTGAAAGCGGTGTTTATGGTGCCGGCCGTTACACCAGTTTTGAAGGTATTGAGAAGCTGGTGATCGATGGCATGGAAGGCAACGACACCTTCTTTGTGCATAGCACCAACGAAAATATCCAATTGAATCTGGTAGGCGGCAAAGGCAGCGATACTTTTGAAACCGCTGGTGGCAATGACGGCGATGCAGTCTCTGTGGTTGCCGACGATCTGCTGGGTCACAGCGGATTGATTGAGAACGTCATTACCAGTGGTGACGATCGTCTCAACGAAATTGAGCAGATGATTTCTGCCAATATTCAGGACGATGACGAGGCCGGCATTATCATCCGTGCGGTTACCGGATCTCTGAGGGCTCACGAAGATGATGATGGCACGGCGCTGGTTGATCCCAATGCCGTTAATGTCTATGAGGTGGTCCTGACGCGTCCTCCGGAGGACGTGGTGCGTGTTACTGCCACCGCGACGACACCGGATGAAGATGCGCTGGCGGCAGGTGCTCTGGGAGTCGCCTTGAATGGCAACGAGAACGCCACCACCTTGCTGTTTGATCGCAGTAACTGGTTTATCGCTCAGACCATCACCGTTTCTGCTTTGGATGATTTGATGGCAGAGGGTAATCAGGCTGTGGAAATTCGTCACAGCGTGATGGAAGGCCTGACCGATCAGGACGGTGATGAGTACGATCGCCTGATTGCCAGTCGCATGGTGGTTGAGGTGATTGACGATGATGCACCGTCAGTTGTGATTAGCCAGAATAATGGCTCCCCGCTGGTGGCAGAGGATATCGCTCAGCTGAATGAAGATTCCTACCGTCTGGTACTGACTTCACAACCTGCTGAAGATGTGAATATCACCATCAGCACGGATGGTCAGGTAGAACTGCGTAAAGCAGGGGATACCGACTATGCCGATTCCATTGTGGTGACGTTCACATCGGCCAATTGGGATGAAGTACAAACCATTGAGTTCAGTGCCAAGGCAGATGATGTGGTTGAAGGTACCCATTACGGGCGCATTTCCCACGCAGTGACCAGTGCCGACAGCAACTACGATGGTATGGCTATGGGTGTGGTGGATGTCACCATTGCCGATGGCGATCACCCTACCTTGTTGTTGCTCAAGCGTCATGAAATCACCGTTGATGGCAACCTGATTGAGTCATACAGCCTGCAGGATGGATCTTCTACTCGCGTAGCCGAGAAAGCGGTTGATGGTGTGCTGGCGCAGGGTGAGGTGATTACTGATGCGGTTGGTAATCTGTTTACCGGCAGTGTGGGTTTGGCTGAGATTGATGAGCTGAGTGGCAACGATGCCTGGTTCTACGCTCAGGATGTGTCTCTGGCTCGCTGGAGTCAGGCACTCAATAATCACATTGAAGATTCTGAAGGCACGCCACATCTTACGGTTAACGCCACCGGTGACGGCAGCCGGGATTACTTTGAATTCCTGGTGACCGATACCATGCTCAGTGAGGCGGGTGGCAGTCTCACGGTGACAGCGGATATTGATAATGGCTACACCGACGGCGATTCTGTCTGGTGGCAGAGCAGCCTTAAGTTGTCTCGTGTGGATGGTTCAGATCTGGATGTGAAAGCCGAAACCGGCTTTGGCAGTGCCAGTCTTGATAGCGGCAGCACCAGTCTTAACGACGCTCACTTGTCCTTCAGTATTAGTGAGGCCGGCGTTTATATCATCGAGGTGGATGGCACCATTAATCCAGCAGCCACCTATGGTACTGGTGTGCCAGAGGGTGCGGATTATCAATTGCACCTGAGCCTGCCTGAGCAGGAAATTTCCGAGTTCAAATTTATTCCTGCTCCGGTTCTGGAAAATGAAACAGAATCGTCTGATCCGGCTAATGGTCAGGCTCTCAGTGGTGGCAACAATACCGGTTGGTACGACACCCCGAATGAAAATATCGGCAATGTCGAGCTGGGCGGTGCCATTGATGATTCCATGTCTCACCTGACGGTCGAAGGCATCGGCTCTGGCAGTAAAGACTACTACACCTTTGAAATTACTCAGGACATGCTGTCTGGCCCTGCTGGTCAGTTGATCAATGGCCAATCTACGCCGGGCAGTACGGCTGGCTGGTACACCTCCGCCGGTATTGATTTCCCGGATACCGTCACTGTGGGTGATCGCTGGATTGTGGATGTAACAGGACAAACCTATACGGTGACTGCGGCCACCACCAATGGTAATGATCTGGCAACGGATCTTTACAATCAGCTGGTTGATGCCTCTACCGGTTTGGACAGTACGTTCTTCACCGTTGTCGTTGAAAATGGCAGCGATGTAGTGATCACCAATACCGATCTGGGCTTTAAACTGGACGTTGATCACGAAACTACGCTGACTGCGGGCTCTTCAGATACCACTCTGACTCAGACGGATACCGTAATTGCTGTACCGGCAGGGGGGCTCGATGCAGGTCAAACCTGGTCGGTAACCATTGGTACAGAAACCTATGATTATGACCTGCTGGCGGCTGACAATACCATCGATAAGGTGGGTGCCAAGCTCGTGGCTACCGTCAAAGCTGCACTGGGTGATGATTATCGAATCAGCTACACCAACAACAGCAATACCCTGACGGTGATTGATACCACTACGACGGTAGGCGTTGCTTATTCCGGTGAGCGTAACTACAGTGTGGATGGCTCTGATCTTGTCCCTGAGAGCTATTTCTCCATCGGGACTGTTGCCTATGACCAGACATGGGAAATTTCTGTAGGCGGGGTTTCGCCAGTTACTGCCAGTTACACTACCACCGATGATACCGATGCGACTCTGCCTACCAAGGCCGAGATTGCAGAGGCTCTGGCCAATGAACTGGCCACCGATCTGGCCAACAGTGCGGTGTTACAAGGTTACTACGTGGTTGATTACGTTGACGGTGAAGAGGGCTTTACGGTCACCAAAATTGACGGTAACGACACGCTCTACCACAGTCTGGCCAATTCTGAGGGCACAATTACAGAGACCCAGCAGGATTACTACCAGCAGGTCATAGACCTGAGCCAATCTCTGGTCAGTGGTGAGGTCTTCCGCTTGCAGGGATCTGGCAGCTTCGACAACAGCAGTGCAAACCTGTCGACCCTGGAGGCCGCTCTGGATGCAGCCTTTGATACGGCGGTACTCAATGGTTCTGTGATCACTATTACTGATACTACCGATCCCGATATTACCGCAAGCATTGTGGCGACCGATGTCAGTGTTCAAAACAGCCAAAACAGTAACAGCGTCACAGTCTATAGCCAAAGCATTGATATCGGTGCTGGCTATGACTTTAACAATAAAGACCGCTGGACTCTGACTCTGGATAGCGAAACACCGATTGAGCTGACACTGAACGATGCAGATTCGGGTGATTTGGACAGTCTGGCTGATGTGGCCAGTGCCTTTGATGCCCTGTTCAGTGAATACACCATCACTGCCAGTGGCAGTGAGTTGGTGATAGTCGCGAGTGATGAGTCTCAGGTAGCTGCCAGTCTGGTTATACAGAACGACGAATCCTTGTCCAATACGGTTTCCGATACCCAAGATCGTTGGGACAAATTTGTACTGGACCTCGATACTGACAACTCTCCCGCAGTCGGTGATAAGTGGACGATAACCGTCAACGGCCAGGACTTTACCCACACGGTAACTCAGGCGGATATCGATGCCAGTGATCCGATCAATGAAGTAGTGGCAGATAAGCTGATGGCGCTGCTCAATACCGCCGGCTATGCCACCAGCAGTACCGCTACCAATGAAAGAGTGGTGGTTGAGGGCATTGATGATGCGGTCATTTCTCACGCACGCATCGCTTTTGTACAGGGCCTGTTTGATATCGATTTCGGTCGTTCTTACAGCGAGACTCTGAGTAGCACCAGTGATAGCTTCAACAGTTGGACCAGTGGACTGGTGAATTACTTTGAGTCCGTATCCACTACGATCACCAACAGTTATAGCTATGTTCCTTATCTCAAAGTCTTCGATGGCAATGGTATTGAGGTAACCGGTGCTGCGGTCACCGATTTCTCGGCTGGCTGGGATAATGGCAGTTACGATAGTAACGATCCGATGTTCCTGATGCTGTTTGATACGGTTGGGACTTACACCATTGAAGTGGGTTATGAGGTTACCCATTCCACGTTCCAGAATGTGGTGACAACCCTATCCAGTTACGATTACAGCAACCCGTTTGCCACAACCTATTCCAGTTCTACCTCATCGCAGTTTACCCACCTGGGTACCACTACCAGCGAGCAGGGTATTAGCGAGAACTACCAGTTGAATATTTCGCTGGATGGCCATGGGTTGGATACCGATTTTGTTGATCTGGTGGGTATGACCCTGACAGTGATCAGCGAAGATTCATCCGCTTACGGCGAAAGCGCCATCATTACCGGTTACGACGTTCTGAGTGACACCTTCACTCTGGATTCCAATCTGGTATTGAGTGAAGGGGATCGCTACGAAATCACTTACACTGTGGCCGCTGAATACGCAGAGTATGGCAACTCAGCCAATACCGCTTGGCAGAGTGACAGCTACCTGATGGTGTTGTCCGGTGCCCCGAGTGATGATGTCAGTGTTGCCATTGGCGGTACGGAAACCCGAACCTACAATAGCGCGAACGCCTTCAGCGATGATCCGGCTGAGCGCAATGAAATTCAGGTGTCCACGGACAAGGACTCGGTGACATTCAGTACAACCACCTGGAATTCCATTCAGGAAGTCTCCGTCGATGCCATCGATGATCTGTTTGTCGATGGTGGCGACGTCAAGGTGTTTGCCCCGGGTACCGAGCGAGTCAATCAAATTCGCGGGCCGATCTTTATCAATGGTGGTGAACAGCTTGGTGCGGACTATGTGCTGAACAATCCGGTCATGCTGCCGGATGAAACCAATCTGTTCCCTGTGGATGGCACCCTGACTGCGGTTGATGGCAATACCATCACAAACGCCAACGCTGAGCACTGGGATTCCGAGGCCAAGGCCTTTGTGGATGGTTTCGATTCGCGGATTGACGGTAACCCCTACGAAGTCAGCATCATGCGTGATGGCGAGTTGCTGGCAGTGGTCGATGTTGTGGATATATCCGACGATCTGTTCACTCTCACTCTGGCGGATCTGCCAGATGGTGTCGAACCCGCAGTGGGTGATGAATACTTTATTCGTCCTGTGAACCTCAATACCCGTGTGGATGAAGCGGTGCAGGTGGATATCCTCAATATCTACAACAGCGGCAGTCCGGCGGAAGAGTCCATGACCTTGACTCATAACCGGATTACCGGTTTGGGTATGGGTGACGATGTAGTGATTGCCGACACGCCGATTGCGGGCGGTATCCACTACGAAAATCTCGAGAGCCTCAATATTGATCTGGGCACAGGTATTGACAATGTCACCATTGAATCGACCCATGAGGGTACGACTCATATCAATACCGGCGACGGCAGCGACAATGTGGACATCAAAACGGTCGCTGGTGTGACCTCCATCATCACCGGTGACGGCGATGATACGATTACCGTCAGCAGCAATGAACAGCTGGTTGATGAAATAGCCAACCTGCTGGCCGTGGATATGGGAGGTAATGGTGGCGACGTCCTCAATCTAGACGACAGCGGAGATCAGGCCGATAACACCTTGCAAGTGAATGAGACCAGTCTGATCGGTCTTGATATGCCTTCTCTGGCTGAAAAACAGGAATTGTTGATTCGGGCAGCTGGCGGCAGTTTTGCCATGGACTTTGGCAGCCACGGCGTTCTCACTGTTGCCTATGGTTTGGATCAAACCGCCATGACCACCGCGCTGAACGATCATTTTGGTGTCACCTCGGGTGTTACAGTGGACGTTTCTGAATCTGCCAGCGGTTATCTCTACACCATCACCTTTGGTGGTGAACTGGCCGGAGAGAATATTGCCGAGATGGTGGTGGATACCGCCGGTCTCACCAGCGATGCCGATACTTCGGTGGACGCTCGCGTGCAAACACTGCGTGATGGCTCGGACAGCAGCACCAGCGGCACGGTGCAAACTCTGACTGTGACTGCAGAATCCGGTGATTTTGAAATAGAAATCCTCGGACAACAGATCGCAGTAGCCTGGGATGCGGATGAAGACGCTTTCCTTGCCGCATTGCAACCGGTGGTTAATCCCAATAACAGCAACGATGCTTTGCCGCA
This sequence comes from Candidatus Pelagadaptatus aseana, assembly GCF_040362265.1. Lineage (NCBI taxonomy): Bacteria > Pseudomonadati > Pseudomonadota > Gammaproteobacteria > Cellvibrionales > Cellvibrionaceae > Candidatus Pelagadaptatus > Candidatus Pelagadaptatus aseana. The sequence continues at coordinate 302,612 of NZ_BAABNJ010000004.1, forward strand.
TACCAATAATGTTGCCGTTACCAAAATGGGCAACGACTGGGTTGTGCGCATGCTGGGTGAGTTTGCCGATCAAACCATAACCGCAGTTTCCGGCGTTGAAGTGGCTACCCGAATGGAGGGTATTAACTACTACGGTGTGGATACTCTGAATATTGATACGGGCAGTGGCAACGATGATATCAATGTGCGCTCGACCCACCCGGATACGGTGACCAATATCAACACCCATGCCGGTCAGGATCGGATTTTTGTCACCAGTGATGCCGACAGCGATCTGAACAATCAGCCTGCGGCTCACGGTACGCTGGACGGTATCAATGGTCTGCTGAATATCGATGCCGGCAGTGACGCCAACAGCCTTTATGTCAGCGACTTTGACAGTGATGTGGCCAATACCGCAACCCTATCTGGTGGTCTGATTAGTGGTATGTCGGTGGCGGATATCACCTACACAGCCACCTCCGGCAACTACAATAACGATCTGGTTATCTGGGGTGGTCAGGCTGGTGATGACATCACCGTTGACAGTCTCTATCTGGAAGATCTGACCATCACCACGGTTTACGGTAACTCTGGCGATGATCTGATTACGGTAACCGCTGCAGACGATCTTACCGATCCGGCGCATCAGGCTCTGATTGATGCTGGTTATGGCATCGAAGCCCGACGTCTGGATATCTTCGGCGATGCCGGGGATGACACGGTTCAGGCCTCTACGGCGACTATGGCCATTCGCGCCGATGGTGATGCCAATGATGATCTGATCTTTGGCAGTCAGGGTGATGACGTTCTGATCGGTGATACCGGTGATGATCGCATTTATGCCAATGAAGGTCAGGATCGGGTTTACGGTGACGAAGGTCGCGATACCCTCGAAGGTAACGAAGGCGAGGATCTGATTTACGGCGGTACTGAAGACGACATCATTCGCGGTAATGAAGGCGATGATACCCTGTTCGGTGATCAGGGTAATGACATTGTCTTTGGTGATTCCGGTTCAGCAGAAAATGCTGCCGGTAATGATTTGCTGGCCAGTGAGCTGGATAATCTGGCCAGAATAGTCAGTGAAGATACTGCGGTATCCAGCGATGACACCATTGATGGTGGTCAGGGTAATGACTACATCGTCGCCGGTCTTGGCGAAGATACCGTTACCGATGCCCTTGGTGATAATTTCGTTCTGGGTGACCTTGGCGAGATCGGTTTCACCGGTGTTACTGGCCCCAACACAGGCAGTGTCAGCTTTGTCCGTGTCAGCAATACCAGTGGTGATGATGACACCATCACCGTTGGCCAGACCTCAGGCAACAACACCGTAGTGGCCGGACAGGGTGATGACACCATCACGTCTTATGCCGGCGACAATGTGTTGTTGGGCGACAATGGTGAATTGCTTTATGTGGACGCCATTCTGGTTCGTGCCAGCAGCAGTGAAACCACACAGGGTGGTGATGACACCATTGATACCGGTGAAGGCAACAATCTTGTTATTGCCGGTCAGGGTGATGATCACATCCATAGTGGCAGCGGTAATGATCAGATTATCGGTGACAACGGTGAAGTGAATTACAACAACGCCGGAGTGGTTACCACACTTGAAACCACCGATATTGCCAATGGTGGCGATGACACCATCACCAGTGATGGTGGTCATAACGCCATTATGGGTGGTCAGGGTGATGACACCATTACCACTACGGATGGTGACGATGATATTTTTGGTGATAACGGCCTGATTGAGTACAGCAATGGCATTGCCACTCGCCTGATTTCCACGGATACCGACACCAGTACCACCGGTGAAGACATCATCGATGCAGGTGAAGGCAATAATCGCATTATTGCCGGTCTGGATGATGACACCGTAAGCAGCGGCAATGGCAACGATGTTATTGCCGCGGACAATGCCGAATTTATCTACCAGGACAATGTTATCGTTCAAGTGTCTACTCAAAACCCGGGCGAGGGTGGTGATGACACAGTTACTGTAGATGGTGGCGACAATGTCGTTCTTGCTGGTAACGGCAATGACTCTGTCGAAACCGGTGGTGGTGAAGACGACGTTATCGGTGATAACGGTCTGATTGAATTTGCCAACGGCAATGCCACTCGGATTGTTTCCACCGATACCAATAGCAGTACCGCCGGTAATGACACCATTGATACCGGAGCGGGCAATGATCGTGTGATTGCCGGCTTTGGTAACGACGAAGTCATGGGTGGCGAAGGCGACGATATGATTCTGGCCGATAGTGGCGAGTTGTTGTTCGCCAATAACGCCTTCGTGCAAATGGCCACCGACAGAGCCCCTCTGGGTGGTCGCGATACCGTCTATGGTGAAGACGGTGACGACTGGATCATGGGTGGCGGCGGTGACGACGAGCTCGATGGTGGTGATGGTTACGACATCATTCTTGGCGACTTCGGTCGGATTGCCTATGACGATCAGGATCAACTCTACGCTGATACCACCGATCCGTTGATGGGCGGTGAGGATACTCTCATCGGTGGCGAAGACAACGATTGGATGTTCGGTGGTGCCGGACGCGACTCGTTCGATGGCGACTTCTCCGAAGACGTCATTCTGGGTGACTACGGTCGTGTCACAGATTCGCCATCGCTCAATAGCGTGGTGGTCTCTACCGATCCGGGTAACCTTGAATTAATCGGTGCTTCGCAAGGATTGCTGGTCAATGGCTATGCATTGATTCAAAACCTCAACTGGGAAGATGTATTCCAGGTGGGTGGCGAATTTGTCGATTATTACAATAACGATGCCCTGAGGCTGGCACGTGTTGGCAGTGGCGATGAGGGGGCAGAATCTGCCAACGACTCGCTGCAGCAATTCCTTGAAAGTCTGCCTGCACCCGCTGCAGGTGATGATCAGAATCAAGAGGAAGTGAACCCAGAAGAGTGCATCATTGAAGAGGGTGCCGTTGATGAAAACGGCGAGCCCATTGTTCTGCCTGAAGCCTGTCAGCCTCAAGAGGACGGTGAACCTGTAGAAGATCCGAATACCGAGGAGGAACAGCTGAAAGAGGGTGAGTCCCTTGCTGGTCTGGAATCGGTATTGGCTCTGGCCGCAGTCAGCCGCCGCTGGAAAGTGAGCTCAAGACGTACCGATCAGCGCCGTTTTGTGGTAGAAAATAGCGATGAATTGATTGAGCACAAAGCCAGAGAGCAGAAACTGTTTACCTGGCAAGACGGTGAGGTCAAGCGCAGAAGCAATGATCGTTAAATTGAAATAACAAACTGAATAATTAAAGTGAACCATTAGGGAGTACATAATGACCGATAAGAAACAAGCGCAGAACGCACCCAAGCTGAAATGGGATGACTCCAATATGCGCAGTTCTTACGCCAATGTTTGTAATGTATCAAGCACCCGTGAAGAGGTGACGTTACTGTTTGGCACCAACCAGACCTGGCACACTGGTCAAAAGGAAGTAGCCATCAATTTGTCTGATCGTATTATCCTGAACCCTTTTGCTGCCAAGCGTCTGAGCAATTTGCTGGGTAAGGTGGTTGAAGAATATGAAAACCGCTTTGGCACCATTGGCGATGGTTCAGAAGGCTGATCGCTGATTGCTACAAGCAGACCGGATGTCCGTCAGGGTTTTTAGTGAAAGATTTCACCAAAGCTGACCCTGGCGGATTTTTCCGTTCTAACAGGATGTTTTTAGATTTAGCGCCTGTTATTACGGCGTTAACTACTCAGAATTACCGAGAAAAAACTTGGCTATAGAGTCCATCACACATTCCGCCAGTACCGAACCGGTGTCAGGCGACATCAAGTCGCCGGCCATTACACTGGATTATCTTAACCAATGTGCGGAGCAGGGCAGTTGGTATCAGGTCTGGCTCGACTACACGCTGCGGGATTTATCTGGCATTGCCTCGGCGTTACTGGCCGTTGATGACGACCAATCCCAACGCTTAAAACCTGTGGCGGCCTCAATCGCTGGCAGTCAGGACAGTGAGCTGCTGGGTTATTTAATTGAGGAGTCCGCCTACTGTGAAGACCCGGTGGTTATGCCTCTGGATGATGGTCAGGGGGCTTATGGCATTGCCTATCCGGTGGTTATCAATCATCAAATAAAATCCGTCTTTGCCTGCCGGATCAAGCTGTCCAGCGCCAGTGATATTGAGACCTTTATGGCCCGGCTGGAGTGGCTTTGTTTCTGGATTGAATCGCATTTTCTGAAGTTGGCAGAGGCCAGTCATTTAACAAAGCTGGATCATCAGAAAACGGTTCTGGACGGTTACCTTTCCATTTTTCGTGCGGAAAACTGGCAAGAGTCTGCTCTGCAATGGGCCGATACTCTGGCCAACCGTTTCCAGTGTGAACGGGTTAGTATCGGCTATGTTCGCCGTCATCAGGTTAAGTTGGCGGTCATCTCCGGCAGCAGTGAGAATGATTTGCGATCTGTGTCCGCCAAAAAAATCCGTCTGGCCATGCAAGAGGCTTTTGATCAGAAATCATTGGTCGTCTGGCCGCCGACAGAGGCTCGGAGCGGCTCACATCAAGTCAGTCACAACACCGAAAAGCTGTCCAGCAGTCACCACAATACGGGCTTGCTTTGCGTGCCTCTTAGCAAAGATGATGCAATCTACGCCATGGTGCTGTTGGAGCGACATGCAGAACAACCCTTCAATGATGAAGAGGTGGGTTTTATCGAGTCGGCCGCCGCGCTGGTTGGTTTGGGTCTGGAAGAAAAAATTCAGGGGCAACAATCCCTGTTGCGCCACTTGCAAAAATCAGTGGTAAAACAACTTCACAAGTTTGTCACACCGGGGCAGTTAAAGCGCAAGCTGTTTGTCACCGGTGCCTTGTTGTTAGTGGCCTTCTTTTCTCTTGTTGAAGGGCATTATACCGTCAATGCCGATGTAGCCTTGGAGCCGCGACAAATCCGGATTGTGTCGGCGCCGTTTAATGGTTATCTCAAACAGGCTCTGGTCAGAGCCGGTGATAAAGTCACAGCGGGAGCCGAACTGGCGTCACTGGAAGATCGCGATCTGCGGCTGGAAAAAATCAAATGGCTCAGCCAGATCGAGCAGGATAAAAAACAATACACCGAATCCTTGGCGGATTACGATCGCTCTCAGGCACAAATCCTGTTTGCCAAGATGGCGCAATCCAGAGCGCAGCTGGCAGTGACCAACAGTCACCTTGAGCGCTCGGTGATCAAAGCGCCTTTTGATGCCCTGATTGTCAGCGGTGATTTAAGCAAACGGGTGGGTGGCTCCATCAATCAGGGCGAGGAAATGTTTCAAATTTCACCAATGAATGCCTATCGCCTGATTCTATATGTCAGTGAATACAAAATTCGTGATGTGGAATTGGGGCAAACCGGTCAGGTGGTGTTGTCTTCTTTGCCCCATAAAAACTTTGATTTTTTGGTGGAAAAAATTACCCCGATTACGGAAGTGCGCGAAGGCGGTACTTTTTTCCGGGTCGAAGCCGATATCAAAACCTCGGATCCGGCATTTCGTCCCGGTCTGGTTGGGATCGCCAAGATTGATGTGGAAGACCGACTGTTGATCGATAACTGGACGCACGATTTGCGCAAGTGGCTGGCCATGAAACTCTGGTCTTTCTGGGGCTGAGTTAATTGCTATGTCGGTCAATGTGTTCAGTAAAAACTGGTATCGGGTAGAAAACCTTAAGCCCCGCCTTAAAGTCCAAATCGACATCTCCTCCCAGATGCACCGTGGCGAGCGCTGGTATGTGTTGCGTGACACCATATCGGGCACCGTACAGCGCTATTCCTGGCAGGCCTACAGCCTGATTGGACTGATGGATGGCGAGCACAGTCTCAACCAGATTTGGGAAAATTCCGGCGATCAGCTGGAACAGGAAATGCCGACTCAGGATGAGGTTATTTCGCTGGTTGGTAATCTTTACCAAAGTGACATGCTGCATTTGAATGTGCCGGCCAATGCCCGGGATCTGTTTCAACGCAAGACGGGTAAAGGCCAACGCAAGTTGTTGCAAAAATTGCAGTCGCCACTGGCGATTCAGGTTCCACTGTTTGATCCCACCCGGATACTCGATCGTCTCGTGCCTTTTCTTGACCGGCTGCTGGGTTGGAAGTTCGTTGTACTTTATCTGCTCCTTATTGGCTGGGGCGGGGTGCTGGCACTTCGCCATTTTGATGCGCTGACCAACAATCTCGCCGATCGGGTTCTGGCGGCTGATAATTTGTTGTTGATGTGGTTCTTGTATCCGTTAATTAAAATCATTCATGAATTTGGTCACGCTTATGTGGTGCGGAGATTTGGTGGTCAGGTTCATGAAATGGGTATCATGTTTCTGGTTTTTTTTCCGATGCCCTATGTCAATGCAACGGAGTCGGCGTCGTTTACCAATAAATACCACCGGATACTGGTGTCTGCGGCAGGTGTAATCGTAGAGCTATTGATCGCTGCGGTGGCCCTGTTGTTCTGGTCCATTTCCGAGCCCGGCTTAGTGAAATCCCTGTTGTTTAATGTCGTGTTTATGGCCGGGGTTTCCACCATTTTGTTCAACGGCAACCCGCTGCTTAAATTCGACGCCTACTACGTGCTCTCCGATTATCTTGAGATTCCCAATCTGGCAAAGAAATCGACGTCTTACTGGGGCTATCTGTTTAAACGTTACCTGTTTGGTATTACCTCGGTGCACTCGCCCAGTGGTGATGCGCGGGAATCCTTTTGGCTGTTTTTCTATAACCTGTTGTCGTTTGCTTACCGTTTGTTTATTTCCATCTCGATCATTCTGTTTGTCGGCAGTAAATATTTTGTGGTCGGTGTGGCGTTGGCCATCTGGGCCTTTACCTCGGGCTGGGTGATTCCCTTTGGCAAGACCATCAGCAAGCCGTTTACGGAACAAGAGTTCAGGTTTAATGGCCGCAATCCCTATCTGGTTATGTCAATGGCGGTGGTGTTTGTCTGGGCGTTGCTGTTTGAATTACCGTTGCCCAAGACAACGACGGTTGAAGGGGTGGCCTGGGTATCCGAAGACAAGCGCCTTTACGCGGGTGAAAGTGGTTTTATTGAGCAGGTGCTGGTGAGCAATGGTGAGCCAGTCAAGGCCGGTAATACCATCACAATTTTAAAAAATTACGATCTCGAAGGTGAAGCCAATATCCTTGAGGCACAGTTGAAAGAAGCCAAAGCTCGGTTTCAATCGGTTTACAGCGACCGCGCCAAGTATCTGGTGGTCGCCGAAGAGATCAAACGGCTTGAAACAGAACTCCTTGAGGCTCGGCAAAGTCTGGCGCAGGCCAGAGTGGTCAGCCTCAGTGACGGTCAGGTTGTACTGGGCAATCACACCCAACTGCAGCACAGCTATCTCGAACGCGGTGAGCTTTTGGGTTATATCCTGACTCAGGAAGACCGACTGGTCCTCAAGGTGATGTTACCTGAACATGAGGCGGAACAGATTGCCCGAGAATTACAATTTATTCGGTTGCGCTCGGCCTCATCCCGCTCGTTGGAATTGCCCGCTGAATTGATCGGCTTTACACCTCAGGTAACTCAAATTTTGCCGAGTCTGGTGTTGTCCGATCAGGCTGGTGGGGTCATTGTTATGGACCCTTCGCAGTCAGAAGCGCCAACGGCGGTCGAGAATCACGTTGAATTGCTGGTGGCATCGGACGAAGCGTTTCTGGAGTTTGTAGAAGAGCGTTTCTTTGTTCAGTTCCAATTGCGCAGTGAACCAATTTTCTGGCGCCTGTATCGTGCAGTACGCCGAGTGTTCCTGGAGCAATTTAATGTCTAAATCCGCTGTTGCACACTCCATTGCAAAATGGCTTTATCGCTACCCACAAAAAGTACAGGCGTCAGTTAAGCATCGCCCTGAGAAAGGTTTTAAAAACCGGACCTGGTTTGATCAAATTTTTTACTGGCTGTACAAGCATGTGTTTATTGGCCTGTGCAACCTGCTGATCTCTGAAAGTCGTCTGGTCAGGCAGATCATTCGTCGTTCAGAACAATTCGGTGAGTTGTCAGAACAGGATTTTCAGCAGGTGATGGCCGCCGTGCGTAAGGATTTGATTGAGCAGGGCATTAACAACCGGACATTGGTGGAATCCTTTGCGATGGTACGTGAGGCGGCATTCAGAACGCTGGCCATGCGCCATCATCACACCCAGATTCGGGCCTCGTTGATACTGCTGCGCGGCATGGTGGCCGAAATGGCGACCGGTGAGGGCAAAACTCTGGCGGGTACTCTGGCCAGTTGTACCGCAGCCATGGCTGGAATCAAGGTGCATGTAATCACCACCAACGATTATCTGGCCCAGCGTGACTGTGAAGAAATGCAGCCACTGTTTGATTATCTGGGGTTGCAGGCCGGGACCATTACCAACGAGAGCGAGATACCCGAGCGTCAGGCCATCTATGGCGGCGACATTATTTATTGCTCCAATAACGAACTGGTTTTTGATTACCTCAAAGATTCGCTGGTGCTGGAAGATCGCCGTGATCCTCTCGATGTCCATCGTGAGGTGGTAGACGGCCGCTCGGATTTCCTTAGCCGCCTGATGCATCAGGGATTGTCTTTTGCCATTGTCGATGAGGCCGACAGTGTCTTTATCGATGAATCCAGAACCCCATTGGTGATTTCCGGTGGTGATGTGGATATGGAAGACGAAGAAGATTATCTGCGTACGGTGATGTCGGTGGCCAATAATCTGATCGAGGGCACTCACTTTAGTCTAGATTTGAAAAACCGTAGAGTGTTGATGCACGCAGAGGGTATTGAGGCGGCTGAGCAAATCAGTCTGGATATTGGTACGGCCTGGTACAACCTGATTCGTCGCCAGCAAATGCTGACGCAGGCATTGTCGGCTCTGCACCTGTTTCACCGCGATAAACACTACATCGTTGTGGAAGAGAAAATTGTGATCGTTGATGAGTATACCGGTCGTCCTTCAGGGGATCGTTCCTGGGAAGGTGGATTGCATCAATTGATTGAAATAAAAGAAAGCTGCCCTTTAACCAAGCCCCGTAAAACTCTGGCCAAGATCAGTTATCAGAATTTCTTCCGCAAATACTTTTATCTGTCTGGCATGACCGGCACCGCGAAAGAGGTGCGCAACGAGTTTCTCGGTGTCTATGGCTTGAAAGTCAAAGCGGTACCATTGCTGAATAAATCCAAACGCAAACAAACCGGTTATCAGGTATTGAAAGATCAGGCAGCGAAAGAGCAGGCCATTGTAGAGTCCGCCTGCGAGCAGGCTAAACGGGGACGTTCGGTGTTGATCGGTACCTCTTCGGTCAAACAGTCCGAGGCACTGGCTGAATTGATGGATAAGCGCGGTGTCGATTATTTCTTATTGACCGCCAAGCAGGATCAGCAAGAGGCGGAGATCGTAGCCGGAGCCGGACGCAGTGGTCAGATCACCATTGCCACTTCCATGGCCGGTCGCGGTACGGACATCAAGCTGGATGCCGATTGCAAGGCCGCCGGTGGTTTGCATGTCATCATTGCCGAACTGAACGACAGTGCCCGGGTGGATCGCCAACTGGCTGGTCGTTGCGCACGTCAGGGTGATCCCGGCAGTGTTGAATACATTCTTGCCTACGATGATCCGATCGTGTTGATGTACGGCTTGTATTTGTCCCGTGTGATTCACACAATATGCGGATATATTCCGCCGTTGCGCAATATACTGGGGCATGGTCTGCAACGGTTTTCGCAATGGCGGTTGGAAAAACGTCACGCCGGTGAGCGGCGGCAGACATTAAAATCGGATGAAAGGGAGCGACAGACTTTGGCTTTTTTGGGAGGCGGTAAATGGCATTGAGTGCCGGTATAAAACACTGCGGTGTTTTGGTGATGGCGTGGCTGGTGACATCTTCACTGGCGTTTGCACAGCAAAGTGAAGACATGGCAACGCCTGGGCCGTCCGTGGATTATTTGCCTGCCATGGGCTGTATGATTGAGCCTAGCATGCGCATTGATGTCAGCAGCCCGGTTACAGGCGTTGTCGATAAGCTCTCGGTCAAATTGGGCGACAGTGTCAAACGAGGGGGTCGCCTTTTCTCTTTAAAGTCAGGGGTTGAGGCGGCCTCGGTAGAACTGGCCAAGGTGCGGGAAGAGTTTGCCCAGCGTCAGGTAGAACGCAATGACATCCTGTTTCAGGATAATCTGATCTCTGCACACGAACGGGATGAATTTATTACCGAACTGCACGTCGCCCAGAAAGAGCTGGAGCACGCCAGAGCGGTGTTGTCCCAGCGTTCTATAGAGAGCCCGATCAATGGTGTGGTGATTGACCGCTTCAATGATCCGGGTGAGTTTGTAGGCACTGACCCAATCCTGACCCTGGCCAGTCTGGATCCACTGAAAGTTGAACTGGTGATGCCTTATGAGTATTTCGAGAAAATACCCCGTCAGGGCACTATCCATATTTATCCGGAAGCTCCTGTGAATGGCGATTATCTGGCTAAAATCACCATGGTAGACCCGATCATTGATGCGGCCAGCGGTACCTTTCGGGTGAGAACCGAGCTGCCCAATCCAAACGGGATTGTGCCCGCCGGTATCAAGTGCCGGGCGGCATTGTCTGAATCGACACAATAACAGTGAATGGCTTGTGAATGGGCCGATAACAGGTTGATAAACCTATGATGAAATTCGAAGAGTTGGGGCTGGTTAACTATCAGCAGTTGCATATCCACACCAACACTACCGGTGAAGCCCAGCGGCTGATCAGCCATTACGTTGGCTGTATTCCCGACAAAAGTATTCTGCTGACCTTGCCGCGTACAAGTGACGGACGGCTCAGTCCGGAGGGGCGCCTCAGAACCGGAGACAGTATTTCCATCAAGGCATCCACCAGCAACGGTCTGGTGACGTTCTCCGCCAAGGTGCTGGGACTGAATTCATCACCTTTTCCGCTGTTGTATCTGGCCTACCCACGCAATTTCAGTTTCAACAATGTGCGCAAGGACCCTCGCGTGGACATCACGTTGCCACTGGAAATGACCTTTGCCAGCGGTGTCAGTGCTCAGGGGGTGTTTTCCGATATCAGTATCTCCGGTGGCAGAATCCGCATGGAAACCGCGGGGGCTGAAGTAGGGGAGCAGGTAAACATTAAATCCCAGCTACAGGTTGCCGGCGTGGCTCGCAATATCGAATTGTCAGCCTTGATCCGCACCTGTTTCGATCTGCCCGCTGGTGATACCGGAGCTTTAAACAATCAGGGTGAGCGTGTTTATGGTGTGGAGTTCACAGAAACCGACGAGCTTAAATCGTTGATACTCAGCGCGTTTATCAATGCGGAGATGGCCAAACGGCACACGGCTGTGCATTAAAAGTCATGCATAAAAAAACCCGGCAGTGCCGGGTTTTTTTGGTGATCAGTCAGCTGATCAGATGCGGCTTTTAAGGGCATCACCGATGCTCTCGGCCATGCTTTTGAGGGTGGCTTCGGTGGTATCCCAGTCAATGCATTTATCGGTAATGGATACACCGTACTCCATATTGTCAGACATCTTCTGATTGCCTGCGCCCAGATTGCTTTCCACCATAATGCCGATAATGGACTTGTTGCCTTCGATGATCTGATTGGCAATGTTTTCCATAACCAGTGGCTGCAGCTCGTGGTTCTTATTGGAGTTGGCGTGGCTGCAATCCACCATGATGTTGGTGGAAACGCCGGCACAGGCCAGCTCCTGTTCGCATACCGCAACACTCACAGAGTCGTAGTTTGGCTTGCCGTTACCGCCACGCAGTACCACATGCCCATATGGGTTACCTTTGGTGCGGGTAATGGCTACCTGACCTTTGGTGTTGATACCCAGGAAGCTGTGTGGGCTGGATACGGATTCCAGAGCATTGATGGCAACCGTAAGACCACCATCGGTGCCGTTTTTAAAACCTACCGCTGAAGACAGACCACTGGCCAGTTCACGGTGAGTCTGGGATTCGGTGGTGCGTGCGCCAATGGCGGACCAGCTGATCAGATCCTGCAGATACTGTGGTGAAATTGGATCCAGAGCTTCGGTGGCTGTGGCCAGTCCCATCTCCGATACGTCCAGCAGCAGTTGGCGACCAATGTGCAGACCGTCCTGAATTTTAAAGGTGTCATCCAGATACGGATCGTTGATCAGTCCCTTCCAGCCAACGGTGGTGCGGGGTTTTTCAAAATAGACGCGCATAACGATGTAAAGAGAGTCTGAGACTTCGTCAGCCAGCTTCTTCAAGCGCTGGGCGTAGTCCTTGGCTGCATCCACATCGTGAATGGAGCAGGGGCCGATAACAACCATCAGGCGATGGTCTTTGCGGTCCAGAATATTGCGAATGGTTTGACGGCCTTCAGTTACGGCTTTTTCAGCCGCCGGGGTCAATGGCAGTTCATCTTTTAGCTGATCAGGAGAAATAAGAACTTCCTGAGAACCAATATTTAAGTCATCTACAGCGGTTTGAGTCATGGTTGTTACATCGTCTTAATTGTGCAAAGGCGGTTATTCTACTGAAATTGCGCCTTAATAGGAGTATGAAATCCGGGTTTTTTCTAAATTTCTACTGCTTCCAGGTGCTTCAACATGGGGAAATAGAGCGCAGTTTGTATTTTGCTGGCAGCAACGGGGTTGTCATTGCCGTTTTCCTGCGTCTGATAAAGCCTTGCGTAGTGTTGTAGCTGCACTCGGTACTCATCAACTTCCTGTTGCAGGAATTGTTTCAGACTTTGACCCGGGGCCGGTTCGCTGCTTTTGTAATCCACAATCCAGCGGGTGTCGCCATCAATAAAGGTGCGATCCACAATCGATAACCGCGGTGTATGGCCTGCTTGCCACAGCTCCTGCTCACACTGACTGTCACTGTGGCTGTTATCCAGCAGCCAGCGGCCAGTATGATCATCGAGGGTATTGGTCAGGCCGGTTGTCACGGCATCCACTGCCTGGCATAGATGTTGAGCCGTCACCCCGAGATTTTGCAGTTGTACCTGCCAGCAATGGCGCTGGCGCTCGATGCGTTCACTGCTCCAGATGGCAACACCATCTAGGGTTACCTGACACAGAGCCTGATGCAATATGGTACCCATGTGACGGCGCCAATGATTATGCAGCGATAGGGGTTCGGGAATGTTGTCCTCGTCATCGAACTCTTCCCCGCGATAGGGCTGCAACAGCGGGCTGATTGCCAGTGCCGGGCGTTGCCAGCTTTTTTCAAGCCGGTAAATAACGTCTGTTACCGCAGTGTCTCCACCCGAGGTGGAGCCGACTGAGTCATCTTCCAAGCCTATAATTTCATCTTTGACCACTGGCCATAATGGACCGAGCAGCGAACCGGGGGAAGGGGCTTTGAGTTCACCCTTGTCGGTTTTACTCAGGTTGGCCAGCAGGTGCAAACGCTTAATCGCCCGGGTGCAACCCACATAGAATAACCGGGTGGCCTCCAGTTTCTGTTTCAGCTTTTCCTCTTCACGCAGATAGTTGTAGATGGCATCGGCATCAGCGCCTTTGGGTGCAAGAGGCCCTAACAACAGCTGCTTTTCATGGTCTTGATTGATGCGCTCCTGAAATAACAACAATTGGTGATCATCCGGTCTGGCGCCTTTGTCGATGCCGGGAATAAACACGTGATCGAATTCCAGTCCTTTGGATTTGTGAATGGTCATCACCTGAACCGGGTTGTGACTGGTGATCTGAGGCCGGGCATAGAGACGTTCGACATCGGTCGCGAATTCCTGCCAACGGGGCAGGCTGCCACCCTCATCGTAATTCTGCAGTAACTGGAAAAAATCTTCGGCGTTGTTTAAATCACTGCTGTCGGTTGCCGCCGCAGGGCCTCCAAGCGCCAGCCAGAGCCCATGAATTACTTGTCTGAGGGATTTACGGCGTCGACTTTGCCAGGCGTGATGAATCAGTGCAACGCTGCGCTTGAGGTTACATACCCCTTCCGGTGAGAGATCCGGAGTGCTGGCAGCGTCGTTCAGCCATTCGATGATGGATGGCATCAGGCTGACAAAACCGGCCTGTCCATCGGCCAGAGGTTGCAGGCCTGCCACGGTTAACAGATCGCTGTTATTCAGGCCCATCCATGGGGTACGCAGCAGGGCAAGCCAGGCGTTGCGATCACCCGGGTGGGTCAGAGCTCGGGTCAGGGTCATCAGGTCGGTAATGGCCATGCGCCCGGAAAGTGGCTCGATATCGGTCGCCTGCCACTGGATCTGGTGTGCCTGTAAGGCCGGGATAATGGCTTTAAGGTAGCCGCGATTTCTGACCAGAATGGCAATGGAATCAGTGGGGAATTGGCTTTGCGTCAACCGGATTTTGCTGCAAAGGGTTTCCGCTTCCAGCAAACGGTTGTCGGTATTCAATAAACCCCAGCATTGTACGGCGGTGCCTTCCAGTGCCGGTTTAAAGGCTTCGGATTCACTGTAGCGTACGGCACCGCGGGCAATATCATCCCGCTCGGGAAAGGCCTCGGCAAAGGTGTCGTTCACCCAGTTAACGATCTGGGCTTGTGAGCGGAAATTGACGGTCAGATCAAGCTTCTCCAGTGCCACGGTGCCTATGCCATGGTTGCGGGCATCCAGAAAGATGCCAACATTGGCGGCGCGAAAACCATAACAGGATTGCATACCATCGCCGACGATAAACAGGGTGCGGCCATCTCCGGCCTCCCAACCTGCGGTTAATCGTTCCAGCAGCTGTAACTGCGGTGTTGAGGTGTCCTGAAACTCATCCACCAGAATATGGCGAATCTGGTAGTCGAGCATCAGGGTGGTATCGGTGGGTGATTCCGAGTCCCCCAGAGCTTTCAAAGCGCCCTGTGTTACCTCGATAAAATCGGTGGCATTGAGCTGGCGGAAGACCAGCAACAGCTCACCGACCAGCCTCGGCAGAATTGATGTCAAGGCTGCCAGCAGTTGCCACTGTTGTTCCGGGTAGCGGCCCGGCGGCAGATAGCGTACAACACGCAATTGCTCCTCCAGTCCCGGTTGTTGGCGCAGCTGTTCCAGCAGATCGACAAAGTGTTGCTTGCGCTCGGCCAGCAGGGCCTTCTGCTGTTTGTCTTTGGCGGTGGGGAAGCCGACATTCTTGTTGATGCCCCGTGAACTGCGCCAGCTGTTACTGCTGGTCAGCAGCAGTTCGGTCAGTGCTCGCCATTGATCCAGATCGGCGCACGACGTGCCGGGCAACGTGGTAATTCCCTGTAGCTGGCAGATGGCTGAATCTGGCTTGTCGTTACGACAATTGCCAGCAGCAAAGTCGGCCGCCAGACACAGGTCCGAAGCCAGTGGGCCGAGGGCCTGCTGCAGCTGTTGCAGGCTTTCTGTGATCAGTTGGTTAAGTACCGACTCGAGATAATGACGGGCATCACGGGTTTGCATTAACGCCGCCATCCACTGATCGCGTCTTTGCAGCAGGGACATGAGCAGATCCCGGGTCGCCTCCAGATTATTGTCCAGATGAGCCAACAGGTATTGCAGTTGATCGACAATGGACTCATCACTTTCCAGTAATCGGAACAACTGGTTAATGGCTTGCTGATAGGCGGTTTCAGGCCTGTCGAGCATCTGGGTGGAGCCACCCAGACCACTGGCTAACGGCTGAAACTGGGTGATTGAACGACACAGACCATCAATAGTTTGAATTCGCAGGCGACCGGGGTTGTCCAGTAGCGCCCAGCCTTGTTCCTGATCCCGTTGCAACACACTTTGCGCAAGGTCCCAGGTCAGCTGGTCATGCTCGGCCTCGGGTCTGTTGCTGCTGGCCGCCTGAATCAGGGCACTGCTGATGCGCTCCTGCATTTCGGCCGCGGCTTTACGGGTAAATGTGATGGCGAGGATTTCTTCGGGCTCATTGGCGGTAGCCAATAAGGTCAGTACCCGCTGGGTCAACAGACCGGTTTTACCGGATCCTGCCGGGGCGGTTACGGCAAAGGATCGTGTTGGATCCAGAGCGGCCTGTCGGGCTTGATAATCGGCGGGCTGCATCAATCTTTGTCCTCGGTTACCGGCGGTTGTTGATTGAGCCGAAGAATGGGAGACAGGTACTCATAAAAGTGCTGTTGTGAGACCCCTTTGAATTGGTTGAGGGTGTGCCCCTGCTGAAATTCCTGTGCCAGTGATTCCAGTGTCTGTTGCCAGTGCTGCAATATCTCTGGCCAGTTATCGGGCAGCTCCATCTTGGCGCCATCACTGGCCGGAGAGATATCCGGATGATAGTCCTGCAACTGTCCGATACCCATGGCGGTGGTTTGTCTGGCGTTGATCTGGACAAACATCAATGCCTGAATATCACTCTGGTAGGCCAGGGCATAGAGTGGCAGCTGGGGTTCCTCGGGCCGGTCTCCACCCCAGTGTTTGATGTTGGGTGAGCCGGTCTTGTAATCAATAACAATCAGCTCACCGGTTGCCAGTTGATCCAGTCGGTCAAGCCGCAAGGTCAGTGGTAAGCCAGCCAGCTCGGTGTGGATGGATTGTTCGTGGGCTATCACGGTAAAACCGGGGCGCTGTTTTTCCTGATCCAGCCAGCCAATAATGAGACGACTCTGGCGACTGATTTCATTAGCGGCGTAGTTATCCCCTATGACGCCGGGCTCACGACGTTGATAACGCTTAACCTGCTCGGTGACGGCGGTTTTGACCAATTGTTGCAATGCTTCGGGTTCGGCCGTTAGCAACTGCTGCTGGTCGCCCAGCTTATCCCAGATGATTTTCAGGGCGTTGTGCAGGATCTGACCCCGTTGAATGGGGCTAAAGCCTGCGGTCGGTTCTATTGGTTGGCGGGCACCTAGGCGATGAATCAGAAATGCGGCCATGGGGTTGATCGCCTGATTTCTGAGTATCTGTGAGCCACCGCGAACATGCTGTTGTTCGAGGTGTGACAGTGGCGGTGCCCGATGGCTGTCGACGGCTTCCAGCGCCACAGCTTGTCGCTGACAGGCGATATGGTGGTCCAATGGCGCAATCTGGTTCGCAAGTCCCAATGCTTCAGCAGTAACCTCTGGGATGTGTTGAATCAGTTGGCTGGGGGACAGGTGACTCTCCTCGCCCTGAAGTGGGTGGCTGAAGATAACGGTGTTGGCACAGCGCTGATAGTAACCGGTCAGTTCACGGGCGTACTCCAGTTCACGAGTGGCATCGGCGTGGGGCATCCTGAGCTGGCGTTGCATATCAAGAGGTAACAGTGGGTTCGGTTGCGCCGTGGCGGGCCATTCTGCGTGGCTCATGCCCATGACCCAGCATTGGTCAAATACCAATCCCGCGGCTTCCAGCGCCCCCAGAACCTGAATCGGTGATTCGCGGGTCTGGGCCTGAAAGGGGGTGCCACTGGCGTGGCGGTTGAGCAGATCCAAAGCTTCGGATACCGTCAGCGCCGGTTGGACATGGTCGAGGCGACAGAAATCCTCCAACAGCGTTTGCCACTGTTGGATCTGTTGGTATTCATTACTGTCAAGCCGACGCTCTCCGGGCCAGCCCAGTTGTTGTAGCTGAGTCTGAAAGGTTTCAATCCAGTGGCTGGGTGACTGCCTGGCAGGGATACGCCGGCGCTGAGCTTCAAAATCCTGCAGGGTTTTATCGAGCCACTGACCATAAGTGCAGGGGTGTTGCTGTTGCAGCTCATGACAGATTTGCCGCAGGCTGGCGACCTGGACAATGTCCCTTCCCAGACCTTCGAGGCGGGCCAGCAGTTGTTCCTGAAAAGCCAGGTCCTGATTCACCCCCCAAAAGGGCGAGTAGAGCAGATCGGTCAGCGCCTGACAGGTCCATTGGCGATTATTCAATCGCAGCAGGGCCAGAGTATTACTGATCAGTGGTGTTGCCCCCAGAGGAACACCGGTGGAAAAGTTAAAGGGCAGGGTGTAGCGGCTGGTTTCCGGCAGCAGATAATGGGGTTCAAATACCTCGGTCAGATGTCGGGCAATGCGCTCACGCTCCTGACCCAGATTCGGCACCACGATACCAATGGTCGCCGTTTGCTCCTGTTGCAATTGGTTTCTGGCCCAGAGTGCCGCCTGTCTTGCTTCATGATTGCGGTCGTTGCAAGCGATGCGCTGGCACCGTTCGGTCGCTATTGCATGGGTGCTGTTTTGCTGCAGCTGCTCTGCCATGACTTGCAGGGATTCGCTGACCAGCGGCGATACAGTGCCAAAGTCCAGTGCCATTAATTTCTTTTGCTGCGGCAACCGGCCGCTGATAAAAGCCTGATTAACCTGGTTCTGTAAGTTCTCAAACGTTTGCAGCTTCTGTGCCGCCATCTGCGATTGGAATTGTTCAGCCCACTCACAAAATTGACGCTGCTGGTCGCTGTCACAGTCAAGTTCCGCTACGGACAGTTGCCATTGCTCCAGACTGGAAAAGGCGCTAGCAGCGTCTGTGGCAAGTCGCAATGGGTTAATCAGCTCCAGACCGTCGGTGTTGGATTCGATGACCTGTAGCCACAATTGTTGCAACTGCAGCTTGCTGGCCAGAGCCCTTGGATCTTCAAGCAAACCCTGACCAAGTAATTGTTCGTAGCATTGCAACAGCCATTCGCGCAGGGCATAGACTTTGATATTTGGCCAGACCGTCAGCTTTTGTTGCTGCTGATGGTGGTTATAGGCCTGTAACAGTTTGTTTTTTAACCGGCTATTGGGTGTCAGTATCAGGGTGTCTTGCGCGATGTCGTCTAACAGAGGCTCAATATTTATCAGGGGGCGGGGCATGAGTTACTGATCTGTCTGGATTCTAGATAAAGCAGGATGATGGCATAAGGTGGGGTTGTAGAAAACCGAAAATAACTGCTCGCGGCTAATTACTTTTTACGTATTTGGGCTAGTCTTAAGGTGTCGCATTTTTCCTTGCTACGAAAACAATATCAGTACCAGAAACTGGAAATGGATGTGCTTGCCCGCTCTCAAATCAGCCTAAGAATTTTGAAAATTGTAGGAAGTGTCGCAGTGATTGGCTCGCTGTTTTACCTGCTGGCTGTGACCCATTATCTGCGTCTGGATTTTGAGCGCGAGTACAATCGCTCATTGGCCCGGTTCGTCAAGACCACGGCCGATCGTTTTGAGGTCAGTTTTTACGACCGCAGAGCGCAATTGCTGGCTCTGGCACATGATCTTGAAGCCAGTTATCGCAACCCTGATGCGGTATCCCGATACTGGGATAAAGGCTCGAAACAGGATTTGGCTGATAAGCGTTTCAAGGTGGACGTCCACAGCTCGGTATTTATTCCCAAACAGCTGGCTGTGACAGAGGATATGCTCGATGAAATCGCCTACACAGGCAGTGCCTGGGGGGCATCCGAGCGCCAGTTGGGGCGAGAGTTACTGTCATTGTCGTTTATCAGTGATACCGGATTTTTGAGAACCCAGCCGCTGCACCGGGCGTCATTGATGGCCAAGGACTTTGATCCACGCAGCAGTGATCTGTTTGTTGCAGACACTAAAGACAAGGACGGCAGTAACTGGTTTGTGTTACTCGACCCGCTCAACAATGAATTCACCATGACCGTGACTCAGAAGGTGATGACAGAGGATCGTCAGCGGGGAGTTCTGGTTGGTGTGTTTGATATGCCCTACGGTAAATTTAATCGACTGACTCAGGTGACTAACGAGTTTCCCGTACAATTGTTGTTGACTGATAAGGACAATCGACTGCTGGCGTCCAGCGTGCAGTTGCAATTATTGGAGGAGGCAACACCCAATACGGACCTCACAGTGGAATCAATTGCTGCGGTCCTGAAGGATTACCCCGGTCCACAATATGAGGGGGCAGTAGATCAGTGGCACATTCCCGGGTCAGGTAAATACCATCTGGTCACGGTGGCCATGAATGGCACTGAGTGGTCGATGATTGGCCTCTACCCGGATTCCTTTATCGATGACAGGCTGTTGCGGATCAATTACGCAATGTTGGTGTTTATGATCGCCGGAGCCCTGATTCTGACCGTGATCTCCTATCAGAGCCTGCAGCATTATATCAGTCTGCCATTGAAGAAATTGCTGGCGGCAACCCAGAAAATCCCGATGTCCGATTGGCACTACAACGCACCAACCTTAAAAGAGGATGAGGTTGGCGAGTTATCTCACGCCATTGACGATCTGGCGACCAATCTGAGACGAACCATCAACAGTCATCAAAAGACGATCAGCAGTCTGGATGCCATGAGCAAGTCCCTGTCGAGCATGTATTCCACTCTGGACGCCTCCGGTAATTTGACGGCGATTATGGAGCCTGATTGGGAACTGATCTTTGCCAATGAAACCTTTCTGGATTTGTTCGGAGCGGATTTGGGCCATGGCGATTTCAGGGAAATCTATAGGGGATTTTTCCCTCAGTTGGGTGCTGGGCATTTTCAGGAGGTGGAAGACGCTCTCAAGACCCATGGCATCTGGCAGAATGAAATTCATATTGAGTCTACTGACGATGGCTCGACCAAAAACTTTCTGGAAAAAATCTTCTACCAGACAGGGGAAGAGGGTGACATCGTCAGTATTATCTACAGCGCTCAGGCTCTGTTTCAAAGTGGCGAAACATCCGCTGAGATTCAGCGCTTAGCTTATTACGATCATCTGACCGGCCTGCAGAACCGGACCTTTTTCAAAGGCGTTATGGAAAAGGAATTGAATGCCTTGAATCGGTCCGAATCGATGCTGGCGCTGTTGTATCTGGATCTGGACAATTTTAAAACCATTAACGACTCCCTGGGTCACGACGCTGGTGATGAGCTGCTGATTGAGGTAGCCGGCCGGTTACAGGAGTGTCTGCGCAATGAGGATGCGGTGGCGCGTCTCGGGGGCGATGAATTTGCAATCCTGTTGACGGATGTGGATGTCCTGCACTACGTCTCCATCGTGGCCAATAAAATTCTTAAGGCATTGAGCCAGCCCATGCACCTGACAGGACAATTGATTGAAGTTCAGGCCAGTATCGGTGTGACGATTGCCCCCCATGATGGGGTCGAAGTTCAGGAACTGATGAAAAACGCCGATCTGGCGATGTACCAGGCCAAGGCCAAGGGTAAAAACAATTTCCGATTCTTTACCCGGGATATGAATCAGCAGGTTTCCCGACGGCTGGCTCTGGAGCAAGAAGTGAAGTCGGCACTGGAAAATCACGAGTTTGTACTCTTCTACCAGCCCAAGGTGCATCTGAAAAGTGGCGGGATTCACTCGGCTGAAGCCCTGATTCGCTGGCGTCTGCCATCGGGTGAATTTCGCAGCCCGGCGGAATTTATCCCCGCAGCAGAAGACAGCGGCCTGATTGATGAGCTGGGAGTGTGGATTATGAAAACCGCCTGTCAGCAGGCCAAGACACTTTATAAGGCCTTGCGGCAGGAGGTGGTGATCAGTATCAATGTTTCGGCCCGTCAACTGCTCAATCCGGCGTTTGTCAGTCAGGTAGGTCTGGCGATCAATGAAGTCAATCTGAAACCCTCTCTGCTGGAACTTGAGATTACTGAGTCACTGTTTATGAGCAATCTTGAACAGAATATACATCAACTGGATGAGCTTAGGGCGCTGGGCGTCAGAGTGTCGATTGATGATTTTGGCACTGGCTATTCCTCGCTCAGTTATCTCAAGCGTCTGCCCATCGATCAGCTCAAAATCGACCGTTCTTTTATTATGGATTTACCGGACGATGAAGATGATCGGGTAATTTCAGAGCTGATTATTTCCATGGCCCAGCGGCTCTCTCTGGAGGTGGTGGCAGAAGGGGTAGAAACCCGTGAGCAGTATGAATATCTGGATTCCTTGGAGTGTGAATACATTCAGGGCTTCTACTTTGCCAAGCCCTTGCCAGCCGATGAATTTATGAAGTTAATCTTTGAGGTTGCCAAGCAACCCAGAGGGATTTTCAGTCAGCAACACTAAATCAGATCGGTGATGGCTTGCAGATAACAGGGGTGTTCATTGTTGAATGTCGCCTGGCCACCCTGTTGGTGAGCTTTCAGTAAATATTTGCGACCCAGAGGTTTTTCTTGATTGTCGAAGTGGGCTTGACCAAGTCGCAACAGTACAAAGGGATTATTTTCCATACCGGGACAGTGAAGGGCCGACCCCAGCGCTTCACAGGCTTGAGGGTATTGACCAAGACGGAAGTAGGTGTCGCCAATTCCTGTTAGAACCCAGCCGGATTCACGATAGTCGGTCTGGGGCTTGGGGAGGCCAACCCAAGCTTGATAGAATAATCGCAGCGCGGCCTTAAAATCCCCACAATCGTAGCGTTCATAGGCATCCGCACAGAGCTTTTTAAGCTGTTTTGTGTGTGTCTCGTTCAGCTCGGTCATAGTTTGTTCTTTTTATGGCGCATGCAATTGGCTATTCAGGAAATTTAATCAATGACACCATTAACATCAATCCCCGATACCCTGATTTTCCTGTCGGGGGGCGTTCTGGCCACTTCACTGGTGTGGTTTCTGATATGGCGGCATCAAAAGCAATTATTTGAGGCTCGTTTTACCTCGCAACAGCAACAGTTTGAACAGGACATGGCTTTGACCAAGGGCTTGTCGGAACGCGAACTTGAGCAATTGCAGGGGCAGTTACAACAAAGCCAGGCGCAGTTAAGCGAGCAAACCAGTCAGATTGAGCAGTACCAGCAGGATACCCGGCAATTGCAGCAACAGTGTCAGCAATTGATCGCCGCTGAGCAGGTTTTGCAAGAGTCCCTGAAACATCGTGACAGCCAACTGGATGAACTTAAGCAAAAGCGCGAAGCCTATGAGGCCCTGTTGGCAGAGCACAACTCATTGCGAGCCAAAGCCGAGGCCGAACAGGAACACATGGCCAAGCAGCTTCAATTGCTGAATGAGTCCAAGCAGCAGTTGGGCAAAGAATTTGAAGTGTTGGCCAATCGCATTTTTGAAGAGAAGCAACAGGCATTCAGCCGTCAGAGTCAGTCCACCATTGATGCGTCGGTAAATCCCCTGAAAGAACAGTTAAAGGATTTTCGCAAGAAAGTAGAAGACGTCTACGGCAAAGAAGCGGCCGAGCGTAATCAATTGGTGGGGCAGATTGCCGAATTGCAAAAACAGACCAGCAAAATTGGAGAGGATGCCCTGAATCTGGCCAATGCCATCAAGGGGGATAATAAAGCGCAGGGCAATTGGGGTGAGGTTATTCTGGAGCGCCTGTTAGAAGAGTCAGGCTTGCAGAAGGGGCGCGAGTATGACGTTCAGGTCAGCCTCAAATCGGAAGAGGGGGCTCGCCGCAATCCGGATGTGATTATCCGGTTACCGGAAAACAAAGACATTGTGATCGATTCCAAAGTCTCTCTGGTGCACTACGAGAAGTATTATGGAGCGGATTCGGAGCCAGAAAAATCCGATTTTTTGAAACAACATGTCAATTCCTTGCGTACTCATATTAAACAGCTGGGCGCCAAATCCTATGAAGACCTGGAAGGGCTGCGGACACTCGACTTTGTGTTCCTGTTTGTACCGGTGGAAGCGGCCTTTATGCTGGCACTGCAAGAGGATCCGGGACTGTTTCGCGAGGCCTATGACAAGCACATTGTATTAGTCAGCCCAACTACCTTACTGGCTACCTTAAGGACGGTGGAAAACATCTGGCGCTATGAAAAGCAGAACAAGAACGCCGAGGAAATCGCACGTCAGGCCGGCGGCCTCTATGATCAGTTTGTACTGTTAATTGCGGCTTTTGAGGATATTGGTAAGCAACTGGATAAAGCCCAGGTAGCCTATGATCTGACCCAGAAACGCTTAGCCAACGGCCGCGGCAACTTGATCGGCCGGGTAGAGAAGTTGCGCAAGCTTGGGGCCAAGACCAAAAAGCAACTGGCTCAGGCGGCAGACAATCAGGATGCCGAAGAGTTGACGGGCAGTGTCGGCGTTTTGCCAGAAACAGTTGATGATGAATAACGAGTGTACTGAGAGTTGATGTTGTGAATGAAACCTGGATGTTGGTAATTGTTGCCTTTGCTCTGATTGTTCTTGTGGTGCTGATGGTTATGGCCTGGTATTACACCAAAAAAGTGAAGGAAATGGAGGCGGCCCAGAAAGAGGCCATGGCGCTGCTCGAGAAGAAGCTTGAGGAACAGCGGGAGAAACGCAAAAAAAGTATCCGTATTATCGCTCAGGGGGTTGTAGAAGATCAGTTAACCCTGACCGAAGGCGCCATTCGACTCAGTGCATTGTTGGGGTCTATGGAAGCTGGCGAAAGCCACAAGGAAGAATTTAAAGCGGTGTTTTTGCTGGCCGAAGCCACATCCCATATTCCGGTTCTGGATGAATGGAAAGCCCTCTCGACCAAGAAAAAAATGGCCTATGACTCCGAGCGCGTCAACATAGAATCCGATCATAAAGAGTTTGTGCTGGATGCGGCTCAGCGTTTACTGGATGACCCTCGGTTTCAGGTTGAGTCGGTAATGTTTTATCAGGCAGGTTGATTGGTTTTGGGTGGCGAGCCGCGCCGGCTATTGCTAGCCGAGACACGCCGTGAATACATCCCTGTAGGCTCGATTGCAGCATCCTTGCTGCAAACGGTCTCGGATAGCAATACCCGTCACACCTCTGAAATCCCAGAAAAGTTTATATTCCATTTTTCTCTTTTCGAAGTCTTTTGCCGAGGGAGTGAGGCAGCTGCTTTTCAGACCTTTACAGACAGGGATGTCTGTAAAGAGCCTACAGGGATGTATTCACGGCGTGTCTGGAAAGCAGCTGTCTTGCTCCCGTCGATGGCACCATAATCTTTAGGATTAACTTTTCTTGTTCAATACCATCCCGCACTCCATATGATGGGTGTAAGGGAACTGATCAAACAGGGCAAACTGCTGAATATCGTGGGTTTGACTGAGTGCTTCCAGATTGTTTTTCAGCGTCTCAGGATTGCAGGAAATGTAAATGATCTGGTCAAACCGGGAGACAATTTGTACGGTGTGGTCATCCAGACCCGCTCGGGGTGGGTCCACCAGAACCGTTGAAAAATCGTATTCATCCAGGTTAATTTCCTTCAGGCGTCGGAATTCCCGTACCCCATCCATCGCCTCAGAAAACTCTTCGCTCGACATCCGCAATATATCTACGTTGTCGATTTGGTTTTTCTCCAGATTGTAATGAGCCGATTTGACCGATGTTTTGGAGATTTCCGTGGCCACGACTTTGCGAAAACGCGAGGCCAGAGGGATGGTGAAATTGCCATTGCCACAATAGAGTTCCAGCAGGTCTCGGTTGGTTGTCGCTACTGAATCCAGAGCCCATTCCAGCATTTTTTCGCAGATTTTGGCATTGGGTTGAGTAAAACTGGCTTCAACCTGTTGGTAGTGATAGTTGCGGTCGTGAACCGTCAGAGTTTCTTCTACGTAATCCTGACCGATTACCCGTTTTTGTTTGCGACTGCGGCCTATCAGGTGTACACCCAGATCGGAGGCCAATTGCTCGGCTTCAGCCTGCCATTGATCGCACAAAGGTTTATGGTAAATCAGGGTAATTACTGTTTGTCCGGTCAGCGTGTTGAGGAATTCGGCCTGAAATAGGCGGCGGCTTAACAGTTCGCTGTTATTAACCTTCTCAAGGAGCAAGGGCATGAGTTGGTTGATTTGCGCCGTGGCGACCGGAAAGTCATCAATAATAAAGGGACGCTTGTATTCTCCCTGCTTATACATGGCATAATGCGCGCGCCCATTTTCGTGCCAGATCTTAAACTCTGCGCGCATGCGATAATTGGCCTTGGGAGATTCGAACACCTGCATCTGTGGTGTCTCAAACCCGGCGAACAGCTCCTCTAATCGGACGATTTTATCGTCCAGTTGGTTTTGGTACTGCTCGGGGAAGATTTGATTGACCGTCATGGGGAATACTGCTTTAAGTAATTGGGTAAGGGTAAAAAGGGCATTATATCTTTTTAGCCATTATCAGGGCAGCCTGAGCCGTTCAATAAAGTGGACAAGCAGTGCAGTACGATTGCGCGTAATGGAAACAGAGAGTATTTATGAAACAAGTGGAATTGGGTGAAGCAATGAAGGAAGGCATGCGTCGTCTGGCCTCTGGGGTATCGGTTGTTGCCTGTCTTGATGATGACCGTCAACCCTGTGCCATGACCGCCACGTCCATTACCTCGGTCTCTGACAGTCCCGCCTCTCTGCTGGTGTGCATCAATCAGCAAACCCTGATGTACAAAACCCTGAAGGCCGAAAAACCAAGATCCTTCTCAGTAAACCTGCTGGCCGCCCAACACGAGGAGGTATCCAATCGCTGTGCTTCCGGAGATCAGGGGGCCTCGCGCATGTCCGTCGGTGACTGGAATCTCGACGGTGTAGCACCAGTGCTGGAAGACGGACTGGCCAGTTTTATCTGTCAGGTTGATCAGTGGGTCGATTACGGTACCCACGGTATTGTGATTGCCCAAATAGAAACGGTGCTGGTTAACGAAGAGAGCGACATTGATCCGTTGCTCTACTTAAACGGCAGTTACGGTCACTTTTCAACCAAATAATTCTCTATTGATCACAGCGGCAAGGTAATGATGAAGTTGGAGCCCTTGCCGGGGGTTGATTCAACTTCAATGGTGCCCTCATGGTGCTCTGTGACAATAAAATAACTGACTGACAATCCCAGTCCCGTGCCCTGGCCGACCTCCTTGGTGGTATAGAAGGGTTCAAACACATGGCGGCTGACCGGTTCTTCCATTCCGGGGCCGTTATCCTCGATTTCCAGACAGACATGCTCATCCCACCGGTAGAGTCGCAGGGTAATCTTGGGCGGTTCATCGGCTTTGGCTCCCGTGGTGATAAAGCACTGACAGGCATTGCGGAGCAAATTGAGGATCACCTGCTGAATCTCGGTGGCCGCGCAGGGAACCTTGGGTAAATCCGTCTCATATTCCTTTTGCAGGGCCAGCTGGGTGCCGCCATCCTGAGTTTTCAACTGGAATGAGTTATTGGCGAGCAACAGAGCGTGTTCCAGTAATTCTTCTAAATCGACCGGTTCATGGTCCTGAGTGCTGTTGCGTGAAAACTCCAGCATATTGGTCACAATTTTGGCCGAGCGATCACCAGCTTCACGGATATTGTCGAGAAACTTGAAGACTTCCCGCTGGCTCAAATAGGCGTGAATCTGTTCCACCTCAATGCCGAGAGATTGTGCGACCTGATGGTTTTTGGGCAGTTCAGGGGTAGTACGGCGTTGGATATTCTGAATGCTGTTGATGATGGCACTGAGCGGATTATTGATTTCGTGCGCCATGCCCGCCGCCAGCTCGCCCAGTGACAGCATCTTTTCATTTTGTATCATCATATTTTCCATGCGCACCCGCTTGGTGACATCGTCGAGACGGATCACCGCTCCGGGGCGATTGGCGGAAACCAGTGGGTAAATGGTCAGGTCTGTGTGCAGGGCATTGCTGCCACTGCCAGACTGAATGTTCTCGGTAAGCCGGGGAGTTCCCTGATCGATGGTGGTGGTAATCATGTCCTGGGTGACAGGTATGTCCGGGTAAATGTCGAACAGATTACGGGTCAGGGCCTGATAAGCTGTGATATCGGTAGCATGGTGTGCGGCGCTGTTCCAGTGGGTGATGGTGCCATCGGCGGTAACGCCAATCAGGATCGATGGCATGGAGTTGATGATGCTATTGAGGTATTCCTGGGTTTCGGTTAACAGCACCTCGGTCGCCTGCTGCTTGGCGATTTCGTCGGTGAGCTTTTCTGTGCGCTCTATGATCTTTTGTTCCAGCTCTTTTTGGGTAAACTGCAGATTGATCCTGCCGCGTTTGTGCTTGCGTCGACTGATTTGAGAAATAATGATGATAATGACCAACAGGACGATGATCATTGCGGCAAAAATGATACTTTCATCGCTGGTAAAGGCTTTGGCTGAAGCAAAGGTGAAAGCCAGCGTCAGTACAATCAGAAAGGTAACAATAGCTCGGGTCATAGCGGATCGAACCTGCCGGTAAATCAGAGGGTAGCCAATGGTGTTAAATGATCCCCAATGGTATCGCCAGTCCAATTTATGTAGGCGAGAGAAACCGGAGATGTTGTGAGCAAGTACACCGTTATGGTTTTCAAACATAACAGTTGCAGGGTAAATGTGTATAGCTTTGCCGGGATTTGAGCCAGTTCACAGGATGATTGGCCGAATACTTGGCATAATCACAGTAGACGACACTATAGTATTAAGTTGAGTGTCGTTTGGCTGCCGTTCAGCTGAGAGTGTCATTCACTAGCGCTGGCAGGGTCAGCATAATCACTAACAAGGGAATATTGGTGTTTGTAAATGGAAGATAGGGCTGCAGTCTTAATCTTTGAGCAGGACAAGTTGTCGCGGGAAATGCGCTACTCGGAATTTGAGGCCATTCTCGACAATTATGCGCCTATGCCGGAGCTGGCCGGGACCAAGGTCAAGGCGGTGTATGTTCAAATTGATGATGCCCTCAAGGTTAAAGCACTGGTGTTTTTTACCATCAGTTTTGATGCCGAAGGTTTTGCCGATCACCGTTGGAATATTCCTCTGCAACAACTGGCTGAGAACTCTGCCCGTGGGCCCGATATGGGTAGCGGGGCGATTCGCCTGGCCTGTCGTAGCCAGTGTTGTATTGAGTGGCATCAGCCCAATCTATGGGACCCGGAAATGGGCTCCAAGAGCACCCACTTTCATGCGATTCGCGATGCCATCAATGATAACCGGTTGGGTTTCGTGGCCGAACAGGAACCCGATGATATCCCCATTCTGGAAGGTCAGGCGGTAACCTCCGGCGTGACTCAGGCCATCAATACTGAAGCTCTGGAATTGCTGAAAAAGGAGCATCACTTGCGCCTGTCGGCGATGCTGGAAAGTCATGAGCAGGCACTGCAAAAACTCAAAAGCAAGTTTCAGTCGAATTTGAAAGACGCTCGTTCCGACAGGGAACAACTTGAGCAACAACTCCAGCAGGAACAAGCCAAAAACGAAGAACTGAAGCAGACCATTGACGGCCAGGCTGGAAAAATTCAGGGGCTGCGTGAGTATTTTGAAAATAAGCTGGCTACCGCTGTCAGCAGCGGTGAAGAAAGTTTGGAGGATCTGCGCAAAGCCTATGAAGCCGAAATTGATGCCCGGGTGAACGCCTCTACAGCCAGTTTGAAAGAAGAAGTGCAGCTCAAAGAGGTCTCCTTGATGTACAAGGAGACCCAATGCAGTGGCCTCGAAGAAGAATTGAAACGGCTGCAGCAGGAAAAGCAGGAGCTGCTGGCCAACAGTGGCAACCAGTTACTGGAGCGTTTGCACAAGGCCTCAATCAGTTTTGTGTCATTTCAGCCGGGGTACGGTCATTTAACCTTGCCTGTGGATGATATCCCCCTGTTTATGGAAGACAGCGAAGCCTATGTGGCGGAGAAATGTGGTGTCGATAAGCATTTGTACCGCAGCTGGTTGCATCACTATGGCAACCCCAGTTGTCAGGCAATTGCCGATGGCGGACTGCCCTGTGGTCGTCGAATTCCCAGAGTCGAGCGCCCTGCAGATTATCTGATGGGCGAGAGCGATCGCTGTGAAAGCCATGGTCGTCAGGGGCAGGATTGATGACCGGTTGGCCTGATACGTCGAGGTTGAGGAAATGGCTGGGTGGCGATATAGAGCGCCTGACGGCTCAGCAACCGCTGCAACAATTTGTCTGGAAACCCTTGAACGACCTCGGTATTGATTGCTGGATAAAACGCGATGATCTGCTTCATCCACTGATTTCTGGTAACAAACTCTACAAACTCTGGGGGCATCTGCAGCAGGCGCGTCGCCAAAAGGCGCAGTCACTGGTCAGTTTTGGTGGGGCTTATTCCAATCACCTTCACGCTCTGGCGGCTGCCGGGCAGGCGTTAGGCTATGAAACTCACGGCGTGATTCGGGGGCACAGGCCAAAGCAGTTATCGCCAACACTGAGCGATTGCGAGTCGCTGGGTATGAAACTGATGTTCGCCGGTTATCAGGAGTATCGTGACAAGGAGAGGGCAGAGACTGTTAAAGCCTATATTGAATCGCTGCATTTACCTTATTTGATACCTGAGGGGGGCGGGGGTACAGCAGGTGCTGAATACTGCTCCGCCTTAATGAAGGTACTGCGACAGGGAATGCCGGGTCCGGCAACCGTTTGTTTACCCTGTGGCACCGGCACCACTCTGCAGGGGCTCGTACAAACCAGTCATGCCGCAGAAAAGTTTCTGGGTTTTGGTGTCTTGAAGCCATCAAACCGCGACCGGGAAGGCCAGTGGACGGAAATGGAACAGCGCATTGCCGACAGTGTCGATGTCAGAAAAACAGGGCAGTGGCGGATCACTTTTGATTACCACGGTGGAGGTTATGCTAAAGCCAGTCCCGAGCTGCTGGACTTCATTGTTGATTTTGAGGGCACCACGGGCATTCCACTGGAGCCTGTCTATAGCGGCAAAATGATGTGGGGGATACTCCAGTTGGCGCAACAGGGGTTTTGGCCCGCTGGAAGTCGTGTGGTTGCGATTCATACCGGCGGACTGCAAGGGCGTCGAGGATTCTCCAAGCTGCCGCCACTCGAGCAGCAGTCGGAAGTTACCAGTAAAGGGGTTTGCCATAGCTTATGAGTCATTCATCAGAACAGGCCAGGGCTGTCAGCCCGGACGTTTTATCGATGTTGAGTCCGCTTCAGGCCATGTTACCCAGTCATCTGCAGGCATTGGCCGAAACCATGGAGCAGCAGTGGCTGTTTGCGGGTGAAACGCTGTTCACCGGTGGTCAATTTGATACTCGTGTCTATTATCTGCTCTACGGCACGGTGGAGTATCGTCATGGCTCCGGTGAGGTGGAAACGGTCGAAGCCTATCAAACGTTGACGCCATTGGGTGATGAACAGCCCCGGCCCTACACTCTGGTGGCGATTGCTGATTGTTCGGTTATCAGTTTTGATCGTGATTATCTGGATAAATTGCTGACTTGGAGCCAGACAGCGGAATACCTTCTGGCGGACATTTCGATGAATATGGATCTGGATGAAGACACTCATTGGATGAATACCATATTGCGGTCCAATCTGTTTCTGAAGGTGCCTCCCACCAATATGGGGCGCCTGTTCAAAGATATTCGCTCCGAGTTGGTTTACAAGGGTGATGTCATTATTCGACAGGGTGAATATGGTGAGTGCTGTTACTTTATCAAAGAGGGCGCCGCTGAAGTGACGCGCCGCAATGAGGCTTTGGGAAGTTGGGAGCATGTTGCTGATATAGGCCCGGGCCGTTGCTTTGGCGAAGATGCGCTGGTGCAGCAGACCGTGAGAAATGCCAACGTCACCATGACCTCCGATGGGGTCTTGATGCTGTTGGAAAAAGGGCGTTTTCTGGAGCTGCTGCGCGAGGATAGAGTACCTAGCTTGCACTGGACCCAATGGCAGCAACAGCGGCATCAATTTATCGTGATCGATGTCAGAACCGGGCAGGAATACAGTCGTCAGCATCTTCAAGATGCCATTAATATCCCTCTCAATCTGCTGAGCCTGAAACGACGTATCTTGCCGGCAGATAAAAGTTTTCTGGTTTACTGCGATTCTGGCAGGCGCAGCAGGGCGGCGACTAAATTGCTCAATGAAGCGGGCGTGAGCGCTCTGTATTTAAAGCACGGAGCCAATGCCATCCCACGAGAGTCTTATCACGAGCTGGTGACCATACAGGATTACGTAATTCGTGATGGTCAGGTGATTGCTTCGGTCAGCTAGGGCTGGGTAGACTTTCCGGCCAGTTATTGCCGACCACCATATAGCGGTGGGCTTCCTCAACATAATTCGGGTCTGCCGAACAGGCCTGGCATTGAATGACCATACAATACTGTTTTTCGGTTTCGAAAAGTCGGTTGATTTCAGCGCGGAGCTCAACGCTATCCAACACTCTTTGTTCTTGGTGCAGCAGGTCTGTTGCCTGTAAAAACCAGTCCAGCCATTCCGATCGTCGAAGTATGACCCATTGCGGTGTTGTTGCTGTGTCGTCTGTAAGTTCGCGCAATTGATTCTGATGCAGCCAGCTGCCTCTGTTATGACAGTCTGTTGCGTAATCTGGTGGCGCGAGCGGTTGTTTGAATGGGTAAAACAACCAGCCTTTTACCAGCAAGTGTTTCACAATGTCTGTTGCGGGCCATTGCCCGGGAATGGCTTGTGGGTGCCGCTCCAGAAGTGTCAGCTGTTTGTGGCACATCTGGCTCAGTTTTAAATCCAGACGGTCTCTGCAATTGGGCCCCAGCCACAGGGTGGATGAATCCGGAGCGTTGTAACCGAGGTAAAACTTGATCGCCAGTTCGTAGTGATGCAGCTCATCGGTGTTGGCGTCAAAATTCAGTGCATCGATCTCACCCAGCGTGGTGCCGTTATCGTTAATCTGTTGATTGAACAACCAGTCAGCGGGGTTTGGCTGTGCGGCGATATAACGCCAGTAATAATGCCAGTAGCGTTCGAATTGGTGGCCGAGGCGTTTGGAGTGGCAAGCGGCTTGCCATTGTTCAATGGATGGTGCCGGGGACGTTCTGCAGCTCGTCTGTTTGTCCATACGATCAAGCCATGACTGCAAGTGTGGCGCTATGTCCTGACAGTCAAATCCGGAACCATTTGCCTCGATGCCGGCGTTTAACGCCAGAGGATTAACCAGATCCGGTGATTGCAGGCACCATGATAGGGTTCGTGCCAGAGCAGGAACTAGAGGATTGCGGAATAATTCGGTCATTGGGTGCCCATCAATGAAAGGGATTTGTATAATAGGGATCCTTTATTTATTTAAGATACCTGTCTATGTCCGAGTTTAAAATCATTGGTTTGGTAGGGCGTCAGGGTAGCAGCGAACAAGCGCTCTACAGCCTGAAACGTCTGATCCGCTATCTTCAGGGGGCAGGTGTCGAAGTGATCCTTGAAGATGGCACCGCAGAGAGTCTTCCGGGGCATACCCTCAGAGTCTGCAGCAATGAGGAATTGGGTAAATCCTGTGATCTGGTGATTGTCGTTGGTGGTGATGGCAGCCTGTTGGGGGCGGCCAGATCTCTGGCCAAATACAATGTACCGCTACTGGGGGTTAACCGTGGCCGCCTGGGATTTCTGACCGACATTAAACCCGACGACATTGAAAGCAAGGTCGAAGAGGTTTTACAGGGTAAGTACATGATGGAGTCCCGCTTTCTGCTGGAAACCTCCGTGATGCGCAAAACCGCTTTGCTCGGTGGTGGGGATGCCCTGAATGATGTGGTAATCCACCCGGGTAAGTTTGTCCGCATGATCGAATTTGAGCTCTACATTGATGGCCAGTTTGTCTACAGTCAGCGCTCGGATGGCTTGATTATTTCTACCCCGACTGGGTCAACCGCCTATGCTCTCAGCGGTGGTGGACCCATTATGCATCCGAAATTGGATGCAATCGTTATCGTGCCCATGCACCCGCACACACTCAGCAGCAGACCGATCGTGATTGATGGCAGCAGTGAAATACGCATCATTGTGGGCGAACATAATGTGGCCTATCCCCATGTGACATTTGATGGTCAAACTCACGTGGTTACCAATCCCGGCGACGAAATCTACATACACAAGAAGCCACATAAACTGAATCTGATTCATCCGCTGAATCACAACTTCTACGAAACCTGTCGCACCAAGCTGGGGTGGGGCAGTCATTTGGGTGACTGACGGAGTCGAGCGGTGAATAATTCAGAGGGCAACACAGGGTTCGATATTTTTGGTGACATCCACGGTTGTCACGATGCTCTGGTTCGCCTGCTGCAACGCCTGGGTTATCGTGAACAGCAGGGGGCCTACGCTCATCCGCAAAGGATAGCCATTTTCCTTGGTGACCTGATTGACCGCGGCCCGAAAATCAGGGAAACCCTGCACCTGGTCAGAGCCATGGAGCAAGCTGGCCACGCCAGAGTGATCGTGGGTAATCATGAGTTCAATGCCATCTGGATGAAGCAGGAGCTGGATAAGTATCTGCGCAGTGGTGATCAGGATGCGCTGCACCCTCGTATGTACAAATTAATGCAGGCTACGCTTGAGCAATTTCGGGATTACCCGGATGAGTGGCAGGAGTTCACGCAATGGTTTGAGGGCTTGGCTTTATTTTGGGAAGGTGAGGGATTCCGTGCGGTTCATGCCTGTTGGGATGCGGAATTGATTGAACAGTATCAACAGCGCTACCACACCAGTTATCTTACCGAGGAGTTTCTGGCTGCCGCCAGGCAACGCGACAGTCTGGAGCACCAGGTGGTGGACCGCCTCACCAGAGGAACCAGTATGCCGTTACCAGAGGGGCTTAAGGTAAAAAGTAAAGACGGTTTTATCAGGCGTTTTTTTCGTACCAAATTCTGGTCAGAGAGCCCGAAAACCTATGGCGATGTCGTGTTTCAGCCCGATCCACTGCCTTATGATCTGGCTGAGCATCCCATCGCGGTGGATGAAAAATCGAGTCTGGTTCATTACGACCCCAACGATCCTCCCGTGTTTTTTGGCCACTACTGGCTTAAAGGACGCCCCAAACCGCTGCTCCACAACATTGCCTGTCTTGATTACAGTGCGGTGAATTTTGGTCGGTTGACCGCTTATTGTTTTGATGGCGAAACCAGCCTCAAGGAAGACAATTTCAAATGGGTCTATGTCGACCCGCAGAACAATGAGGCAGAGCTCCTTGATTTATAAATTGGTTGGCTGTGGACAGGTAAAACTATTTTGAGTTGGTTTCGGGTTAAAAGCTTTCCCTTGTCAAAGGATCTCTCCGGCCTGCTGGTACATCTGCAACGCCATGGAGTGATGTGTCGGGTTACGGAAGAAAAAGGCAATCAGTGTCTCTGGGTCGCTCAGCAAGAGCAGGTTGAAGCTGTCAGTCAGTGGCTGGCAAAGGTTGAGCAAGCAGGTATCGATGACCTGCATTACACCACCGATTTTCAGCAGGAGCAGGTTGAAGTCTCCAATTTCTTTTCGCGTCTCGGTCTCAAACTTTTATCTGGCATCAGCCATTACCCGGTGACTTTATTGACCATTTTTTTGGGAATTTGCGGGTTTTTGCTGGTTGAATTTGACCGTGAGTATCGTGCGATAGGCTGGTTTACCATGCAGCCAATTCTACTGGAAGGCGGCCGAGCTTACTGGGGAACCCTGCAGGACACCCTGGATCGCGCCGAGTACTGGCGTTTGATTACGCCAATTTTTTTGCATTTCGGTGTGCTTCATGCGGCCTTTAATAGTTTGTGGGTTTGGGAGTTTGGTCGCCGGATTGAGCGGTTTCGTAGCCCTGTGACATTGATGAGCGTGGTGCTGATTACCGGAATCTTCAGCAATCTTGGTCAGTATTACTGGTCTGGTCCTTCGCTGTTCGGCGGTCTGTCAGGGGTGTTATACGGTTTGATGGGCTTTATCTGGGTTATCCAGATGCGCAATCCCAATTCACCGATGCGATTGCCCCCGGGCATCATTGGATTTCTGTTGGTGTGGCTGGTCATTGGTTTAACCGGCGCTATCAATCTGTTTATCGATGGCAGTATTGCCAATGCGGCTCATACTGTCGGTTTGTTGTCAGGCATGCTGTTGGGGCTGTTTTGGCAGGATCGTGACATTAAAAAGTTGGACTAGTTATGGACATCAAACAATTGCTGGAGTCGATTACTCCGGACATCTATGAAAACCTGAAAACGGCCATTGAGCTGGGCAAATGGGCTGACGGGCGCAAGCTCGATCAGGAGCAAAAAGAGCTGTGTATGCAAGCTGTAATTGCTTATGAACAAATGCATGTGCCCGCTGAAGAGCGCACCGGATATATACCCCCGAAATCCCATAGCCATTGTGGCGGGGAAGGGGATGTGGCCGAGCCTGAAGGCGAGAAGCCTTTGAAATGGCAATAACGGCGGGTATTCCATGGAGACAAACCGTTATTCTGGCCATTTGCGTAAAATGGCCACAGAGCACACCTGTCAGGGTGATAGCCACAACGTCCAATATCAGCTGGTTCTCGATGAGCAATTGATTGGCTTAAACCAATATATTGGCAGCCAATTATCGATCCATTATGACAATCTGATTCACTGCATTCATTGTGGACGTAAAAGTAATAAGAGCTTCAGTCAGGGTTATTGTTACCCCTGTTTCAAGAAACTGGCTCAGTGTGACAGTTGCATTATGAGTCCGGAAAAGTGCCATTATGATGCGGGTACCTGCCGTGAACCGGAATGGGCTGACGAGTTTTGCATGACCGATCACATTGTCTATCTCGCCAACTCTTCAGGTATCAAGGTGGGCATTACCCGCTTGAATCAGGTGCCCACCCGCTGGATGGACCAGGGGGCAAAACAGGCCCTGCCAATATTCCGGGTTGCCACCCGTCAGTTATCCGGTTTCGTTGAAGACGCTTTCAGGGAGTACGTAGGTGATCGCACCAACTGGCGCGCCCTGTTGAAGGGTGACGCTGACGACGTTGATCTGGCTGCGTTGCGAGATGAGCTGTTTGAGAAGACTCGCAGCGCCATCAGTAGTTTGCAAAGCGAACATGGAGTGCAGGCGATTCAGCCAATTACCGATGGCGAGGTATATGAATTCAGTTATCCGGTTGCGACCTATCCGGACAAGATCAAATCACACAATCTTGATAAAACCCCACAAGTCAGTGGTTTGTTGCAAGGTATCAAGGGGCAGTATCTGATTCTGGATACCGGTGTGATCAACCTTCGTAAATTTACCGGCTATCAGGTCGATATAGCCATTACCCCATAACGATTTTTTTGGGCAGTAACCTTTTTTTGAGAACAAGTCATGCAGGCAATGAAAGACGCACAACCACAAGCTATCTATTTGG
The DNA here is from genome assembly GCF_040362265.1 of Candidatus Pelagadaptatus aseana. Classification (NCBI taxonomy): domain Bacteria; kingdom Pseudomonadati; phylum Pseudomonadota; class Gammaproteobacteria; order Cellvibrionales; family Cellvibrionaceae; genus Candidatus Pelagadaptatus; species Candidatus Pelagadaptatus aseana. The sequence goes on from NZ_BAABNJ010000004.1 coordinate 339,313, forward strand.
CCGATTATCAGGTGCCGGATTTTTTAATTGATAAGACAGAACTGCTGTTTCAATTAGATCCGGAACAAACCCGGGTTGCCACCACTCTGCGGATGCGGCGTAACCCAAAATCCGAGGCGTCGGATGCTCCGTTGATATTGAATGGGCAAGACATGTTACTTGAGCAGGTGACGCTCAACGGTCGCGTTCTGTCCGGCGACGAATACAGTGCCGATGATCAATACCTGACCATTCATCAGCCTGGGGATGACTTTGTTCTTGAAACGGTTGTTGTTATCAATCCTGCGGCAAACACCTCATTGGAAGGTCTGTATAAATCACGCACGATGTTTTGTACCCAATGCGAGGCCGAGGGTTTTCGGAAAATCACTTATTATTTGGACAGGCCCGATGTTCTGAGTGAGTTTGTTACTCGCATAGAAGCAGATAAATCGGAATTCCCCGTGTTGTTATCCAATGGTAACCGCATTGACGCTGGTGAACTGGAACAGGGCAGACACTTCGCTGTATGGCACGATCCATTCCGTAAACCAGCTTACCTGTTTGCGTTGGTAGCTGGCACTCTTTCCGTGGTGGAAGATACTTTTACCACATGCAGTGGGCGGCAAGTCGACTTAAAAATCTTCGTCGAAGAAAAGGATCTGGATAAATGTGACCACGCCATGATGTCACTCAAAAACTCCATGCGCTGGGATGAAGAGGTGTATGGCCGGGAGTACGACCTGGATATCTTTATGATCGTTGCCGTAGACGATTTCAATATGGGCGCGATGGAGAATAAGGGGCTCAATATCTTTAATACCTCCTGTGTGCTGGCCAAACCGGAAACCACAACAGATGCCGGCTTTCAGCGGGTTGAGGGTGTGGTGGCGCACGAATATTTTCATAACTGGTCGGGTAATCGGGTTACTTGCCGTGATTGGTTCCAGCTGAGTTTGAAAGAAGGTTTTACGGTATTCCGCGATGCCGAGTTTTCTGCGGATATGAACTCGGCAACGGTAAAGCGAGTTGAAGACGTCAGCTTGTTGCGCACCATGCAGTTTGCCGAGGATGGTGGTCCCATGGCGCACCCGGTAAGACCACCGTCATTTATCGAAATTTCCAACTTTTATACCCTGACGATTTATGAGAAGGGTGCTGAAGTGGTAAGAATGATTCACACCCTGCTGGGCCAGAAGACGTTCAGAAAGGGCAGTGATCTTTATTTTGACAGACACGATGGTGAAGCGGCTACTATTGAAGATTTCGTTGCCGCCATGGAGCAGGCGTCCGGCCGTGACCTGACACAGTTTAAGCTCTGGTACTCGCAGGCGGGGACCCCCGAGTTACATGTCAGCGACAGCTATGATGAGGCTGCGCAACAGTATCGACTGGTTATCGAACAGCGTTGCCCGGACACACCTGAGGCATCTGCTGAAGAGAAATTACCCATGCACATCCCTGTTGCCATTGGTCTGTTAGGGGATGCTGGAAACTTGGCGATTCACCTGCAGGGGGCGTTACCGGATACGGAGACCCCAGATAATACTCATAGAGTATTGGAGCTGACTGAAGCCCGTCAGGAGTTTGTTTTTAATCAGTTGCCCGAGAAACCGGTACCTGCGCTATTGCGCGGTTTTTCCGCGCCTGTAAAACTGCATTACGATTACAGTCGTGATGAATTGATGCGGTTGATGAGCGCCGAAGACGATGGCTTCTGTCGTTGGGATGCGGCACAGCAGTTGGCCGTAGAAGTCATTTACGATGCTATGCAGGCCTGGCGTGACCATCAGGAGTTTGTTGTGGATGCGCGCCTTGTTCAGGCTTATCGCTCGGTATTGAGTGATAAGAGTTTGGACAAAGCCATGGTGTCTCTGATGCTGCAATTACCTTCTGAAGCCTATCTCAGTGAACTGGCCGATAGTATTGATGTTGAGGCCATTCACTTTGGGCGCCGGGAAGTACGGCGTCAAATTGCTGAGGCGCTCAAGTTTGAATTGTCGGAAGCCTATGCAGAGAATAATCCGGAGACTGTTTACAAGGCCAGTGCCGAACAAATCGCCCAGCGCAGCCTGAAAAACGTCTGCCTTTCCTATCTGTTATTGCTCGATGAATCCATTGGTATCAATTTAGCGCAACAGCAGTTTTCTCAAGCCAATAATATGACCGATACCATAGCTGCATTGCATGGTCTTCTCGGCGCCGATCCACACAAGGCTCAAGATCTTGCGGATCAGGCATTGGCCAATTTTTATCAGCGTTGGCAGCAGGAAGCATTGGTGGTCAATCAGTGGTTAATGGCTCAGGCAATCTGTAGCTTGCCCGATGGTGTGGCGAGAGTAGAAAAATTGATGAGTCATGAAGCTTTCGATCTTAAAAATCCCAACAAGGTTCGCTCCTTGATCGGTGCTTTTTGTAATAACAATGCCATCAATTTTCACATTGAGTCCGGTGAGGGCTACCGTTTTCTTGCCGATCAGATCATCACCCTGAATAAGCTCAACCCGCAAATTGCCGCAAGACTTGTGACACCTTTGACCAAGTGGCGCAAATACGATGCGGCAAGGCAGCAATTGATGAAAAATGAACTTGAGCGGATCAGGTCCACGGAAGAGCTGTCCAAGGATGTGTTTGAGGTGGTGACAAAAAGTCTTTAATTCTCACTAACAGATGGCTGTTTATTTCTTGGCCGGTCCATTCAAAGTGCCGCAATCACTGGGGTTGCGGCACTTATCCACACTTTGTTGCACCAGTTGTTAAAAGTTTCTGTTAATAACCTTTTTTATCTTCCCGGCCGACTCAAGAAGAGAGTTATTAATTGGTTGAGATTGACGCCAATCTGCGGGGTTTTTGTTGTTAATCAAACGCAGTTGCATTATCACTTATTACCATAAGCTTTTTTCTGTGGCGGTGAGAATATGGTTTTCGGTTCAAAGGCCATCGTTTTATACGATGATGGTGTGCACAAGTGTTTGATGTTCAGTGATTTGGTCAAGGGTTCTGGTATCCAGGCCAATCAGTTTTTGATTATCGATGGCTCACACGAAGCAGTGATCGATCCAGGTGGAGATCTCACTTACGCTCCTTTGAGTATTGAAGTTGGCAAGTATACGGATCTTAAGTCTCTGGATTATATCCTCGCGTCACATCAGGACCCGGATATCATTTCATCACTGGGCCGATGGATGTTGCAGACCGATGCCAAGGTGGTTTGTTCAAAACTCTGGGCCCGTTTTTTACCTCATCTTGCGCCCAATTACATGCAGGAACAAAACGGCGAATCATTTATGCAGCGATTGATTCCTCTGCCTGATAAAGGTGGATTTATCTCGCTGGGTGAGAGTACCGTTTACGCCATTCCCGCGCATTTTCTCCATTCCGTAGGTAACTTCCAATTCTTTGATCAGAAAAGTGGCATTCTCTTTTCCGGTGATATGGGGGCTTCGATTTGTGATGACGATCTGGCTGCTCCCGTTGAAGATTTTGAGGCGCACATTCCTTTAATGAAAGGCTTTCACCAGCGCTATATGTGCTCACAAAAAGCCTGTGCACTTTGGGCCAACATGGTCCGGGCTATGAACGTCAAAAAAATTGTGCCTCAACATGGTCGCTATTTTGAAGGCGCGGAAATTGAGAAGTTTCTCAATTGGATATCCGGTCTGGATTGCGGTGTGGATCTGATTACTCAGGCCGACTACAAATTTGAAGAGATCAAAGAAGCCAAGGCCGGGCTGGCGGCTATTTAAGTCGCTGTTGAGCGTGGATGCTGTTTGCATCAGGTTTGATATAGGACGTTTTTTTTAGTTGCTGCTGATAGGCCTGAAATCTTAGTTCCGATTCCGGAGTAAACAAATCCTGTTCGAGACCGTGCAGGGTTTTTAATCTCGTTTCCAGTGCTTCCTGGGTTTCCAGGTCGCCATTGTGGGTTATGTGTTGCAACTCTTCATTAAAGAGACGCTTAGCGGCATAGCCAATCAGCAAACTGCGGTGACAGGTCGCAGGGTCCTTTTCAGCACACATTAATGCCATGGTGAACCCTTTTTCCTGCCCTTGCCTGAGGCGTTCCAAACCCTCCATAAAATGATCTGATTGCATCAGTCGATCAAATTGCACCTGATTACAGTCATCGTAGTGGGCAGGGTCTTTGGAGCGTGGGCCGAGTTCTTCACCGAGATAAACATAGCGAATACCGGCCTCGTGCAAGCTGCGTTTAATGGCATCCTGATGGTAATCGTAAAATCGTTTGCTGAAGGGAACTGAGCGAACGTCACACACCGCCGTGATTTGGTATTTGTTTAGTTGAGCAATAAAATCCGGCAGTGGTTTGGTGGCATAGCCGATGGTGTAAATCATGCGGAGTAGAGTAGGCCAGAAATATCAATATTACGGGTTCAGAAACGTGACTAATGTACTGATCAACTGCTCGTATTCAACAGGTTTGGGGATGTGGTCGTTAAACCCGGCATCAAGATAGGATTGGATATCACTCTGCATAACGTTTGCGGTAAGGGCAATGATGGGCAGGGCCTTTTTGGAGTGAGTGCTACGAATTCTCCGGGTGCTCTCCACGCCATCCATAATGGGCATGTTGATGTCCATCAGAATCAGGTCATAATCTTTGCTTAAGGTTTTATCCAGCGCCTGTTGCCCGTCTTCCGCAACGTCAATTTCTATGTCGTTTACTTCCAGCAGGTCTTCTATGATCATGCGGTTGATGGCCATATCTTCTACCAGCAAGATGGACTTGCCAGGAAAATTGATGGATTCGTAGTCGATATCTGCTGCAGCTTCAGCCTCTGGCAATACTTCTGAAGTGGTTTCTTGCTGTACTTTTACTGGAATATCAAACTGAAACTCTGAACCTTGCCCGGGGATGCTGTTGACGTAAAGGTCGCCGTTCAGCAGTTCAATGATGTGTCGGGTAATGGTCAGGCCGAGGCCGGTGCCACCGAATTTTCGGGTTGTTGAAACATCTTCCTGTGCGAAAGGCTCAAAAATTTCGTCGAGCTTCTCCTGCTTGATGCCTACACCGGTGTCTGTGACGGACACTTTCAGCTTAAACTCATCACTGCCTGTGAACTCACCAGTGACATACACACTCACCTGTCCCTGTTTGGTGAATTTCATGGCGTTGGAGCAGAGGTTGAGCAAAACCTGATTGAGTCGTACCGGATCGGTTATCAGGATGGTCGGAATTCTGGAGTCTATGTTGCAGCTAAAACTCACCTCGGTTTTATCCGTATCAAGACCAAATATGGATTCCAGTCCCTTGATGGTATCCACAATGGAAAAGGGGATTTCCTCCAGTTGCAGCTGGCCTGACTCGATTTTGGATAAATCGAGAATGTCATTAATAATCACCAGCAGACTTTTGGCGGATTGAGAAATACCATCAACGTGGCGTTTTTGTTCTGGATTCAAATCCGTGCGCAAACACAGTTGAGACATGCCTATGATACCGTTCATGGGCGTACGTATTTCGTGAGACATATTGGCCAGAAAGTTGGATTTCGCCCGATTGGCAATTTCAGCGTCGCGACGGGAGTCTTCAAGCTCCTGATTCTTGGCCAATATGTCCTGTGTCCGTTCAGCAATACGTTCTTCCTGGCTGGCAATCAATTCAATCAGAAAACTGTTGAAGCGACCGAGAAGTACCAGCAAAGAGATTGAGATCATTGAAATGGTGGTTAAGAAATTAACCCAGGCAGAGGTGCTGTCAACATAGGCGGCAGGTTCTACAGTGTAAATCATATCGCCATTGACTGAGCGCCACATGCCATAGCAAATGGACAGCAAGGCCAGCAGAAATACCACACCACCTTGTTTGACACCAAAGATGATGGTGGTAATGACAATGGCGCCAAGATAGAACGCCTGTGCGGTGCTCATAATGCCAAATTTGAGAACGCCACCCAGGCCAACCAAAAACATGGAAAAGACGATGTAACCGCCTCTAACCGGTAATGGCAGTTGGTTGCGAAACAGTAAGACCAGCCACATCATGGCTGAGCCAATAATGTGAATCAACATGGTGGGCTGAAACCCGAACTCCGGGATTCGCATCAATGATCCGGAAAGCCCCGGCAGTGACATAACGGCCAATATGGCCAGAATCACATTGATCAGGCGACTTTTGATTTCCTGAATATGGCTCGCATTATCCACGATAGCGGTTTGTCCGTTTTTATTTTTATGTCAGCCAGATCAGTATAGCGGAGGATTAATCTGATGATTATTCCTCCGTTGTGACAGGTCTGGTTAGACCACGCTTACGTAGTCAGCAGCAATGTCTTTGTCGTAGTAGGCCATGCCCAGCTGATTGAGGTAATCCATGCGATCGGCTTTCATTAGGTCGATGCTGGGAGCCTCAAGTCCGGCTTTTTCAAACAGGCTGGCAACATAGGCCAGATAGGCTTCGCCTTCTTTAACCATCAGCAGGCCTGCTGCGCCCACATCAGGTCTTACCTGATTGTTCAATTCTTCAGGCAGGGTGATTGCCAATACGGCCGGCTCTTCATCGGCTTCAAAACGCACCTTGCGATTGCGCACGGCCAGCTCTGCCCAATAGTAGGCCAGCTCTTTACTCTGGGTTAAAAAAACCGGCTCAAAGGATTCGGAATAGCTGTTGCCAATGGTGGCCATGGTTTGCTTGGCGGCCTGCTTCATGGCTTTGTCGCCAGAGCGCTTAAGGCCATCTTGCTGGATGGAGGCGAGCAGGCCGGAAGAGGTGCCGTGATACCAGGTGTTGCTGATGGCGAAACCGTCTTTTGATAACAGTTCTTTTGAATCTTGAAGATTAGCAGGGGTCGTCATTTTCTAACCTTAGTATTGTCTTGCGTGTTACGGGAAGTCTAACAAAAAAGGCGACCCGAAGGTCGCCTTTTTAAGCACTTGCTTAACTAATTCAAACTTAGCTGAACTGGTTAGAAGTGTTTTTAGCACCACCGGCTTTCAGAGCGTTCTCACCAGCGTAGTACTCTTTGTGGTCGTCGCCCAGATCGGAACCAGCCATGTTCTGGTGCTTAACGCAAGCGATGCCTTGACGGATCTCTTTACGCTGTACGCCAGCAACGTAGCCCAGCATGCCTTGCTCACCGAAGTACTCTTTCGCCAGGTTGTCAACAGACAGGGCGGTAGTGTGGTAAGTAGGCAGAGTGATCAGGTGGTGGAACACGTTCGCTTCGCGAGAAGTGTCAGCCTGGAAGGTCTTAACACGCTCATCAGCAACAGCAGACAGCTCGGAGTCATCGTACTCAGCGCTCATCAGGTTGTCACGATCGTAAGCAGAAACGTCTTTACCTTCAGCAACCCACGCATCGTAAGTTTGCTGACGGAAGTTCAGAGTCCAGTTGAAAGAAGGAGAGTTGTTGTAAACCAGCTTCGCATCTGGGTGAACTTTACGAACTTCGTCCATCATGCCCTTAATTTCGTGCACGGTAGGAACAGCAGTTTCGATCCACAGCAGGTCAGCACCAGCATTGATAGCTTCGATACAATCGAATACGCAACGCTCGTGGCCAGTGCCAGGACGGAATTGGTATAGACCGGAAGGCAGACGCTTAGGACGAACCAGCTTGCCGTCGCGGTTGAATACAACATCGCCTTGCTTCATGTCAGCAACGTCGATTTCTTCAACGTCCAGGTAAGAGTTGTAAACGTCACCCTGGTCGCCTGGCTCTTTAACCACAGCGATTTCTTTGGTCAGGCCAGCACCTTCAGAGTCGGTACGAGCAACGATCAGACCGTCGTCTACACCCAGCTCCAGGAAGGCGTAACGCAGAGCGCGCAGCTTGGCGTGGAAGTCGTTGTGAGGAACAGTTACTTTACCGTCCTGGTGACCACATTGCTTCTCGTCAGCAACCTGGTTTTCGATCTGCAGACAGCAAGCGCCGGCTTCGATCATTTGCTTAGCCATCAGGTAAGTCGCTTCGGCGTTACCGAAACCAGCATCGATGTCAGCAACGATAGGTACAACGTGAGTTTCGTGGTTGTCGATATGAGACTGGATTTCAGCTTCTTTAGCAGAGTCACCAGCTTCACGCGCTTTATCCAGCTCACGGAACAGGCCACCCAGCTCACGAGCGTCAGCTTGACGCAGGAAGGTGTACAGTTCTTCAACCAGACCGGCTACAGCAGTTTTCTCGTGCATGGACTGGTCAGGCAGAGGACCGAAGTCAGAACGCAGAGCAGCAACCATCCAGCCAGACAGGTACAAGTAGCGACGCTCGGTAGTACCGAAGTGCTTCTTGATGGAGATCAGCTTTTGCTGACCAACAAAACCGTGCCAGCAGCCCAGAGACTGGGTGTACTTGGTTTTGTCTTTGTCGAACTCAGCCATGTCGCGACGCATGATGCCAGCGGTGTACTTGGCGATGTCCAGGCCAGTTTTGAATTTGTTCTGTGCACGCATGCGAGCAGCAGATTCTGGGTTGATAGCGTCCCAAGGGCTGCCAGCGGCTTCTTTCAGAGCGGCTACAGCTTGGATATCGGCGTTCAGAGTAGACATAAAATCAGTCCTTCCTAACAAATGTGTGTTTAGTATCCGGTGGTTCCACGCGGGATGGAGGTGCGCTTCCCCACCTGAGCGAGACAAAGTCTAGTTTTTGTGACAGAATTTAGCTAATTTATAGTTTCTATATTCGGTATTTTTAATATGAATATTGCTCGAGTCGATCTTAACCTCTTGGTTTATCTGGATATTTTGCTGCGTGAGCGCAATGTCACCAAGGCAGCCAACCAGCTGGGGATCAGCCAGCCGGCCATGAGTAATGGCCTTAAAAGGTTAAGAGATCTGTTTGATGATCCGCTTCTTATAAGAACCAGTGAGGGTATGACGCCCACCGAGCGTGCCAAGGAGCTTGAGCCTCTGGTGCGTAAGGTTCTGACCGAGATAGAACATGCGGTCCAACCTCGAAGCAGTTTCGACCCGGAAAAAAGTAACCGTGTATTCCGTATCATGGCCAGCGATTATGCCGAGTCGACATTGATCCCTTCAGTACTCACCGAGTTGCGCAGAATGGCTCCGGGCATTTCGCTGGATATTATGACGCCCAGTGACGTCAGCTTTCTGGATGTGGAGCAGGGCAAAGTGGATATGGTCATCAACCGGTTTGATTCCATGCCGCAATCGTTTCACCAGAAAACCCTCTGGTACGACAACTTCAGTTGTCTGTTAAGTAAGAGCAATCCCATTTCAAAGGACTTTAACCTCGACAGTTATCTGGGAGCCCAACACGTATGGGTGAGCAAGACAGGTATGGGGGTTGGTGTGGGCATCAATCCGGCGGATGTGCAGCGTTTGGGCTGGGTTGATGAGGCTTTGAAACGTCTGGGCAAAAAACGTGATATTTCGGTATTTACTCGCCATTATCAGGCAGCAGCCTTGCTGGCTGAGCAGGAGAGCCTGATTGTCACGGTTCCGAGTCGACTGGCGACACTGCAAGCGGCTAATCCCAATATTCTGTTGTTGCCACCGCCGTTTGAAATTCCAAAATTTGAGTTGAAAATGGCATGGAGTCCTCTGTTGCAAAATAATCCGGCGCATCGCTGGTTGCGCAAACTAATGGCAACTGTGGCGGAAAGGCTTTCTGAGCAGGCTAATTAAAAGAGGGCAGGTAATCTGGTATTGCCTGCCTGTTTTTTGATCTAAATCCAATCTGTGAATGACGATAATAAAAACAATAAATTCGCTAAATTATAGTCGCTTGGCTACTATAGCTCGTTGAATCTACACCTTGGCAGCCGTTCGGTTGCCATTCTTTATACCTATGACCATTAAAGGTCTAAGCAGAGGCGAGTTATGACAAATCGTATCCAGAAAGGCGGACTTCAGATTTCCGAAGATCTCTACAACCTGGTAGAGAAAGACATTGCACCAGGTACTGGCGTCGATACTGAGCACTTCTGGGCTGAGTTTGAGAATATCCTCAACGATTTTGCACCAAAGAATAAGGCCCTGTTGGCCAAGCGTGACGAAATGCAGGCGCAAATCGATGAGTGGCACACCGCTCGTAAAGGTCAGGCGCACGATGCCGCTGCTTACAAAGCCTTCCTACAGGAAATCGGTTACCTGTTGCCAGAAGGCGAAGACTTTAAGGTTACTACTCAAAACGTTGATGTTGAGATTGCCGAGCAGGCCGGCCCTCAATTGGTTGTACCCGTTAAGAACGCCCGTTTTGCCCTGAATGCGGATAACGCTCGCTGGGGCAGCCTGTACGATGCCCTCTACGGTACCGATGTAATCTCTGAAGAAAACGGTCAGGAGAAAGGTACCGGTTACAACCCGGCTCGTGGCGCCAAGGTGATCGAGTTTGCTCGCAACCATCTGGACAATGCCGCGCCATTGGCTGCTGGTAGCCACAAAGATTCTGCCGGTTACAGCGTCGTTGATGGTGCTCTGGTTATTAAAATGGCTGACGGCTCCGAAACCGCTCTGGCTCAACCTGAGAAGTTTGTGGGTTACAACGGCGATGCCGCTAACCCAACGGCTGTTCTGGTTAAGAACAACGGCCTGCACATCGAAATTCAGATTGACGCCGACAGCCCCATCGGCAAGACCGATGCTGCTGGCGTTAAAGATCTGCTGGTGGAAGCCGCGGTAACCACCATTATGGACTGCGAAGACTCCGTTGCAGCGGTTGATGCCGAAGACAAGGTTGAGGTCTACAGCAACTGGTTGGGTCTGATGAAGGGTACTTTGGAAGAATCCTTCGAGAAGGGCGGCAAGGTGATGACCCGTTCCATGAACGCCGATCGCAACTATCTTCCAAGCGCTCACGCTATCGCCGCAGGCGCTGCCGCTGACGGTTCTGAGCTGACCCTGCACGGTCGCAGCCTGTTGTTCGTGCGTAACGTTGGCCACCTGATGACCAACGCCGCGATTATCGACAAAGACGGTAACGAAGTACCGGAAGGTATTATGGACGGCATGGTCACTGTTCTGGCCGCCATTCACGACCTGAAGGGTAATACCACTCGCAAGAATTCCCGTACCGGCAGTGTTTACATCGTGAAGCCGAAGATGCACGGTCCTGAAGAAGTTCAGTTTACCTGCGACCTGTTCTCCCGCATCGAAGATGCCCTGGGTCTGGCTCGCAACACGTTGAAAGTGGGCATCATGGACGAAGAGCGTCGCACCACGGTTAACCTCAAAGAGTGTATCCGTGTGGCTCAGGAACGTGTTGTGTTCATTAATACCGGCTTCCTGGATCGCACCGGTGACGAGATCCACACCTCCATGCTGGCCGGTCCTTTTGTACCTAAGTCTGTGATGAAGCAGCAGGCCTGGATCAACGCCTACGAAGACTGGAACGTTGATATCGGTATTGAGTGTGGTCTGCAGGGCAAGGCGCAAATTGGTAAAGGCATGTGGGCCATGCCAGACGAAATGGCGGCTATGATCGAGCAGAAGATTGGCCACCCGAAAGCCGGTGCCAACACCGCTTGGGTTCCTTCTCCAAATGGCGCTACTCTGCACAGCACCCACTACCATCAGGTAAGTGTTGTCGAGGTTCAGCAGGAGCTGGCCAAGCGCGGTCGCGCCAGCCTGGATGACATTCTGGCCATTCCTTTGCAGCAAGACGTGTCTGCTCTGGACGCTGACACCATCCAGAAAGAGCTGGATAACAACGCTCAGGGTATTCTGGGTTACGTGGTTCGCTGGATCGACAGTGGCGTGGGTTGCTCCAAGGTACCGGACATCAACAACGTTGGTCTGATGGAAGATCGCGCCACTCTGCGTATTTCTTCCCAGCATCTGGCTAACTGGCTGGAGCACGGTGTCTGCACCGAAGAGCAGGTGATGGAAGCCATGAAGCGTATGGCTGCAGTTGTAGACGGTCAGAACGCCGGTGATGCCAGCTACCGCAATATGGATGGTAACTTTGAAGACAGCGTAGCCTTTAAAGCGGCCTGTGATCTGGTGTTCAAAGGCAAGGAGCAGCCTTCCGGTTACACCGAGCCGTTGTTGCACGCTTACCGTATTGAAGCCAAAGCCAAATACGGGGCCTGAGCTAAAAGCTTAAGCCAACATCATCTGAGCATGGCCAGGTAGTACCTGGCTATGTTTGCAGAAACGATAGAGCCCGGTTTACCGGGCTTTATCGTTTCTGAAAGTGGTTGATTTAACTGTTCAAAAAAAGCATTATCTGGCCACTTTTTTGGCCGGATTCTTCATTGGATGAGTCTTCTGTTTGGGTGCCCGATTTAAGTTTGCGGCCTACATGGTTAAGGTCTCCTAACTTTTTATGCACAGCAGTGCAATCCCTGATGGTTTACTTTGGAAAAAATTCAATAAAATCCAGATTCACTTGTTGACATTTGTAAGTTATTGAAAAATAAGGATATTATTCCTTTGGTTAAAAAGTGTTCAGTTTGCTGAAAGTCCCCTTTTTTATGGTTCTGGGCGTTTAATCACACAACTACCCACTGACTTATCCACAGAATCTGTGGAAAACGATAATGGATCCCTGATTTGTTATTGCGAAATGATGTATGACGGATATTCCCCTTATGACCCCTGAACGATTTGCCACCATTAAGAGCGTTTTGTCGAATCGCCAACCAGATTTGACTGTTATCACCGATGAAGTGCACAAGGGCCGAAATCTTTCCGCGATAGTTCGAACCTGTGATGCGGTTGGTATTGGTGAATTTCATTGCGTGGTCCCCAAAAAAGGCTACCGGCCTTATAGGGGAACAGCGCTGGGAAGTCACAAATGGGTCGAAACCAGACATCATGATTCTGTAGAAGAGGGTGTGGCGCAATTGAAGCAGAAGGGGTTCCGTATTGTAGCGGCCAATCTGTCTGATAAGGCCGTTGCCTACCACCAGGTGGACTACACCCAGCCCACAGCCATTCTGATGGGGACCGAAAAAGAGGGCGTCAGTGATGCCGCACTGGCTTTATGTGATCAGGAGGTGATCATACCCATGTGTGGCATGGTCGAGTCTTATAATGTGTCAGTGGCGTGCGCCATCATTTTGGTGGAGGCACAGCGCCAAAGGCAATTGGCCAATATGTATGGGCAGCGTCGAATCAGTGATGCCGAGTATGAAGAAACGCTGTTTCGCTGGTGCCAACCCATGATCGCTGAATATTGTCAGGAGCGCGGGCTGGCATACCCGGAACTGGACGATGAAGGTGATTTGAAGAATCCCTCACAGTGGTATGCCAAGGTAAGAACTGAAAACCCCGCATAAAGCCAGCCGGGGATTTTGTCTACTCGCTGCTGAGTCGAGCCAGTTTTTTCAATTGCTCTGTTGCAAGACCATGGATACTGTTTTTGGGGTAGCCCTGGTTTGCATGGCTGCCCGCATCTTTTCCTGTTAACAGCTCAAGTGCTTGATCTATGGTGGTAACAACATAGATATGAAAACGACCACTTCTGACATCCTCGATGACTTCCTGGTTGAGCATCAGGTTAATGGCGTTGGTCTTTGGTAGAATCACACCCTGTTCACCGGTAAGGCCTCTTTCAAGGCAAAGGCGGTGAAAGCCTTCAATCTTTTCATTGATACCACCGACTGACTGGACCTCACCAAACTGATTGATCGAACCCGTTACCGCAAGCCCCTGATCAAGAGGCAATCGGGTGATGGCTGAAATCAGCGCGCAAGCTTCAGCCAATGAGGCACTGTCACCGTCTACCAGACCATAAGATTGTTCCAGAGCAATATTGGCAGACAACGATAACTGGAAGTCCTGACCGTATTTGTGTCCGAGAAAACCTGTTAAGAGCAATACCCCTTTGGAGTGAATGGCTCGACCCAGATCCACTTCCCGTTCGATGTCTGTGACCCCATCTTTGCCAGCATAAGCGGTTGCCGTAATGCGCGCCGGGTTGCCAAAACTGCTGTCGCCCACGGCCAAAACGGTCAAGCCGTTGATTTGGCCAACGGCCTGGCCATCCGTACTGATCAGAATTTGGCGCTCTTTGATTTCATCGAGCATCAGTTCGCTCATGCGACCGGTTCTGGCACGTTTGGCGCTGATTGCTGCAGCGACGTGCTCGGCATCTATGGTTTCACTGTCCTGACTTTGACGCCATAAATAGCAGGCCTCATCCAAAAGCTCATTCCACAATTGGATATTAGCGGTTAAGCGCCTCTGGTGTTCCGAGTGACGCATGGCGGCAACCGCCAGTGCAGCAATGGCTTCATTGCTGATGGGAGGGTAATCCAGTCGCTTACCTCTCTCCCGAATCAGATTGGCAAAAGCGTTGAGGGTACTAGGGCTGTCATCGAGATAGTGATCAAAGTCAGCCAGAATTCTGAACAGCTCGGTAAATTCAGGATCGTATTCCTGTAAGGCGTAATAAATATCCCGGGTACCAAGCAGGACAACTTTAACATCGAGGGCGATACGTTCTGGTTGTAATCCAAAGGTGCCATTGGGCGCCGATTCAGCCAGTGGGTGTTCTATTTGAATTTCTCGGGTTTTAAGTGCCAGTTTAAGGTGCGACCAGATGTGGGGTTGGCTCAATAATTTTTCTGCATCCAGCATCAGATAGCCGCCATTGGCACGATGCAGTGCGCCGGGCCGGATCATCCGATAGTTGGTTTGTAAAACGCCCTGAGACACCGAGTAGTCGACCACGCCAAACAAATTCTGAAAGGTGGGATTTTGTTCGTACACCACCGGCGCACCGCGGGTGTGGTCGCGGCTCTCCAGCAGATTGGGCTGAAACAGGGCGATCAGCTGTTCTCTTTGTTTGCGCTCATCGGCTGTTTCGTTGTCGTCCACCAATAGGATGTCGAGGATGGCATCGGCAATATGGTCTTTGACCAGTTTCAGGTATTTCTGGATGCCCAGATTGCTGGGGTATTCGTGACTGATCTCTTTCAGCAGGGGGCGAACCGCTTGTTCAACGGTTTCGTATTTGAGTTTGCGCATTTCCTCGGAAGATTCCCGTTTCCAGGAAGGCAGTTCAAGCAGTTGTTCCGAGAGCTTTTCTTCCAGGTGGGCAAGTAACTGGTAGAAATAATTGCGTTGATCTTCACCAAGTGCCGCAAATTGTGCGTCGTCAATGGCCTTGCCGTCGAGCAGAGGGGTAAAGGTAATGGCTCCTTCTTCTTCGTAGAGGCCAACACTGTTTTGCAGGGCTTCCTGTTCAACCTGGGTAATTGCCTGTTCATAGCGTTGGGTAAAATGGCGATCAATGGCTTTCTTTTTGCGTTGATAGCCGGGGTTGTCAAAGGTTTCGGGAAACAGCACAAGCAGGTCATCAATAAAACGATCAATTCGCTCGATCAATTTTTTGCCTTCTCCCGGTTCCAGATAAAGTGCCGTGGGCATATGAGGGTTATCAAAATTATTCAGATAGCACCATTCATAGCCTGGAGGGTGTTTAGGGCTGTGCTGCTTGAGCATTTGCTGAACCAGAGTGCGTCGCCCGGAACCCCGTTCTCCCACCACAAAAATATTAAAGCCATCGATGTCCATGGCCAGACCAAAGTCGAGCGCTGTTTTGGCCCGTTCATGGCCAATGATTCGCAGGTCATCGCTTTGGTCGTCGTCGCCTTTTTCATCTAATGAGGTGGCGTCTACGTAAGAGGTCAGGTGATCGGGAGATAGAGCGAGAAGGGATCTTTCCTGGGGCATTGTCTATCCTTGTTATATGGCTTGATAACTAACTGTGCCTGAGAACGGTTGTGACTTTGACGTCTCGGTGGCTCAGAGCTCTAAAGTAGGGTTCCGTTTAGCCGATAGTTCAGATTAGGTTCTTTTTATAGTGAATTGAATCATGACGATGACACAAACTGACAAAATTAACAAAAAGAAGCAGCTATTAAGTACGTTTATTGTCATCGTATGGGTAATCGCGACTGTCTTTGCGTTTTGGTGGTTTCAGTTTCGCTATCTGGGTAGTTACGAAAATCACTGGGTCAGTTATCAAGGTGAGCATCTGGTGCTCGACACCAAATTGAACGACCTTGAGAGGCCTTTGGTTGTCCATTTTGTGGATCCCGAATGCCCTTGCAGTCGCTTCGCTCGACCTCACATAGCCGATTTGGAGAGCCAGTTTTCCTCTCTAATACATTTCTCTGATGGCATGGAACATCTTTCATTTGTCAGTGATGAGGTGGCTCGGACCTTCGAGGTGCCTGTCAGTCCGTCTGTTGCTATCTGGAGCGCCAGCGGGGATTTGGCTTATTTAGGTCCATACAGCAGCGGCGCAGTATGTGGTGAGGGCACAGATTTTGTCGCCAGTGTATTGGCGTCGCTTGCCGATGGTCACAACCCGCAGTGGTTGAACCATGAGGCTGTGGGTTGTTTTTGCCCGTGGCAGATCAATAAGAAACGAGGGAGTCAGGTTTGATGAATAATGAATCACCCATGCAAAAACACTACCGGGACGCAGACCGCGTCATGTATTTTGTCAATTTGGGATTGATTGTATACAGCTTGGGATTGGCTTCCTGGTTTGATACCTGGACTGAGTCCATTGTTATTTGTCTGCTCACCGGCATAACTCTAACGGCAGTCTATAAATTGTCGCCGGGTACGGCGATCAGTCGCTCTGTGATGGCAGCCGCTTTTATGGTGATGACAGCACTGCATATCCACCAAGCGCATGGGATGATTGAGTTGCATTTTGGTGTGTTTGTGTTGCTCGCGATTCTGCTGTACTACCGCGATTGGTTGCCGATCCTCGTGGCGGCCGGGGTGATCGCAGTACATCATTTCAGTTTTTATTATTTCCAGCTCTCTGGCAGTTCGGTTTGGATCTTGAGAAGTACCGAAAATGGTTGGTGGGTTATCTTTTTGCACGCTGCCTATGTGGTGGTAGAAAGCAGTATTTTGTTGCTGCTGTCGTTGAAGCTGAAAAAGGATGCCATTCAATCCATTGAAATTATGTCTTTAACTGATCATATCATTGGTGAGGAATGCATTGATCTGACCCATCGATCTTCAGCGGCCACGCCATTGTTGTGTCGTTTTGATGATTACACAGAAGAAGTTGCCAAGCTGGCTGAACGTGTTACTGATACCTCAGAAGATCTGAATCAGCGTGGTGAAGCTTTGGCAAATGTGACCGAGGGCTTGAGACAGCTGAGTGAAACCCAGCAAAAAGAAACGGATATGATCGCAACCGCGGTTGAAGAAATGTCTGCGGCCATTGTTGAGGTGTCCAGAAACGCCGAAGAAGCCGCTGATTCAGCCAATGAAATTGACATCAACGCCCAGGAATCGAAAAGTGTTGGCCAGAAAACCCAAAATTCTGTGGCTCAATTAGCGGGTGAGGTAAATCGTGCGGCGGAAACCATGGCGACTCTGAATCAACAGAGTAATGATATTGGTACCGTACTTGATGTGATCAGAGGCATTGCCGAGCAAACCAACCTGCTGGCTCTCAATGCGGCCATCGAAGCGGCTCGGGCTGGTGAGCAGGGTAGAGGCTTCGCAGTTGTAGCTGATGAAGTCAGAACGCTGGCACAACGCACACAGCAATCCACCGAAGAAATTAATCAGATGATTGAAAAGCTGCAACTTGGCAGTAAATCGGCTGTTGAGGCGATTGAGTCAAGCCGCAGTCATGCCGATCGTTGTGTTGAAAATACCAAAGAATCATTGGTTCTTATGGAGCAGGTTAGTGGCTCCATCGAAGAGATCAATAAAAAGAGCTCGATGATTGCAACGGCCGCCGGTGAGCAGACCGGTGTTATCGATGAAATAAGTCGCAATGTGAATAATATCCTCAATGCCAGTAATCAAGCGGCGGAGGATTCGGTGATGGCCTCTGATTCTGGTCAAGAGTTACTCAGCATGGCCACAGGCCTGCGCCAGCTGACCAGTCGTTTCAAAGTGTCTACATAGAGAACAACTATTGAGGAGGGTGTGCAGTGTCTGCGCACCCTCCCTTGAATGCCTCTCCTCAATACCTCCCTTAACAATGTATTTCCTTAGTCATTCTCCTCAATGTGTTTGGGAGGGCATAACTCTGCCATTCTTTGATCTCCTTAAAAAAAGTAGGTAATAAAACTAATTAATTAAAAGACTTGGCCGTTATAATTAAAAGTTTGGTTGATAACTCAGCGAGGAATCTGTGCGAGAAATACTGTGTCGTTATTCGGTGGCGGTTCGCTTATGGGCGACGGTTTTGGCAGCACTCTTTGCCGTTGGCAGTATGAGTGGTGTGGCTTTGGTGAATCTGTATTTCGAGTTGATTGAGTCTCGAACCCATGAAGCCAGGCATCTGGTTGAGGTAGCCCAAGGTATCACCGATGAATTTATCCGTATGGAGCGAAACGGCGAATTAGATCGTGATCAGGCTCAGCAAAAGGCGTTGGAAGGACTAAAGGCATTACGCTACGGCTCGGGCAATTACTTTTTTGTACTGGATCGAAGCCAGAACATCGTTATGCACCCCATCAAGCCCGAGTTGGAAGGCAGTAATGGCGGTACGGTTAAAGATCAGGACGGTGTGTATCTGTTTCGGGAAATGGTGTCGGTAGCAGCAAAACAGGGAGAGGGCAGCGTTGCCTATCTGTGGCCAAAGGTCGGTCACGAGCAACCCGTCAAGAAAATTGCATACGTACAAGCGTCTAAGGACTGGGGATGGATTCTGGGAACCGGTGTCTATCTGGATGATGTCATGGATACTTTTATGGAGAACGCCCTGTTTCAATTCTGGCTGATGTTGGTTGTGGCTGCCCTGACTGTCATGACGTATATCTTTATTATTCGCAGTATTGCCCAGCCATTGAAGGCCGTTGCGGGTGCCATCAATCAGGTCAAGGACAGCGGCGATTTGACTCTGCGCGCCCAGCCAGTAGGTAATGACGAAATGGCCGAAATTGGTCGTGACTTTAACGCCATGTTGGACAGTTTTCAGAAAATTACCGCCAATACCAGCCATTCCTCCACGCGGGTGCTGTCTGCAACGGAGGAAATGCAGAGCATTGCAGAAAGCACTCGCGAGGGTATGGACTTGCAACAGGCCGAAATCGATCAGGCAGCTACCGCCATGAATGAAATGGCGGCTACCGTTCTCGAAGTCGCGCAAAATGTTGCCAATACGGCACAGGCGGCTGCCAAGGCCAACAGTGAAGCTGGCGAAGGTATGGCGTTACTTGAAGTTGCTATTGAAGCCATCAATGGTCTGGCCGGTGAGGTTCAGCGTGCGGCGGATGTTATTCAGCAATTGGGTGACGTCAGTGAGCGTATTGGCGATGTTACCAGTGTGATCAATGGTATTGCCGAGCAGACTAATTTGTTGGCGTTGAATGCGGCCATTGAGGCGGCCCGGGCTGGTGAGCAGGGGCGTGGTTTTGCCGTGGTGGCCGATGAGGTCCGTGCTCTGGCACAGAGGACCAAAGAATCCACAGAGATGATTCAAGGAATGATTGAGGAATTACAGGGTTATTCTCAGGATGCTGTTCAGGTTATGGCTCAGGGTAAAGAATACGCCGATCGAACGGTGCATCAGGCCCAGAAAGCGGGTGATGCGCTTAAGGAAATTACCAGCGATGTGTCGATCATTAATGACATGAGTACCCAGATCGCCAGTGCCTCAGAAGAACAGTCTGCGGTAGCAGAAGAAATCAACCAGAATATTACCACCGTCAGTCATCACGCCAGCCAGACCACAGAAAACAGCCACAACCTGACCAGTGCAGCTGCAGAGCTGACTACGCTGGCTCACGAGCTGCAACATAGTGCATCGCAATTTAAAGTCTGAATCAACAGCGGCCTTACAAGTAACTTAACCGGCTTGTAAGGCTCCTAATCCTTAGCGTTTTTCGTTAATCTATGGCTCTTTTTTGCTGATGATAATCCCTGAGAGTTGTGGATGCCGATTACCGAATGTGTCGTGCACGAATTGAGTCGTGCAAATTCTGAAACCCCAATAAAACTGAGCTGCCCCGATGAATCTCTGTCAATTACCGGGGGCCTTCAGGAATTGGTGGGTGAGCTCAAGCAGGCCTATGTTGGCAAAGCCGGAAAGCAGTACGGTGCATTTGATCAGGATCTCTCTGTTAGCGTTGTATCCCAGTGGCTGCGAGAGTGTCTTGAGCAGAAAATGGCCTTCACCTCTTTTGCCAAACGGGCGTCCGAGCACTTCAAATCCCTGCTGGAAAACAGTGATGTAGTGATGGATGGCCATTTGCTGTACGTCATCGAAGAACTGGCTGATGGCTTAGTCTTCTCGGTTTTCTTTGTGCGTCACAACGAGGGTTACTTTATCAATCACGATCTCGGCCTGGATATATCACGCTTTCTCGATGTGAAAGGGGTTATGCTGGGTGGTCGGGTGGCAGTCAGTGAATGGCAGTCCGAACAGGGGGGGTCGGGTTACCTGTCGGTATTGCGCGCTCGGGGCGATAAGGATTTTACCGATCTGTTCTGGCAGTGGCTTGGGTTTTCTGATCAGCGTGATATTGCCGCAGAGACCAATCAGTTTTTGCAGGCAGTAACCCAGTATTCTGAAACCTTGGATGAAGATGCCGGACAACAGTGTCGCCACGCAGTAATCGATTATTGTCTTGAACAGGATAAGCGTGGAGAGCCTGTGGTTATTCGCGATCTTTCGCGCCAGTTGAATGAAGATCAGCCGGAAAAATTCGAGCGCTTTATTGCCAGTGAAACTCCTGAGCCGGTGGTTGATCTGATCCCTGAGCGTAGGCAGATCAAGCAGTTTCTGCGCATCAGTGGCCGCAATGATCGGCTCAGCATGAGCTTCGATGTGGAGTGCCTTGGCGACAGTATTGTTTATGATCAGGGCAGTGACAGTCTGACCGTGAAAAATTTACCGGCTCCACTAAAATTAAAGCTGATGAAGTATCTGCAAAAAGGCCATGCAGATGATTAAAACTGTAAAGGAAGTAGTATATGAATAAAGTAATTGGCGTCATTCTGGTGGTTGCCGTAGGGGTGCTGGGCTGGATGTTGTATCAGACTCAGCAGCAGCTGGCATCATCGCAACAACAGGTGCAGCTGCTTGAGGAGTCTTTGACTGTTACCCAGAATGAGGTGGGACGTTTACAAGAGCAGGTGGCACAACTGGATCGCAGCTCCATTCAGGGGTTGGTAAGGGAAGCCAATGATGCAATTCTTGACGGTTGGGAAGCTATGGTGAAAACCGTTGAGGAAGAAGTTAAGCGGGCCCGAGAAACCATGGAGCAGTCAATGCCAGCGTCCCCTCCTGCGGAACAACCCACTGAACCGGAGCCAACACTGGAATCTCCAGATGGTACGGATAGAACTTAATAAAGGACTTTAGAGCATGAAAGTATTGAAAGTAATTGGCGGTTTAATTGCGTTGGCGTTGGTGGTAATTGCGCTGGTGGTATTTATCGGGCTGCAGAACATCAATGGCATTGTAAAAACTGCCGTTGAAACCGTGGGCCCGGATGTCACAGGCACAGCGGTTTAGTTGGCAGAAGTTGATATTCAGATCACCAATGGTCGAGGTGAATTAAAGGGGCTGACGGTAGCAAATCCTCAGGGGTTCAGTAATGCCAATGCTTTTGAACTCGGCAATATTGCGCTTCAGGTTGATCCGGGCAGCCTTACCGAAGAGGTCATAGTGATCGATGAGATTACGATATCTGGTGCACGTCTGCTGGCAGAAATGAAAGGGATGGGTCAAACCAACCTACAGGCCTTGCTGGATAATGTTCAGGGCGATGGTTCGGGTGCAAAGGATGCCTCGGCGTCAGCCAAGACTGATTCTTCGGCGGCACCCGAAGTCAAACTGGCCGTCAAAAGCTTCACTTTCAGTGACAGTGTTGTTGAATTGGCAACCGAGGAGTGGGGGGATCGAACCATCAAACTGCCCGCCATCAAGGTCAATGATATCGGTTCCAAGGATGCTGGCCTGACACCTGAGCAGTTAGCTGAAGCCATGATTCAGCCGGTTTTGAAATCTGCTGAGAGCAGTGTTAAAAAAGATTTGGAAGCATTGGCTCGTGACAAAGCCGAGGAAAAACTCAAAGAAAAGTTGAACGAAAAGCTGGGTGATGAAAAAGCCAATCAGTTAAATCAACTCAAATCCCTGTTTGGCAAATAATCTAATTTTCTATATTCATCAGCCTCTGGGAGATGTCCATTTTCCAATCTCCCAGCCGGCTGTCACTGTCGTCCAGAACTGCCAGACCCACGTGGTAGTTACTGCTGTCTTCATTGAAGCGACACCAGCGTACCTGAACTGTCAGAGGAATTCTGTCTCGCTTGTCAAAAAATTGAATTGCAGCCTGATAGATGGACTGAACCGGAAGCGGCTGGTCGGTGGTTATTTGCAGACCGTTGGCGGAAAGATCGACGCTTGAGCTTATCTGAATCTCGGCCGGATCACCCTCAGGGGATTCAGCAATCAGCTCGATAAAAACTGTTGCAGAATCTTTCAGTCGATACTCCTGTCGGTGCTCTGTCTTATTGTTATTATTGGGCGGGTTCATAGGCTTTTCTGATCTCTGGGTTTACGCAGTCCCTGAACAATTTTTTCAAGGCGATTGTCGAAATTTTCTCCGCCACGGATAATATCCAGTCGATTGGCGATCATCAAATCAAGTAATTCCTCAAGAGACTTTTCGCTAACGGGCTGGCCAAGTCGATCGGTAAATATATAACGGCCTGTGCTGGCCAGTTTTACCGAGAGTTTGAGCTTTTCAATATTGCCATCACGGTCATGAAATCCAAGCCAGGCCCCTACATGTAACGCTTTAATCTGATTGGTGTAGTGTTCCAGTTGGTCGTTTGACACTTCACTGCGACGTTTTAATTCCTGCTCGCGGGCCAGTTTTTCTGCTTCTTCACGCTGTTTGATTTGCTGCGCTTCGAGCTGTGCTTTTTCGGCCGCTTGCAGTTTGGCTGTCTCAACCTTATCCAGCTCTAGTTTTCGGGCCTTCAGGTTTTCACGATGTTGCAGTTCCAGCGATTTAAGGGCTTCAAAGAGTGCCTGCTTAAACAGATTGTGGCGACGAATCGGCAGACAGTCTTTGGTGGCAAGTTGCAGACTGAACTCTTCAAAATTACTTTCAAAGACTTTTTTGGCGTGGCAATTAACAAAGATGAGAGTGTCCTGATCTGATGCTTTGATCAGTAATTTCGCTCTGAGCCCTTGAAGGGTGACGGTGTTGAAAACAAACCATTGCTGTTCTTCAAAATCATCATTTTGTATGGCAGCACTTTGTTTCAATGGGGTCGAATTTTGCTCCTCAATAGTCGCGGTATAAAGCTCAACAGGTTGTGGCGTACCCTGAATCAAACCGATTAAGCTATCGGACAGTTCGCTCAAAAACTTTTCATATTTTTGGGGGTCAGCCAGCTCTTCGTAATAACTCTGATCCAAATCTTCAACCACAGGCAGGATTACCTGCATCTTTTTCTGTCGGTCATCCGTGTCGGAAGTTTCTTTGAATATCCATGAAAACAGGTGCAACAGCTTTTGCCACTTGGCCCAAGTCGGGTGTTTGTCACCTTCATGAACCACCAGATACTGAAGGTCAGCAATCAATTCAAGGCGGATAAAAAGCAATACATTCGCTGGCAGAGGCTTGTTGTTGAGTTTACGGTTAATCCAGCGGCTGACCAGCTGCTGCATTTTCTGGGTTTGCGGATCGCTGAGTGTCGATTCCCGGAGGCGTTGCTCCAGAATTTCGGTTCTGGCAAGAGTGGCATCATCAATGGCCTCAAGCGCCAGAGATTGTTGTTTCCAGGCTTCATTGGATTGGGTGTCAAAATCCGGCAATTTGTTAACAAGGACCTGAAGCTGTTTGAGTAGGGCTTTACCGGTTCTGCCACCCGCAGGTTCCCAAATGCTGGCGGCCTGGAACAATTGCTCTGTAAATTGGCGAACAGGGTGGTTGCTGTCGACAATGGCCTCAGTGCGCTTACTCAGTGACAGCAAGATGAGCAGAGCGAGTTTGCGAAGTAGGGGCTCAATCAGCGGATGAAACCGGTAAGCGCCGTATAATTTTCCGATCAATGTTTCACAGAATATCAGTGCCGTCGGACTGTCGGTTTTATAGGGGCTCCAGTCTGTCAAATTTGCTTCGAAACTGGCAGCCAGAAATCCATTCTCAGAAGGCGATGTAGCCAGATCCAGATCCGGTATCAATTGGATCAGTTGATCCAGCGGGTATTCGGTTCGATAACTCGGCGAAGCGCTGTCCTGCTGGGCAACTTCCCTGAAACTTTGGGTCAGGCTTTTGTAGTCGCCCTCCAGAATCTGTTTCAGGGGCAGAAGAGGTTTTGCCATGTGTTGGTGATACTTTGTGTCGGAGTTCAGTGAGTGAGTTCAGGTTTGGATTTTACTCTTTCAACCGCTTCCAGCCAGCCTTTATAACGACGATTACGTTGATTGTCGTCAATGGCGGATTCGAAAGTGTTGTCACATTGCCACAGATCCGCCAGTTGCTCCAGTGATTCGAAGATCCCGAGCTGTAAACCGGCCAGATAGGCCGCCCCAAGAGCGGTAGTTTCTGTGATGGTGGGTCTTTGAACCCGGGTGGCCAGCGTATCGGCCAGGCTTTGTACAAACCAGTTATTTTTGACCATGCCGCCATCGACCCGCAGGGTGTCAGGCAGATTGGCGCCGTCTTTGTTCATCGCTTCAAGCAGGTCGCGGGTTTGATAGCAAACCGACAAAATGCCGGCGGCAACCACTTCTTCAATGCCGGTATCCCTTGTCAGTCCCAGAAGGGCACCACGAGCCTGTGGGTCCCAGTAGGGGGCGCCCAAGCCTGTAAAAGCCGGGACCATATAAACATTGGCGTCAGGATTTGCCTTGCTGGCCAGCTTTTCGGTGTGCTTGGCCTTGCTGATCAGCTGTAGGCCATCACGTAACCATTGGATGGCGGCGCCGGCAACAAAAATACTGCCTTCAATGGCGTAACTGGGCTTGCCATTTAATTGATAACCGATGGTAGTCAGCATGCGATGCTGGGAATCAACGGCCTGATCGCCAGTATTGAGGATCATAAAACAGCCGGTGCCGTAGGTGCTTTTTACCATGCCGGGTTCGAAGCAGGTCTGGCCAAATAATGCGGCTTGTTGGTCACCGGCAATGCCCGTGATCGGGATGCTGTGGTCGAATACGTTGGTGTCGCCAAATGAGGCACTGCTGTCTAAAACTTCTGGCAATATGGCTGCTGGGATATTGAAAAGTTCTAACAGTTCATTGTCCCACTCTCCGGAATGAATGTTGTAGATCAGAGTCCGTGAGGCATTGGTGGCGTCGGTTTTGTGGCTGATGCCGTCACTCAAGCGCCAGAGCAAATAGCTATCAACGGTGCCGAAAAGTAGCTCGCCTTGTTCAGCTTGAGCTCTCAGGCCAGGCTGGTGATCCAGTATCCAGGCAATCTTGGTGGCGGAAAAATACGGGTCGAGTAACAGGCCAGTTTTGGCGTGAACCATGTCCTCAAAACCGTCGGCTTTTAATTGCTCGCATTGGGCTGCGGTGCGGCGATCTTGCCAGACGATGGCATTGTATACAGGTTTGCCGGTGTTTTTGTCCCAGACAATGGTTGTTTCCCGTTGATTGGTAATGCCGATGCAACTGATGTGACTGGTATCAATATTGAGCTTTTCCATGGCCTTGCGGCAAACACTCAGGGTTGATTCCCAAATGGCTTCCGGGTCGTGTTCCACCCAGCCGTCGTGAGGGAAAATCTGTTCGAATTCCTGCTGAGCCTGGGATTTTGGCTGCCCCCTATGATCAAACAGGATGGCGCGCGTGCTGGTGGTTCCCTGGTCGATGGCAAGAATGTAGTCGGGCATGAAGTGAGGTTCCTTAAGATATTTATTGTTTTGGGCTTGAAAATAATCACATTGGCCCAAATTTCTTTTTTGAGCTTGCTCATCCGAGGAGCTCAAATCGGGCAACTGCCCCGGTCTGATCATAAGATAGGCCGCAACCGCATATATTGCTTAATTGTGAGGATATGACAATGCGAAATGTAGATTTCTCCCCTTTATACCGTACTTCCATTGGTTTTGATCGTATGGCATCCATGCTCGATAGCCTGAGCCGTACCGAACAGAATCAACCCAGCTACCCGCCGTACAACATTGAGCTGCTTGATGAAAACGAGTACCGGATTAGCATCGCTCTGGCAGGGTTTAGCGAAGATGAATTGAATATCCAGACCGAGCCAGGTTCACTGGTTATCTCGGGACAGAAAGGTGCCCCTGGCGAAGATCGCAAGTTCCTGCACCAAGGGATCGCAGCTCGTAATTTTGAGCGGCGCTTCCAGTTGGCAGACCACGTTCGCGTTCAAGCAGCGCACCTTGAGAACGGTTTGCTCCATGTGGATTTGGTTCGTGAAATTCCCGAGGCGATGAAGCCCCGGACCATTGAGATTCAGAAGTCTGCTGCATTGACAGACAAGGCCAGCTTGAAAGCGGCCAGTTGATTGAGCCGATCATCCACTGTGAAAGGGGCCCTAATCGGGCTCCTTTTTTTATTTGCGGGTAATAAAAGCTATGACGCAACATCATTGCCCTCTGTGTTCTGAGTGCACGTCACTCTATTGGCAAGATCGTCGTCGATCTTACTTTGGTTGTACCTCTTGTGGCATGGTGCATGTCCCTGCGGCTGATCAATTATCAGCCGCTGAAGAAAAAGCCATCTACGACCTGCACGACAATCAGGTGGATGACCCGGGCTACAGGCACTTCCTGTCCCGTTTATTTGACCCACTTGTTACCTTGCTGCCAAAAGAAGCAAATGGCTTGGATTTTGGTTGTGGCCCAGGTCCAGCTCTGGCCGCCATGTTTGAAACCGCAGGGCATAGAGTGTCCCTCTATGATCTTTTTTATCATCCTGACAAGCAGGTTCTTACAGGCGAATACGATTTCATTACCGCCACGGAGGTGGTTGAGCATCTTGCTGAACCAAAGCAGGAATTGGAACGCTTGTGGCGACTGTTAAAACCTGGCGGGGTTCTGGGGATTATGACCAAGAAAGTCAAAAGCCGAGAAGCTTTCAGCCGCTGGCACTACAAGAATGATCTGACTCATATCAGCTTTTTTTCTGAGCAGAGCTTCGATTATCTTTGCCGCGAATGGTGTGCGGACAAAATCCACTCTGGCAGTGATACCGTTATTATCAGAAAGCCTTTGGCGTGAAGAGTTTGCCTCTGACCGTGGCCCGATACTGACTTGGTGTGGTGGTCAGCAGCTTTTTGAACAGTGCGGCAAAGTGCCCCATATCTTTGTAACCCACCCGATAGGCGATTTCATTGATGGAGAGATTGCTGGTCTGCAATAAATCCTTGGCCATATCGATTCTTATTTCCTGAAGGTATTGCAAGGGCGTCTGGTCAGTGGCGTTTTTAAAGCGACGATTGAAGTTACGAGAGCTCATACCAAAATGCTCAGCCAGGTTTTTCAGGTTGATTTCTTTATGGCAGTTATCCTGAAGCCAGATTTGTGCCTGAACGATGTCTTCATCCGGGTGATAGCGATGTTTGTCATCGTAATAGCTGGTTTCGGCGTAATCGCGGCGTATTTCATGGGAAAAGTTTCGTTGGACGTGGTTGGCGATGTCCGCACCGTAAACCCGGTGGATGAAGTGTACGGTCAGATCGGCAACGGCATTGACGCTGGCGGCACAATATAGGTTGTTGGCCTGGGTGATGAAATACTGGCGCTTGAGTTGAACCTTCGGGTACCGCTTCTGAAACTGGTCAAAATAATGCCAGTGCGTGGTGGCGGGCTTATCGTCCAGTAATCCGGCTTCTGCCAGAAAGCAGCAACCTGTGCCGACGGCGATAATGATGGTTCCGTTTTCATTCAGCTTCTTTAACCATTCGATGATTTCCGGGTACTTCTGGATCACCGGTCTTGGATTTCGCCACAGTGCAGGGATAACCACAAAATCGGTTTTCAGATTTTCATTGATGGAGTGCTGAGGTTGAAAATCAAAACCGGACTGGGTGGAAACAGGGTCTGTGGTGGTGCTGACGGAGGCGATGTTGAGTCGGATGGCATTCCTGTCGATAACGCGAGCGGCACCCTCGGCCGCTCTGAGCATTTCAATGGGCAGCGTCAAGCTGGTTGAGAGCATATGTTCCATGACCACAAAGGCCGCACCAAGGTGTTTATTCATCATAAATGGCAGTATTTGGCTGATATGGCTTTAATTATGGCTTAAAAGGCTGTAACTGTGTAGTGGGGCGTCCCGATAAACTGGTTTTATTGTTTATCGGACATCCTCATAGGAGTTGCCTGAATATGGCACGTTTACCCGTTATTGTCGGTTTTGGTGGCTACAATGCCGCCGGCAGAACATCGTTTCATCACGGCTTTCGTCGTATGGTGATTGAATCGATCGACCGTCAAAGTCGTCTGGATACGCTGGCTGGCTTGGCTGTGATGACCAAGCAGGTGGCAGTATCTGATGACGGTGATTTTATCAGTCGAGAAGGCGAGGTGCTGTCTCTCGAAGAGATCGAAACCCGGCTTGGCAACACAATTCTGAATTCTACTCTGGTTCGTCGAATTGAAAAGAGTTTCTTTGATGTTGACCACGCCAAATGGCAGCAGTCCATGACCCTTGATGCAGACGCGGGCCAATCGACCAGTTTTATCTTGTCAAAGAGCCAGTTGCCCAAACCGGTACCTGCCACCTGGCAACTTGAAGACGCCGAAGACGGTAAGCTCAAGGTAACACTGGATGCCGCCGCTGTAATTAAAGTGGACTCGGAACGCGAATTCCCCGTTAAAGCGGCAGGGCAGTTGCCTTCCGGTTTTGATCCCGGAGAACTATACAATTCACGTTTCCACCCCAGAGGTCTGCAGATGACGGTTGTTGCAGCCAGTGATGCGCTGCATTCCGTTGGCATCGAGTGGGATGTGATTAAAAACGCAGTTCAGCCCGACGAAATTGCGGTCTATGCCAGTAGTGGCATGGGGCAGTTGGACGACAACGGCTTTGGCGGGATGATCAAGTCCCGCTCCGAAGGTAATCGCGTGTCGGCCAAGCAGTTGGCACTGGGCCTGAACACCATGCCGGCCGATTTTGTAAACGCCTATGTTCTGGGTAATGTCGGTACAACCAGCGCTTCTACCGGGGCTTGTGCAAGCTTTCTTTACAATCTCAAAAATGGCATTGAGGCGATTCAGCAGAATAAGGCCAGAGTGGTCATGGTCGGTTGCAGTGAGGCCCCGGTAGTGCCGGAGATTATTGATGGCTATGCCACCATGGGGGCACTGGGCACCGATGAAAACCTGAAAAAGATTGAAGCCAAAACGGATGATGAGCCCGATCATCGACGCGCCAGTCGTCCGTTTGGTGACAATTGTGGTTTCACCATTGCTGAATCCGCACAGTTCTTTGTGTTGATGGATGATGAATTGGCGCTGGAGCTTGGTGCGCAGATTCATGGTGCTGTACCTGAAGTCTTTATTAATGCCGATGGTTTCAAAAAATCCATTCCAGCACCTGGGCCGGGTAACTTTATTACGTTGGCAAAAGCTGTGGCGGCGGCTAAAGATCTGGTTGGTATTGAAGCTGTTCAGCACCACAGTGTGATGTATTCCCATGGTTCCAGTACCCCCCAAAACCGGGTGACTGAATCCGAGTTGTTTGATCGGGTAGCAGAAGCATTCGATATTAATGAATGGCCTGTTGCCGCAGTAAAGGCTTATGTCGGGCACCCATTGGCTCCGGCCAGTGGTGATCAGCTCGCCGTGGCATTAGGCAGCTTCCATTACAACTTGCTGCCCGGTATCAAAACCATTGATAAGGTCGCCGATGACGTGGTGGCCGATCGTTTGTTGTTGCCGCTTGAGGATCTCGATCTGAGCGATCGCCCAACCAAGGTCGCCTTTTTGAACTCCAAGGGGTTTGGCGGGAACAACGCGACGGCGGTTGTCCTGTCTCCCGGTACGGTAGCTTCTATGATGGCCAAGCGGCACGGTGATGCCGCCATGGCGGCCTGGTCTGACAAGGTGGAAAACACTCATCAGGCCGCCTCGAATTATGATCAGGCAGCCACCCGAGGGGATTATCAAATCGTTTATCGATTTGGCGAGGGTATGATTGATGAAAATGCCCTTGAAATAACCCAGAATGGCATTTCAGTACCTGGCTTTGCCAAAGCGCTCTGTTACGGGACTAATGACCGCTACGCCGATATGATTTAAGCTCTTGTGATTGGGTTATGCGTTTTGCATAACCCGTTGAAACTTGAGGGAAATATGGCAGAAGTGGTTGGCCTGCGATTACAGGCAATCCGTAAGTTTTATGGGTGGTCGCAAAGGGAGTTGGCTAAAAGGGCTGGCGTTCCCAACAGTGCAATATCAGTCATTGAGCACGGTACTGTCAGTCCCTCAGTTGCTTCATTGGAAAAGGTTCTGAAGGGATTTCCGATGTCGATGTCGGACTTTTTCTCAATTTCCATGGCCGATTCACACTGCAAGGTTGTGCCATCCTCGCTCACCCTTAAAGAGGGGGCTCTATTCAGTCTCAATGCCAGTTTTCAGGGCGATAAGCAAAACTCTGATAATGGTCGAAAATTAGAGTTTTACACTGCTATGAAGGGAGATCAGCTGGCGAACAATTTCCTGCATGATGATTGTCTGATGTTGGTCACTGATGGTGATGTCAGGCTGCTCAGTCTCGATTTTGATCAGGAATTGAGCATGGGTGACAGTGTCTCTCTTTATGCTCCCATCCCATATCGGCTTTCAGTCGTCAGCGAAAAGGCCAGTTGGGTATTGGCTGGCGCCTGAATCGTCCTGTTTTATCTTTTCCTGTCACAAATACCGTTCAAACGGTTGTTTTAATCTTCTATACTGTATTCAGGTGATTCGACTGGTTGGTTTGGTCACCATAAAATCACAATTTTGCTATAGGTTTAATTTGCTAAACCGGCAATATTTGCGGGCTGGGATTTCCCCCTGAAACTGTAAGAGGTTGAAAATGATATTTAAAGGCAATGCTATTACGGTGCAAATGCTAGATGCAGGCATCGCAGAGCTGAATTTCGATTTGCAAGGCGAATCGGTCAATAAGTTCGATAATAAGACTGTAACCGAGCTGAGTGAAGCCATCACCGCTTTGGAAAACACCGAAGGCCTGAAAGGTGTTTTGGCTACCAGCGCTAAGGGTGTCTTTATCGTTGGTGCTGACATTTCTGAATTTGTTCCTATGTTCGATAAAGGCTTTGAAGAAGGCGGCGAGCATATCAACCTGAATAATATCAACAACAATCGCATCGAAGACTTGGGTGTACCTGTTGTTGTTGCCATTAACGGTTTCGCGCTGGGTGGCGGTTTGGAATTCTGTCTGGCTTGTGACTACCGTGTAGCCAGTACTGCAGCCAAAGTTGGCCTGCCAGAAGTAAAGCTGGGCCTGATTCCAGGTTGGGGTGGTACTGTCCGCCTACCGCGTATTGCGGGTGCAAGCACTGCTATTGAATGGGTTGCCTCCGGTAAGGATCAAAAACCCGAAGCGGCACTGGATGCGGGCGTTATTGATGGTGTTGTTGCTCCAGAAGCCCTGCGTGATGCTGCTCTGCAGACTCTGCAAAACTGTATTGACGGCAAGCTGGACTATCAGGCTCGTCGTAAAGTGAAGAAGTCTCCACTGCAATTGAATGGCACCGAGTCTCTGATGGCATTTGAAACTGCCAAAGCCTTTATTGCTGGTCAGGCTGGTCCAAATTACCCTGCGCCGGTAACGGCTGTTAAATGCATTCAAAAAGCTGCTGGCATGAGCCGCGATGAGGCTTTGGAAGTGGAACAGCAAGGTTTTGCCAAAGTGGGTTCCACTCCGGTAGCCAAATCTCTGGTTGGTCTGTTCCTGAGTGATCAGCTGATTGCCAAGAAGGCCAAAGGCTGGGAAAAGAAAGCAGACAAAAAAGTTGAGCGTGCCGCTGTACTGGGTGCGGGCATCATGGGTGGCGGCATCGCCTATCAGTCTGCTTTGAAAGGCACACCTATTAAAATGAAAGATATTGCTCAGGCCGGTCTGGATCTGGGTATGAATGAAGCCAACAAACTGTTGAGCAAACGCGTTAGCCGTGGCCGTATGACTGCTGACAAGATGGGCAGCATCCTGTCCAATATCGATGCTACTCTGTCCTACGATAACTTCCACAGTGTTGATGTAGTGGTTGAAGCAGTAGTTGAGAATCCTAAGGTTAAACACGCTGTTCTCGCTGATGTCGAGAAGCAGGTGTCTGAAGATACGGTTATCGCTTCCAACACCTCCACCATTTCCATTACTTATCTGGCTGAAGCTCTGGAGCGTCCGGAAAACTTCTGTGGTATGCACTTTTTTAACCCTGTGCACGCCATGCCTCTGGTCGAAGTAATTCGCGGTGAGAAAACCTCCGATACCGCTGTAGCCCGTACCGTTGCTTACGCCAATGCCATGGGCAAGAAAGCCATTGTAGTTAACGACTGCCCTGGTTTCCTGGTTAACCGTGTTCTCTTCCCATATTTTGCTGGTTTTGCCGATCTGGTTCGCGATGGCGCCGACTTCCAGGCTGTCGACAAGGTTATGGAAAAGTGGGGTTGGCCAATGGGACCCGCTTATCTGATGGATGTAGTGGGTATGGATACTGGCGTGCATGCTGAAGAAGTAATGGCTGCTGGCTTCCCGGATCGCATGACCAAAGACTACAAAACCTGTGGCGATGTCATGTTTGAAAATGATCGCTACGGTCAGAAGAACGGCAAGGGCTTCTATGTTTATGAAACCGATAAGCGCGGCAAGCCTAAGAAAGTGGTTTCTGAAGAAACCTATGAACTGCTGAAGCCCGTTGTTGCTGACCGCAAAGAGTTTGATGCCGAAGAAGTTGTTATGCGCATGATGATCCCAATGGCTAACGAGTTAGCTCGTTGTCTGGAAGAGGGTATTGTCGATTCTGCAGCTGAAGCAGATATGGCGCTGATCTACGGCATCGGCTTCCCTCCATTCCGCGGTGGTGTATTCCGCTGGATTGATGAGATCGGTGTTGACGCTTTTGTTGCAGCTTGTGACAAGTACAAGGACCTGGGTAAGCGCTATGAAGCGATCGATATGATTCGCGATATGGCTGCTAACGGTAAGAAATTTTACGCCTAAGGGCGGTCCTCTAACGATATTAAGGAGAAAGTGAAGTGAGCTTGAATCCAAGAGATGCTGTAGTTGTAGACTACGCACGTAGTGCGATGGGCCGTTCTAAAAATGGTTGTTTTCGCAATGTTCGCGCCGATGAAATCAGCGCCAATGTGGTTGACGGCCTGTTGGCTCGTAACGAAGCCATTGATCCGGCGACCATTGATGATGTGATCTGGGGTTGTGTGATGCAGCGTGACGAGCAGGCAATGAATATTGCTCGTATGATGCTGTTGCGCAGTTCTCTGCCTCATACAGTACCTGCTCAGACCGTTAACCGTCTGTGTGGTTCTTCCATGTCTGCTCTGCATACTGCTACCGCTAATATTAAAGCTGGTATCGGTGATGTTTACCTGATCGGTGGTGTTGAGCACATGGGTCACATCAATATGATGAAAGGTGTGAATCCGAACCCGAAAATGGGTCTGTCTGTAGCTCAGGCTGCCGGTAGTATGGGGATGACGGCAGAGTATCTGGCTATGCTGCACGGTATTACCCGTGAGCAGATGGATCAGTTTGGTGCTCGTTCGCATCAGTTGGCTGCTGCTGCACGTGCCGCCGGCAAGTTCGATCGTGAGATCATTCCAATGATGGGTCACGATGAAAATGGTGCGCCTGTTTTGATTGAGCAGGATGAGACCATTCGTCCGGAAACTACCGCTGAGGGTCTGTCTCAGCTGCGTCCTGCCTTTAACCCTAAAGGCGGCACTGTTACTGCGGGTACTTCTTCTCAGGTGACTGATGGTGCTTCTGCCATGATGGTTATGTCCGCAGAGCGAGCCGAATCTCTGGGCCTGAAGCCTATTGCCAAGGTGACTGCGACGACTCTGGCTGGTGTTGATCCTTCAATTATGGGTTATGGTCCTGTGCCTTCTACTCAGACTGCCCTGAAGCAGCTGGGCATGAACATGAAGGATGTCGACTACGTTGAGCTGAATGAAGCGTTTGCCGCTCAGGCTCTGCCAGTGTTGAAAGATCTGGAATTGCTCGATGACATGGAGACCAAGGTGAACGTCAATGGTGGCGCTATTGCTCTGGGTCACCCGTTCGGTTGTTCTGGTGTGCGTATTACCGGTTCACTGCTGAACGTTATGGAAGAGAAAGATCTGAACGTAGGTATTTCTACCATGTGTATCGGCCTGGGTCAGGGTATTACCACTGTACTTGAGCGTGTATAAATTCTGATACCTATCAGAGTTTAAAAAACCGGGCATTGCCCGGTTTTTTTATGGGTGATTGGTTCTGTTTAGTTAGAAAGGCATTTGCTAGACTTTCGCCCGTTTAATTTTTGAAGTCCATTTTTGGAGCCAATTTGAAAGCCTGTATTAAGGTTGTAGAACCTGAAGCCTATCTGAAGTCTCTTGTTGCAGACGAATCTGTCGTCGACCAGCTGATATGTCTTCAATTTGGTCACAAGCAATATTATCTGTCCGGTGAGCCGGTGATTGATCTCATTGCTGTGGTAGGTATAGAAAGTGGAGATATTGTCTGGGGGGCTGTATGCGCTTGGTCTGAAGGAGTTGAGCAGCAGTTACTGAGTTGCGATGACAGAGATTCTGTCGAGCAGTGGTGCAGCAGTAATCAGGTACCTGTGTTTTGTTTTAATGACGCCATTTCGCTGCAGCCAATTGCCATTCCCAAGCCCTGGGGGCAGGAAATCTGGTATACGGGCATAGAATCCAGAGGTCAGTCCAATGTCGGCAGCGATTCTTCTCAGGTGCCTTTGCCGTGGTTGTTGGCTCTTATGCCATCAGCCCTCTGCGGGAACAATCAACATAATATCAATCTGTTAAAGATACTGGACCCGCTGCCTGAGCCGGTTTATGGCGACCTTTACTACGAGCAGCATGAGGAAAAGCAGGAAGTTTATGTGGTGACTCATGTTGACCCCTCTGCCTGGCCGGCCGGGGTTGGCGGGATATCCATTGGTTTTGATGATGATGTCCGCAAAGAGTTTGCTTCAGATGAGGCCTGTAAAAAGGCTTTCGCCAAAGCAGTCGCTGGCTATGAGGTGGTTCGCCGCAAAATTGATGATCTGACCGATGGCTTTAGGCTGGAGCAGGGCTTGAGCCTTGAAGAGCCTGTCATGGCTGAGGAATTAAAGGGCTGGTTGAGCAGGGTGCCATCCGACTTGTTAGCAGAGGAGGTTGAATTACGACGGGCAATGGATCGCTTTAAGGGGGTCAAGTCTCTGCGTGTTGGAGATGTGCTTAAGGTGCCATGTTACACACCACACTCGCTGATGCACGGTGTTAGAACCATTGAATTTCAGACCCCGGTCTATGAGCGCCAGATTATTTCTTTTGCCCAGAAAGTACTGACGCAGCCACATTGGGATACCCAGCAGGCTTTGGCTTCAATGGATATCAATATGCCTGATAATCAGTTGCTGGCAGTTATTGAAGAATCGGCGTCTGTTTTGGTTGAGGAGGTCGTCAACTTTGACAGCTTTTATGTCTGGCGCCTGACACTGAAGCCTGGTGGGGAGTTTTACCTTGATGCGCTCGAAAGCTACGCTTTGGCAATCGGGGTAGAGGGGCAGGCGAATGTTTCTCAAACGATTATCACTCCTGAACAGGGTGTGCTTATTCCCGGTTGCACTGGCAGTGATCAACGTTATATCCGGGCGGGTGAGCAGGGCGCCGTGTTGCTTTTATCGTTTCCCAAAAGCCTTGATGATTGAGCTGTCATTGTTGTTTTTCCCGTTAATTTATCTACTGCCGCGTATTTGCTGCCTATAACCCGGAATTTTGTTGAACCTCCCATATTTGTGTGGCAGAATTTGCACCCCTTGAATCCCTATCAGGCCGTTCTTTGTTGAATATCTCTATAAAATCAACGAGTTACAGTTTGTGTGAGGTTTGAATAAGTTTTGCGGACGTGGCGGAATTGGTAGACGCGCTAGGTTTAGGTTCTGGTACTGCAAGGTGTGGGAGTTCAAGTCTCCCCGTCCGCACCATTTTTTAAGTTTCTGCTGTCTGAAATGATGGCGATCACTATTTTTCATGAGGGACATCATGCAGGTTTCAATTGAGACGACTTCTGGTTTAGAGCGTCGCATGACTGTCGGCATTCCTGCCGATCAAATCGATTCTGAAGTACAAAAGCGTCTGCAGCAGGCTGCCAAAACTGTGCGTCTGAATGGCTTTCGTAAAGGTAAAGTTCCTCTGAAAGTAGTTAAACAGCGTTTTGGCGCTGGCGTTCGCCAGGAAGTTCTCGGTGAGCTGATGAGCCGCTCTTTCTACGATGCGGTACAGCAGGAGGACGTAAAACCTGCCGGTCAGCCATCAATTGAGCCGAAGCAGATGGAAGAGGGTAAAGACGTTGAGTTCGTTGCCACTTTTGAAGTCTACCCTGAGGTATCTCTGGCAGACACTTCCGGTTTCGAAATCGAGCGTCTTGAGGCCGAAGTTACCGACAAAGACATCGATAATATGATCGATACCCTGCGCAAGCAGCAAGCAGACTGGAAAGACAGTAAGCGCAAGGCTCAGAAAGGCGATCGTGTAACCATTAACTACAAAGGCACCAAAGATGGTGAGGCCTTTGATGGCGGCACGGCCGAAGGTCAGCAGCTGGTGCTTGGTTCTAACTCCATGATTCCTGGCTTTGAAGACGGCATCATCGGTATGAAGCCGGGCGAAGAGACTACTCTGGATCTGACTTTCCCTGAGGAGTACCACAGCGAAGAGTTGAAGGGTGCGGCAGTACAGTTTGAAGTTAAAGTAACAGGTAATGAGCTGCAAAAGCTGCCTGAGCTGGATAAAGAATTCTACGCCAAGTTTGGTGTTGAAACCGAAGACGAAGCCGAGTTCCGGGCTGATGTTAAAGGCAATATGGAGCGTGAGCTGAAAAATGCCGCCAGCCAAAAGCTGAAAGCATCTGTTATGGACAAGTTGATTGAAGCTAATGAAGTTGAATTGCCAGCTTCTTTGGTTGCAGGTGAAATCGAAGGTTTGCGTGGTCAGATGATGCAGCAATTCGGTGGCGCTCAGCCTGATATGGATCTGAAATCACTGCTGCCGGACGATATGTTCAAAGAGCAGGCCGAGCGCCGTGTTGCTCTGGGGCTGGTTGTGGGTGAAATTGTTAAATCTGCCGAAATTCAGGTGGATGCAGACAAGGTTCGCGCTAAGATCGAAGAGATTGCTTCTACTTATCAGGAGCCGGAAGAGGTTATCAACTACTACTATGGCAACCAGCAAATGCTCAACGGCGTTGAGTCGGTTGTTCTGGAAGATCAGGTTGTTGACCACATTCTTTCTACCTGTAAAGTTAGTGATGTAAAAAGCACCTATGAAGATGTGATTAAGCCTGCTGAACAGGCGGGCTAATTTCTGATCATATCCGCCGCGAAACGCTCTGTTTCGCGGCAATTTCCCTTCTTTTCACCTTCAAGGCTGGCATAACAGTCTCGCAAGGTTTAAGCTCGAAAATCCTTGATAATGATTCCGTCAATGCAGTCTTCTGCAGGGCGTAGATGTGTTTTATAACGTGTAAGGATATAAAAACAAAATGGCAACAATTGATTCGATTTCTCAGGGGCAGGTGATACAAAACTCCGGCCTGGTGCCCATGGTGATTGAGCAAACCGCTCGCGGTGAGCGCTCCTTTGATATCTATTCCCGACTGCTCAAAGAGCGTGTTATTTTTATGGTCGGCCAAGTGGAAGACCACATGGCCAATCTGGTTGTTGCCCAGTTAC
The DNA here is from genome assembly GCF_040362265.1 of Candidatus Pelagadaptatus aseana. Lineage (NCBI taxonomy): Bacteria > Pseudomonadati > Pseudomonadota > Gammaproteobacteria > Cellvibrionales > Cellvibrionaceae > Candidatus Pelagadaptatus > Candidatus Pelagadaptatus aseana. The sequence goes on from NZ_BAABNJ010000004.1 coordinate 377,053, forward strand.
TGTTTCTTGAGGCAGAGAATCCTGATAAAGACATCCATCTTTATATAAACTCTCCTGGCGGCTCCGTAACCGCCGGTATGTCCATTTATGACACCATGCAATTTATCAAGCCAGATGTCAGTACCATGTGTATTGGTCAGGCCTGCAGCATGGGGGCGTTTCTTCTGTCTGCTGGTGCAAAAGGTAAGCGTTATTGCCTACCTAATGCCCGCACCATGATTCACCAGCCCAGTGGTGGTGCCCAGGGACAGGCGAGTGATATTCATATTCATGCGCAGGAAATCCTGAAAACCCGTGATCGCCTGAATGAAATTATGGCCTATCACACAGGTAAAGATGTTGCTCAGATTGCCGAAGATACTGAAAGAGACAACTTTATGAGCGCTGAAGAATCCGTGGAATACGGGTTGATCGATGCCGTTGTCAATCAGCGTAAAGACGAGGCTTAAGTCCGCTCTAGCTGATACTGCAGTTGAGCTACTTGAAAACAGATCCAAATGGACCCATTGTAGTAGCTGAAGTCCAAAATAAGAGTTAATGGAGAGGTTTGATGACCGACCACACCAATGAAAATGGCGATGACGGCGGCAAGTCGTTGTATTGCTCCTTCTGCGGCAAAAGCCAGCATGAAGTCCGTAAGTTAATCGCCGGCCCGTCGGTGTTCATCTGCGATGAGTGCGTAGATCTTTGCAATGATATTATTCGTGAGGAAATTCAGGAGGCTTCCCCTGAGGGTTCGTCAGAGCGCTTGCCTACGCCCTTTGAGATCTCTGAAACTCTGGATCAGTACGTAATTGGCCAAAAACGCGCCAAGAAGGTGCTTGCTGTTGCTGTTTACAACCACTACAAGCGTCTTCGTGCCGACGAGAGCAAGAAAGATAAAGACGATGTTGAGCTTGGTAAGAGTAACATCCTGATGGTGGGGCCTACTGGTAGCGGTAAAACGTTACTGGCGGAAACTCTGGCTCGACTGCTCAATGTGCCTTTCACCATTGCCGATGCGACCACCCTGACCGAAGCCGGTTATGTGGGTGAAGATGTCGAAAACATCATCCAAAAGCTGTTGCAGAAATGCGATTACGATGTGGATAAGGCTCAACAGGGTATTGTCTATATTGATGAAATCGACAAGATCTCCCGTAAATCGGACAATCCGTCCATTACCAGAGATGTGTCTGGTGAGGGGGTTCAGCAGGCCTTGCTGAAACTTATCGAGGGTACGGTTGCCTCCGTACCACCTCAGGGTGGACGTAAGCATCCACAGCAGGAGTTTTTGCAGGTTGATACCTCTAATATTCTGTTTATCTGTGGTGGTGCTTTTGCGGGATTGGATAAGGTTATCCGTGATCGCTCTGAAAAGGGCGGTATTGGTTTCGGCGCAGAAGTCAAAAGTAAGGATGACAGCAAGAATGTTGGAGAAACCTTTAAAGAGCTCGAACCTGAAGATTTGGTGCGCTATGGCCTGATTCCTGAGTTTGTAGGCCGTCTGCCGGTTATTGCTACACTTGAAGAGCTGGATTTGGAGGCTTTGGTTCAAATTCTAACCGAGCCGAAAAACTCTCTGACAAAGCAGTACTCCAAGCTGTTTAAAATGGAGGGGGTCGATATCGACTTCCGTTCAGATGCATTGGAGGCCGTGGCCAACAAGGCAATGGAGCGGAAAACCGGTGCTCGCGGCTTACGATCCATCATGGAATCCGTTCTGCTCGATACCATGTACAAAATACCCAGTGAGGAAAATGTCAGCAAAGTGGTTGTGGATGAATCCGTAATCAAAGGGGAGTCTGAGCCTCTTTTGGTTTACGAAACCACTGATGAGCAGGATGAACCGCAAGCAAAAGCGGCTCCTGATGAATGATTGCTTTCTTTTTGAGCAAATTGTCAGTCAGGCAACGCGATTGGCAAGTATAAAAAAATAAAAGGGGCATTTGCCCCTTTTATTTTGTCTATATTATCTGAAGTTACTTGTTTTTTTCCGTTTAGCCCCCAATCAATGGTTGAACGAATTCCTTTCCAAGAGGCCACTGATGGTTGATTCTGATTTAGAACCACATGCGTTGATTAACCTGCCACTTCTGCCGTTAAGAGACGTGGTTGTCTACCCCCATATGGTAATACCTTTGTTTGTCGGTCGAGAAAAGTCGATCGCAGCATTGGAGCAGGCCATGGAAGGTGGCAAGGAAGTCATGTTGCTGGCGCAGCGCAACCCCTCTGATGATGATCCAGGTCCCGATGATTTGTATCAAATGGGTACCATTTCCAGCATCCTGCAGCTGTTGAAACTGCCAGATGGCACCGTAAAAGTTCTGGTTGAAGGTAAATCCAGAGCGCGCGTGATGAGCTTTAACAATGAAATTGAATTCTACAGTGTTGAAGTTGAAGCGGTTGACTGTGAAGAGGTGCCGGAAAAAGAGGCGGATGCCCTGTTGCGTTCAGCCATGAATCAGTTTGAACAATACGTCAATTTAAGCAAAAAAGTTCCAGCTGAGGTGATGTCTTCACTCAATGGCATTGATGAGCCCGGTAAATTGGCCGATACCGTTGCGGCGCATATGTCGCTTGAACTGCACCAGAAGCAGGAGCTGCTGGAAATCACCGATATTCGCGAGCGCCTTGAGCACCTGCTGGGATTGATGGAATCCGAGATTGATCTGTTTCAAGTGGAAAAGAAAATCCGTGGCCGCGTTAAAAAGCAGATGGAAAAAAGCCAGCGCGAGTACTATCTCAATGAGCAAATGAAGGCCATCCAGAAAGAACTGGGTGAGATCGGCGAGGAGCCATCTGAGCAGGAGGAGCTGGAGAAGAAAATTGCTGATGCCGGCATGCCGGAAGAGGCTGAAAAGAAAACCCGGGCAGAATTGTCCAAGTTAAAAATGATGTCGCCCATGTCAGCCGAGGCATCGGTTGTCAGGGCATACATAGATTGGATGGTAAATGTACCCTGGTCCAAGCGAAGCAAAGTTCGCCATGATTTGGCTCGTGCTGAGAAAATTTTAGAGCGCGATCACTACGGTCTTGAAGAGGTCAAAGAGCGAATCCTTGAATATCTTGCCGTTCAGAAAAGGGTGAAAAAGATTAAAGGCCCGGTTCTGTGTCTGGTTGGGCCTCCTGGGGTGGGTAAAACCTCACTGGGTGAATCCATTGCCAAGGCGACTAATCGACAGTTTGTACGCATGGCATTGGGTGGGGTTCGCGATGAAGCCGAAATTCGTGGGCATCGACGCACATACATTGGCTCCATGCCGGGTAAGCTGATTCAGAAGATGTCCAAGGCAGAGGTCAAAAACCCGCTGTTCCTGCTTGATGAAATCGACAAGATGGGCATGGATCATCGGGGCGATCCGGCATCGGCGTTGTTGGAGGTGCTGGATCCTGAACAGAATAATTCCTTCAATGATCACTATCTCGAAGTTGATTATGACCTGTCGGACGTTATGTTCATTTGTACCTCCAATTCAATGAACATACCCGGGCCTTTGCTCGATCGTATGGAAGTTATCCGCATTCCGGGTTACACCGAAGATGAAAAGCTGAATATTTCTCTCAAGTATTTGATTCCGAAACAGATGAAAAATAACGGCTTAAAAGCCGGAGAGATGGAAGTGGCTGAGGATGCCATTCGGGATATTGTTCGTTATTACACGCGAGAGGCTGGGGTGCGTGGTTTGGATCGTGAAATTGCCAAACTGTGCCGCAAGGTTGTAACCCAGCATGTCAGAGGCAAAGTTGCCAAGGGGCATCAGATCATTGAGGCTGAACAACTCGAAGATTATCTGGGCGTCAGAAAATTCGATTACGGTGTGGCTGAAGAGGAAAACCAAATTGGTCAGGTAACGGGGCTGGCCTGGACTCAGGTTGGTGGCGAGCTGCTGACCATTGAGTCCTCTGCCGTTAAAGGTAAGGGCCGTTTGGTGAAAACCGGTTCTCTTGGTGATGTGATGCAAGAGTCGATTCAGGCTGCGCTAACCGTTGTTCGTTCAAGATCCCAGGTGTTAGGAATAACGCCTGACTGCATCGACAAAAATGATGTCCACATTCATGTACCTGAAGGTGCCACTCCAAAAGATGGACCAAGTGCCGGCATTGCAATGTGTACCGCTTTGGTTTCAGTGCTCACAGACATTCCTGTTAAAGCCGATGTGGCAATGACCGGTGAAATTACCCTTCGTGGTGAAGTGTTGAAAATTGGCGGGCTTAAAGAAAAACTGCTGGCGGCACATCGTGGTGGTATTAAAACTGTGGTGATACCTCAAGATAATGAGAGGGATCTCACTGAGATTCCAGAGAATATCAAAGAGGATTTGACCATTGTGCCAGTGCGTTGGGTTGATGAGGTTCTTGAGATTGCTTTACAGCATCAACCCAAGCCATATTCCGATGAAGAGTATCGAGAACTGGAAGCTGAAATTCAAAATGGCGGCGGTGATAAATCTCTGCGGGTGAATACTCATTAGAAAAATAGCCACTGCCTGTGAGCGCGCGCCAGCCGTGGGCTGGCACGTATTTCATGCTCATTGGCTGCAATCTGATCACAGTGAAAAAAGTCTTAAGAAATTCTCATAATCTTGCTTGACCCCTCGGTGGGTCTATTGGTATAAATTCACTTCTTTCCTGACGTGGTGCGGGAAGGCAGGGTCGAATTGGGGATTAGATCCTGCTGAACAGATATCTCCCAAAAGTTTCTAAAATTTAGACAAACCGAATAATAAAAGGGGTTTCGTGTGAACAAATCTGAGCTGATTGAAGCCGTTGCAGCTTCTGCTGACATTCCTAAAGCTGCTGCTGGTCGTGCTGTTGACGCCGTTGTAGAAGCAATTACTGGTGCCTTGAAAGAAGGTGATCAAGTTGCTCTGGTTGGCTTCGGTACTTTCTCTGTAAAAGAGCGTGCAGCCCGTACTGGTCGCAATCCACAGACTGGTCAGTCAATTGAAATTGCAGCTGCTAACATTCCTAGCTTCAAAGCTGGTAAAGCACTGAAAGACGCGGTTAACTAAGTTAACCCTGTCAAATTTGTTCAAGCTTGCATGGTTGATTTCATTCAAGCTTGAATTATAAAAAGGCGCATCAGTGATGCGCTTTTTTTATAGGTACTAAATGCAGTTTTTTTCTTGAGGTCCGTATGCTTCAAACGTTTAGAGATAATCTAAAGGGAACCTTGGCCGTTATCGTTGTTGGTCTGATGATTATTCCCTTTGCCTTGTTTGGTGTCGATTCTTTGTTTCTGCAAGATAACACCGTGGGTAAAGCTGCAGAGGTAGATGGTAACCCCATTTACGAAGTTGATTTGTCCAGAGCGGTTCGCAATCAGAAACAACAATTGTTGCAGCAATACGGTGAACAGGCACCAGTAGAATTACTGAGTGATGAAAATCTTCGCCCACCGGTTCTTGAGCGTTTGGTTCAACGTGAAATTATCGAAACATCAGCAGAGCGGGGCGGCATGATTGTGGCCGACAGCCAGCTCGATCAGCTAATCGTATTATCCCCGCAGTTCCAACAAGCGGGTAAATTTGATCCGGAATTATACAAACAGTTGCTGCGTTCCAGTGGTTTTACTCCCACCACATATAAGCAGTTATTGGCTCAGGATATCTTAGTCAGGCAACATATTTCTGGTATTACTGATACTGCATTTATGACGAGTCAGGATATCGAAGATCTCATTGCCCTGTCGCAGCAGACCAGAAGCTTCAATTACCTGACCTTATCTCAGGCTGCAATCAGTGATGAAATTGAAGTTACTGATGCTGATATCAAAGATTATTTTGAAAGTAATCAGGCTCGATTTATGAGCAAAGAGATGATTGCTATTGAATACATTGAGCTGAGTTTGGATGAACTGGCCGATGGCGTTGACGTGGCTGAAGCCGATATTGCCGCACAATACCAGGAAAATCTTAAATCTTTCACTGGCAGTGCGCTGCGTCAGGCGGCCCATATTCTGATTGAAGACAAAGAGGACGATTCTCACCAGCAAACGGTGGCAGAAGTCACAGAGAAATTAGCAGAAGGGGTCAGCTTTGAAACTCTGGTCTCTGAGTATTCTGATGACTTAGGGTCTCGTGAAATGGGCGGTGATCTGGGTGTAACCGATGGCTCAACCTTCCCGGAGTCATTTGAAGCTGCTCTTGCTGCGCTGGAATTGGAAGAAGTGTCTGGGCCTATCCAAACAGAGGCGGGGACTCATTTTATCAAACTGCTTTCCATTCAACAGGCTGAAGCCCCATCACTGGAAGAAAGTTACGATGCTATCCGTGCAGAAATTGCTCTGGCAGAAGCTGAAAGTGTTTTTGTCGAACTTTTAGATGCTCTCCCGGATGCTACTTACAACGCCGAAGATTTGTCTGCAGCGTCTGATGAATTGGGCCTTGAAGTGAAAACTTCCGGCTTATTCGGCAGGGTAGGTGGTGAGGGTATTACTTCCAATAATCAGGTTCTGGCGATGGCTTTCAGTGATGAAATTCTCCAGGATCGCCAGATCACCGATTTAATCGAACTCGGTGATGACCACGTGGTTGTTCTGCGAGTTTCTGAACATAAGCCTTCCGCGGTTAAACCCTTTGAGGATGTGGCGGCCGAAGTGAAACAGATTCTGGTCAGCCAAAGGGCCAGCGCCGAGCTTGAACAGTTGTCTGCTGATATTGAGCAACAATTGCGTGATGGCTCAGACATCGAAACCATCGCCACACAGAATGATTTTCAATGGCAGGCTGCCATCGATGCCAATCGTGCCCAGCCAGGTTATCCCGGTGAATTACTTGGGTATGTATTTGCCATGAGCAAACCTCAACAGCAATCCAGTGTTGGTTCAGTACAGCTCAATGATGGTGACTGGGCTGTGATTATGTTGAATGGTGTTAAAAAAGGAGAATTGCCCGAGTTGGATGAACAGCAACAACTTGGATTGCAGCAATCAGTCAATCAGCAACAGGGAGCAACGGAGTTGAGCCTGTTTGAAACTGAGAAGCGTTCCGCTGCAGAGGTCACTGTCTATTAATCGTGTTCGGTTAAGGCTGTTCGTGACAGCCTTAGTCATCGATTATCTGCTCTTAAAAGCCGTACGACCAGTTGGTCGTGCGGCTTTTTTGTCTACACTGTTGTTATTACTCAGGGGCTTTTTATGACGATCAAGGGTCGAGACGCTTGGGTTGAGCAATTATCCAAGCGTGATATGCCAGTATTGGCTGGTATTGTTAAAGAATTAAATGATCTTACCGGTAATGATGAAGCCGATGTAAATCAGTTGGCAGAAGTGATTTTAAAAGACGCCAATCTGACTTCACAGGTGCTGCGCATCGCCAACAGTGTGCACTACAACCCTTCAAATTATCCAATTAACACCGTTAGCCGGGCTATTGTACTGATTGGCTTTAACGGCGTCAGAGCGATTTGTATCAGCGTCATGGTGATTGATTCGCTGTTGGGTAAGGAGCCACGAGAGCGGCTGCTGGAGCAAATGGCATGCGCTTTTCATGCAGCGGTTCAGGCAAGACATCTCGTGCGCCGAACAGACGCAGAAGTTCAGGAAGAAGTTTTTATTGCGGCCTTACTTTATAACCTTGGAGAAATGGCCTTTTGGTCCTGTGGTAAAGGCGCTGTTGAAGAGTTGGAGCAGCAGTTGGCTCAGGGTACCCCTGTAAGAGAAGCCACAGACGCTGTGCTGGGATGCAGTTTTAAATCCATTTCCCGGTCACTTGCAGAAAACTGGAATCTGGGCGATACGCTGATCCAGTCATTGTACCCACCCAGTAAACCGTCTCCTAAAGTGGCGGCTGTCATTTTAGCGCAACAGCTGAGCCAGGCAGCCATCAATGGCTGGGAATCTCCCGATGCCATGGAGGCTACCAAACGTATTTCACGTTTCAGCGGATTGAGTTTGGCGGACACAAAAAAATCGATACTTGACGCTGCCGACGAGGCCTCCAGTGTCGCTTTGACTTATGGTGCGGCCCGGGTCTGCCATTTGATCCCCGGTCGTAAGGTATCGGACGGGGTTGAATTCAGCGATGAGGGTTTTCAGCCCATGCAGGCCGACCCGCAATTACAGCTGAATATCCTGCGGGAACTGTCCAATGCCCTGATGGAAAACCTCGATGTGAATGCCATTTTTCAAATGGTTCTGGAAGGACTGCATCGAGGCGTCGGGCTGGAAAGAGTCGCTTTATGCTTTATTCACAATGACAGGATTCAGGCCAAGTTTGTTTTGGGTGAAGGTACTGAGAGTTGGCGTAAAGAGTTCGATTTTTCTGTTTCACGGCTGGATGAAAATCTGTTTACACGAGCCATGCGCACCAAGGGTCCACTGTGGATTAACATGCAATCTGCTGATGCTCCCAAGCACCTGTTTTCCCCTGAAATAAAAGCGGTCATGGGTGGGGAGTTTTCTGGCCTGATCTCCGGGATATTTATTGGCAGTCGATGTATTGCAATGTTTTATGCCGACCGCTGGAAGTTGGAATCACAAATCAGTGAGGAGCAATTTCAAAGCTTTCGTCATTTTATGCTGCAGACCCAGATGAGCCTGCAGATGTTGGCCAGTAGTCGCTAGTGATGTGGCGGGCTAATTGATACGGGTCACATCCACGAACAGGGTGAGAGACTGCCCTGGGTGAATATAGTTCTTGGTATCCACCGGGTTCCAGCGGGCAATATCCGTTACCGATAAATTGAATTTGCCCGCGATTCTTGCCAGAGAGTCGCCGTTACGAACGCGGTAGGATACTTTGCGAATGATGCCTTTTGGGGACGGAACCGTGCTCGCCAGTTGCTTGTTGTTGGTCCAAATAACCAACTTCTGATTTTCTCTCAAGGTATCCTTGGGTGCCATGCTGTTCCACTTGGCTAATGCACGCACGCTGACGTTGTATTTTCTGGCTATGTTCCAGAGGCTGTCACCGGGGCGCACCCGATATTCAATTTTATGATTTCCCGCGCGGCCCTGGTATCTGTCAGCCTGTTTTTTCACTCTTTGTGACTGACTGTATGCGTAACTGTTCTGGCTTGCTGAGGCAACTGGAATCATCAGGGCTTTACCGGCGCGTATGGTGTTGCCTCGGAGATTATTAGTGTCTTTTAGAACCGATACCTGAGTGTTGAATTTTTTGGCGATGGAAATCAGCGAGTCTCCGTCTCTGATAATGTAGCGCTTCCAGCTCAGGCGTTGTTCCGGTGGTACACCATTGAGGTTACTACGGAAGGTCTCAGCCTTCTCAACTGGAACCAGTAAGCGATGAGGGCCATCCGGGGCGGTTGCCCAGCGATTAAAGCCGGGGTTGAGCTTGTAGAGATCATTAATGCTAATCTCTGCCAGTTGAGCGGCCTGAGCCAGGTCAATTTGTGAACCGGTATCAACCGCTTCGAAGTAGGGCTTATTAGCCACTGGGGTTAATTCGGCGCCGTGTTGCTCAGGGCTCATAACCACCTTTGACAGGGCGAGAAGCTGAGGTACGTAGGCTTTGGTTTCTTTAGGCAGACGCAAGGACCAGAAGTCGGTTGGCTTGCCTGCATTTTTATTGCGTCGTATCGCCTTTCTGACGTTACCTTCGCCGGCGTTGTAGGCAGCCAATGCCAAAAGCCAGTCGTTATCCAGACGACGGTGCAGGCTTGTCAGAAAGTCGAGAGCGGCATCCGTTGCAGCCATTACATCGCGGCGGCCGTCGTACCACCAGTTTTGTTCCAGACCAAAGTGCTTACCGGTGCTGGCGATGAACTGCCACATTCCTGAAGCGCTGCCATGGGAATAGGCAAATGGATCAAAGGCACTTTCAACAACGGGTAATAGAGCCAACTCCAGAGGCATATTGCGCTGTTCAGCCTGTTCCACGATATAGAAGAGGTATCTCTCGGACCGCTCAGTGACTCTTTTGATATAGGAAGGGTGCTTACGATACCAGCTGAGGTGTTTGTCGATGCGGGGGTGTTGCTGGTATTTCAGACCATAGCCCGCGCGAATTCTGTCCCACAAAAGATCATAATCGTCCGCGCGGAAGCTTTCGAGTTCGACGTGGGTGGTACGGCAGAGTTTGTCAATTTCGGCTTGTGACAGCAGCTTCTCAATGTCATTGGCCTGTTTGTGACCGACTTTGGAGGTATGGTTTGTTTGAACGCAGCCGACGAGGCTGAAAACTGCCAGTATTGAGAACAGAAAAGTAATGCGTGTCATAGTGACGACAGGAACCCCAAGTGTTTCCGGGGAATTCTACGGAGCCAGCCTCCGAGGGTCAAACCATAAGCTGGGGCATGGCGCCAATCACATCAAAAAGTGCGATGCTGGTCTCAAAAACTGTCCTTCCAGCCGCGAATGCTGGCAAAAACCTGATCAATATTAAGATTGCTATTACCTTCCCTGTTGTACGACTGCTCGACAACAGCAGGTTGATCAGATCTTAGAAACGGATTGGTGGCCAGCTCATCAGCCAGTGTGCTTGGTACGCTGGGACAATCCTGTTCACGTAACTCATTTACGTGTTCAATCTTTTTACGAATGGCCAGATTGTCAGGCTCTACTGCAAGCGCAAACTGCAGGTTCGCTTGAGTATATTCGTGGGCACAGTAGATTTTTGTATCCGTAGGAAGTTTGGCCAATTTCTCCAGGGAGTGGCGCATCTGTGCTGCCGAGCCTTCAAATAAGCGGCCGCAACCGGCTACAAACAGAGTGTCACCACAAAACAGGGTTTTACTTTCTGCGCTATAAAAAGCGATGTGGTCCATTGTGTGCCCCGGCACGTCAATAATCTGAAACTCCAAATCTTGGTCGAGATGAAGTTTTTGACCTTCCTCGAATTTGTGTGTCAGACAGGTTACTTCACTGGCTTGTCCGCCATACACCGGTATGTTTCGGTCTTCACACAGGGCTTCAATCCCCCCGGTATGATCGAAGTGGTGATGAGTGACCAGAATCCCAGCCAATACCAGATTATGTTGCTGCAGTGCCTGTTCGACAACGGCTGCATCTCCGGGATCTACAACGTAGGCTTGGTTTGAGTTTTCTGCGTGAAATAGCCAGATATAGTTGTCATTAAAAGCGGGAAGAGTAATTATCTTCATAGGTGTAACCTGTCTGGTCGGCATAACGATGATTATGCCTGAATATTCACGAGCCTTGGAGTAGGTTGTGGCTGACAATCGTTTTATTAACAAATGTTTGGACTGGCTGCTTCTCAGGAATCGCCCGGGGGAACCTGAGCCGGTTCAGACGGCATTGGAATGCTGGTCAAGGAAGCCTTTGGCCAATGCCTTCTTTGGTCAACAACAGGAACAGCTGGATCAGGTCCTGTCTACCTTATTTGGTTATCATTTGCTGGAATTGTCCGCCTTTGCTCAATCTGATCTGAGTCGCTCGAGCCGAATTAATCAGCGTTTCTGCGTGACACAAGCCGGCACCAATGACGCATCTGTGATCACACGGTTTGAACAGTTACCTTTCGCCAGTGAAAGCATTGATGTGGCCATATTGCATCACGCACTGGATTATTCCCAGCACCCGCATCAGCTGTTGCGCGAAGCCAGTCGGGTATTGATCCCAAGAGGCCATCTGGTGGTAGTGGGCTTTAATCCCTACAGTTTGATGGGTTTATTCGGTTTCTTTTCGCGTCTGTTCAGTCGCGATTGGTTCTGGCGCAGGAATACCTTACCTCGTGGCAGGGTAAAGGACTGGCTGCATCTGCTTGAGCTCGAAACCGTAGAGTACCATCAGGGCTTTTTCAGTGCGCCGGTGCAGAGCCAGAAGGTATTGGATAAATCCGGTTTTTGGGAGGGGCTGTGTCGCCGCAGTCGTCTTCCTGTAGGTGGATATTACATACTGGTTGCACGCAAAGAGCGGTTGACTATGACGCCGATCAAAACCCGTTGGGAAGGTTTCAGGCCGGTTTCCGGGTTGGCAGTTGGTAAACCTTCTGTTGGTTTGGTCGAACCATCTGGTAAAGTAGCGCCCCCAAGTTCGCTGGCAACGCATTCCGGTGATAGGCCAGTGGCAAGTAACAAAAGGAAAACTCGTTGAAAACCGTTGAGATCTTCACCGATGGCGCCTGTAAAGGTAACCCGGGGCCAGGAGGTTGGGGCGCACTGCTGCGTTATGGCGATGTTGAAAAGCAGCTGTGTGGTGGCGAGGCCGAAACCACCAATAACCGAATGGAGCTTTTGGCTGCCATTGAGGCGCTGGCCGCTCTGAAGCAACCCTGTCGGGTAGTTTTGACTACCGACTCTCAATACGTCAGGCAGGGCATTACCCAGTGGCTGGTCAACTGGAAGCGAAATGGTTGGAAGACTTCAGCCAAGAAACCGGTAAAAAATGCGGATCTTTGGCAACGTTTGGATCAAGAAAGTGCTCGGCACCAGATTGACTGGCGTTGGGTGAAGGGGCATTCCGGTCACAGAGAGAACGAGATTGCCGATACGTTGGCCAATCAAGGCATTGAAAAGATTTAAGTAGAGATTTATGCGACAGATTGTACTCGATACAGAAACCACAGGTCTGGAGCCTTCGCAGGGGCACCGTATCATTGAAATCGGTTGTGTAGAACTGGTTAATCGCAAACTGACCGGTCGTCACTATCATCAGTATATTCAGCCACAACGTGAAGTGGATGAAGGTGCCATTGCGGTTCACGGTATCAGTAATGAGTTTTTGGCCGACAAACCTGTTTTTAGCCAAATTGCCCGGGAATTCCTGGATTTTGTCAACGGCGCCGAGTTGGTCATCCACAATGCTCCCTTTGATGTTGGATTTATCAATCATGAATTCAACCTGTTGGGGGCTTCGGACTTTCAACCCATAGAGAACTACTGTGGTGTTGTTGATACTCTGGTTATGGCCCGGCAAAAAAGGCCTGGCCAGAAAAATAATCTGGATGCCTTGTGTAAACACTACGGGGTAGATAACTCCCAGCGTGATTTGCACGGGGCATTGCTCGATGCCGAGATTCTCGCCGACGTTTACCTGTATATGACTGGCGGTCAGCGCAATTTGTTGCTGGCAGGTGATAGTGATGATGAGAGTGAGGCCGATGCCGGTTCTGCTGGAGGGCTTGTTCAGCGGTTGAATGTTAGCAGACCCGCGTTAAAGGTCGTTACAGCGACTGCCGAAGAAGTTGAACTGCACAACAACAAACTGGCATCACTGGATAAGGCATCTGGTGGCAGTTGTCTCTGGTCAGCTGACTAGATAAATCGCTGTAAAATCAGGTTAAAGAAGAGCCGCTTAGGCTTTACTGCAGCCGCAGCAAAGCAGAGTGTGAGACTAAAAAAGCCCCGGAGTTCGGGGCTTTTTTGTTTCTAAGCAGTTGGTATCAGAGTGTCGTGCTTACAAAGTAGACGCCCACAGCGCTTAAAACGATGGTGTAGGGCAGTGCCATAACCACCATAGTGCCATATGAGAGGCGAATCAGTGGGGCCAGTGCGGAGGTCAGCAGGAACAGAAAAGCAGCCTGACCGTTAGGGGTTGCCACACTTGGCAGGTTGGTGCCTGTGTTGATTGCGATGGCCAGCTTTTCAAAGTGATCGCGAGTGATGTCACCCGCATCCAGAGCGGCTTTCACCTCATTGATGTACACGGTTGCGACAAATACGTTGTCACTGATCATGGACAATACGCCATTGGCAACAAAGAACATGGCGGGCTGAATGCTTTCTTCCATTGCCAATACAGCCACGATGATCGGATTGAACAGATGTTGATCGTGGATTACTGCAACGATTGCAAAAAAGACTACCAGCAATGCCGTGAACGGCAGGGCCTCCTCGAAGGCATGACCAATCTGATGCTCCTCGACAACGCCATTAAAGGCGGTCTGGATAACGATGATCATCAGGCCAACAAGGCCAACCGGTGCCACATGGAAGGCCAGGGAAAATACCAGTAAAACCGCGGTGAGTGCCTGAACGGCCAATTGCATGGTTTCACGCTTGGTGCGCTTCTGATCCTGTTTTTCGGCAAACTGAACCAGAACCTTGCGAACAGACTCAGGTAATTCAGCTCCGTAACCAAACCATTTGAATTTTTCCAGTGCCAGGCAGGTGACCAGTCCTGCCACCAGTACGGGCATGGTAATAGGGGCCATACGCATAAAGAATTCAATAAAGTCCCAGCCCGCTTTTTCAGCGATCAACAGGTTCTGTGGTTCACCAACCAGAGTACAAACACCCCCCAGTGCTGTACCCACGGCGCCGTGCATCACCAGACTGCGCAGAAATTTACGAAAGCCATCGAGATCTTCGCGGTGGTATTCGATAACTTCCGAGTCGTTGCCGTGATCGTGATCATGGTGCTGTTTTTTACCAGAGGCGACCTTGTGGTAAACGGTATAGAAACCAACAAACACGCTAATCAGTACAGCCGTTACGGTTAAAGCATCCAGGAAGGCGGACAAAACAGCCGAAACCAAACAGAACAGCAGTGACAACATGGACTTTGAACGTATACCAATCAGAATCTTGGTAAAGACATACAAAAGCAGGTTTTTCATGAAGAAGATGCCGGCTACCATAAAGACCAGTAACAGAATTACTTCAATATTGGCTTCCACTTCATGAAAAACAGACTCGGAAGAGGTCATTCCAAGAATAACAGCCTCAATGGCCAGCAGGCCGCCAGGTTGTAAAGGGTAGCATTTCAGTGCCATTGCCAGAGTGAAAATAAACTCTGCGATCAATACCCAGCCGGTTACAAATGGACCGACGGTGTAAAGCAGGATGGGATTGATGACCAAAAAAGCCAGAATGGCCTTTTTATACCAGCCGGGAGCTGGCCCAAGAAAGTTCTTGGTAAAGGCGCTGCCATAAGACTGATCCATAGTGATTCCTTTAGTTTTTGCATCATCGGGCTTGCGTGCTGAAAGGATAGATATGGTCGTACCTGTCTGCCTTTAGCCCAAAAGACCGATGTGTATTATTGGCGCGGTTTTCAAAGCAGGGCGAAAGCTACTCTGATTTCAAAAAAATTCAACCTTTTCAATGAGATCAAAGTGCTTTTTGAGAATATTTTTGAGAGTATAGACAAAAAATGAGTCGGGGAAGCTATAGTAGTTCTGAAGGGCTACAGCTCAAGCATTCCGATAGCAGAATTGATGGAACCAACCGGTAATACCAGCCTTGGTTTTTGGGGATGAGTAAAGCCGACAGACAACAATGATAAGGATAATTTTGTGGCACAGGGTGAATTGGTCAATTTGAATTCGCTGCAACTGGTCAGCGATGAATTGGTGATTACCATTGAGCAGGCTGCCGGCAAGCTCGAACAATTTGTCTTAAATCAGGGTGATGAAGAGGCTCTTGCGAGCTGTATCGCCGCGATAGAACAGATAACGGGTACTCTCAAACTGATACAGCTCCCCGGTGGCGAGGCCCTCGCTACTGAAATTCTGGAGGCAACCCGATCCATTCAAAAAACAGGCTCTCCCTCGGATAGTTTGCTCAATGTCATTACCGGAGCATTTTTCATACTGCCTCGCTACCTGGAATACGTTCAGCAAACCCGACGCGCTTTACCCGTGCTGTTGATCCCGTATATCAACAGCATTCGGGAAGAGCTGCAGCAACCACTGATGCCGGATTCTGCTTTTTTCTCGATTAACTCCGATTCGGCCAGGCGTCAGGCCAATTCCAATCAGGTAAGTGAACTGCCAGATAACTTTATTGATTTGGTTAAGCGGCTGCGCCATATGTATCAGGTCGGATTGTTGAATGTGCTTCAGGGCAAGCAGCCGAAAAATGCGTTGATGATCATGCAGCGTGCACTGCTGCGTATCGATGCTTTGTGTTGTGACAGGGAGTTCAGCTTGCTGACATGGGCCGGTTCTAATGCGCTGGCTGTTATGCAGCAGGACAGTATGGATGTCACCAAAAACCGCAAATTGCTGCTCAGCTCAATTGACCGCTCACTTAAGCAGTTGCAGGTGCGTGGCAGCGAAGCATTGGATCAAAAGCCTAACCCGGCATTATTGACGGGTCTGGTCTACATCATTGCATTGGCCAAGGAGCCAACTGATCACGCCCGAGAAGTGTTGCAAGCGTTTGGCACAGCGCCACTCGAGTACAGCGAAGATCTGCTGCGCAAAGAAAGTGAATCCATGAGAGGGCCAAGTGCCAATACTGTTTCTTCCATGGCGGCTGTCTTAAAAGATGAACTGCGCAGCACCAAAGAGATTCTCGAAAATGCCTCGCAAATGGGGCAGGACGGGATCGCCGATTACGATGAGTTGATCCAAACACTCACGAAAGTGGCGGATATTCTGTCCGTGGTGGGACTGGTGTCGGCCAGCAACACCCTCAAGGAAGAATTGGTCAAAATAGAACACTGGAAAGCCTCCAATGAGCCAACCGATGCCCGTGAATTGATCGAAGTGGCCGACGCACTTCTGTACGTAGAGAGCACTATTTCCGGCCTCGAAAAACTCAATCTATCGGATGAAGAGCTGAATATGGCCAACTCTCTGGCACGGCGTGAGGTTATTGCCTCAACCCAGCTGGCAGAGGCCGAGTTATTGGTTATCCAGGAGGCTGAGTCAGGCCTGGCGCTTATCAAGAGAGCATTGAGTTCCTATTCGGAATCAAACTATGACAGCGCTCATATCCAGAATGTTACCTCGACCCTGAATTCGGTTCGTGGCGGCCTGATTGTCCTGAATCTCAATCGCGCCGCTGCGGTTGTGGCCGGGTGTGTCGATTTTGTAGAGCAGACCCTGATTGATGGCAATCACGCCGTTGCCATGCAGCAGTTACTGGAAACCTTTGCCGATGCCATTATTGGACTGGAATATTATCTCGATAGTCTGAGAATGGATCTTGAAGCCGATGATTCCGTTCTCACTATTGCGGAGAACAGTCTTGAAGCCTTGGGGTATAAGGTTGAAGGGGCCGATCAATGACACTCTCAGGACCGTTTGTTCCGGGAGTTATTGCCGAGGCTAGCTCAGGCGGAAATACTGGTGATCGTCTCTACATCCCTATTTGTAAGGGGCAATTACTGGTGGCTGAAGATTATTTGTGGCAGCCAATCCATGCCGGCCAGTGGCGCTTTCTCAATCCACAACCGGATGCTCAGGTCCACTATCTGGGCGAGCTGGGACCAGCTTCCTGTTACGTGGTGGAAATCACTCATGAAGAAATCATTCCCGGTTATTTCTGGGATGGTTTAAGGGCATTGTTAAGTGGCCTGAGCCCCACCATGTATGAAATCGCTGCACGGGCGCTGCAGGTAGTAACCTGGGATCGAGATCACCGTTTTTGTGGTCGCTGTGGTGCAGAGACCCAGCCTCACAACAACGAACGGGCAAAAGTCTGTGGTTCCTGTCGACTTGAGTTCTATCCCAGATTGTCTCCCTGTGTCATCACCGTTGTCACGCGCGATGAATACTGCCTGCTGGCGCACAACCCTCAATTCCCGGCACGCTATTTCAGTGCTCTGGCCGGTTTTGTCGAGGCGGGTGAAACTCTGGAGGCGGCTTTGGCTCGTGAAGTTAAAGAAGAGGTCAATATTGATGTTGGCCCCATGAGTTACTTTGGCAGTCAGAGTTGGCCCTTTCCAAGTCAGTTGATGATTGGTTTTCACGCCGAATACCAATCCGGTGAAATTGAGGTTGATGGCCTAGAAATCGCCGAGGCCAACTGGTATCGATATGATGATCTGCCGCTTATTCCCCCCGAGGGTACCCTGTCCGGCCAGCTCATCAGGGGTTTTGTGAACCGTTTTCAGTAACCGCCCATTCAACGGAGTTTGAATCGTTCCATGCTGTATGACATTGCTGCCATTATTATTGTGATCTTGGGAGGAGTGGTTTGTCTTGTCGCCTCCAAACTCTTACTGCGGAAGGGCTGGTTTCTAGGGTGGCTACGGGGAACCTTCGGATTACTGTTGTTAATCGTGTCTGCCCTGTCACTACTGGTAGCCTGGGATGTCTATCGTTATAAAGAGATTGAGGATGGCAAATCCATAGCGACTATCAGTTTTGAACAGCTTGATGATCAGCATTTCCAGTCCACTGTGGTGAATCGACAGGGCGATGAAAGCGTTTATGAGCTAAAAGGGGATCAATGGCAGCTCGATGTGCGTATTTTCAAGTGGTCCCCGGCAATGGCCTCAATGGGCTTCAAACCTGGATATCGGCTCGACAGGCTCTCGGGACGCTATTATTCCTTTGAAAAAGAGCGTAACGCCGAGAGGACTGCTTATGCTCTTAACCCCAGCTATTTGGCCATTGATGTCTGGGCTTTATGTCAGCAGTTTAATCAGCATCTTAAATGGCTTGAAACCTTTTACGGTACCGCCGCTTTTGTCCCCATGAGCGATGGCGCCCTTTATGAGATTGTTTTGACACAATCCGGTCTCGAGGCTCGTCCGCTGAATGAACGGGCTCAAACTGCCGTCAGCCGTTGGCAGTAATCTTTAATTTGAATGGAGTAAGTTTTGGAGTTTTTGACTGAATATGGCCTGTTTCTGGCTAAATCCGTGACATTGGTAATTGCCATTCTGGTAGTAGTGGGCAGCATGGTGGCTCTTGGCCAGCGCCAGAAGTCTCAGCCAAAAGGCCATATTGACGTGGTTAAACTCAATGAACGCTTCGATGAGCAACGCGACATCATGCGTGAGGCGATTATCGACCCGGATGAATTAAAGAAACAGCTCAAGCAAGAGAAGAAACAGCAGAAAAAAGCACTTAAAGATAACGCTAACAAAGAAGCAGAAGCTAAACCCAGGACCTTTCTGATTGATTTTCATGGTGACATTAAGGCTTCTGCCGTTGACAGTCTGCGTGAGGAAATCAGCAGTCTGTTGACCATGGCTACTGAAAAGGACGAGGTGGTGGTTCGCTTGGAAAGTTCTGGCGGTATGGTTCACAGTTATGGTTTGGGCTCAAGCCAGTTGGATCGCATCAAGAAAAAGGGCATACCGCTGACGGTTTGTGTCGATAAAGTAGCGGCCAGTGGCGGCTATATGATGGCCTGTGTCGCGGACAAAATCCTGGCTGCGCCCTTTGCCATAATGGGGTCTATTGGCGTGGTGGCTCAGTTACCCAATTTTCATCGCCTGCTGAAGAAAAACGACATCGATTTCGAATTGCTGACGGCCGGTGAGCACAAGCGCACCTTGACCATGTTTGGCCAGAATACCGATAAAGGCCGGGAAAAGTTTCTCGAAGATCTGGAAGATACCCACGACCTGTTCAAACAGTTTGTCAAAGAGCATCGTCCGCAGCTGGATATTGATGCCGTCGCCAATGGTGATGTCTGGTTTGGCAGCAGGGCTTTAGACCAAAAGCTAGTTGATGAACTGGCCACAAGCGATGAATATCTGATGGATAAATCAGAACAGACCGATATCTATGAGATCAGCTACGTTCTGAAAAAGTCGTTGCCCGAGCGTTTTGGTATGGCGGCCGAATCGGCCGTAGACCGTTTTGTGTTGAATTGGCTGGAGCGTTTGCAAAGCTCGCGCTTTTTCTCCTGATGTATTTCCGTTTAAGGATTGCCCACCATGACCGTATTTAAAGCTCTGCGTGTGATTGAGGAGGAAGAAAATAACTTCTCCATGAACCTGCAGGAGCAATCTGTCGATGACTTGCCTGAAGGCGAGCTGTTGATTGAAGTGCACTATTCATCTCTTAATTTTAAAGATGCATTGTCTGCGCATGGCAACAGGGGGGTGACCAAAACCTATCCACATACCCCGGGAATTGATGCCTCAGGTGTTGTAGTCAGTGATGGGTCAGGGCGTTTTTCTGAGGGCGATCAGGTCATTGTCACTGGTTATGATCTGGGTATGAATACCAATGGCGGTCTGGCGCAATACATACGGGTACCAGCCGAGTGGGCTGTTCCCTTGCCGGAGGGGCTGACCCTCAGAGAGGCCATGATTTATGGAACTGCGGGCCTGACAGCGGCACTGTGCCTTAAAAAGCTGCTGGTAATGGGGGCGCAACCCGAAGATGGTGAAGTGGTGGTCACTGGCGCTACGGGCGGAGTTGGCACCATGGCGATTGCGATGCTGGCCAAGAAAGGATTTCGCGTTGCGGCTGTGACCGGCAAACTGGACTCCAATGAAATGCTCACTTCGTTGGGTGCGACCAAATTGATTGATCGCAAAAGTCTCGATGAACTGGCGGCCAAGCCCATGCTTAAGCCACAATGGGCTCACGCTGTAGATTGTCTTGGCGGCGATTATTTGTTCACCGTGATTAAATCCCTGAATTATGGTGGCAGTGTGGCTGCCTGTGGTCTGGCGGCGGATGCCAGTCTCAAGGGTAACGTTTTCCCTTTTATCCTACGCAATGTCAATTTGCTGGGGATTGACAGTGTTGAGCTGCCTTTGTCGGTAAAAGCTGAAGCATGGCAGATGTTGGCCGACGAGTTAAAGTTGGATCAATTGGGGAGTATGGCGGCAGAAATCAGCCTGGAGCAGGCGCCACAACACCTGCAGCAGATATATAACGGCCATGCACTGGGTCGTTATATTGTTAAATTGACGGATTAATAAGCCCGCTTACAGCAGTCTTTTTTGTCCTCAGACTGCTGTAAAGTCTGTTATCTTAGGCATTGCCCCTCTGACTCAATCCCTTCGCAATTTATCGCTTACAGCAATCGGGTTTGGATAATTGAATATCACGATGTAGCTCGATATCAAAAAGGTTGTGATGGCTGTGGCCTGAATTAGCAGAGAAGCCCGCTCACCGATCAGAGATGCGTTGGTCGCGACAAAAGCGATCAACAATGAGAATTCACTGATTTGTCCAAGTCGAAACCCAATATCCCAGGCCAGGCTGTCTTTCTCGCTGTGTCTTCTGAGCAAAAAACGAAACGTAACCGGTTTGATGATCAGAATGATGGTGGCCAGTGTTACGGTGGCGAGCAGTACCTCGGGCAATAGGGGTAAATTGAATTGTGCCCCGATTGAAAAGAAAAACAGAATTAGGAAGAAATCCCGAAGCGGTTTTAAATTAATCGCTATGTATTGCGATATCGGACTGGTTGCAATGCTGATGCCGGCAATAAAAGCCCCGATTTCCGACGACAACCCCATATAATGAGCCAGCTCAGACAGTCCCAGACACCAACCAATCGCCAGCAGAAAGATATACTCATGAAGGCGATCAAAACGGTGTATCAATGGCAACAGAATCAATTTTACAAAACCATAGGCAAAACCGATCAACAAAGGCAGTGAGGCGAGGGTATAGCCAAATTGGGTCAGATCGAGTTCACCTAAATTGCCGCTGAGCAATATCATCAGACACAGAATTGCCAGAAAATCCTGCATCAATAACAAGCCAATCATCAGTTCACCGGTATGACGATGGTGCAGCACTGTGGTTGGCAGCAATTTGATGCCGATGATGGTGCTGGAGAACATCATGGCCATACCAATAACCAGATTCTCCACATGGGTGAATCCAAAAATATGGCCAATAGCGTAACCGGTTGCTGCGAATACGAAAGAGCTGATTAAACCAACACTGATGGCCTGGCGCAAAACACTCCATAACGCCTTGGGCTGCATGTCTAATCCCAACAGAAACAGCAGAAAAATGATGCCTATATGGGCTATCTCAACAATCAAATTGATGTCGGTGATAAAACCCATGCCATAGGGCCCGAGTAGGGCGCCGAGAACAATATAGGCAACCAACAGGGGTTGGCGGGTGTAAAGTGCCAGCGACGCAATAATGGCCGCACCACTGAAGATAAGAAAAAACGATTGAAATAGGGAGTCGTGCATCAGGGTCTGTTCAGACTAAATTCTAAGGGTTTAAACAGACCCTAACACACTTTTTGGGATATTTCGGGGGGCTTTAGCCTCTACGGCGGAAAAGAGGCAGTTTCTGATCTTCAGCACCTTGATAGGTTTCACTGAAGTCACTAAAACTGGCAATCGCCGCTTCGGCATCAATGTCGTCTGCCAGACTGAAGCTGTCAAAGCCGCAGCGTTTCAGATAAAACAGCTGATCGCGAATAATCCCGCCAATGGCTCTGAGTTCGCCGGAAAAGCCATAGGCATCACGCAGCAAGCGGGCGGTAGAGAAACCACGTCCATCCATAAAGGTTGGGAAGTTCAGTGCAATCAACGGCAGTTCCGCAGCGGCTTCACCCAGAGTATCGGCCAGCTCATCGCTGTTAAGCCATACACCCACCTCAGCTTTACGCTCAGCGAGGGCTTCACGAGATTCCAGCCAGACATTGACTGGAATAATGATGTTACCGGCAGGCAGTGAGGAGCCATCTTCGATCTCGGTAAGCAGCTGCCATTGATCGGTCGCTACAACACCATCTTTAATCAGCTTTGGCATATACCTTCTCCTTAAATGGTTGCAGGCCGATACGCTTGTAGGTATCGATAAAACGCTCACCCTCAACGCGAGAGGCCACAAATGTATCAATCAAAGTCTGGACCACCTGAGGCATCTCTTCTGCTCCAAACGCAGGCCCAAGCACTTTGCCAAGACTGGCGTCGGTACCGGCATTACCGCCGAGCTGTACCTGGTAAAATTCCTGTCCTTTCTTGTCGACACCCAGGATGCCGATATGACCAATGTGGTGATGACCACAGGCATTCATACAACCGGAAATATTCAGATCCAGATCACCGAGATCGTAGAGATAGTCCAAATTATCGAACTGTCTCTGGATGGATTCGGCAATAGGAATGGATTTGGCGTTGGCAAGACTGCAGAAGTCACCGCCAGGGCAGCAGATCATATCGGTCAATGTACCGATGTTGGCGGTGGCGAAACCGGCTGCACGCAATTTTTCCCAGAGCTCAAACAGGCGGGCTTTTTCAACGTCACCCAGAACAATATTCTGCTCGTGAGTGGTGCGGGCCTCGCCAAAGCTGAACTCATCAGCCAGATCGGCAATGATTTCAAGCTGGTTGTCGGTAATGTCACCGGGGGCCACACCGGTAGGTTTCAGTGACAAGGTCACAGCGGCGTAACCAGGGACTTTGTGAGAGCGCACATTGCGGCTCAACCATTTGCCAAAGGCTGCATGATCTTGGCTTTTCTCATTGAGTTCGCCCTGAACCTGAGAGTCATCGATGGTTTTATAGGCGGGCTCAGTAAAAAAGCTCTTGGCACGATCGATTTCTTCGGCAGTCAAGGCAAGTGCGGTGTTCTTGATGCGTTGCCATTCGGCTTCAACTTTTTCTTTAAAGGCGTCTGCACCCAGCGCCTTGACCAGAATCTTGATGCGGGCCTTGTACTTGTTGTCACGACGACCAATCTGGTTGTAGATGCGCAGGATGGCTTCCAGGTAAGTCAGAATATCCTGCTCTGCCACGAACTCGTTGATGGCGGTACCGATCACCGGGGTGCGGCCCAAGCCACCACCGACAAATACGCGGAAGCCATAGTCACCTGAATCGTTTTTCAGTACTTGCAGGCCAATGTCGTGTACCTGCACGGCAGCGCGATCTTCACTGGCACCGGTCACCGCAATTTTGAACTTGCGAGGCAGGAACGCAAATTCAGGATGAAAAGACGACCATTGACGGATAATTTCACAGTAGGGGCGAGGGTCAACGGATTCGTCACTGCTGATTGCTGCAAACTGATCGGATGTCACATTACGAATACAGCTGCCACTGGATTGGGTAGCGTGCATCTCGACATCAGCCAGTTCGCTGAGGATGTCAGGCACTTCAGCCAGCTCAGGCCAGTTAAACTGTATGTTCTGACGGGTACTGATATGGACATAACCCTTGTCATAGTGACGTGCGATATGGGCTACTTTTCTCAATTGGGTGCTGTTGATCATGCCGTAGGGGACATTGACTCGCAGCATCGGAGCCAGTCGCTGAACGTACAAACCGTTCTGTAAGCGCAAAGGAAGAAATTCCTCTTCCTTCAGTTCTCCGGCCAGATAACGCTCGGTTTGTCCGCGAAACTGGGCGACACGGTCACGTATGATCGTGTTGTCGTATTCGTCGTATTTGTACATGGGTAAGCCTGGATAAAGTCGAATTTACAGCGTTATGGGAGGTTTGAGTGCACATCTGTGTATCAGACGTGCCCGGTCCTCACCAATCACAAGGGCGCACATACTACAGCAATTCACTAAGAAATGCCTTGCATATCAACACCTAAGGGTTTGCAAGGCGCCATAACCCGGATAATAATGCTGGAGCGCGATTCTAAATCTGTTGTAAAAGGTCTAGCAATACTGGCTATTAGAATAAAATGTACTATGTTTAGAATCGTCAGGTCCTAAGCGCTTGATTTATAACGATAACAACAAACAATTTGACCAACAGGAGAATAATAATAATGAACGATGAAATTGAAATGCGTGACTCAGGTGACAGTGCGGCTGATGCAATTGCAGCAGTGGCTCTTATTGCAATCTTTGTTACCACCTGTGTCTTCTGGATTAGCGGTCAGTAATCCTTAGTCCCGACCCTCACAGCGTTTTGATGTACGCAGTAGAGGCTTGAGGGTCTGTTTACTACATATTTTTAACAACCATAGCCCGGTTGTGTTTTTAATATCCTATAGTTGATTAATCAACTATATTGATCGAACAGATTGATATTGCAATCAGAGATTGTGTGTGACCTATAAAATCAAGGGGGAGTTTGAATTATGATGAATTATCAAAACACTCTGACTTTCTGGCTCAGTCGACTTGGGCAACTGATGCAGGATGATTTTAATGATATTTTGAAAGACCAACTGGGTGAAAAATCCATCAGTTGGCCGCAATGGCTGGTACTGAATCATCTGGGGCAACAATCCGGAGCCATGCCAGCTGAAATCGCTGCGGGCATTATGGTGGACCGTTCAGCAGTAACCCGTTTGCTCGATCGTCTGGAAGAGAAAAAATTTGTGACTCGAAAACGTGAAGGACTGGATCGCAGGGTGGTTAATATCTACCTGACCAAGCTCGGTGAAGAGTTACTGGAAAAGATCAACATTATGGCGCTTGAGCATCAGGCACGCTTTCTTGCCACGATTCCCTCTACCGAGCACCGGATATTGAAAACCGATATTCAGAAAATGCTGAAAGTGCTCGGTATTGATACACAACAACAGTGGAAAGTGCTTTGAGCACAAAAAGGGCGGATTGCCCGCCCTCAATCAACTGGACGTGTATCTGTTAACTGATGCTCAGACGGGCCTTCGCGGCATCGTACTCTCGAATCAGCCGTTCAACCAGCTCTGCGGTGGGCACGACATCCTTCACGGCACCAATACCCTGACCGCAGCCCCAGATGTCTTTCCATACCTTGCTGTCTTGATCGCCACCGGAGTTAAAGTTCATGGTGGAAATATCGCCTTCAGGTAATTTTTCCGGGTCCATTCCGGCATTGGTGATAGACGGCTTGAGGTAATTTCCGTGTACGCCGGTGAACAGATTCGAGTAAACAATGTCTTCGGCGTCACTGTCACAAATCATTTGTTTATAGCCTGCCACGGCGTTGGCTTCCTCAGTAGCGATAAAAGCCGAACCGATATAACCCAAATCGGCCCCCATGGCCTGCGCTGCCAAAATGGCTCCGCCATTACCAATGGATCCTGAGAGCAGCAATGGGCCATTAAACCAGCTGCGGATATCCTGTATCAACGCAAACGGACTGGTGGTGCCGGCATGGCCACCGGCGCCGGCGGCAACGGCAATCAAGCCATCGGCACCTTTAGCAATGGCCTTTTTGGCGAACGTATTGTTAATGATGTCATGGAGAGTAATACCACCGTATGAGTGAGCAGCATCGTTGACTTCCTGCTTGGCGCCAAGTGATGTGATCATGATGGGAACCTTGTATTTAACACAGAGTTCCAGATCTTCATGCAGCCGCGGATTGGAGCCATGGACGATCTGATTAACGGCGTAAGGGGCCGCGGGCTGATCCGGGTTGGCCTGATTGTAGGCATCCAGCTCTTCTGTAATGCGAATCAGCCAGCGTTCAAATTCACCTTCGCCACGTGCATTCAGTGCCGGGAAAGAGCCAATGATGCCGGCTTTACATTGTGCCAGTACCAATTCTGGGGTTGATACGATAAACATGGGTGAGGCGACAGCAGGGATACGCAGGCCTTTGGTCAAAATCTCAGGTAATGCCATTACATTGCTCACTTACGCTATTAAGCAGTTATTAGAATCAAGGGGTTACGTTTGGAGCATAGACACTAACACCCTGTTTTTTAGGGTGGAACCACGACCAGACTTTTTGTTTCAAGTTATCAAACCCGGTGTCAGTTTTGGCGTTTTCCGGGGCAGACAGGTTAACGGCTGCCGATCGGACGGGCGGGGTTACCGGCAACTTTGGTGTTGGCAGGGACATCCCGCGTGACCACGCTGCCCATACCAACGATGGCACCGTTACCGATATTGATGCCGTCCACAATCGAGACATTGGCTCCGATCCAGACGTCACTGCCGATCGTTATGCCCTTGGATGTGGTGGCTTGTTCACGGATGAGCTGAGCACCATCCATGCCGTGGTTAAAGGCGTATAGGCAACAATTGGCGGCAATTCTGGTGTTGTCACCGACGTGGATTCCACAGCGACCACCTTCCATGGTGACACCACGATTGATACTGCAGTTTTTACCCAGTTGAATGGGACCGTGTAAGAAGCAATCAGCAGCAATATGACTGCCACTACCAATGATGATATCTCGCCCGGGTTCGGCAAAGATGTTCGCTTCTGGTGCGATAAAACACCCTTGCTCGATGGATACGGTTTCCACACTCTGCAGTTGCTGCTGAACTTCCTGCTGCCAGAGCTCGGCCCATTCACGATGCTTGGGCTTGAGGGAAAAATACAGCCAAGGCATATAGCTCAGCCGCTTTTTGTGTTGGGTTCGATATATATCCATGGCACCGCTCTTGGGAAAGTCGCGGCAGTATAGCGGTTTTTTGAGGTGGCGGTGTTCGCACCGAGCCGATAATAATGGCTGCTAGTGGAGCGTCTCAAGCAATGTGCCGGCAGAAAACTGCACGTGAAAGGCCATTGCAGCTGCTTAACAGCGAAAACCTGATAAGGTCTCCCATGGCTGTCCCAATGGGAAGGGCTCTCCCGATTGCGGATGGCTCGATAATGCGAACACCTGATTGTCAGTATAGCAGCGAGCTTATATTCACGCGCGAGAGCGATTTAGCCAATTGTCTCTTATATGTAAGAAAAATTTGCCGTGATGGGGCAGTGGTCGCTGAGTTTATTCCAGGGGTCGCCACTCAAGACGTCCGAACTTTTGAGTTTCAAATGGCGATAATAGATACGATCCATCGACAGCCGCGGCTTATGGGCTGGGTAGGTGCGAGCTGGTCGTTTCTTCCAGCCGCTGTGGGAGCAATAGCAGCTGGCCTCGTTGAAGCCCAGTTTGTTTGTCATAAAGCGGTGCAGGCGATGATGCCAGTCGTTGAAGTCCCCCATGATAATGACCGGATCCTGGGGGGGCACCGAGTCATCCAGCCAGTGCTGCAAACGTCGGATCTGGCGAGCTTGTTCATAGGGAAGAAAGCCCAGATGGACACAGGCGATGTGCAGGTTTTCCATGATTTCCCCATGCAGGATGCCTCGTTGGGAAAACCACCACTGGCTTATGTCGTGGTTGTGGGTTCGATGGAAGGGGAATTTACTGAGCATGGCATTGCCATGATGCCCCTGTTGATAAATGGCATTTTTGCCATAGGAATTATGGAGCCAAACCGAGTCGGCCAAATATTCAAAATGGGCCTCTTCCTGAAAGTTTGCTACTGTCTCGGCATGCCCTTTATGGGATCCCTGAACCTCCTGAAGTGCCACTATATCGGCTTTGGTCAGACGAATGGCCTGACGTATCTCGTCGAGAATAAACTGGCGATTACGGGCATTGAATCCCTTGTGGATGTTGTAAGTGAGAACTTTGAAATCGTTCATCGCATTCCTTGTTGGGTTGGCATAACCAGTTGTTACATCCAATAGCGCAGTACGCGTGCGAGCATGCCAACCAGTCTCCCATATAGGCCGTATTTTGGTTTCTCCATGGAGACTTTTTTGGATGCCTGCAGATCCGCTTTAAAAAAGCGTTCCAGCTCTTGCTTACTTTCAGTTTTGTTCAGACTGATATCCAATTCAAGGTCGTGCAGGAAGCTGCGATGATTGAAATTGGTACTGCCAATCAGGCAGTTGTTATCGATGAATAAGGCCTTGGCATGGAGCACGCCTGGTTGATATTCATAGATATCAATACCCGCCTGAATCAAATCCGTATAGTAGGTGGCAGTAAGAAATGGAAAGATGCCGATGTCAGAGTGACTGGGCACCAGAATTTTGATGTCCACCTGCCTTGCTCTGGCCTGTTTCAATGCTCGAATCACTGACGCAGAGGGCGCGAAATAGGCGCTGACTATCCAGATTCTGGATGTCGCTTCACGGATCTGGCGCAACAACAACTGGTTTTTGCGTCGCCGACTCCAGAGGTCGTAGTTGTGCCAGTAGTGGCGAAACAACCCCTCCTTGCGGATGATTTTGCGTCGATGCCAAAGGGCATCAAAATGGTTTTCCAGTTCCTCAACCAATACCCCGGTGGTGCGCACCCCATAATCTCGCCAGCCTTCACCGCCGTTGCTTTTTTGCAAGTGCTTCTGGGTGATATTGAGACTGCCAGTCCATAACTGAGATTTGTCGATGATACAGAGCTTGCGATGATCCCGTTGATTGATACGGCTAAAAAAATACAAAAATTGATCGATCATTCGGCCCTGACGGGTTGCTGCACGATGGTAGTGATGAATCTGCCAGGGCAACGGGTGAAACAATTTGACAGAAATGCCGGCCTGCTCAAGCTTGTTGGCCGCTTCGGTACTGGATTGATAACTTCCCACTGCATCCATTAAAACCCTGACCCGCACACCTCGATGATGTGCAGCAATCAGGCTTTCGACGACCTGACGACCAATTCGGTCGTAATCAAAAATATAGGTTTCAAGGTCAATGGTGTACTGGGCTTTGCCAATAGCGGCGAGCAGGGCGGAAAAAAAGGTTTCAGCTCTACTGAAGAGTTGCTCCTGACGCCAGCCCTGATAGGTATCTGGCGACAGGGCAGAGGGATCAGTCGTGACTGTGGTTCGGCTCATCGATAATGATGGTGCCATCCAGACAGGTAATGTTGATGCCATCCAGGCGTGGGTGCTGATTGAGTCGCTTGGCTACTTCACCGGCATCCAGCGGAAAGGAGCCCATGTGTAGCACCCGTGACTCAATTCCGGTGAAGCCTTTATGCGACAGCAGATCGAGCAACTGCAGGCTATTCACCTCATAGCGACCAATAGGAAACTGCTCGTGCAGCTCAATAAATTTATCGTATTGCATAGAAAACCAATCCGTTGCAGTGGTATTAACTAAGATCCTAAATCAAAAACCGTCAGAGGTGTTTGATCTTACTCATATAAGCACAGGTAGGATGACTCAACATCAGCCTTTACGCCAAAACTCTGATTGGCCTCTACAGTAAAAGTTTCGCCTTGTTTAAAGGTTTGCCATTCATCACTGCCTGGCAGCTTTACGGTCAGTGAGCCACTGGTTACTGTCATATATTCCTTTTGGCTGGTGCCAAATTCGTATTCACCCTGAGCCATAACACCTACAGTGGCAGGCAAAGTTTCGGTTTGAAAGGCAATGGATTTGACTTTGCCATCGAAGTATTCGTTAGTATTGAACATAATAGAGACCTCAAATATCAGTGCGCCGATTATACGGTTGCGCGCTACAGAATAAAATCGGGAGTCGACGCTGAATAACCCCTTGCTGCAACCAGTTGCTCAAATATTGTCCTCCTTGGGCGGCGGACGCCTGTCAGAGCATCAATTGATACGTTATCTGGTCGAAGAGAACGCGTTGGGTGAAGACTACAGTCGGGATTCAGTGGCCATGTTTCAGGCGCACTTTCTGGTAATGAATGCACTTTACAGTCTTAAGCGTGATCGTTATCCGACTTTGATTATTTCGCCACTGGAAATTTTTATCGATCAGCCGCAAGCCCAGTTTGATAACAACGGCGCTGTTGCTGACTTAATGCACACGGATTTAAGTGACTATTATCTGGATTGGACAAACTTCAAGGGCGCAACTCAGGATTCTGTTGAGGGTTTACTTAATCGCTTTTGGGAAAAATATCTGGCTATGGATGACAGCGCCTGGGCTCTCCAGATGCTCGATTTACAAGCGCCTGTAACGATTGAGGATATAAAGCGCCGCTATCGGAAATTAGCCATGGCACTGCACCCGGATCGTGGCGGTGATCATCAGCAGCTGGTGGAAATCAATCGCGCTCGGGATATTTTGATCAAAATTTATGGCTAGTCAGCGCGCTTTCTCAGGGCAATGACTTTAAAGCTGCCGTTATCACCCAGAATGTCGATTCCCCTGAACTGATCTTTAGCCAGTTTTTCCAGTGGGATAAATTGGTTGACCACAAACAGGGCTTCACCATCGGGCTTGAGCAGACGATGAGTTTGCGACAGGAATTTCCTTGTCAGTGATGAGTCTGTGTCAAAGCCTTGATGAAATGGTGGGTTGCACAAGATCAGATCGAAGGTTTTGTCGATGTGACTGGCACAATCACCCGCGCTGAGGTTGAGATCTATCCCCCAGTGTTCGGCGTTATTATTAAGGCAAAGCAGGGCTACGGCATTATTGTCAGTGGCGAATCGCTCGGTGACAAAGTCCCAGTGGGCGGTCTTTAGCGTGATGTAACCGTAGCCACAACCAAGATCCAGCAAGCTGACATTGCTCAGTTGTTTGGTATTCAGGTAGCAGCTTGCCTGTTCGATCAGAAACTCGCTGCCCTTGTCGAATTTATTCCAGCCAAAGGTGCCGGGCTTGCTTAATACAGGCTTGTCCTGCAGCTGTCCGATTTCGCGCAGGTTATTGTAGTCTTTATCGTCAAGCCACTTGCTGACAGGAGACTCCATCTGCTTGTGTATTTCGGCGAAGTAACTGTTGCCATTCTTTATTGCTGTAGTCGCAGCGCCAAATAATTTTGCAGCCGCTTTCACTGTGTTTTTGATGCCGTCACCTTTTTCGCCACTGAGTATCAAGCGGCCGCCGGGCTCTAAAATACGAAAAGCCTGATTGATAACATGATGCACAACCGGGCGTTCTTTGGAGATGCGATAGGCAATGGTCGTCGGAGGGTGATCTTGCAGTGGGGAGAAGTCAAAATCTGAGAAAAAGCCGTTAATGCCGTTGCTGTTGCAGGCCTGGATGACATCAAAGCGGTTACTGATTACCTGTAAATCCGGGTTGTTAGCCAGTGACGATATGCTTGCAAGCAAATTTTCATCGGCGATCAGCAGAGTGGATTCACCGCGGTTTTGCAGGTAAGGCAGTAACAGTTGGAAAGAACAATCGGTCATTGAGAGATTTAATCCTTTACGGCTGAACGCTGCTGATTTCAGCTTCTGTTAACGGGCGATAGTCACCTTCAGCCAGATCCGGATCAAGAACAATGTCACCCACCCGCTCGCGATGTAATTCAACAACCCGGTTGCCGACGGCTGCAAACATGCGTTTAACCTGATGATATTTGCCTTCCTGAATTGTCAGACGGGCTTCATTGGCGTAGATCACGTCCAGAGTGGCAGGCAGTGTCGGTTTCAGTTCGCCATCCAGAAGGATTCCTTCGGAAAATCTCGGCGCGGTTTCGTTGGATATGTCCTCGGCCAGAGTGACATGGTAGACCTTATTGCAGGATTTTCTGGGGGAGGTGATGGCATGATTCCATTGGCCGTCGTCGGTGATTAGCAGCAGCCCGGTGGTGTCGATATCGAGGCGACCGGCGATTTGCAACTTATCCAGATTGGGTTCTTCAATCAATTCCAGCACGGTGGGGTGATTGGCGTCCTTGGTAACCGATACATACCCCTGAGGTTTGTTCAGCATAAAATAACGTGGGCCAGGTTGGGCCAGAGGTTCACCATCAAGGCAAACTTGTTGCCCGGGCATCACCTGTGAACCCGCGTCAGTCTGGATTGCGCCGTCAACATCAATCCAGCCATTCTTGATCATTTTCTTAACTTCCTTTCGGGAAAAATCCGTAGTTTGGCTGATGTACTTGTCGAGACGCATGGCGTGACTGGAGACCTCTCAGAAATAAAAGACCATTATCGCACAACGGTTATGGCTGTGAGCAGTGGGCTAGGGGATTATCCCAGTTAAAGCGCTTGAACAGAGACATAAAGCAGGCATCAAAGTCCGCTTCAACATGTAGAAGCTGTTTGGTAACGGGGTGTTGTAACTGCAATCTGCTGGCGTGCAACAACAGTCGGCCCGCATCGAAGTGCTCTTTAAAATATCGGTTATGGCGTCCCCGACCATGTTTGGCATCGCCGATGATTGGGTGATTGATGTGCTTAAGGTGGCGTCTAATCTGGTGCTTTCTCCCGGTTTCCGGTTGACACTCCACCAGTGAATAGCGGCTTTGGTGGTAGGTTTCAATCAACACCGGGATTTCGGTTGTGGCCAGTGTGGAAAAGGCGGTCTGGGCCGACTGTGGTTCGCGGTTAAGGCGTGCTTTTTTATCGGTGTATTTATCCAGCTCTTCTTTTAATGGGTGGTCAATATAGCCTTGCTCAGGGCTGTAGCCACGCACAATGGCATGATAGGTTTTTGCCACCTGACGTTGAGCGAAGGATTCACTCAGTTGTCTGGCAATGTCACTGGACAAGGCCATTAACAGCACGCCGGAGGTGGGCTTGTCCAGGCGGTGTACGGGGTAAACGTACTGGCCAAGCTGATTGCGCAGAATTTGCAGGGCAAAACGGGTTTCATGGCGATCTATCTCACTGCGATGCACCAGCAGACCGCTGGGTT
This sequence comes from Candidatus Pelagadaptatus aseana, assembly GCF_040362265.1. NCBI lineage: Bacteria > Pseudomonadati > Pseudomonadota > Gammaproteobacteria > Cellvibrionales > Cellvibrionaceae > Candidatus Pelagadaptatus > Candidatus Pelagadaptatus aseana. Next base: position 409,832 of record NZ_BAABNJ010000004.1, read on the forward strand.
TGTTCACCGCAATGAGATATTCGTCCTGATAGAGAACGGGGAGGGTCTCCATTGACGAGAGTCTGCCGGGGGTCAGGAGATCTTTTTCTCGCCAGAATCGACAGACTGATAAATCAAGGTGTTGATCGTCATGGGGCCAACACCACCTGGAACCGGGGTGTAAGCCGCAGCGCGGTCTTTCAGCGGTTCCAGTTCAATGTCACCAACGCCGCCAGGATGGTAGCCGGCATCAACTACCACAGCGCCATCTTTGATCCATTCGGCTTTGATAAATTCTGGTTTGCCTACCGCACCAACCACGATATCAGCCTGTCGAATATGATCTTCCAGATTTTGGGTGCGAGAGTGGCAGATGGTGACCGTGGCGTTGGCATTCAACAGCATCAAGGCCATCGGCTTGCCGAGAATTGGGCTGCGTCCAACTACAACGGCGTGCTTACCCTGCAGAGGAATGTCATAAGCTTCCAGTAAGCGCATAATGCCTTTTGGAGTGGCACAGCCGTAGGCTTCTTCACCCATGCTCATACGCCCAAACCCAAGGCAGGTTACACCGTCGACATCTTTTTCCAGAGCAATGGCATCAAAACAGGCTCTTTCATCAATCTGATCCGGTACCGGGTGCTGCAGAAGAATACCGTGCACATTGGGGTTGGTGTTGAGCTCTTCAATCTTGGCCAGTAGTTCATCTGTGGTGGTTTCTTCCGGTAACTCAACCTTGAGGGAGTCCATACCGATGCGGGTACAGGCGTTGCCCTTCATTTTCACATAGGTAGCCGATGCGGGATCGCCGCCCACCAGAATCGTGGCAAGAATAGGGGTTTGGCCCCCGCTTTTTTCCTTAAGTGCGGCAACGCGGCTGGTAAGTTCTTGTTCGGTCTTTTGCGCCAGGGCTTTTCCGTCTAAAACGAGTGCGGACATGTCGGGTCTCTATTTAAGTGTTCTATTTAAAGGTGGCTGTTAATAATGGGTGGTAATCTAAAGGGCGCGTATTTTCCCATAGCCCATGGTTAAGTCCAATATCTATGTATAAGTATGCCGGGCAGTATTTTTGAACAAATCGCCGATTTTTTATCTAAGTTATTGGTTTTAATAAAAAAATAAAAAAAGTGAAGCAAATAGTGTTGACGGGCAAAGGGGGCATGAGTATTATGCGCACCTCTTCGGACGGCAGCGTCCATGAGAAGTCGGAGTGTAGCGCAGCTTGGTAGCGCATCTGGTTTGGGACCAGAGGGTCGGGGGTTCGAATCCCTCCACTCCGACCACTATTTCAAGAGCCTGGGAAGGCTGGTCTTCAGGGCCTTGTATTGCGCCCGTAGCTCAGCTGGATAGAGCATCCGCCTTCTAAGCGGATGGTCGCAGGTTCGAATCCTGCCGGGCGCGCCATTCATTGAATGCTGCCCGGAGGATACACCTCTATGGTGGGCGTAGCTCAGTTGGTAGAGCCCCGGATTGTGATTCCGGTCGTCGGGGGTTCAAGTCCCCTCGTCCACCCCATACAGAAAAGCCTTGCAGGTCTATGATTTGCAAGGCTTTTTTCTTTTTGGGTGTTTTAGAAATGGCCTTAAAATAGAACGGGCAGATTGCCCATTCCTTGTGTCTGAGTCTCTGAATAGAAGAGATCGAGGCTCTATTTCGTCATATTTCTGTCACCGCCTGTTGTTACTCTGCAGTCCACGGATTGGGGCATTCAATAGAATTTGTCAGCGCGCCCCAGTAAATAGGTGTACTGGAGTCCGGTTTGTTAGATAAAACCATACGTACAATACTGGTGCGTCTTGCCGCAGGGCCACTTCTTATATTGCTTTTGGCAACCATTGGCCTGAGCACTCAATCTTATTTCCTCTATGGGCAACACCAACACTTGCTGAAAGAGCAAGCCGACGCCCGGATAGCGGCTGATCTCAAGCTATCACTGGAGAATCACTCAAAAAAATGGGGTGAGTATCTGATCCACTATGGCTCTGCTGAGGAGTCAGAGCGATGGGTCAGTTTCAGGGGCAGTGAGGTAGAGACCATGAAATTGGCCAATCAGTTGCTGGTCAGGTCAGATAGTCTGTCCCTGACTGAAAGTGTTCGTCACATCATCTACGCGCTTGAAGTTCTGAGAATCAGCTACCAGGAGGCCAGAAATTCGCTTGGTCAGGCTGCCGATATCAGGCAGGCGTTGCGCGATCTGCAAATGATAAATGACGTGCCCATGCATCTGGTTGCCGAGGTCTACCATGATATTCAACAGCAGGCACAGGCTGCTTCAGCACAGTTTTGGAATAAAAGCGTTGGGTTGACCATTTGTCTTGCTGTATTGCTGGCACTTTGCTCCGTTCTCTATTTGCGCTTCAGTGGTGTATTTACGAGTCGTTTATTACAGCGGGAGCAGGCTGCAAAGCAAAAAGCCAATTGGTTACTTAAACATGATTATCTTACCGGGCTCTATAACCGTCAGAGTCTGCTAAAGAAAATTACGCTGCTGATTGATAGTGAAACGCCTTTTCATCTGGTTAAGGTCAGTCTGCTTGGGATTGGCGCGGCGGGCCAAGCACATGGCTGCTCAGTTCAGGATGGTTTGATCACCATGGCGGCCAAGCGACTTGAAAGCGAGTCGGCTCCAGATGACATCATTGCCCGTTCAGTGGGTGGCGATTTCCTGATGATTATGCCTGGCAGAAATGACGACAGCCTTAAGCGTGGCCTCGGTAAATTATTAGATCGCCTTGGGCAGGATTTTTCATTCAAGGGTTATCGACATCAAATATCCGCGTTTGCTGGTTGCTGTTCGTTTCCGTTGCAGGCCCGTGATGCCGACAGGCTGTTTCAGTACGCAGACATAGCTGCTACCCATGCGCAACTGCACAGGATGGACAGAGCAGCTATCTATGATCCGAAAATGTCCCAAGCCATGGAGAACAAGGCAGAGCAGATCAATCAATTGCGTCTGGCCTTACGCCGCAATCAGCTGCATTTGCATTTCCAGCCGCAATTAAATCTGCAGACCGGTCGGGTTGCCGGCGTGGAAGCGCTGGCGCGGCTCAAATCTGATGACCCAAAACTCAATATCCCAACAACTTTTATTGCGCTGGCGGAAGAGAGCGGTCTGATTCATCTGTTAGGGCAAAAGGTCGCAGAGCTTGCTGTGAGCCAAATTTCCCGTTGGCATAAATCCGGTGTGGACATTACCGTGGCGATCAATGTTTCACCCAGACAGCTGGATGATCCCAATTTTGTGAAATTTTTAAACAGTCTGTGTCGTCAGTACCGAGTCGATCCTAAATATATAGACATAGAAATTATTGAATCTGATTTTGTTAATTCTCGTCATCCATTGCTGGAAGCATTGAGCGAGTCCGGTTTTGGTTTAAGTATCGATGATTTTGGTACAGGTTTCTCTAATTTGGGTTATTTGAGCCACTTTCAGCCACGGCAACTGAAAATAGACAAAACCTTTGTGGATGCCATTGAAACTGATGTCAGGCGCCGCGATTTGGTGCGCTCAATTGTCGATTTGGCACACAGTCAGGGTATTCAAGTTGTCGCCGAGGGGATTGAGAGTGAGGCACAAGCCGAACTCCTGGCTGCCATGAAGGCTGATCTCGGGCAGGGTTACTGGTTCAGCAAACCTATGCCTGCCGAAGCGCTTGATAACATTATTCCTGGGTTGTGTGGTGAGGCTCACTCTTTGAGCGCTTGAGTTTTTGAATGGTGGCGCACCATGTTGGTGCTCACCTGTTTTTTTGCTGCGTTGTTTTGAGGCGCGCCATCTCTTTTTTGTCGTGTATTCGTCACAATCCTGTGCATTTTTAGCGTTCTCTAGTGCTGGAACGTATTTTGCTCAGTCTATTATACCTTTTGTTGTTTGAGTCATTCAGGGAAAGGTATTCCTGAATAAATGATGGCAAGGATTGCTTGAATATTGTTGGATCCCTCAGGATGAGGGTGAGGTTCTGTTATGTTTTTTATACCTGCAGGTAACCTGGTTAAGCTGGTTGGCCTGAATATCTACTCATTAATCATTGCACTGCTTTTTTTGGTCACTGTTCTGTTGCAATGGGTAAGTGGGAATTCTGCCGTTGCGCTGTCGTTTTTCTTGCTGGCAGTTTATTTGTCATTTTGCCTGCCATTGATCACTGCTCAAAAAATGGGGCACCTGCAAAAAGCTCTGACCCATTTTGATCATCTGGATCCGGATCAGCTCACCGAGCAGATGAATGGGTTTGCGCAGCTGGATAAAACTCTGCTTGAAGCTGAAAGCAATTTACGCAGGGATAAAACCGGGCACAAAGACATGGCCTCAGAAATTGGCTATTCATCTGCAGAGCTGAGCTCAACGGCTCAGCAACTGGCAGCGAATATCCTCCAGCAATCTCAGGCAACAACCACAATAGCTGCTACGGTCACGGAAATCAGCCACAGTATCGATGAGATTGCTCAGCGTATGGAAGGGGCTTACGAGTCGTCTGCAGTCAATACTGGTCGCTGTCATGAAGGTGTTGGCGCCATCAGTGAGGCCATTGGTGATATGGATGAGGTGACGACGTTCATAGACACGACCAAACTGAAAATTACACAGCTTAATGACAAGGTCGCCAATATTTCCACCATATCCAACGTTATCCGCGAGATATCAGAGCAGACTAATCTGCTGGCTCTCAATGCCGCAATTGAGGCCGCTCGTGCAGGCGAGCATGGCAGGGGGTTTGCCGTGGTGGCGGAAGAGGTTCGGGCTCTGGCTACCCGCAGTTATTCCTCTGTAAAACAGATCTCAGACAATATTGAAGAAGTTCAGCAGAATATGGATGAGGTGATCCAGGGTATGGATCAAGTAGTTAATAAAACCTCCATGAGTTCCGCTGCGGTTAAATCGGCCGGTGAGATGTTTGAATCCATAGCCCATAACACAGAATCCGTTACTCAGGGGCTTTCGGCGATCTCTGAGGCCTCTGTCCAGCAGAAACAGGCTGCGGCTGAAATCTCCCAGTCGATTGAAGAGGTGGCGATGGTTGCCAGAGAAAATGGTGATAAAGCGGAGCAGTCTTCACGTATTGCCCAGCATTTGCATGAATTGTGTCGTAAAGAAGAGGAGGCCATATGAACAATCTGGCCATGATAGTTACAGCATCGTTGATATTGATTGTGGTGGCGGCACTGTTGCGCCACAACTACGTAAAACAACGCTATGAGAGACAAATGGCCGGTCTCTCCTGGCTGCAAAGCATGAAGAGATTGCTGTCCCATATTCAACAGCACCGCGGTCTCAGTAACGGTTACCTTAATGGCAGCATGGACTTGCTGGCTGAAATCCAGTCGCTGCAAGTGCAGGTCAGTCGTGACATCAGTGATATCTGCCAGGTGGGTGAGTGGGTTGAAAAAAGCGAGCGCTGGCAAAATATTAACCAGCATTGGGCCAGGCTTGCCGGCAATTTCCGTCATAATGAGATGGAAAACAATCTGCTGCAGCACAACAAACTGATCCAGAGCGTGCTGTTCTTGATCGATGATATGGCACTGCATCACGGTTTGCTCAGCCTAAAAATTCAAGGAGATAAGCCATTCTACTTACTTTGGCGAGATCTTTTGTCGGCCTCTGAATTTATCGGTCAGGCCCGCGCTGTTGGTACCGGTGTTGCTGCCAAGGGGGAGTGCGACAGCATCTCCCGTATCAAGCTGAATTATCTGTGCAAGAAGGTAAGCGAAAATACCGACTCTGTCTGGTCACAATTGAGAACGGATCAACAGTGCATTGATGCCACCAATGAACTATTGGATTGCGTCAAAAGACAAATCATTCTCGATCAGGTTTCGATGCCGGCCTCACAGTTTTTTGATTTGGCATCCAAAGCGCTCAATGGCCTGCACGATCAGTATGATCAGCTGATTGAAGAAGTTCGGTGGCAGCTTAAGCGATAATCTTTAATCGGGGCTCTGGTACAGAGCCCTTATGGCATCTGTGTTATTAGCTGTCATTTCGATTTCTTGCTGTTCTTTTCTGTGTTTATTTTTGCGCCGCTCTTTGATTTTGTTAAAAATCCAGATAGCCTTTAGGGATAATACCAACAGGGAATGCGGCTATAGGCCTATGGCGTTTAATATTTCCAAGGAGACACGCTGTCTGATTGTGGACGATAGCGTGTCCATAACCTCTTTGCTAAGAGGTATTCTCAAGGATGAATGTGAGCTCTCCCATGTGTTTACTGCCAACTCGGCAGAGCGGGCGCTGGAGCTAATTGATGAAGGCTTACCGCTCGATTTGATCTTTCTCGATCTGAATATGCCGGGAACCGATGGCATTGAATTTTTGCGTTTAATCAAAAAGCGCAAAATGGATGTTGCCATTATTCTGATCAGCGGTACGTCACCCAAAGTCATTAAAACCGTTGAAAGCCTGGTCAAAATGCACCGGCTGGATTTTATTGGCAGTGTACCCAAGCCCATTACCGTTACCTCGGTGGTTGAGGTGATGCAGCGCTATCAGGAGCTTATGGGGGTCCATAACAGGACTGAAGCCTATCTCAACAAAGTCAAAGTTCATGAATTACTGAGAGCCATCGCAGAGCAGCAGTTTCAACTCTACTACCAGCCCATCATTGATGTGCACAGTCGTCGACTCTACAGTGCAGAGGTGCTGTTGCGCCTTCATCACCCAAGCCGGGGGGTGATTTACCCACAACAATTTATCGAAACCCTCGAAAACACCGATTTGATTCGCCCTGTAACCCTGTTTGTTATCGAGGGCATGCTGCAACAGTGGCGCGCATGGCAGGAGAAGGGTATCGATACTCATATTTCCTTTAATATCTCTGCCGGCATGCTCAGTACGCTGGAAATTCCAGAGTATCTTATTGGCAAACTGGAGGAGTATCAGGTACCTGCTTCCAAGGTTATTCTTGAGGTGACCGAGACTGGGCTGGTTGAGGACTTTACCGCCGTTCTGGAAGTTCTGAGTCGTCTCTCCATTAATGGTCTAAAGCTGGCAATTGATGACTTCGGGGCAGGCTTTTCTACTGTTGAGCGGCTGCAGCACCTGCCATTCAATGTCGTCAAAATTGATAAGCAGTTTATGTTGGAGCTGCATCGCGATGAATCCAAACGTGCGGCCATTGAGTCTTCAATTTCCATGGCCAGGCGGTTGGGCATGCAGGTGGTCGTAGAAGGGGTTGAGACTCTATCCATGTGGGATGTGGCTTGTCATATTGGTGCAGATTTTATGCAGGGTTACTTTGTGGCCCAGCCACTGCAGCCCGAGGCATTCGAAAGCTGGCATCAAAGCTGGGAAGAAGGACATACCTGATTATTCTGTTTTGGGCTGATTGAAGACTCTTTCATGAGCATGTTTTTTCGGGTTGCAAATCTTTAAATTTCAATAGCTTGCAGTTCATTATTGAAGCAATATGCGATGTTTATTTTGTCCGCGGAAGTGCTTGACTGGGGGCTGTTAGCTGACTGTTGAGACAGTCGCTGGAGTTCGGTTTGCCCCCGGCTTTTTGTCCCAGTCAAAAAATATTGCTAATCCCCCGATTTTAAAGGCTTTTTCCTTTGACAGGAGCCTTGCAGATCCCTATTATTGCGCGCTTATGTCGACCACCCCAGATAAAACACGATTGCCGCGCCAGCTTGATCCGCGGAAATTCGCTCAAAAGCAGATCGAAATAGAAGGCCCGGTAGCCTTCTCAGATATGCCTCGAGTGGCGGAACTGGTACTTAATCCCAGTGCCGAAGTACATGTGGCACTGGCTTTTGGTATGGATGAGCAACGCACTCGCCTGATTAAAGGAGAGATAACCGGGCTCGCCGAGGTTACTTGCCAGCGCTGTCTGGAGTCGATGGAGCTACCGTTTGAGGCTGAGTTAAATCTGGCGATCGTCTGGGATGAAGACGAGGCCAAGAATCTGCCCAAGCGCTTTGATCCATTGATTGTCGGGGAGGGCGTCACAGATATTTACACCGTTATCGAAGATGAAATATTGCTCGAGCTACCTATGGTTTCTTATCACGACCATAATTGTCAGAGTAAAACCAGTTTCGGTGACGAGGGTGAAGCCGGTGAAGAGGCCTCATCCAATGAGAGAAACCCGTTTCAAATACTGGAACAACTTAAGGGCTCGCCGAAATCCTGAGGCGCCCCGGTTCCGGAAAATAGTGAAAAGTAGGAGCACACAATGGCTGTTCAACAAAACAAAAAGACTCGTTCCAAGCGTGGTATGCGTCGTTCTCACGATTCTCTGACTGGTTCAACCCTGTCTGTAGATCCAACTTCCGGTGAGAAGCACTACCGTCACCACGTTACTCCAGACGGCTTCTATAAAGGCCGTAAAGTTATCGAAACCGGTAACGACGAGTAATATTGTACAGCTCCGATGCAGCGAACCTGCATTGCAGTTGACTTGATGGGCGGGGACTTAGGTCCCCGTTCTACGTTACCGGCTTGTCTGGAGTTTGCCCTGTCTCACCCTGAGGTAGAGCTGACCCTGGTCGGTAACGAATCCCTTCTTGAACTCCCTGATTTTCCTCCCAATATTCGCTTCGAGCACGCCGAAGAAGTCATCGGTATGGCCGACAAGCCATCACAGGCGCTGCGCACAAAAAAAGATTCTTCGTTGTGGCGCGTTATTGAGCTGGTTGCCAGCGGCCGCTGTCAGGCTTGTGTGAGTGCGGGTAATACCGGTGCCATGATGGCTATTGGTCGATTCGTGTTAAAGACATTTCCGGGCATTGATCGGCCGGCCATCTGTAAATATGTGCCAACCGAGACGGGTTCCTGTCTGGCGCTGGATTTGGGCGCCAATGTCGACTCGACCGCCGAGCAATTACTTCAGTTTGCCATTATGGGCAGTGTTCTGGCGCAATCATTGGGGAAATCCCATTCACCTGCTGTAGCCTTACTTAATAATGGTTCTGAAGACATTAAGGGTAATGAAAAGATTCGTCTTGCAGCTACGTTACTGCGCGAAAATGAGGCGCTGAATTATCAGGGTTATATAGAAGGTGATCAGGTTTTTGAGGGCCGTGCAGATGTTGTGGTCTGCGACGGTTTTGTCGGTAATATTGCGCTCAAAATCAGCGAGGGTGTGGCCAGATTTTTAGCTTCAGGTCTTAAGGCTGAGCTGGAATCTTCGTGGTGGGGCCGGTTGGTTGGCCTATTTGCCCAGCCACTGTTGCTGAAATGGCATAACAAATTTGACCCGGCAGTCTATAATGGGGCCAGCTTTTTGGGATTGCAGGGAACAGTGGTTAAAAGCCACGGAAGTGCGGACGCGAGGAGCTTTCGTTTCGCACTGGAAACGGCGTTGGATCAGGTAAATCACAACGTCCCCCAATTGATTAACGAAAGCCTTCTTGAAGCCTACCTCTAACAATGCTCCTGAATTGATCACTGTCATGCAGTGGTCAATTTTTCCCTTTACTGTGTAATCAAATAATCAGGATTGGATATCTATGTCTAAAGGAAATCTTGCCTTTGTTTTCCCCGGTCAGGGCTCGCAGAAAGTAGGCATGCTGGCAGAGCTGGCAGCCGAGTACCCGGTAGTGGAAGAAACCTTTGCTGAGGCCTCGGAAGTGCTTGGGTATGATTTGTGGGCGCTGGTTCAGGAAGGCCCTCAGGAAGAACTCAATCAGACCGAGCGAACTCAGCCATTGCTGCTGACATCCAGTGTGGCGATCTGGCGGGTTTGGCAACAACTGGGTGGCGCCCAGCCGGCGCTGATGACCGGTCACAGTTTGGGCGAATGGTCTGCGCTGGTCTGCGCGGGTGTTGTTGAATTTAAAGATGCCGTTAAAACTGTTCAGCTTCGTGGTCGCTACATGCAGGAAGCGGTTCCTGCCGGTGAGGGCGCAATGGCTGCGATCATTGGTCTGGACGATGAAGCCATCAACAAAGCTTGCCAGGAGGCTGAACAGGGAGAGGTTGTTGCCGCTGTAAACTTCAATTCACCGGGACAGGTGGTTATCGCTGGCTCAGCGGCTGCCGTTGAACGTGCCGGTGAACTGTGCAAGGCCGCTGGTGCCAAGCGTGCCATGCCATTGCCTGTCAGTGCTCCGTTTCACACTTCTTTGATGAAGCCGGCTGCGGATCGTCTGAAAGAAACCATTGATGCAACCGATTATAAGGCGCCAGAAACACCTGTTGTACATAACGTCACCGCTGCAGTTGAGAATAATCCTGAAGCCATTCAGCAACTTATGTATCAACAGATTTATACGCCTGTACCCTGGGTAGATTGCACCAAAGCATTGCAAACCGCAGGTATTGATACATTGGTTGAATGTGGTCCCGGTAAGGTCCTGTCCGGTCTGTGTAAACGCATTGACAAGTCTCTGACCAGTTTTGCCTCCGAAACGCCAGCCGATTTGGCTAAAGCGCTGGAAGCTGTTGCTGAATCTTAAGAATAACTGAGGAATGAATATGAGCTTGAAAGACAAGGTGGCATTGGTAACAGGTGCCAGCCGTGGCATTGGTGCAGCCATTGCCGACATGCTGGGCGAGCAGGGTGCGATTGTTATCGGCACTGCCACATCGGAATCCGGTGCTGACAAAATCAGTGCTCGTTTTGCAGAAAAGGGGGTTCAGGGATCCGGTAAGGTGCTGAATGTTACCGAGGCTGAGTCTGTTGCGGCCTTGTTAAAATCAATTCAGGATGAATACGGTGCACCCACCATTTTGGTTAATAACGCCGGGATTACCAAAGATAACCTGCTGATGCGCATGAGTGATGAAGAATGGTTCGATGTGATCAATACCAATCTCAGTGCCATTTACCGACTCAGCAAGGCCTGTCTGCGCGGCATGATGAAAGCCCGCTGGGGTCGCATTATCAATATCAGCTCCGTGGTAGGCTCAATGGGTAATGCAGGACAATCCAACTACGCTGCGACCAAAGCTGGGGTGGCCGGATTTGCCCGTGCTCTGGCCAAAGAGGTAGGTTCTCGCAACATTACAGTCAATACCGTTGCGCCTGGTTTTATTGATACCGATATGACCAAGGAGCTGACCGATGATCAAAAGAAATTGATGCTTGATCAGATCGCTCTGGGGCGTCTGGGACAGCCTGAAGAAATTGCCGGAGTGGTGTCGTTTCTTGCCAGCGACGCCGCAGCTTATATCACCGGTGACACCATTCATGTGAATGGCGGCATGTATATGAACTAAATTCTGGTGGGATTTGCCGGTCGGCCTGATTTTTTGAGTTTAATTGTTTCAACTCTCGAAATTTTAGGTAAAATGACCGACGAGTTTCGCTTGAACTAACTACTTGTTTGTTCCGTTGTTTGGTGGGATTTACTCAGCAAATAAGGTGCAATCAAACTGCTAACAAATAACGTGGAGTTAAATTTAACTATGAGCAGCATTGAAGAGCGCGTAAAGAAAATCGTTGCCGAGCAACTGGGTGTTAAAGAAGAAGAAGTAAAAAATGAAGCTTCTTTCGTAGAAGATCTGGGCGCGGATTCTCTGGACACCGTTGAGCTGGTAATGGCTCTGGAAGAAGAGTTCGAGACCGAAATTCCTGATGAAGAAGCTGAAAAGATCACCACTGTTCAGCTGGCTATCGATTACGTAAATGCCAACCTGGGTTAATAACCCAATCAGGTATTTTGATTTTGCTTTGATTCGCTTATCGTTAGTGAATCCGGCTTCTTAAAGAGCAGAGCAAAATCGGCCAAAGCCGTTTTATTATTCAATAAAGCGGCTTTTTAATGCCTGCCAGATAATGCCAAAATAAAAAAATTGGCTGATTCCCTGTAAGCTACCAATAATAATGCATGGCTTTAAGCCATTTATCCCAAACCTTTGGAGGGTTTCGTTTTGCGTCGTAGAGTTGTTGTTACCGGAATGGGTATGATTTCCCCATTGGGAAATGATGTTGCTTCAAGCTGGGAGGGCATTCTCGCAGGCCAAAGCGGCGTATCTCTGATTGAGAAGTTTGATACTTCAGCTTACGGCACCAAGTTTGCGGCTCAGGTGAAAGATTTTTCCGTAGAGCCCTATATGGCTCCCAAAGACGCACGCAAAATGGATCCTTTTATTCAGTACGGCATGGTCGCTGGTATTCAGGCTTTTGAGGATGCGGGACTGGAAATTACCGAAGAAAATGCCCCAAGAGTTGGGGCCGCCATCGGATCTGGTATTGGCGGTCTACAATCCATCGCTGAAACGTCATTGCTTATTGCTGAGAAAGGGCCGCGCCGGGTTTCTCCATTTTTTGTACCCGGCGCCATTCAAAATATGATTGCCGGCAACCTGAGCATCAAATACGGACTGAAAGGTCCCAATATATCGATTGTGACAGCCTGCACCACTGGAACTCATAACATTGGCCAGGCGGCGAGAATAATCCAATACGGTGAAGCCGATGCCATGCTCGCTGGCGGTGCGGAGATGTCGACCACAAATGTTGGCCTTGCCGGTTTTGGTGCCGCCCGTGCGCTTTCTACCCGCAATGATGATCCTCAAGCGGCCAGTCGCCCCTGGGATGAAGACCGTGATGGCTTTGTCATGGGGGAAGGTGCCGGTGTGATCATGCTCGAAGAGTATGAAATGGCAAAAGCCCGTGGTGCCAAGATTTACTGTGAATTGATTGGTTTTGGTATGAGCGGTGATGCTTATCACATGACCTCACCACCGGAAGATGGTGCTGGTGCAGCCATGTCGATGCGCAATGCCCTGAACGATGCCGGCGTCAATCCAGAAACCGTTGATTATATCAATGCACATGGAGCCTCTACGCCTGCCGGTGATGTAGCGGAATGTCGTGCGGTTAAATCGGTGTTAGGAGAGGGGGCAAACTCGGTAGCCTGCAGCTCCACCAAATCCATGATCGGTCATTTGTTGGGTGCTGCCGGCAGTGTCGAAGCTATTTTTACTGCTTTGGCGATTCAGGATCAGGTGGCACCACCCACAATCAATCTCGATAACCCCAGCGACGATTGCGATATCAATCTGGTGCCGAAGAATGCTCAAGAGAAACCCATAGAAATTGCTCTGTCCAATTCCTTCGGCTTTGGCGGAACCAATGGTTCACTGGTTTTCCGTAAAATCTGATTGATGATTCTGTTTATTTCCGGGCTTAAACCATCTGCGTGCTGATGAAACCTTTTCTTCTTGTTAATGGCATCCCCACTGACACCATTGCTGTCGATGACCGGGGGCTGGCATTTGGTGACGGTGTGTTTGAAACCATTCGGGTACAGGCCGGTATCATGCCCCTGTGGCAGTTTCATAAAGACAGATTGCAGCATGGTTTGAATCGACTGGGTATTGATGTGCCCCGAGACTGCCTCTCAGACAGTCTTAATCAGCTGCAACATTATCTTACTCACTCTGAGCCAGAAGCCCGACATGGCGTCACCAAGTTGATGGTCACACGAGGCAGCAGCACTAGCGGTTATCAGTACTCTGCGGACATAAAAGCCAATGTCGTAGTGCGTTTCACTCCGGGGCGGGTTCATCCACCCGGCAGTGAGCATCTGATCCGCTGTGAAACCCCCATGTATGAAAATCCCCGTCTGGGGGGCATAAAACACCTCAATCGCCTGGAGAATGTACTGGCCCGACAAGAGGCAAAAGCCGCAGGTTATCGCGATGGCCTGTTATGCGACAGCAACGGCCACGTTATAGAGACAACCAACAGTAATCTGTTCTTTATTGATCAACACCAGCGTTTGGTAACTCCCGAGCTAAGCGACTGTGGTGTCGCCGGGGTTTTGCGCCGTTTAATTATTGAAGAGCTGGCACCAGCATTGCAATTAAAGGTCACTGTTCAGACTGTTGCCGCAACAGACCTGGCAGAATTCAAAGCAGCTTTTAAATGCAATGCCCTTACTGGTGTGGTAGAAATTGCATCCATTGCAGCTCAGGGGTTTGTTTCCGGCAACCCTTTGATTAAAACCATAAAACAGGCCGTAGATGATTATCTAGTCCAAGCTATCGGCCACCCTAAGGAGCATTTTGAATTTTGACCAGATTGCAGAAAATTCTATTGGGTATGGCTCTGCTGCCGGCCCTGATGTTAATCAGTGCCGGTATTTCATTAAAAATGTTAACAGCCCCCATTGCGGTGGCAACGGAACACCGAACAATACAAGTGCAGGCAGGTGAAAACCTGACCATTGTTGCCAACCGCTTGGCCCGAAAGGGGGTGGTTCAGCATCCACGTATGCTGGTGCTGTTTGCACGCCTGATGGATCAAACCAACATCAAGCTCGGCGAATACGAATTGGCAGAGAACACTTCCGATCTGGAAGTGTTGCAGCTACTGTTATCAGGTCAGGTAATCAGTTACAAAATTACTTTGGTTGAGGGGACGACTTTCAAAGAGTCGCTCGATGTTCTGGCTCAGCAGGACAAATTACAACACACCCTCAAGGGTAAAACAGTGGCCGAAATTGCCGGGCTTATGGGTATCAGCCAACCAAATCCCGAAGGCTGGCTTTTCCCCGATACCTATCAATACACAGAAGGTTCGACTGATCTTGATCTGTTGCTTAGGGCCTATCAGCGTATGCAACAGGTGCTTGAAGATGAGTGGGGTAAACGCACAGAACCTCTGCCATATGAAACGCCTTATGAGGCATTGATCATGGCATCCATTGTTGAAAAAGAGACGGGTGTACCCAGTGAAAGAGCCGATATCGCCGGCGTATTTGTGCGTCGCCTCAACAAGGGGATGCGCCTGCAAACAGATCCGACCATTATCTATGGTTTAGGCGATGACTATCAGGGCAATATAAGGCGCCACCATTTGAAACAGGCAACACCTTATAATACCTATGTCATCAATGGGCTGACCCCCACGCCTATTGCACTTCCGGGCCGTGCGGCGATTCAAGCCTCACTCAACCCCAAAGACGGTGATGCGTTGTTTTTTGTAGCCAAAGGTGACGGTAGTCACTATTTTTCTGCCACTTTGGCTGAACACGAGGAAGCAGTTCGTCAATACCAGTTAACACGTAAGGCGAACTATCGCTCGGCACCTCAGTAATCATTGCCACCCCAGCGAAAATAACCACAGCAGGCCAATCATTGTCACAGTCACGCGGAAAATTTCTGACCCTTGAAGGTACCGAAGGAGTTGGTAAATCCACCAATCGCACTTTTATTGAGAACTATCTTCGGGATCAAAGCATCCCTTTGCTGGTGACCCGAGAGCCTGGTGGTACGCCGCTGGCTGAAGAGTTGCGCGAGCTTTTGCTAAAAAAACGAGATGAAACCGTTGATCCTACCGCCGAGCTGTTAATGGTGTTTGCGGCCAGAGCACAGCATTTAAACCAAGTCATTCTGCCTGCGTTGGAAAAGGGCCAGTGGGTGTTATGTGATCGTTTTACCGACGCCACATTTGCCTATCAGGGGTACGGTCGAGGCTTGGCACTGGAGACCATTAGGTCCCTCGAGACTCTGGTACAAAATGACATACGCCCCGATCTGACGCTCATTCTTGATATCGATGTTGAAACTGGTTTGAAACGGGCTCGGCAAAGAGGCGACCTTGATCGCTTTGAAACCGAAGAACTGTCATTTTTTGAACGGGTTCGTCGTGGTTACAGAGAGCGAGCGGATCAGGCTCCGGATCATTATCAATTGATTGATGCGGGACAACCCCTGGAACAAGTCCAGGCGGATATTCGCAGCTGTCTAGAGCGACAACTGACGTTGCCCTGAGGCGCTCAAAATGCCGGCGGACACTCCAGAGTGATGCTTTCACCTGTTCTGGGGTGCTTGAAAGCGATGTATTCAGCGTGCAGCATCAGTCTGGAATAGGGCGTCAAAGCCCGCTCGTGAGCATAGAAGAAATCACCAAGGATAGGGTGCCCCAATGCCTGCATATGCACCCTCAGCTGGTGAGACCGACCTGTGATGGGGTAGAGTAAAACGCGACTGAAGCCATTCTCACGTTCAACCACTTCATAATTAGTTTGTGAAGGTTTGCCATTGGTGTGGCAAACCATCTGTCTGGGGCGATTGGGCCAGTCACAGACCAACGGCAGATCTACGCTGCCATTATCAGCATCCATACATCCATAGACTAAGGCGCAGTAGCGTTTTTTGACTGTGCGTGCCTGAAACTGCTTGCTGAGTGCACTCAGTGATTGATGGTTTTGCGGCAACAGGACAATGCCGGACGTTGCCATATCGAGACGGTGAACAACCCGACTGTTGGGGTAGGCATCCAGTGCCCGATTGATCAGGCAGTCCTGATTATCAATGCCTCGCCCGGGAACGGTCAGTAATCCGGCGGGTTTGTTAATGGCCAGCAGATCTTCATCTGCGTAGAGAATATGCAGTGCTTGATGATTCATGGCCGCGATTATCGCAGAGCCCGTTTGTCTGAGCCATCTTTGTCTCAACTGTATCAACAGGTGTTATTGCCCTAGCCAATTTGGTAATCTTCCGACTTGTCTGTTTGCCTGTAAATATCGCCACTGAAAGCCTCATGTCTGATCACCTGTTATCCCCGCTGCCATGGCAGCAGCAACTCTGGCTACGGCTGTCTGGCCAGCAAGCGGATGGTAAATTACCCCATGCTCTGCTGCTGGTGGGCCATGAGGGCATAGGCAAGGTTCATTTTGCCAAAGCCTTTGCCCGGTTATTAACCTGCCTGTCCCCGGTAAATCAAACCCCCTGTGGCAATTGCAAAACCTGCCTGTTAATGAAAGCGGGAAGCCATCCGGATTACCTTTATCTGGCGCCAGAAGACAAAAGCCGGGTAATCAAAATCGATCAGGTCAGGCAGTTGACCGAGTTTGTCGCCAAAACCCCCCAGCAGGGGAATCACAAGGTGGCCATTATTGAGCCCGCTGAATCATTGAATCTGAATGCGGCAAACGCCTTGTTAAAATGTCTCGAAGAGCCTGCAGGCAACACCACACTGATTTTGGTCTCTCATATGCCCAGTCTGTTGATGGCGACCATTCGCAGTCGCTGTCAGCAGTTGGAATTTGCCATTCCCGATCGCAGTCAGAGCCTGGAGTGGCTGACGCCGCTGGCCGTTGGTCAGGAACCTGAATATTTGCTTGATTGCGCCGCCGGTGCTCCCCTGACTGCCCTTGAGTTGATGGATGGTGATCAACTGGAGATACGGGAGCAGTTTGCCCGATATCTGATCGATATTGCCGAGTTCCGAATCTCTCCGCTTGATGTGGCTCAGAAACTTCAGGGTGGTGATCCTCTGGCGCTGGTCGAGATGTTGCTGTTTTGGTTGCAGCTATCAGCCAAAGCCCGCTTTTCGGATGCCAGTCCACACCATGAAGGAGAGAAGCTGGTGGTTGGCAAATTGCTGTTGGTCAGAGAGCAACTGGTCTTTCGACTGCTCGATAAGCTGATCATCACCAAGCGGCAACTCCTATCGGGCAGTAACCCCAACAAGCAACTGCTTCTCGAAGAATTATTGATGGACTGGCAAGCCTTGCTAAAACAGTCGCAAAGACCTCAGCAGGCGAGACATTCGCTGTTAAATGGACTAAATTAGCAGCATTGGTTCTTACCTGATTTTTTGCAAGTCTGTATAGACACGGCATTTGGAGATTTAACATGCAGGGACTCGGTGGCAGAAATGGCATTCTTTCGCTGACCATTAAAGACAAGGCGGTTCTCTATGCGGCCTATATGCCGTTTGTAAAGAACGGCGGTCTGTTTATCCCCACCAACAAAAATTACAGCCTCGGTGACGAGGTGTTTATGTTGTTAAATCTGATGGATGAGCCGGAAAAGATTCCGGTGGCAGGCAAGGTTGTCTGGGTGACCCCCAAGGGTGCTCAGGGTAATCGCGCGGCAGGCGTCGGTGTGCAGTTCAGTGACCAGGACGATACCGCGTCGAAAAAAATTGAAACCTATCTGGCCGGTTCGCTGGACTCCGATCGTCCTACTCATACCATGTGATTTGCTGACAGTAACGAATTCATACCGAACATGATGTTATTCAGGGCCAGTATCAGCTGGCCTTTTTATTTCCCTGATTAATCCGATTTTGTTGTACGGAAGTTATTATGTTAATTGACTCTCACTGCCATCTGGATCGACTCAAACTCGATAAATTTGATGATTCCCTGGATGCCGTCATGGCTCATGCAACAGAGCAGGGCGTTGAGAAAATGCTCTGTGTTGGAATCAGTCTCGACAATCGTGAGGCCGTGGTGGCCATGGCTGAAAACTATCCTCAGGTTGTAAGCTCCGTTGGTGTCCATCCGCTGGATGTGGAAAAGGGCCTGGCAACGGCTGAACAACTGGTGGCGTGGAGCGCTCATCCCAAGGTGGTTGCTCTGGGCGAAACAGGCCTTGATTACTACTACAGCAATGACAGCAAGTCGGTACAGCAGGACAGTTTTGTGGTGCACCTGCAGGCTGCGGCTGAAGCTCAACTCCCCGTCATTGTTCACACCCGCGATGCTCGTCAGGACACTTTGGATCTGATCAAGGCACATGGCTGCATGGAAAATGCCGGAGTTCTGCATTGTTTTACCGAAAGCTGGGAGATGGCCAAAGCCGCCATGGACATGAATTACTACATCTCGTTTTCCGGGATTGTGACCTTTAAAAATGCCACTGAGCTGCGGGACGTTGCCAGTAAAGTGCCGCTCGACCGTATGCTGGTTGAAACCGATTCACCTTATCTGGCCCCGGTACCTTACCGTGGAAAGGCCAATGTGCCGGGGTATGTCAAACAGGTGGCCGAGTTTATCGCCGAGTTAAAAGGCGTGAGCTACCAGGAGGTCATCCGGACCACGAGTGAGAATTTCCATAATTTGTTTAAAAAGGCCGTTTAAAGCGGGACTTCAGGGGGATACATGCAACAACAGATCATTACCATGCTGGAGCTTCAGGACAGCATGAATACCAAGGTTCATACTGACTGGCGCAATCAAAATTTTGAATGGTATCGGGCCATCTGGATTGAATGCGCCGAGTTGCTGGATCACTATGGCTGGAAGTGGTGGAAAAAGCAGACACCGGATATCGAACAGGTACAACTGGAGCTTATCGATATCTGGCACTTTGGCCTGAGTATTCTGCTTTCCAGTGGCAAAGCCGTTACTGATCTTGCCGCCGAGATTGAGTCCCAGTTGCATATCCAGACTGATGAGCCCGATTTTCGTCAGGATCTGGAAGCCTTTGCCTGCCAAACCCTGAGTGAAAAATCCTTTTGTGTGCGCGCTTTTGCCCGACTCATGGCCGGCATTGAGCTGAGTTTCGAAGATCTTTACATCGGCTATGTAGGAAAGAATGTCCTGAACTTCTTTCGTCAGGACAATGGTTATCAGGATGGTAGCTACATCAAGAATTGGTCTGGTAAAGAAGACAACGAGCACTTGGTTGAAGCCGTCAAAGAACTGGATACCGCCAAGTCCGATTTTAAAGATGAGCTCTATCAGGCGTTGAATCAGCGCTATCAAGAACTGGCTCGATAAAGGGCTTGTAGACCTTGGGCTAAGTCTGGCGCGTTTTTAGATGCAATTTTCTGCAAGATCCCTATAATTGGGCCCGCCTTAAGAGGTGGGTCGCGGGTTTTCGCGCCCCGCAGTCCAAAAGACCAAACAAAAAGATCAAACCGGAGAATTATTGTGAAAGCACCTGTTCGTGTTGCCGTAACCGGCGCAGCTGGC